>NZ_JBHNYL010000004.1:0-299238 GCF_054960735.1 Pseudoalteromonas sp. RWi3
ACCATAAATGTAACAAAGCCAGTAGTACCTTTATTTTGAGCTCTTCACCAACTTTTTATACACTGCATCTTTATCTCGTTTGCCGATAGCGAGAACATATACTACCACTTCATCATCTATCACTTCATATGCAAGCCTGCAGCCTGCTGTGCGCAATTTTATTTTATATACACTATCAAAACCTCTCAGTTTCGATGCTGGTACATGAGGATTTTCTAGACGCTCTATGAGTTTCTTTTTAAACTGACTTTTTATGGGAGGAACAAGCTTGTTCCACTCTTTTTGTGCTACGAGTAAAAATTTTAGCTTATAAGTCATCAATATTAACTTTAACAACCTCTGATAAGTCAGCTCTGCGACTTTCGACAATTTTTACTAATTCAATATCGTCGATAAGTTCCATTAGAAACTCATACGTTTGCGCAGGTACTAAATAAGCTGCTGGTTTATTGTGATTTAAAATAGCTATCGCTGAACCATCAGCTTCATTTAATAACGCTGTTGGATTTTTCTTTAATTCTGAAATACTTGCTGAACAGTCTGCTAATATTTGTCTCATAACTCACCAAAACGACCATAAATATGAGCTAACTTTAGACCTTTTTTAGTCTTATAGCTAGCGCTTTTTAGAGCCTTTTATTTCCGACACACACTATTTCGTAAACAACTTTTCAAATAATAACTCTGCTTGTTTTAAGCCCTCTTCGGTCAGTACGACTGATTTAGCTTTACCAATTGGGTTATCAATTAAACCTTTTTCATGCAGCCGATTGGTTACGTCCCAATCAATTTGTTTCCATGCACGGCAATAGTCGTGCAAGGTTAAATACATCAGCGCTAATGCTGCGTCGTCTATTTTATCTTCATCAATTTGTGTTTCAGTACTCATTGGCCGTCTCTCATTTAATAGTATTATTTAACTTAAAGCTAACCCTGTATTATTTAATAAAAGCGTTCTTTCGCCATAAATGGCGACCTACAATTTATAGCTGAATGCCTTAGTTTGACTAAGCCAGAGCTAAAATATTTATTAAAGCAGACTTTTAATTTATTCCTTAATCGCCTTTTCTATTGTTTCTGGAGTAACAGGCTGATTCAAAATCCCTTTTATAACAACTGTCGCTGATATTTTATCTTGAATGGCTTGACGGTTTGGGTCCCAATAGACTTGTAAGAACCCCAATAAACCGGTTGCAAAGCCTGCGCCATAACCACCGTACCGACCAAAACAATCGAGTAACCCTAACTGCTCCCCATTCAATGCCACAACACGAATATTACATATTTTTTTACCCGGCGTTTGTCCTTTCCATAAAAGGGAAAACAACGTGAAATAAATAGCTGCCCAGCCAAAGCCTAGACCTAAATCTTCTATAACCCCTTTACCCCACTTTAAAATGCTATGAGATGTTGATGAGTTTGACTGAGGCTCTATAGATTCAATTTCCGCTAATCGTTGCTCATTGTGTGATTGCTCGCTTGCCTCGATGATCAAATCCAACAGCCCTTTCGCCATATTAATATGTTCAATTTTATTCACTTCGCTGAGCTCATTGAGTTCAGTTAGCTTTGCTACTTGAGATACTAAACTAGCCAGCTCAGCTGCCTGACACGCTTGATCGCACTGCTGTGCGTCTTTGGTCTGTTTTAAATACGTATTAACAGCCTGTATTTCTTCTGGGTTTAATATTATATTTTGTTGAATAGTCGCAGTGTCACCATCAAAGTAATCAATTGCTACTGACAATAAATACAGCGAGCTGATGAACAGCAAAGTAGCAGCCGTTAGTTTTAATATTCGCCGCCAAAGCGAGTTCATTTTAGGTAAGTGTTTTTGCGCAGTGCCTTTATAAAAAGCCACTGTAGCTACAAATGCAATTAAAGCAGCACTGAGTTTTGCCGCAAGAAAAATTAACATTACATCTATTAGCATCGCTAGCGCCCGTCTTGTGGGTGACGCCAATGGCAAGCCTAATAATGCTTGATCAATTTTAAATGCATAAGGCGTTATAACTTCCTTAGTTTCTGCTCGTGTTAATGCTAACTCTTCCATTTCTTTTGCTTTCATAAACGCCTATATCCTATAACTAACGATTTCCTGTTGTACAACTAAACCATCAATGAAAGGTTATCAATATACGGTTTATTTTCTTCATCGATAATCTGAATTATTTCTTTGTGCAGGCGTTTTTTATGCTCTGCAAAAATAGCTCGCTTTTTGTCAAATGTAGCGGCAAATTCCATTACATCAGCAAGCAAAGCGTCGTTATCTTTTGAGGCCTTCACAATAACGTGATCACTTGCCAGCTCAGCACCCGCAACGCGACGGCCTGTTAACTTCATTTCGTTAAAACGGTAGTATGGTATCGCCTTTTTCACAAAGGCTATCATGCCCGGTAAAAATGGGATTGATAAATCAACTTCAGGGAAGCAAAAGAACCCACGATCGATACGCATAAATCTAAAGTCGCACGCACATGCTAAGATAGCTCCATTGCCAAACGCATGACCATTAATCGCCGCAATTACAGGCATTGGAAAAAGTAGTAACGTTTTAAAAATATCGTCCATGTCATACATAAAACCACGTATTTCATCGGCTTTATTCGCTTTCATTGCAGGCATCAACCAATCAGTATCAATGCCCAAGCTCCAACTTTTTTCATCATTTGACGTAATGACTAGTGCTTTATGATCATCGTTTGCTACAACCTCTGCAAGGGCGTGTTTCAAATCTTTAGCAAACTGTGGATTGTGGCGGTTTTCACCATTGGTTAGGGTTATCACCGCAATGTTATTGTCAGTAGTGAGAATGATGATACTCATGGAGTGCCTCTTCAATTTTATCGTTTTCTAAATAATACCGATGACTCATTTACAATCAAATTATCGATCGTTGAGATTTTTAAACAAAAATTCAACACCTTGTATGCATTTACATTATGTCACAATTTTGCAATTTATAGATTTCAGTCTGAGTTAATATTAGATATTATCCATTCCACTAATAAAAATTAAAAATACTTATGGAAAAGTTAATAATTGGGCTTCTCATACTTCTATTGTTATTTGGCTGCGCGAGTTCAGCTAAAAGTGATCTCGAAGTATTAAACAATCGCAGCGTATGCTGTACTAATTTAGAAGACATTACATTCGTAGCGCAACAAACAAAACAGCTTATTTATTATGATTTAAGAAATCAGCCAGTAAAGCTTTTTGATTATGCAAAAAGCCCATTTATTGCAATTGAAAAACCTAGCGACACCCGTTTTTTACATGTTTTTAGTTACGCCAATGGTGCTTTTGTTCAAACTGCCACCCTCGTTTATCCGCAATTGCTGATTTTAAATAAATCAAAACAAGTTATTAACCATCTAAAACCCTATGAATCATGGAAAAATGGCTTACCAACAAGCTTAGATTTGGATGGCAATTTATATTACAAAACACAATTTACTCTACCAAAGGAAGCTAAATATTTAATTGTTTATACTGATAGCAGTTTGACTAATAAAAAAACCACAATCAATTGGCGCTCGCAAGTCGGTGGCAGTGAATATAGGCACCTCACCCTCACTTCATTCGCTAAAATTGGCATCAAATTACTTTAGTTTTACACTCATTTTCAGGAGTTATTATGAGATTTATTTTTACTATTATTATTTTTATTACTTTAAGTGGGTGTAAGTCTTCACCTAATTACATGAATACAGAACAATTAAAATCAAACCACCAGGTGCTAGGATTTAGCGGTTTTCATGTCGAAGAGAGTCTAGTTTCCTTTGAAAAACAATTAAAAAGTCATTATAAAAAACCGATAAAAGAGGCACTTGAAAAGCGTGGCTTTAAAGTCGTAGACACTAGTGAAGTTTATAACGTCTTTCATGAATTATTAGATAACGCTGACAACTTATATGACCCGCTTACTGGCCAAGAAAATCAAAATCTACGTAATGAACTCTGGATAGAAGCCCTTGCCACAACAAAAACTAAACTAGGTGTAAGTGCATTCGTATTTGCAGGTGTTGATACAGTACGTGCACACTTTACTAACAGTATTTTATTAGGTCATGTAGCCAAATGGTACGGCCAAGAAGAGTCTTACCTTGAGGGCGGTGCAGATGGCGGTGATATTCTTGTATCATTATTTCAAAACCAACAAGGGTATGTACCAGGTAGCAGAGTGTATATTCGCATTAGAGATGAACATGACAAAGTTTTAACAATGGGCTCTGGCGGCATTGAATTAGTGGCGCAATTTAATAGTAATGAAGAAATCATTGTTAAAGACCCCGAAGAACTATTTAAAAACCCTGCTAAATTAGATAGTGCGTTGCAATTTGCATTAGAGGCTATTGACACTAGGAAGGCGAAAAAATGATTAGATACATTTTTGTCATTATCGCTTTGTTAAATTTAGTAGGTTGCAAACTATTTCAATACAATAGCGACCCGCAAGTGACGGCAGATGCAATCTCACTCGCCAAGCCCGCAACCCACCGTAACTTAGCATATATATGGTTGCCAACTGCTAATACAGGTAACAAAGCACTCTATCGAGAAGTATTCGATAATAATGTAACCTATTTCTCAAAAAAAAAATTTAACTAATCTAAATCCGCTAGCACAAACGATTTTTAGTGACTTTATTATCAAGCAAGGAGGCGCTTATGATACCAAAACAGGCAAGCTTAACGCTGAGTTAATACAAACTGCAACGCAGCACACGTTTAAAAAAGTTACCGCAGCATACCCAAACATTGACACTCTGCTAATTATTCATCCAAAAGAAACTTCAATCAAAGTGGTTAATGGCGCTGCTAATTGGCATGGTGTTGAACAACATATAGTGACTATGAGATCAGTTGAATTTAGGCCTGTTATAAGCCTAGCTCTAAAATACTATATTCCAGATAGCAAAAGTTACAATATCGAGATTGGTTTAGACTTGCATACCCCGGATTTAAACGACCATAGAAAGTATGAGCATATCCTGACACATATTTTAGACCCTATCGTTATTTTAAATACTGAAAAAAACTAGATTGTAACCTGCGAATAAGCTAATACATTGCTTATTCGCATATACTTATCAGCAACTACTCATAAATTTTATATCTAAGGATGCCTATGCATAATAAAGTAGCTATTGTCATTGGCGCTACAGGTTTAGTGGGTAGCCATTTAGTTAAGCAATTAACTAAGGCAACTCATATCACTAAGGTCGTTACTTTAACACGCCGACCTGTTAACTATCACAGCGATAAAGTGATTAATCATGTTATTGACTTTGATAACCTACCTCAATATTCGGCGCTGTTTGAAGCTGATATATTATTTTCATGTTTAGGCACAACTAAAAAAACAGCTGGTTCTACTGATGCGCAAAGAAAAGTAGATTTTAATTATCAACTTCATGCCGCTGAGCTTGCTGCAAAAATGGGGGTAAAACACTATTTACTTGTGTCTTCAAGTGGTGCAAATACAAACAGTACTAGCGCTTATTTAAAGATGAAAGGTGAACTTGAAGATGCTGTTCAAGCCCTTTCATTTAAACGCATTAGTATTATCCAACCTTCGTTATTGCTGGGTAAGCGCACTAATGATTTTCGCTTTGCAGAAAAAGTTGGCAGTATATTGTTACCAGTGCTTTGTGTGATTCCCAGGTTAAAAAAATATCGGCCTATTACAGGGCAACAAGTTGCAATCAAGCTATCTCAGATCAGTATGCAATCGGGTCATGGTGTTGAGTATTTCACGTTGGATGCATTATTTGATAAATAACGATTGCTCTGTTTAAAAACAAATATCTTATCTAAAAATAAACCGTGTGTGAAAATTAGCTAACAATTTGAACCATTTATTCCATATTACGTATTGCTTATCTAAATACCCAACGCGTTAGGATTTAGTATGAAGACTCATCTGGCACCTTTGTTGTCTGCGGGCGTGCTTTTAGCGTCTAGCGATGTTGATGCCATTCCAAATTGGTACATTGTTAATGATTCGGTCATGGGCGGGCTTTCGACTAGCCAAGTTTACGAAAAGAATAACAACTTAATCTTTACAGGAACTGTGTCACTTGAGAATAATGGCGGCTTTGCCTCTGTACGCACTATCATCAACACAGAAAGTGAACCTTCTAAACAGATTGCATTGCGCGTAAAAGGTGATGGAAAAAGCTATCAGCTTCGTTTAAGAACGAGTAAATATATGGATGGCCCTGCTTACACCGTATCGTTTGATACAGAAAAAGACCAATGGCAGGTTTTTACATTTGCTCCAAATGATTTTATTTTGACCTTTCGGGGACGAGAGCTTGAACAGCAGCCAATAATTAACTTTCAAGAAATTAGTCAACTAGGCTTTATGATTGCTAAAAAACAACAAGGTGAGTTTAAACTTGAAATAAGCGACGTCGCTTTCAGTGGGTAGTGTAATTATATTCAAGTATTTAGGCAATAAACTAGGGGAGGATTATATTCCCCCCTTAGTAAACAATACCCATAAAAGCGCTTAATTACGCTACTTTTACGACTCAACTTTTAATAATTCAACTTCAAAAATAAGTAAAGACGCAGGAGGAATGCTCCCTACTCGCTTTTCGCCATAGGCTAGCTGATGAGGAATATAAAAGGTAAATTTGTCACCTTCGCTCATCAGTTGTAAGCCTTCAGTCCAGCCTTTGATCACTTGCTGTAAGCCAAAACTAATCGGGCTGTTTCGCTCAACTGAACTGTCAAACACACTGCCATCAAGCAAAGTTCCATGATAGTGAACGTTCACCATACTGGTCGCACTTGGTTTTACATCAGAGCCACTGCTGTGCTCAATTTTATATTGCAAGCCAGAAGCAGTCTCTGTTACACCTTCAACTTTACTGTTGGTCGCTAAAAAATCACTGCAAAGCTGCGCATTGGCTAGGGCTTGTTGCTTAGCTTTTTTACTATTTTGAAAGATTAAGTAGCAAAATATAGCGATAATAATCACTAAAATAATATTAATCATGATTCTTCACTCTGTTCTTTTTCGTCTTCGTCACTATCGCCATTAACGATATCGGCAATATTATTTAATCGTGCTAAAGCAATGCCATTAACCGACTCTTCAGGGTAATGGCCATCAACCAGCTCACCAGCGTCTATATCCATTAATGCGTTAAGAGCTTGATCAACTGTTTCGACGGCATAAATATGAAATTTACCTAATTCAACAGCTGTAAGTATTTCGTCATCTAAGACCAAATTAACTTGGTTAGATTTAGGCACAATCACACCTTGCTGACCCGTTAAACCGCGCATTTTACACAGTTTGAAAAAGCCTTCTATTTTTTCATTTACACCGCCAATGGCTTGTACATCACCATGTTGGTTAATTGAGCCGGTCAGTGCAATCGATTGGCTGATGGGTAAGTTAGTGATAGCTGAAATCAGCGCACATAACTCAGCCAGTGAGGCGCTATCACCATCTATGTAGCCATAACTTTGCTCGATAGCGATATTGGCACTGAGGGTTAAACTAAATTGCTGAGCGTATTTATTACCCAAATAACCGGTAAGTAGCATGACCCCTTTAGAGTGAATTGCTTTACCAAGCTCTGCTTCACGCTCTACGTCAATAACGCCATCAGCCCCTGCGTACACTGTGGCAGTAATACGTGCAGGCGTGCCAAATGATGTATCACCAATGTGCAATACGGTTAAGCCATTCACTTTACCAACGGCTTGGCCGTCTGTAGCAATTAAGGTGTGCCCTTCTTTAATATCACTAAGCATGTTTTCGCTAATTTGCCCAGTGCGGTACTGTTTACCTTCAATCGCTTCATCAATATGGTGAGCGTCAATTAGGCTTAAATTATCTTGTTTAGTATAAAAGCTTGCCTCTGCCACCAGCTCTAGCACATCAGCAAAACGCGCTGATAATTTATTATGGTGCTCTGCTTGGCGGTAACTAAACTTAAGTAGTCGTGCCATAGCTGACTCGGTCAAACTACATTTTAACGTATTTTGGCAGTACTCAGTTACTTTAGTAATAAACTGATATTGCAGTTTATCGCTACTAGGTAGGTAGTAATCGAAATCTGCTAGTACTCTAAATAATTCAGCAAATTCTTCGTCGTACTCACCAATGGTGTAGTACAAATCTCGTGAGCCTAGTAAAATAATTTTCACATCAAGGGGTATTAACTGCGGACGAAGCGTAAAACTGCTGCCCACTGCGCTGTCTTGATACGGTAAATCATTTTTAATCTGATGCGTTTTTAATGACAGCTTTAAGCCATCCCACACTTGTGGGTTTGCCATGACTTTTTCGGCATCCATAATCAAATAGCCGCCATTAGCACGGTGAAGAGCCCCTGGCTGAATTGAGCGATAGCTAGTGATCAACGAGCCTTGCGACGCCGCGTATTCTATTTTGCCAAAAATATTGCCAAACGTTGGGTTAGGTTCATAGACGACAGGCGCAGCATCGCCTTCTTTAAATTCGACCAAGATATTGGGCGCAAAAAAGTCGGTCAACATGCCTTTGCTATCAAAATCTTCTTTGTTTTCCTCGCTGACATCTTCATCGTCAAGCCATTCAAGCACCGCATCAATAATTTCAACTCGAATATCTTTTAAATAACGTAGCACGCCGATATGGGCGGCGTATTTATGTTCTAAATCTTTTAACAGCGGTTTGGTAGCAAGCTCTGCGGTGGATTTTTTTAAATTCCGTAGTTTTTCTGACGATTCACGCTTCCAACGCGGTAACTCTATTAATGCTTCGATTAAGGCATCTTCTAGTTTTTCGATAACCTCATAAAATTGCTCGCGTAAATCATCATCAAGAGCTGCAAATTCAGCGTCACTTAATTGTTTACCATCCACTAACGGAGCAAACCCCACTACGCTTTTTTCTTCAATTAAAGCAACGCTTTGTTCAAGTGCAGCAATTTCAACTTCGGTGATTGCAGCGTCGTAGGCGTCATTAAACTCACGGTCTATTTTTTTCTTTTTACGCTGATAAGCTGGGTTATCAAATGCTGCCGGAAAAGTATCTAGCACTTCGTCTATAAACGAGTCGATATCATCAGCCAATTGCTTGCTTTGCCCTGCTTGCAAGAACATCGCGATTGGTTCACGGTGATCGTCGTAATTATTAACGTATAACCACTCATTTGGCGTTGGGCGGCCTTTACTGTGCGCCTCTAATTTGTCTTTTACTAAAGTAAAGCGACCATGGGCAGCTTCACCCATGACATACACATTGTAACCAGGAAGCTCCATCCCCAATGAAAAATCCAACGCACTTTGAGCGCGCTGTTGACCTATGAAAGTCAAGGTTTCAGGATACGGATTATTCATGCACGTTTGCACATGATTAAGTGAGATAGTCGGCGCTAACGCAGACACAGGTAATGGCAGCAATTTTTTCGTCATTCTAACTTCTTTTTGTATCAGCACAACGGCTGATTAATTTTAATATGGGCAGAGCAATGAGCCTACCCACTATTTTATGGTTGTAATGCCTTACGAGAAAAATAGATACCGTCGCACTGCGAACAAGCTCTAATTTGCGTGGCATGATAAATATCATAACTATGGCTGCAATTCTTACATACTAATGTGCCCATGGCTATCCATTCACCTTGGTGATAAACGCCATTATGCTTAAAATCTTGGTTTAATGCGTGCCATTCTAACTGGGTTTTATCTTCTATGTGTGACAATTCAAACCATAAAGACTCTTTAAGTTCTTGCCATGCAAGTGAGTCATAGTGATTGTCGTTTTCTTTAATGTGTTCAATATCACGTTTAAGGTATTCTCGGTACAACGTTAGCTTTTCTTGACCTAATTGCTTGAGTGCTTGTTCAGATTCAACAAACTTATCCATTGCGTCTTTAAGCTCATGCTCTTTTACATCTTTTAACCAGGCACTTAAATCTGTTAACCATGCTTTATAATCAGCCATTTCATACTCCTTCAAAACTACGTTAAATCAGTGTTTACCTTAAACAAGTATAGGTTAACCTGCCCTGAAAACTAATTAAGTCATGAATTTATAAAATCCGCTTATTTGCCGCTGTGATTAGTACTATTTTTGGGGTATCCTATTCGGCAATTTTTTACTAGTTTGCAAGAAGTCTGGAATCATAGATGCAAGAGCAATATAACCCACAAGATATAGAGTCAAAAGTCCAAGCATATTGGGAAGAAAACCAAGTATTTAAAGCCACTGAAGATGAGAGTAAAGAAAAGTATTATTGCCTTTCTATGTTCCCATACCCAAGCGGCCGACTCCACATGGGTCATGTGCGTAACTACACCATTGGTGATGTTGTTTCTCGCTTCCAACGCTTGCAAGGCAAAAACGTAATGCAACCTATGGGTTGGGATGCGTTTGGTCTACCAGCAGAAAATGCGGCAATTAAAAACAAAACAGCGCCTGCAAAATGGACCTACGAAAATATCGATTACATGCGTACCCAACTTAAGCAATTAGGTTTTGGTTATGATTGGGATCGTGAAATCGCGACGTGCCACCCAGATTACTACAAGTGGGAACAATGGTTTTTCACCAAGCTTTACGAAAAAGGCTTAGTGTATAAAAAAATGTCGACTGTAAACTGGGATCCAGTTGATCAAACAGTACTTGCAAACGAGCAAGTTATTGATGGTCGCGGTTGGCGCTCTGGTGCCGTGGTTGAACAAAAAGAAATCCCTCAGTGGTTTATTAAAATTACCGATTACGCACAAGAATTACTTGACGACTTAGACAAACTAGAAGATTGGCCTGAGCAAGTCAAAACCATGCAACGTAACTGGATTGGCCGCTCTGAAGGCTTAGATATCGAGTTTACCCGCACAGATAACAACGAAAAATTCAGCGTATACACGACTCGCCCAGATACTTTCATGGGTGTAACTTATCTTGCGGTTGCAGGTGCGCACCCTATTGCTCAAGAAGCGGCTAAAAATAGCGACGCTGTGGCAATGTTTGTTGAAGAATGTAAAAACACCAAAGTTGCTGAAGCAGACATGGCAACTATGGAAAAGAAAGGCATTGCAACAGGTTTTTATGCAACTCACCCATTAACTGGTGAAAAACTGCCAATTTGGGTCGCTAACTTTGTACTTATGCATTACGGCTCTGGTGCAGTGATGGCAGTACCGGCACACGATCAACGCGATTACGAATTTGCGACAGCTTATGGCCTAGACATAAAACAAGTTATCGCGCCTGTCGCAGGCTCTGAACTTGAAGTAAACCTTGATCAAGAAGCTTACACAGAAAAAGGTGTGTTAGTTAACTCAAATGAATTTGATGGCCTAGAGTTTGACGATGCATTTAATGCGGTTGCAGATAAGCTTGAAGCACTTGGCGTAGGTGAGCGTAAAGTAAACTTCCGCTTACGTGACTGGGGCGTAAGCCGTCAGCGTTATTGGGGTTCGCCAATTCCAATGCTTAGCGATGA
This sequence comes from Pseudoalteromonas sp. RWi3, assembly GCF_054960735.1. Lineage (NCBI taxonomy): Bacteria > Pseudomonadati > Pseudomonadota > Gammaproteobacteria > Alteromonadales > Pseudoalteromonadaceae > Pseudoalteromonas > Pseudoalteromonas sp. RWi3. The sequence goes on from NZ_JBHNYL010000004.1 coordinate 11,460, forward strand.
AGACGGTAAAGAGCTTGCCGCTACTGAGGATATGCTACCCGTTCGCTTACCTGAAGACGTAGTGATGAATGGTGTAACGTCACCAATCAAAGCTGATCCACAGTGGGCTAAAACCACTGTTAACGGTGCTCCTGCTTTTCACGAAACAGATACCTTTGACACCTTTATGGAATCGTCTTGGTACTACGCGCGCTATTGCAGCCCTCGCCATGATGAAGGCATGTTAGACCCTGCAGCAGCTAACTACTGGCTACCAGTAAACCAATACATTGGTGGTATTGAGCACGCTATTTTACACTTATTGTACTCGCGCTTTTTCCATAAATTATTGCGTGACTTTGGTTTAGTAAACTCAGACGAGCCTTTTGACCGCCTACTTTGTCAAGGTATGGTACTGGCTGAAACTTTCTATCGTAAAGATGAGAAAGGCGGCGATGTGTGGATTTCGCCAAGTGATGTTGAAACCGAAACCGACGAAAAAGGCCGTGTAACAAAAGCATGGCATAAAGACGATGGCGAGCCAGTGTTCTCATCTGGCATGAGCAAAATGTCAAAGTCGAAAAATAACGGTATCGACCCGCAGCAAGTTATTGCTCAATATGGCGCAGATACAGTACGCTTATTTATGATGTTTACCGCACCGCCAGAGCAAACCCTTGAATGGTCTGATTCAGGTGTAGAGGGCGCGCATCGTTTCATTAAAAGAGTATGGAAATACGCGGTTGATGTAAACACAGTAGGTTACCAAGCACTTGATAAATCAGCGCTAACCAACCCACAAAAAGTACTTCGTCGTGAGCTACACAAAGCCATTGCTAAAGTGACTGATGATGTTGAACGTCGTCAAACATTTAATACCGCGATTGCCGCTATTATGGAAATCTCGAACAAATTGTTAAAAGCCCCTTTGGCCGATAAACAAGATGTGGCGATTGCTAATGAAGCACTTGAAGCACTATTAATTATGCTTGCACCAATCACACCGCATTTGTCACATCAATTATGGCAAGAGCTTGGCAAAGAAGGCGACATTCTTGACGCCGCTTGGCCAACAGTTGACGAGTCTGCACTTGTTGAAGATGAGAAGCTTATAATCGTGCAAGTAAACGGTAAGCTACGTGCAAAGTTAACCGTGCCTGCTGATGCAACTAAAGAACAAGTTGAAACACTTGCTTTTGCAGAATCTAACGTAACTAAGTTTACCGATGGCGTAACTATTCGTAAGGTGATTTACGTACCAGGCAAACTACTCAACGTGGTTGCTAACTAATATGGCATCATTTAATGCCTTTAAAAACGGACTAGTCTTAGTGCTAGTCTGTTTTTTACTTACCGGCTGTGGCTTTCACTTAAAAAAGGCATCAAGCTTACCAGATGACTTAAAAATCATGACCCTTAATGGCGATGATGAAAAGTCTGCTCTTTTTGCTATCCTTGAAAAAGAACTCATTGTGAGCAAAGTTGAATTGCAATCAGTGCCTGAAAAAAATGTTGCTCAACTATATTTGTCTAAAGACCGTTTAGAACGACAGATTTTGTCGTTATTTAAAAATGGCCAAGTGGCCGAATATGAACTCGCTTACAGTGTTGCGTATACCCTAAAACGCCCCGGAAAAGATCCTATAGAGCAAAGTTTTGAGCTTTACCGTAATTACCAAGATGACCCAGATAACGCCTTGGCAAAAGCCAAGGAGCTTGATTTATTGCTTAATGAAATACGTAAACAAGCAAGTCGTCGAATAGTACGAGAGCTGTCACAACTATAATGCGCTGTTACGCTAATCAATTACCGAGTGAATTAAATAAAGCACTCCAACCCTTTTATTTAGTGTTTGGTGAAGAACCATTTCAAATAGCGCAATGCGCACAGCAAATTCGCTCAAAAGCCAAGCAACAAGGCTTTGATGAAGTCATAAAATTTACACTAATGCCCGGCTTTGATTGGCAAGAGCTAATCGCCCAATATCAAAGTATGTCGTTATTTAGTGCTCGTACTTTAATTGAACTTGATCTCAATTCTCAAAAGCCAGGTACTGTTGGCAGCCAAACTTTTAAAAAACTGGTTGAACTCAATAACCCCGACACACTTCTAATTGTAACCGGAGCCAAGGCAAACCAAGAAATTCAGCGCAGTGCATGGTTTAAAGCACTAGATAAACACGGTGTATTTGTGCCTTGCTACCCATTGGCTGGCAATCATTTACAACGTTGGCTCGATGAGCAGTGCCATCGTTTATCTATTAATATGCAAAATGATGCTAAGCGTACGCTGATTGATGCAACTGAAGGTAATTTGCTAGCGTGTTTTCAAGAGCTTGAAAAACTCTCATTACTTCACGGCAGTGCGCTAATAGATCAACAATTAGTGCTTCAAGGTTTACTTAATCAAGCTAAGTTCGATATTTTCGATTTAAGTGATGCACTCTTACAAGGTAATAACCGCCAAGCAATTAAAATCCTCACCAAGCTTGCAGATCATAATACTGAAGCGGTCACTATTTTATGGGCTATAAACAAAGAAGCAAATACACTATTAAGTTTGCAATTAGGCCTATTACAAGGCGAGAGTTTAACCAATTTATTTAAACAAAAAGCGATTTGGAAAAACCAGCAGGGGCCTGTTAATCAAGCACTAAACCGCTTATCGATTACGACTCTTGAACATCTGATAAGTTTGCTTGCACAATTTGATGCAAGTTATAAGCAAGGTACGCTAATTAAACCTTATCAGGCACTAGCGCATATATGCCTCGTTTTTTGTCAACCCGTTGAGGTTGCTCTCCCCGCTCACCCTGTTTCATAACGATTAGGAACAAAAGATGATTGCACTATTTGGTGGTACATTCGATCCTATTCATTTAGGCCATATCAATATGGCTAAGCAATGTGTTGAGCACTTAAACCTTCGTAATTTACAATTTATGCCATGTGCTATCCCAGCGCATAAAGCGGTACCGGGGATCAGTAACGAGGATCGAATTGCAATGCTGCAGGCCACTATTGAACCTTATCCGTATTTTTCGCTAGACTTGCGTGAGTTAAAACGCCAAGGGCCTTCTTATTCGCTATTAAGTTTACAAGAGCTACGCGAGGAACACCCTAACGATCCCATTTTATTTTTAATTGGCCTCGATTCATTTAATACGCTTGATAAATGGTTTGAATGGCAAACTATTACTCAGCTTTGTCACCTTGTAGTTTTCCAGCGCCCAAATCAAAATATAAATTTAAGCCCGCAGCTTATTGAATACAAAAAAAAGGCCCTCACGACATCACCTGACACACTTCGTTTAGAGCGCGCTGGGAGACTGTATTTCTTGCCTGGTCAGATGATGGATATTGCGTCTAGCGATATTCGGCAAAAACTTAAAAAAGGTCAATCGTGTGGGGAACTTCTTCCTACTGCGGTGAGTCACTATATAGGTGAGCAGCAACTTTATCTAAGTGGTGAATAAAAATCACCGCCATGATAAAATAACAGCTATTCCCTTTTTTAATGAGATAACACTTTGGATTCGAAACAACTACTCGCCTTTGCACTAGACAAAATTGACGATATGAAAGCCCGTGATGTGGTACAGATTGATGTAAAAGGCAATTCTGACATTACTGACTATATGCTTGTTTGCTCTGGTAATTCTAAACGCCATGTGCAATCAATTGCTGATCATGTTGCTAAAGAAGCTCGTCATGCCGGTGAAGAACCTCTTGGATACGAAGGCCAAAATGAAGGCGAATGGGTTCTGGTAGATTTAGGTGATGTTGTCGTACACGTGATGCAAGATCAAGCACGTAGCTACTATGACCTAGAAAAGCTCTGGAGCTAACAGCCCTTTATTTAAATTGAGTTTGGAAGGACACGCGTGAAAATACAAATGATTGCCGTTGGTACAAAAATGCCAGCGTGGGTAGAGACCGGGTTTGCAGAGTACCAGCGTCGCTTTCCAAAAGATATGGCATTAGAACTAATTGAAATCCCAGCAGGTAAGCGCGGCAAAAATGCCGATATAAAGCGGATTTTACATATCGAAGGCGAAAAAACCCTTGCGGCAATACCTAAAGGTAATCGTATTGTTACTTTAGAGGTAACAGGTAAGCCACTTGATACGCATCAGTTAGCAAAAAATATGGAAAAGTGGCAACTAGATGGCCGCGATGTAAGTTTGTTGATTGGTGGCCCGGAAGGATTAGCACCAGAATGTATTGCAGCCTCCGAACAGAAGTGGTCATTATCGAACTTGACCTTGCCGCACCCATTAGTGCGCATTATTGTAGCTGAAAGCTTGTATCGAGGGTGGAGTTTAAACAACAACCATCCTTATCATCGCGAGTAGCCATCGATGCTCAAAAGAAGACCCACAATTCGAGACCACTCAGCAGAAGCTAATCTGTTTGCTCGTCGCGCGTTTGTGGGTTTTGTTTTTGTCACTATTTTAGTCGCTGTATTGTTGTCTAACTTATACACTATACAGGTTGACGATCATCAGGATTATCAAACCCGCTCCAACGACAACCGCATAAAGGTTATTCCAATTGCACCTAATAGAGGCCTTATATATGACCGAAACGGTGTGCTTCTTGCCGAAAACAAGCCAGTTTATAACCTTGAAGTTATACCCGAAGATGTTAAGAGTCTTGATGACTCGTTAGCAGCCATTAGTCAACTCATCGCTATTTCTGATCAGCAAAAAAGTGACTTTCTTGACGACATCAAACATAACCGCCGCTTTAAAAGCCAAGTATTAAAAGCGCGACTGAACGAATCTGAAGTCGCTAAGTTCTCGGTTAACCAACATAAATTTCCTGGTTTTAGTATTGAGGCCCGTCTTGCTCGCTACTACCCTTACGCCGACACGCTTACCCATGCGCTTGGTTACGTTGCTAAACTAAATAAAAAAGAGCTCGCCAAGCTCGAAATGGATGATCAAGCCACCAATTACAGAGCAACTCACGACATTGGTAAACTAGGTATTGAAAAATATTATGAGCAACTGTTGCACGGACAAGTAGGTTCACAACGAGTTGAAGTAAACAACCGGGGTCGGGTTATTCGCACCTTGAGTATGACCCCACCTGAGCCTGGTCACGATCTTGTGCTCACTCTAGATATTGGCTTACAGCAAATAGCCCAGCACGCGCTAAAAGACATGCGCGGTGCAATTGTGGTGATGGACGCAAAAGACGGTGGAGTTTTGGCGCTTTATTCAAACCCAAGCTACGACCCAAATTTGTTTGTTCATGGTATCAGTAGTAAAAATTATAAAGCATTACTAAACCCCGACCGCCCACTTATAAATAGAACAACTCAAGGGCGATATGCACCGGCATCAACTGTAAAACCACACCTTGCGATCCTTGCTCTTGAAGAAGGTTTAGTAACAGAGCAAACAAAAATGTGGGATCCTGGTTTTTTTCAAATCCCCAATGTAGAACATAAATGGCGTGACTGGAAGCGTTGGGGCCATGGTCATGTTGATGTTTACAAAGCGATTGAAGAGTCATGTGATACCTATTTTTATGATACTGCTTATCGTTTGGGGATCACAAAGATCAGCAACTTTATGGCTCAATTTGGCTTCGGAGATTTAACAGGCATTGATATACACGAAGAAACGAGCGCTATTTTACCATCAAAAGAATGGAAAGAAGGCCGCTTTCGTGAATCGTGGTGGCGAGGAGACACTATTTCTGTCGGAATTGGCCAAGGTTACTGGACCGCCACGCCTATGCAGATTGCAAACGCAACCAATATTCTTGTTAATAAGGGCCGCAACTTCCCACCCCATTTAGTCCAAGTTGCAAAAAAAGAAGATGAAGTAACGCAAATAAATAATGAAGAAAAGCCTCCAGTGGAATTGAAAAATGCTGATCACTGGCGTATTGCTCTGGATGCAATGCATAATACTGTGCATAAAGTAACAGGCACAGCCCACAAAGCATTCAGAGGTGCAACTTATGATCCAGCAGGTAAAACTGGTACAGCTCAAGTCGTCAGTATCGCCCAAGGTGAGCGTTACGATGCAGAATCACTCAAAGAACGACAACGCGACAATGCAATTTATATTGGTTTTGCACCATACAAAGACCCTCAAATTGTGGTATCTGTGGTGGTAGAAAATACCGGTGGAGGTAGCTCTGTTGGCGCTCCTATTGCCCGTCAGTTAATGGATTATTATTTTTCAGCGAATCCCATAACGGTTGCTAGGAGTGTTAAACAATAATGCAATTACATGATAAGCGATCTATTTGGGATAAATTACATTTAGATTTACCTCTGCTACTTGCATTAGTTTGTATGATGGTTGCCAGTTTAACTATTGTTTACAGCGCAAGTGGTCAAAATGATGCAATGATGCTTCGCCACGCTACCCGCATGGCCGCAGCTGTCATAGCGATGATTGTCTTAGCGCAATTTAGCCCAGCGACACTGAAGCGGCTCGTGATTCCATTGTACTGCTTAGGGCTACTCATGTTGGTTGGGGTGATACTTTTTGGTGTTAGTTCAAAAGGAGCGCAACGCTGGTTAGATTTAGGAGTCACCCGCTTTCAACCGTCCGAGCTAATGAAGCTAGCTGTGCCAATGATGGTTGCATGGTATATCGGGCGAAATCACCTCCCCCCTAGGGCATTACACTTAATGGTTGGCTTTGCCATCGTGATTTTACCCACGTTACTTATAATGGAGCAGCCAGATCTTGGCACATCTATTTTAATAGCAAGTTCAGGTATATTCGTCATATTTTTATCAGGACTAAGTTGGCGTCTAATTGGTTTTTTAACAGGATTAGTTGCATTATCTGCTTGGCCCTTTTGGCACTACGGAATGCATGCTTATCAAAAGCAGCGAGTACTAACTTTATTCAACCCTGAGAGTGACCCTCTAGGTTCTGGTTATCATATAATCCAGTCAAAAATAGCCATTGGTTCAGGCGGAATTGAGGGTAAAGGCTGGCTACAAGGTACGCAATCACAACTCGAGTTTTTACCTGAGCGCCACACTGACTTTATTTTTTCAGTACTCAGCGAGGAGTTTGGTCTGTTTGGCGTATGTCTATTGTTATGCATGTACTTATTTATTATAGGTCGCGGTTTATACATTGCCGTCAATGCACAAGATGCATTTGGTAAGTTGCTCGCAGGTGCACTAACCCTTACTTTTTTCGTATATGTATTTGTAAATATTGGCATGGTATCTGGGCTCTTACCGGTTGTAGGTGTTCCTTTGCCATTGATCAGTTATGGTGGTACCTCAATGGTAACCTTAATGGCAGGGTTTGGCATAATTATGTCGATTGCCACTGATAAGAGGATGCTTTTAAAATAATGAAGTGGATGTTGAAGTATATAAGCCTAATGCTGATTGCACTTATATTAAGCGGCTGTAGTAGTTCTGGTAATAAAACGGACCACAGTAGTCGTTATAGCATGAAGCATGATGCCGCACCTTTACGCGCACCAACCGTTTTAGAAATGCAGGACGCTGTTGTAACTGAAGTAATAAAAAGTGCCAGCGCAGGCCGTCCTTATACTGTACTCGGTAAAAACTATACGCCTATGCTGGATGAAACTGGCTACAAGGAAGAAGGTATAGCCTCGTGGTATGGCCGCAAATTCCACGGCTACCATACATCAAATGGTGAGATTTATGATATGTTTGCCATGACTGCCGCACATAAAACATTGCCCTTACCAAGTTTTGTTCGGGTAACTAATACGGCCAATGGTAAGTCTGCCATTGTGCGGGTTAATGATCGTGGCCCTTTTCATGATGATAGAATCATAGACTTATCATACGCAGCGGCTTATAAGCTTGGTTATTACAACCATGGTACAGCCAAGGTTAAGCTTGAGGCTATTACACTGGCGCATTCGCCCACACGTCCAAGTTATATTCAAGTTGCAGCGGGCAGTACATTAGCAAATATTGAAGCACTTGCCTCGTCCTTGCGCCAACAATATCATTTACCTACAAGTATTGTAGAAAAAGATGCCATTTATAGGTTGCGACTTGGACCTATTAAAGACGCTGAGCAAGCTCAGCAAGTGCTAGAAAAATTAAAACAAAACCAATTTCAAAACGCGTTCTTGCTTTACGGCCAATAACACCTTTAGAATGGTGTAACGCGAATCTTTAACTTTAACCATTAATGAGTATGATGAAATCATTTAAATACAAAATTCTCAACGGTGTGTGCGGCTTAGTATGTTCTGCTGCCATTTTCTCTGCAACTGCACAAATAATCCCTGCGCCTCCACAAATTAATGCAAAAGGTTATTTCCTTGTTGATTTTACCACTGGTAAAGTCATTGCTGAAGGTGAGCCAGATACTCGATTAGCGCCTGCAAGCTTAACTAAAATGATGACCAGTTACGTTATTGGCACAGAAATTAAAGCGGGTAATATTGCGCCAACAGATATGGTTACTGTCAGTGAAAAAGCATGGGCCAAAAACTTCCCTGAATCTTCTAAAATGTTTATTGAAGTGGGTAAGCAGGTCAGCGTCGAAGATTTAAACCGTGGTATTATCATTCAATCCGGCAATGATGCATGCGTAGCAATGGCTGAGCATATTGCAGGAAGTGAAAGTGCATTTGCCGATTTAATGAATGCTCACTCTGAAAAATTAGGTATGAGCAACACTCATTTCATTAACAGCCATGGTTTAGATACTGACGCGCACTTCACAACACCTCGCGATATGGCAACGTTAGGTGCAGCACTAATTCGTGATGTTCCTGAGGAATATGCTTTTTACGCTGAAAAGTCATTCACTTTTAACGGTATCAAGCAGTATAACCGCAACTCCTTGTTATGGGATGAAAGCTTGAATGTTGATGGCATTAAAACGGGTCATACTTCAGAAGCTGGCTACAGCTTAGTCACCTCTGCTACCAAAGACGAAATGCGTTTAATCGCTGTAGTTATGGGCACATCAAGTGAACGAGCTCGTAAAGTAGAAAGTAAAAAACTCTTAAACTACGGGTTCCGATTTTTCGAAACAATCACACCATATCAAGCAGGTGATAGCTTTGCAGAGCAACGCATTTGGATGGGTAATAAAGAAAATGTATCATTAGGTATTTTAGAAGATACCCCTATTACCATTCCTCGCGGCCAACGTAAAAATTTAAAAGCTAACTTTGAGCTAGACAAAACATTAGAAGCACCGCTTGCTAAAGGTACTAAAGTTGGCACCTTGTTTTTACAACTTGAAGGCGAAGAGATTGCACAATATCCACTTGTAACGCTTGAAGAAGTTGAGGAAGGCAGCTTCTTTAGCAAAATCTATGATTACTTACGTTTACAGATTATGTAATTAACGATTTAATAATTCTAAGCGCCTTGCACTGCAAGGCGTTTTTTTTTGCCTGAAAAATGCTAGAATGCGCCTCATATCTAACCTGCAAGGTCGAGCGTGGGTTATTAGTCGGTTATCAGAGCATTATGTAAGGAGTCATCGTCGTGGCTACACCCGTAGAAAATACTAAATTTGATGAGTACCTAGAGTACCCTTGTCCTTTTACTTTTAAAGTAATGGGCTTAGCAAACGTTAATTTAACTGACCAAATTCTTGAAAAGTTACAGCCAATTGCTCCTGGCGACTACGCGCCTAAAGTAAAACCTAGCAGTAAAGGTACTTATGAGTCTGTGACCCTTGTTGCAACAGTGACCAGTGGCAAGCATATTGAAGAAATCTACAACGTGATCAGTAATATCGATGACGTTCGTCACATGCTTTAAGCCCTAATTGGAGATTGCAGTGAGCGAAAACACGTTAATCGTGCGTCAATTAGGCCGCCAGCGGTACATGCCAATATGGCAAAAAATGCAAGAGTTTACCGACACTCGAGATGATGCTGTTGCTGATGAAATCTGGTTAGTCGAGCACGAACCTGTTTTCACGCAAGGCCAAGCAGGAAAAGAAGAGCACTTACTTGCACCTGGTGATATTGAAGTGATCAAAGTTGATCGCGGAGGTCAAGTGACCTATCACGGGCCAGGCCAACAAATGATGTATGTTTTATTTAACTTACGTCGTTTAAAAATTGGTGTACGTGAATTAGTAACTTGGCTTGAAGAATGTATTATCGATACATTGAAAGAATATGATATTGAAGCATACGCTAAAGCCGATGCACCGGGTGTGTATGTAAATGATAGTAAAATCGCATCGTTAGGCCTTCGCGTTCGTCGCGGCTGCTCATTTCATGGCTTGGCCTTAAATGTAAGTATGGATTTGAGCCCATTTTTACGTATTAACCCCTGTGGTTATGCGGGTATGAATATGGTGCAGACAACTGATTTAGATGGTCCACAAAACCTCGAGCAAGCAGGTAATGGACTTGTAAAACACATGATCACAAAGCTTAATGCTACACAGGTTAAGCATACTGAAGGGTTTGAAAACGAATGAATAAACCAGTCAAGATGGAACCAGGGGTAAAATTACGTGACGCCGAAAAAATGGCGTTGATCCCAGTTAAAGTATTACCGACTGAAAAAACTGAAATGTTGCGCAAGCCCGAGTGGCTAAAAATACGTTTACCAAAGTCAACTGAACGTATCGACGGCATAAAACAAGCAATGCGTAAGCACGGCTTACACTCAGTATGTGAAGAGGCTTCATGCCCTAACCTATCAGAGTGCTTTAACCATGGTACAGCAACCTTTATGATTTTAGGGGCTATTTGTACTCGTCGTTGCCCGTTTTGTGATGTTGCCCATGGCCGCCCATTAAAACCGGATGCCGCAGAGCCTGAGAAGCTAGCACTAACTATTAAAGACATGAAGTTAAGCTATGTTGTTATAACTTCAGTTGACCGCGATGATTTACGTGACGGCGGTGCGCAGCACTTTGCTGATTGCATTCGCGAAATCCGCAAACACAATCCAACCATTACCATCGAAATTTTAGTCCCTGATTTTCGTGGTCGTATGGACCGTGCACTTGAGATCTTGATTGAAACGCCACCAGATGTGTTTAACCACAACCTCGAAACTGCGCCACGCTTGTACAAGCTTGCTCGCCCAGGTGCTGATTATAAATGGTCATTAGAGTTACTACGTCGCTTTAAAGATGCGCACCCAGAAGTTAAAACTAAATCTGGTTTAATGGTAGGTTTAGGCGAAGAAATTAGCGAAATCGAAGAAGTATTACGCGATTTACGTGAGCATAATGTCGATATGCTAACTGTAGGCCAATACCTACAACCTTCTAAACACCACTTGCCTGTTAAGCGTTATGTACCGCCAGCTGAATTTGATGCGTTGAAAGATTATGCAGATGAAATTGGCTTTACTCATGCAGCCTCAGGCCCATTTGTACGTTCGAGTTATCACGCTGATCAACAAGCCGCGGGTAAAGAAGTTAAGTAATCATTTCTACACAATTGAAAAAGCCGTTAGTAATGAGTTAAGCAACTAACGGCTTTTTTGTGACTGTAATGCAATAAATTGCTGCACATTTTTTACTTCTCTAGGCATGACTGCACGCTCGTGGGCATGTAATTGCGCTAATTTAACTTCTGATAATGGCGTTTTAGCACTGACTGAAGTTAGCTCTAGATTAGGTTGCACATGACTAAATACATAGTGAACTCGTGCAATATGGAACTCTGAGCTGACCAAAGTGGCCGCAGTTATATTTTCCGCTGCGAGTAGTGGCTTAGTGAGTAATGCATCCTCAAAGGTAAAGCGGCTTAGCGCCACCGGTAAAAAAGCAGATTCAGGTATGCCAAGTTCAATTAAATAACTTTTAGTATATTCACCATGAGCATGGTTAGTGGTATTAAAATGCGCTCCAAACCCACCTGTACACAAAATCTTAGCGGGCATTTTTAGATAAGTTTGATACGCCTGTTCGCAACGGCTTTTTGCTATCAATGATAAACTGCCGTCATTATTATTTGGCCCACCTAAAACAATTATTGCTGTTTTAATTACGCTATTCGTCACTGCTCTCATTTCGCCACTCTCAATTGTTCTTTTTTTTGGCTATCATCTTAAAATTATTTTTGCTGTTTGTAATTAATCATTAGGTCAAACGGCTTTTCCTTGAGACAATCACATTAGTTATTTTTAAAACATGGCTTATTATGAAATTATTAGTTAGAAACCTTTCACGCGCAACGACTGAGCAAGATATTCGTGTGTTATTTACCGCTTATGGTAAAGTTGCTGAATGCACGCTTGTATTAGACAAAGAAACAGGTAAATCAAAGGGCTTTGCATTTGTTGAAATGCCTATTGAATCAGAAGCTAACGATGCAATTAAAGCGTTAAACCAAAGCAATGTTGATAAGAACAAGATCCGTGTTAAATTGGCTGACGCTTAAAAAAACCACGCTAGACAAAAAACCAGCAATTGCTGGTTTTTATATCTAGAATCTGAGGCTGGAGGTTAAGGTCTCAATGAAATATTTTTAACCTCAATTGTCGCTTCCCCACCAAGTTCATCCTTTAGATCTGGCACTAAATAAATTGCACTTACGTTCTCTTTTATTATTCCCTTATCGACGGAATTTTCAGGAGTCCAGCTTGGTCTAGCAAAATCCGCTAAACCTATGCAGTGAGTACCCCACTGAGTTTGTGCTGGAAGTATATACTGGTAGTGTGCATAACTTTTATCACCTTGCCCACCATAATCCTTTTGAGAGAGCTTCACAACGAGATTTTTGCTGCTTTTATATTTAAGTAAAATAGCTGAATTACCTTCAAACGTTTGCTCCGGTAAATCATAGATCAGCTCAACCCAAGAATTATTTTTGGCATCCACTCTTGGCACTCGTTTAAACGAAATCCAGATGCGCTCATCTGTTAACAGCGTCTGCTTCATTTTGACTTCACTGCCGTGTGGATCAGTGGCAAAGCGCCAATCTTTTTCATTAAGTGCGGTTGGAGCCGGCTCTTGCTGACACTGCGGTGCTGAGGTTGAAGACACTGAAAGTACAGAGCTAAGTACCATAAGCGATAAGGCTGGAATAAACATACAACATCCTTTTTATTATTTTTTCTTTACAGTTGTTGTTAGCATACCTGAAATTTGTTTTTATTTCAGGCACAAAAAATGGGCAATTAAGCCCACTCTTTTAGCACAATAATATTTATTGCTTAATCATCAGCTTCATCATCAAAATCTGGCGACTGGCGCTGTGCTGGTCTTGCCAAAATTTCCACATAGAAAGATGATAGCTCCTGCTTTTCAATTTCGCTGATACAATTATTAATTTCGGCAACATGCACAACTTGCGCTTCTTCTACTGTGTTACCAAATTTACAATCAAATGCCCAATAATCAGCATCGAACGGTAACGTTTTGTTACGCTCTCTTTTCAAATATTTTTTCACTTCATGCTTTGCAGCGTCAACCATGCGAGGGTATTTGATTTTCTCGTGATTCAGCGTGAATGTTTTCTTCATTATGTTCCTAAATTACCTTGGTTTAATGATAATGGCATTTTTGAATCCCATTTAAGGCCATTATAGCAACTGCATTTAAGTTTTGGGTGCTTTTTTTTCCTTAAACTGAATAAATTACTTTAGCGGTTATTTATTGCAAAAAAGTGTCATGCTTGGGCCACGTGTAACGGCTGGTGTAATGCGTCATTATTAAGGTTGTCGTAAAATGCGGCCGCATCAATTTGTGGGTTATCTAGTTGCGTTTCTTTATCAAGATGACGCTTGCGAACCGCTGGCTCACAGTTATCGATAATGTGAAGAGGAATATGTTGCTTATCATCTCGAACAGCAAGCGGCTCAGGTGATAAACAGCTGCGTAAGCGTATATCACTCATTCCTGCTTGGTGCAAAATCTGTGCGTTGTGCTCACCGATAAGCATATCAAACTCATCTGGCGCAAGAGGTTGTTTGGGGCCAGCGCCGAGCTCAGAGCGCAACTGTGCTTCATCGTATTCTTTCGCATCAGCGCCAAATGGGGTTTTGGGTAAATGAAATTGACTAAAATCTAGAGCATCATGGGACAACATAGCTAAAAGTAACGCAAACTCGCCTCGACGTGATTCACACACGCTTTTCGCGAGGCGATTGTCGAGCTGACTCTCTGTGATTAACAATCCATCAATTTGCATAGACTTTGGCCGATTATGTTCATGAATAAATATTTATCGGCATTATTTGATATTTCTTTAGCTTTTTTCTTTACTTAAATAATAAGTTTGCTATTATCGGCGCCGTTGCATTGGAGGGGTTCCCGAGCGGCCAAAGGGATCAGACTGTAAATCTGACGGCTCAGCCTTCGCTGGTTCGAATCCAGCTCCCTCCACCACTTTTCTTACCGCTAAGTTAAGTGGGGCCAAATGTAACAAAATAGTGTGGAGGGGTTCCCGAGCGGCCAAAGGGATCAGACTGTAAATCTGACGGCTCAGCCTTCGCTGGTTCGAATCCAGCTCCCTCCACCACTTCTTTCTACCTCAGTTTTTTAATTATAAAAAATCAATACACTAATCAAATACCCATTGTAAACTCATGCCATGCTGCTTTAGCCATTGTGATGCTTTTTTGTATTGCGGATGAAACGTCCCCACTCTCAACCAAAACTGACTACTGTGGTTTAAGTATTTTAAATGTGATAATTCATGCACTACCACATAATCAATCACCCATTTTGGCGCACCGACTAGTAAAAGGTTAAACGTCAACTCTCTACGACGATTACAACTGCCCCAACGTCGTTTATAAATCATGATTTTTAACTTGTTCGGTAACTCTTCCCCCATTTGCTTACAATAATCATGTATTCGCATTTCAATATAACTTTCTAATTGAGCGTGCAAAAAACTTTCTAGCTGACTTTGATACATTGCTGTTTTATTTTTTACACGAGGTGAAACTGTGATGTTTAGGCCTGACATTATACCACTGTCAATTTCAGCCACTGCCGTTTTTTTACCGATATTAAAGCTGAGCTTCAATGGTGAGCCAAACAAGTTAATCTGCAAGGATTTGAGTGGTAACTGCTGCGTTTGTATTAATTCACTTTGTTTTGTTATCTGTAATTGAATCCAATCTTGTTTTGTTTGTAACCAGTGTTCTATTGAAGCAACCGCGACACCATAAGGAGCATAAACCGTCAGTGATTGCTGTTGTACTTTCATCGCAACCGTTTTACGCCGGCGGCTTCGTTTTAATGTGTATTCAACCAATTTAAACTCTTGAGCGCACTAATAAAGAAATTTGCATGCGCATATAATACCTTGCTAAATAACTGCTAATCTATAAATAAGTATAATAATTTAAAGCTCAAACAATTATGCCAGATAAGCCTTGTTGCAGTTATACCTCACCTGATAACAAACAATGCCAAGAAACAGACATGGGCACAGGATTTTGCTTTTGGCACGATAAAAAGTTTGATAAAACAGGCCTTGAGTTGACTCAAAAGCTAGAACGCTATGCAAAAAAAGGTGGACTACTCCAAGGACTCGAGCTTCAACGCGCAAATTTAACCGGACTCAACTTGGTTAAACATGATGACGAGGAAGGATTCGATCTTTCTTATAGTAATTTCTACCGTACAAACCTTTCAGGCGCTCACTTATTTAATAATAAAATTGCTAATGCTTCATTGATGAAAGCCAACCTTCACGAAGCAAGTCTGCATTATTGTAATCTTCAACACACAAACTTATTAGGTATAAAGTTACATAACACGCGAATAGATAATATAGATTTAGGCGTTCAGCTACTTCAAGAAAAGCAAGCAAAAGCGGCCTTTAAAAAGCAAGATGCGGCTAAATCAATAGATCTTTATGAACAATCTGAAGAGATTTATCGTAATTTGAGAAAAGCGTCTGAGCAACAGGGGTTGTTTGAACTGGCGGGTAATTTTACCTTTAAAGAACTTAGAATGCGTCATGAGCAATATCCAAAATATTCTTTAAAGCGACTCAGTTCAAGCTTTATTAATATGTTATGTGGTTACGGTGAAAAACCACAAAATGTGATTCGCTTTAGTTTATCACTCATCGTTATCTGTGCTTTGTGCTATTTCCTATTTGGCGTTACATACAACGACACTCTTTTAAAACTCAACTTTTCGGCCCCATTAAGTGACAATTTATCAGCCTTACTAAACAGTTTTTATTTTAGTGTGGTTACCTTTACTACTTTGGGGTATGGCGATATAACTCCAATTGGCGTATCACGTTTGATCGCGGCGATTGAAGCTTTCTGTGGCAGCTTTTCTTTAGCCTTATTCGTAGTCGTATTTGTAAAACGAATGACGCGTTAGGAAAAGTTAGAAATATACAATCAGGCTATAACTATTATTCATATTGATGGTATGATAATTACTAATATATTTTTCAGTTAGTTTTGTTTTTTAAATTAATTATTTTCACGCATTTCATTTTCAATCAAGTAGTTAACTGATTGTAATGACAAAATTTGAGCCGCTATGCTGTCTGCTTTTTTTATTACCGACCAGAATCCTAGTCTCATCATTAACGGGACTTATAATCCATTACTGGTTACATTATCAGTCCTCACTGCCATTTTTGCAGCTTATTTTTCAGCACTACTAATTGATCTTGCTAAAGTAACCCGATTTCATAACTACCAGAAGCTCGCTAACTCTACGGCTGCATTAGTCCTATCAGGCGGTATTTGGAGTATGCACTTTATTGGCATGTTAGCGTTCTCCTTATGCACAAATATTAGCTATGATCCAGCATTGACCTTTTTATCTTTTATACCCGCATTTTTGGCCTGCCTCACAGCGACATCAATGCTTGTTAAAGAAGATAAAACGAATATAGAATTGATCATTCCTGCCATTTTACTGGGGGCAGGGATTGGAACGATGCATTACAGTGGTATGGCGGCTATGGAGCTTAGCCCATTACTTAGATATGATCCGCTGACGTTCAGTTTGTCTATTTTGGTTGCTGTTGTACTTGCGTATATTTCACTTTATGCCCGCTTTAATATCAACCGACACTTCCCAAAATTAAACGTGACGCAAACCCGTCTTATTAGTGCAATTATTTTAGGTTTTGCCGTTGCAGGAATGCACTACATGGGCATGGCCGCAACTCGCTTTGTTGCAGTATCACCTTTAATTACTGACGGACAAAGCTCAGAGCTTACTTTAATTGCTATTAGCGTGGTTTTCTCAACAATTATTCTCACAGCTATTGTTGCTATCATCAACGGTATGGTGCGCTACCGAATGCTACTAGAAGATAAGACCAGTAATGAATCAAGGCTCGCTGCAATTTTATCTACCGCCATTGATGGCATAGTGACAATAGATCAAAAAGGTAGCATCCTCAGTTTCAACAAAGCAGCTGAACATATATTCGGTTGGCAAGAAGCAGAAGTGCAAGGGAATAACGTCAAAATGCTGATGGATGAAGAGATTGCTAAACATCACGATGGCTACTTATCTAAAGCAAGAACAAATACAATTGATGTAAAAGCTGTCATTGGGGTCAACCGTGATGTTTTTGCAAAGCACAAAAATGGGAATGTCTTCCCCATTCGCTTAGGGGTTGGAGAGGTAAAGCAACCTAATCAAGAGCCATTATATGTTGGCTTTATTACAGACCTGACTGAGCAACGCAAACTACAGCAAGACTTAGTCACTAAAGAACAACAATATCGTTCTTTGATGGATAACATGCCTGGCGTTGTTTTTCGTTGCCACATAAACGAAAAATGGAGCATGATATTTATCAGCCCTAATATCAATGAAATGACTGGCTATATACCTAATGAGTTTATAAACAAAAATATAGAATATGGCGATTTACTATTCAAAGACGATATTGCGCATATAAATAAAGTTGTCGAGCAAGCGATTGCTAAAAAAGAGCAATACTCTATTGAATACAGATTGCGTCACCGTAATGGCAAACTAATATGGATACTTGAAAAGGGTAGCTTTGAATTTAATCAACAAGGCGAAGCTATTTGGATTGATGGTGTTTTAGTCGATATCAGTGAACGACGAGAGTACGAAGACAAGCTAAAACTTGCCAAGATTGCAGCAGAAGAAGCTGCACAAGCTAAACAGTCATTTATGGCCAACATGAGTCATGAAATTCGCACTCCGATGAATTCAATTATTGGTTTTAGTGACTTACTGATGGATACGCCTCTTGATCAAGAGCAACAAAAGCATCTGGTGACCGTTAACAATGCTGCTCGCTCATTGCTTAGGCTGTTAAATGAGGTACTTGACTCTGCTAAACTTGAAAAAGGAAAATTAACCATTGAACCAGTGCATTTCAATTTGCAACCTGTGCTCGACAGTATAATTTCAACCTTTTGGTTAGAAGCCAAGAAAAAAAACCTGGAAGTAACGTTAACAATCAAAGACTCTGTTCATAAAGCTTATTATGGCGACCCCGATCGTATTCGCCAAGTACTAACAAACTTGATTGGCAATGCTATTAAGTTTACCGAACAAGGTTCTATCCATGTAACAGTGAGTACGACACAAAATGAACACCTGTTTTTTGAAGTTCAAGACACGGGGATTGGTATTGCACCAGAGCGCATAAAAGCCATATTTCAGCCTTTTGAACAAGCTGACGGCACCACTACACGCCGTTTTGGTGGCACAGGGCTTGGTACTACTATTAGCAAACAATTAGTTGAGCTTATGGGCGGAACTATCAACTTAGTGAGTAAAGAAAATAAAGGCAGCTGCTTCTTTTTCACACTTCCGTTAGAGGTTGGTGATGAAAACCTTATAAACTACTTTGACGGTTTACACACGCAATTACCAGCTCTTCGCATCTTAGTAGTTGACGATATTGAACAAAATGTAGAACTGCTACGTTTGTTGCTCTCTCGTGATAAGCATACAGTCAGCACCGCGAGCAATGGATTAGAAGCTCTGGCTATTTTTGAACAACAAGATTTTGATGTAATTTTAATGGACATTCATATGCCACAGTGCGATGGCATAACAGCGACTCAAAAAATACGCGAGATTGAACAACATAGGCAACTAAAAAACACCCCAATTATTGCCTTAACAGCGAGCGTTTTACAGCAAGATAAGTTAACCGCTAAAAAGGCCGGTATGAATGGCTTTGCCAACAAACCAGTTGATATTAACCAGCTAAACCAAGAAATTTCTCAAGTACTTGGCTATGGTCTAAAAAAAGAAGTACTCATAGAACAAAAAGACCCCAAAGCAAAGCATATTGATTTTGAAAGAGGGCGCCAACTGTGGGGCAGCAAGTGCAAACAAATTACACAAATACAGCGTTTCCTGGATCAACAGCAAACGCTTTGCGATGCCCTGTTTACTGGCGGGCTCGATGCCTTAGATAATGCACACAGTAACCTGCATACATTAAAAGGGTTGGCGGGTAACTTAGGTTTACCGACTATGATGGCGTTATTTTCAGAGCTTGAGAAGGCACAATCTCCTCAATTGCAAACTGAGCTAATTTCTAAACTTGAAGTTGAATTAACAGCGGTAAACTTATTACTCGAGGAAAAAACCTTAGCATGTAAACCAGCTATAACCGCAGATAATGCACAATACACGAGCGCGCTCTCTATCATCGAATTTAAACGACTTTGTGAGCAACTGTATAAAGACGCTGAGCATGCAGAGCTTAATGATGAACTTTTAGACAAGATTAAACGTCATACACCTGAAGGGTATCAAACCGATATCGACAATTTGGTTGAATACTTCGACGAATTTGATTTCGATGCAGCACAAGATAGTTTAAAAGCTTTAATTGAGCTGTTGAATAAAACAGAACAAATGGAGGTCCAGTGATGGATATTAACGCAAACCGACCTCGTGTATTAATTGTTGATGATGAGCCTGCTAACCTTAAAGTGATGCGTGAGGTGTTAAGTAACCAATACCGTTTATCGTTTGCAAAATCGGGTGAAGCCGCCCTTGCGCTTATAGATAGAGAACCGCCTAAGCTTATATTACTCGATATTATGATGCCTGATATGAATGGCTTTGAAGTATGTAAACGGTTAAAAGCTAATCCAGCAACCCAGCATATTCCGATTATTTTTGTTACTGCTCTTGCTGATGAAAGCGATGAATTTAAAGGTTTCGAAATAGGCGCTGTTGACTACATCACAAAACCTATAAGCCCTGCTATTGTTCGCTCTAGAGTAAAAACACACCTATCACTGGTGCAAGCAGAACAACTGAAACTCGCGCACGTTGATTTAGTTCACCGTCTTGGTCAAGCGGCTGAATATAAGGACACTGATACCGGCGAACACATTGTTCGAATGAGTAAGTATAGTAAAATATTGGCGCTGGCTTATGGAATGGATGAACATCACGCCGAGCTTATAAGGCAGGCTGCTCCCATGCACGACATAGGTAAAATTGGTATTCCTGATGCAATTTTATTAAAGCCAGGAAAGCTCACATCTAATGAGTTTGATTATATGAAGCAGCACGCTGAAATAGGCGCCAAGATATTAGCAAACTCAACCTCACCGTTATTGCAACTCGCTTATGTCCTCGCTATGGAACATCATGAAAAGTGGGATGGCACTGGTTACCCTAACGGTGTTAAAGGTGAAGAGATTTCAATTGAGGGGCGCATAGTCGCCATCGCCGATGTGTTTGATGCGCTTACCTCTAAACGCCCTTATAAGCAGGCGTGGAGTGTCGATGAAGCACTCACCCACATGAGAGAACAAGCAGGTAAGCACTTTGATCCGCAGCTTATTGACCTGTTTGAACGCCAGCTTGATGAAGTTATGAAAGTATACTCAACCTACCAAAACTGATTTATCGATAGCTTTGCTGACATGGCTGTAATCATGGGAAGTAATCTCATGATTATTACCACTGTTATCTTTAAAATACATCGAAAATGTTACACCGTGGTCGGCAATAATCGTTTTGATTTTATGCGATTCGAAGTGGCTAAGCCAAGTAATAAATTGCTGCCCTGTTGCGCCAAACGCGATTCCTTTACTTGCCCCTGTGCGCTCAAATAATGCCAGTCGTGTTGTTGCTGCTGCGTCTTGGAGTGTCAGCGGGCCTTTGCCCTCATCCCAAAACGCAAGCTCAGGCACAATATTAAAACCGAGTATCTCCTTATACCAAACAACAGCCTCGGCCAAATTTTCAACATTAAGATGGCAATGATCAATACCCGATAATAATGGTGCGGTCATATTATTCACCTACTTCTGACTTTAACTGCTCAATAAATGCCAACATATAATCAGTGCGGCGCTGAGCTTCTGCTTTAGCTGACGGTGTATTCATACTCTTTGCGACATGGAGTAGCTTAATAAAGAAATGATCAAGAGTATAAAGCTTATCGTCTGCTTCACGGTCTAGGCAAAAAGGGTCTTGTGGATGATATAAATGACGGCTTATTGAGCCCCCTACTTTCATGCAACGACTAACCCCTATTGCACCGAGTGCATCCATTCTGTCTGCATCTTGAACGATTTGCGCTTCAATCGATTGTACTTTTATATTAGCACTGAAGCTATGGGCTGCAATAGCATGATGAATCGCATCAAAGTAGCTTTCATCGTAGCCAATAGAGGCTAAAAAGGTGATCGCTTTATCTGCCGCCATGGTTGACGCTTTTGCACGATCTGGATGGTTTTTTGCAACCGCTACACAATCGTGTAACCATGCTGCAGGGAGCACTACAGCCATCTCGGCCTGCTCTGCAATACATAATTGTTTGGCTACTCTCACAACCCGTTCAATATGGGTTATATCATGGGCTACATCAGCGCAAATAAGTGACGAGATGAAGCTACGACATTCATTTTCAAGTTGTTGTAGCGGCGCTGGTAACGCTATTTGCTGTTCCATAAATTTCGCTGTTTCAATGTAAAACAATATATTACGGCTACTTTAACGCGGTTATAGGCACTTGTGCAAAACATTCATTGTATGTTCGACCCCGCTTTACTAAAATAGCCGCTAATTTATCTGTTATGAGTATGCAAATGTCATCTGCTATTTACCTGCAAGCTGGTCGTGAGAAGTCTTTAAAAAGAAAGCACCCTTGGTTATTTTCTAAAGCTATTAAAAAAATTAAGGGCAAACCTGGCCTAGGTGACACCGTTACTATTCACGATAACGAAGGTAAATTCCTAGCAACTGCTGCTTATAGCCCGCATTCGCAAATTCGTGCACGTGTTTGGAGTTTTGATGAAAAAGAGGTTATCGACCAAAACTTTTTTGAGCGTCGTTTGCGTCGCGCTTTGCAAGCTCGCGCCCAAGTTATTGAAGAAGGTGGCTTAACCGGTTTTCGTTTATGTGCCGCTGAGTCTGACTTTTTACCAGGCGTAACCATTGATAAATTTGACAATGTATTAGTTTGTCAGTTATTGAGCGCAGGTGCAGAGCGCCATAAAGGTGAAATTGTCGCCGCTCTAATGACTATTTTTCCTGGTTGTGATGTATATGAGCGCTCTGATGTTGATGTACGTAACAAAGAAGGTTTGGAGCCTACAACGGGTGTGCTGTGGGGCAATAAACCACAACAGCCAGTATTAATTGAAGAAAACGGTTTAAAACTCGAAGTTGATATTATTGAAGGCCATAAAACTGGCTTTTACCTTGATCAACGTGATAGCCGTGCCGCCTTAGAACGCTTTTCTAAAGACAAAAAAGTACTTAACTGCTTTAGCTATACTGGTACTTTTTCACTTTATGCATTACGTGGGGGGTGTGAGCATGTCACTAATGTTGATGTATCACAACCTGCTCTTGATACAGCAAAGCGCAACGTTGAACATAACAATCTTGATTTAAATAAAGTCGATTTTGTCAAACAAGATGTCTTTAAGCTATTACGTCAATACCGTGAAGAAGGCGTTTTATTCGACACCATCGTAATGGACCCACCAAAATTTGCAGATAACAAAGCGCAACTCACTGGCGCGTGTCGTGGTTATAAAGATATCAACATGATTGCTATGCAAATACTTAAACCCGGCGGCACATTACTCACATTCTCATGCTCAGGCTTGATGGAGCAAAATTTGTTCCAAAAAGTGGTTGCCGATGCAGCGCTTGATGCAGGTAAAGACTTGTTGATTATGGAGCGTTTAAACCAAGCTGCAGATCACCCTATTGCTGGTAGCTACCCAGAAGGTTTTTACCTCAAAGGATTAATTTGTAAAGTATATTAGTCTGACAACGCAGTCTAATTAAACTGCATAATCTCAAGCCCGGCGGTGATCGTGCCATCGTCTTCTTTAGAGGCACGAATCACTTTAGCGACAGCATCTAACGGTGCAATTGTTGGACTCGTGGAGTCAATTTTAACCTTAACAATTGTGCCTATCTCTAACAGATCGTCTAATTGCAAAGATAAACCTGTAGCACTCAAATCAACACATAATGCGTCGTATTGCTCATCTTTAATTGGCTCTAACGTTGTTAAAGTGGCTTTTGCGTTAATTTGCATCCGTCTAAAATTACGTTGGTCTTCATTAAGCATACTATCTCCTAAACAACACTATTAATTTTATCAACTAGCACATCGACTGAAAATGGTTTAATAACATAGGCATCACAGCCAGCCTCAAACCCAGCCTGCTGTTCTTTTTCAGACTCTAAGCCCGACACCATGACAATCGGGATATCCTGTGTCTCTGGTGTATTTTTTAGCATCCGGCATGTATCGTAGCCATCAAGCCCCGGCATGCACACATCCAACAAAATAACATCCGGTGGATTAGCAATGGCTGATGCCAAACAACTCTGCCCTGAATCGGCATAGCTTAGCTCAAAACTTCCTGATAAAGCTGCCTTGAGCATTTCATAATTAAAGTACTCATCGTCTACAACCAAAAGCCGTAGACGCGAACGAGCCATTAAATCCATATTACAATTAGTTCCTTCTTGTTCTATTAAAGCTACTCACACTCTTTTAAAGCATTTAAAATACGCTTTGCTGAAATTGGATAAGGCGTGCCTAGGGTTTGCGCAAAGAGTGATACGCGAAGTTCCTGCTGCATCCAAAAAATATCAACCAGCATTTGGGGTACAGGTAGTCCCGGCGCCACTTTTTTAAGCTGCTTTTGATATTGTTGTGCGACCTTGTCTAATTCTAGTACACATAATCTGTCACGATTTGGATCAACTGGCAACTTTTCTAAGCGTTTTTCTACGGCTTTTAGATAACGGATGAGATCGCCCAGTTTCTCAGCGCCATGCGAAGAGACAAAACCTTTAAACACCAGTGACTCTAGCTGGCTTTTTATATCACCATGCGCCGTGATCATGGTTAAGTCCACTCGCCCTTTCATTTTTTTATGTAAGGCGTGCGCAATACTTAGCACTTGCTCAACTTGAGTGGCAATCGCCACAACGGTATCACCGAGCTCTCCACGAACTTGCTCTTTAACCTGCTCAAACGCGTCAGCTGTACGAATATCACCTAAATTAAGTAATAAGCTATCCACACCTGCCGCAATACAATCATCGATTAGATCAGCGATTTTGCCGAATGGATTAAAATATAGCCCGAGTTTTGCCTTATTGGGTAGGTTTTGCTGTAAATACTTTATTGGTGAGGGCACATTTAACAACACTAACCGGCGCAGTCCTTGTTGATGCGCTGCTTGTGCTTTAATTTCATTGTCAAATAACTCAACTGCGGTAGATGATTTTTTATCCACCAGCGCAGGATACGCTTTAATTTCGTATTGCCCTTGTTTTTTAACATATGAAGCGGGAAGCTTACCAAAATCCCACTGCGTTAAATCTGCTTTTTCAATTCCTTTATCAGCTACTTTAGACAGTGTTTGCGTTACTTTACCTTGCAGCTGCGCTTTTAGCTTAGCTAAGTCCATACCGCGAGCGAGCAGTGCATTTTTGTCATCACGCACTTCAAACTGAAACCGTAAATGGGTGGCTAGTGTTGTTAAATCCCATGCATCAGGTTCAACGCGTACCCCAGTCATACGCAACAACTGATGACTAAGCGCTTCAATAAAGTTACCTTGCATTGGTGTAATAGCACCAAGCACAGCATCAGCATAGTTTGGTGCGGGCACAAAGTTACGACGCAACGATTTCGGCAATGATTTTATTAAACCAGTAATAAGCTCATGGCGAAACGCTGGAATATGCCAGTCAAAACCCGTTTCTTCAACCTGATTCAATAAAGCGACGGGTATTTGTACAGCTACCCCATCAACAGCTTGGCCTGGATCAAAATGATAGCTCAGCGGCAACATTAAATTATTTTGTTGCCACACATCAGGGTAGTCAAACTCAGTAACACTGTCAGCACCGTGCTGCATTAAATCATCACGAGTCATATGTAAAAAGCGTTTATCTTGCTGCTTTTTGGTTTTGTACCACTTAGTGAATGCCGCACGGTTATTGATATCTTGCGGAATTTTTTTATCGTAAAACTCATAAAGCGTTTGCTCATCAACAAGTATGTCGCGGCGGCGGCTTTTATTCTCAAGCGTTTGAATATCTTCAATCAGCTCACGGTTAAACTGTAAAAACCCTTCATTTTGACCCAGCTCTTGTTCAACCAGGGCGCTACGAATAAATAGCTCACGACTCACTTTTGGGTCAATATTGCTATACACACAACGGCGTTTAGAGACAATAATTAACCCGTAAAGCACTTGCTGCTCAAACGCGATAACAGCGCCCGGCTTTTTCTCCCAATGGGGCTCACTGTAACTACGTTTAACTAAATGCTGCGCAAACGGTTCAACCCAATCAAGATTTATTTTGGCGTTGATACGCGCATAAAGCTTACTGGTTTCAACCAGCTCAGCAGACATAATCCATTTAGGGCTCTTTTTGAATAATCCTGAGCCAGGAAAAATATGAAACTGACTATTACGCGCACCTTTGTACAATTGCTTTTCGTCTTTAAAACCAATATGGCTTAGCATACCACTCAATAACGCTTGGTGAATCTTATCGCCATCAGCTACATTTGTAGTGGCTTTCATGCCCATTTCGTTACAAACCGTGCTTAGTTGATAAACAATGTCTTGCCATTCACGGATACGCATATACGCCAGCATGTCTTTTTGGCAAAGCTTTCTAAATTGGCTGTTGCTGAGCTCGCTTTGTTGTTCTTCTAAATAATTCCACAAGTTCAAAAACGCAATAAAGTCTGAATCAGGGTCGTCAAAACGGCCATGTTTTTCATTGGCTGCGGCACGTTTTTCTTGCGGGCGCTCCCGAGGGTCTTGAATAGACAAAGCTGCAACAATAATAATCACTTCACGCAATGCACCCAGCTTTTGCGCAGTTAATACCATTTTAGCTAAGCGCGGGTCTACCGGGAGTCTGCTTAAGTCCATGCCCGATTTTGTTAATCGTGTTTCTTGATGGCGCTTAGTTGGTTTAACGGCTTCAAGCTCTTCCAGCAAGGTTAAACCATCGTTAATGTTACGGCTATCAGGGGCTTGCACAAATGGGAAGTTAGCCATGTCGCCTAGGCCTAAACCAAGCATTTTTAAAATAACCGAGGCTAAATTGGTGCGCAGTATTTCAGGGTCGGTAAACTCAGGACGTGAATTAAAGTCGTCTTCTGCGTATAACCGAATGCATATACCCGCTTCAACACGGCCACAGCGCCCTTTACGCTGGTTCGCACTGGCTTGTGAAATTGGTTCAATAGGCAAGCGCTGTACTTTGGTTCGGTAGCTGTAGCGGCTAATACGTGCTGTTCCTGGGTCAATAACATAACGAATGCCCGGCACCGTTAAAGACGTTTCAGCTACGTTGGTCGACAAAATAATGTGGCGGCGACTATGCGGGGCAAAAATGCGGTTTTGCTCTGCATTTGATAGTCGAGAATACAGCGGCAGTACATCAGCTCCTTTAAGGTTACGCTTACTGAGTGCATCGGCGGTATCACGTATTTCCCGTTCACCGTTTAAAAAGATTAAAATATCGCCTGGGCCTTCTTGGCACAGTTCATCGACTGCATCAAAAATGCCTTGCAGTTGATCGCCCTCTGCCTCCATGTCATCTTTATCAATTTCAACTAACGGTCTGTAACGGACATCCACCGGGAAAGTGCGCCCCGATACTTCAATAATCGGTGCATCATTAAAATGTTTTGAAAAACGCTCAGGGTCAATCGTTGCAGAGGTAATAATGACTTTTAAATCGGGGCGTTTTGGCAATAGGTTTTTTAAATAACCTAAAATAAAATCGATATTAAGGCTACGCTCGTGGGCTTCATCAATAATAATGGTGTCGTATTGATTTAAAAAACGGTCTTGCTGAATTTCGGCTAGCAAAATACCGTCGGTCATCAATTTAATGTAACTATTATTTGATACTTGGTCGCTAAAACGAATTTTAAAACCCACTTGTTGGCCAAGTTCACATTGCATCTCACTGGCAATCCGATCTGCAACACTGCGCGCTGCTAAACGTCTCGGTTGTGTATGACCAATATAGCCATCAACCCCGCGGCCAAGCTCCAAACACATTTTAGGGATTTGAGTTGTTTTACCTGAACCTGTTTCACCAGCAATGATAACTACTTGGTTATTGGCAATAGCGTCTTTAATGTCGTCTTTTTTCTGGCTAACCGGAAGTTGCTCTGGGTACGTTACCTTTGGTAACTGAGCTAAGCGAACCTCACGCAACTGTTGACTACGTGTTATATCTGCGGTTATTTTTTCTATAACAGCAGCTTGTTTAGCTTCATCAGATATTTTTTTTATGCCATGAAGGCGCTTTTTGAAGATGAATTGATCTTTTCTTAAACACGTTTTGAGTTCACCAAACAATTGACCTAGGTTTACCACCCGCGACTTCCTTAATAATTTTGAATAAAGACGCCCAATTGTATCAAACTTTACAGCAATATGAATTTTATCTGTGAGTGCCGATTTTGACTTAGGCTGTAAACAGATAATGCTATGCTTGGCGCTCATTAGGGACATATAGTACTTAATGAACAGATTGGTCACCCTACTTGATAGATTGTTTGTTATGGCGGCACTATGTTGAATTGGTTTCAGGTTTTCTACTAAGGAAGTTGGCGCTATATTGGCCCAAGAAAATTCAATAACAAAAAGGCGCATTGAATAATGCGCCTTTGACGTTCTTTGGGCAGAACAGTGTTACTTAAAGTGCAGCAAAAACCTCGTCAGTTTTTGCAGCACAGATAAAATCATTTTTATGCAGACCTTTAATTGAATGGCTCCACCAAGTAACCGTCACTTTGCCCCATTCAGTTAATAAACCAGGGTGATGACCTTCGTCTTCAGCCATATCACCTACTTTATTAGTAAATGCAATAGCTTGTTTAAAGTTTTTAAATTTATAAACACGCTCTAACTGCATAATGCCATCGCGTACTTCTGGCACCCAGTCCGGGATCATTTTAATTAGTTCTGCTAGCTCTTCGTCTGACACTTTTGGAGCATCAACATGACATGCTTCACACTTTTGTGCACTTAATGATGACATTTTAAATCCTTAACTTGCTATTTTTTCTTTAGGAGGAAATTTTGGGTCGTGCAACCCTAATTCTTTTGCTTGCTCAACTATCGCCATAATATCCAACTGTGAAATATCGAATAAATCATGGATAGAGTTTATGGTGTAGTACAAAGGCTGCATTATATCAATGCGATACGGAGTGCGTAATACATCAAGTACATTCATTGGGTTAATTTCTGGCTTATCAGAGTACACGTATTGTGTCTCACCTGGGCTTGATAAAATACCACCGCCGTAAATACGCAGGCCGTCTTTGGTTTGCATCAAACCAAACTCTACAGTAAACCAATACATACGCGCCAAGTAAACGCGATCTTTTTTCTCTGCTGCGTAGCCTAACTGGCCATACTTATGAGTGAACTCAGCAAAATCAGGATTGGTGAGCATCGCACAATGGCCAAATATTTCATGGAAAATATCTGGCTCTTGTAAATAATCAAACTCTTCACGTGTTCT
Organism: Pseudoalteromonas sp. RWi3; assembly: GCF_054960735.1. Lineage (NCBI taxonomy): Bacteria > Pseudomonadati > Pseudomonadota > Gammaproteobacteria > Alteromonadales > Pseudoalteromonadaceae > Pseudoalteromonas > Pseudoalteromonas sp. RWi3. Next base: position 40,370 of record NZ_JBHNYL010000004.1, read on the forward strand.
TATAAAAGTCGCCACAGGGAACTGTTTGTTAGCTAGTAGACGAAAGAACTCATCAAAATCAATCAATGCAGGCACCGGGGCTACTTGCCAACCTGTGGTTGCTAACAACACTTCGTTTAATTCGCTTAACTGCGGGATGCGATCATGAGGAAGGTTTATTTTTTTTAGCCCTTCCATATACTCATCACATGCCTTGCCTTCAATACACTTTAATTGACGGGCAACGAGCTCTGACCATGTTTTGTTTTCTTCATCGCTCCAGTGAATCACCCCATTTTCATCGGGTGTTCTAGAGGTGTACTTACTTGCTTTAGCCATAATTACCTTCTTGCTGTTAAACCGAATATCGGTATCAACGTGTTACCCAGATACTAAGCAAATGTAAGGCAAAGTTTAATAGCTGGGTTCATATCAGCCAATGGCCACAACACCAAGATCGTAAATTTAAAATTACAGCTTTAGAGAGTTATGTTTACACCATTGTAAACACTGGCCTTAAGACCCAGCTTAATGTACACATAAAATTACGAATTACATAGCTTGAGTAAATGCATGGTTAAGGTCATTAATTATATCGTTAACATCTTCAAGCCCAACAGAAAGGCGAATTAAGCCATCGCTTATACCCGCAGCCGCTCTTTCCTCTGGTGTATAGGGCGAATGAGTCATCGATGCGGGATGCTGTATCAATGTTTCAGCATCACCTAAGCTCACTGCTAATGTGCACAGCTTGGTGCTATTTATAAACTGCTCGCCGTCTTTTAGGCTGCCTTTTAGCTCAAATGCGATAACCCCGCCAGCCGCTTTCATTTGCGTGCCAATAAACTTATTTCCCGGGTGAGATTTCAAACCAGGGTAATAAACGGTGTTAACATGAGGGTGTTGCTCTAAAAATTCAGCAATAGTTTGCGCGCTTTCGCAATGGCGCTGCATTCGTATTGCTAATGTTTTTAAACCACGGTTAATTAACCACGCATCATGGGGACTAATGGTTGCACCAATGTCTTTAAGTACCGTCATTTTAATTAAGTTAATATGCTCATCGGAGCCACACACTAAGCCTGCCACAACATCACCATGGCCGTTTAGGTATTTTGTTGCGCTGTGGACAATTAAATCGATGCCATAATCAGTTGGTTTTTGCAGCAGTGGAGTTAAAAAAGTATTGTCGATAACACTAATTAGTTGATGCTGTTTGGCAACGTCACTAATTAAACTCAGGTCTAACACCGCCATGGTTGGGTTAATAGGTGTTTCTGCAAAAATCATTTTTGAATTTGGCTTAACGGCACTGCGCAGTGCATGCTCGTCAGTCATATCAACAAACGTTACCTCAATCCCCCAGCGCGGTAACATGTGTGCAAAAAATGCAAATGTGCAGCCATATAAAGCACTTGAAGCAACAAGGTGATCCCCTTGTGATAAAAAACTCAACACCGATGCTGACACAGCACCCATTCCGGTTGCTGTGGCCGCAGCGGCTTCGCAGTTTTCAAGTTGAGCAACCTTTTGCTCAAGCTCTGTGGTCGTTGGATTTCCTAAACGGGTATAAATATAGCCGGGTTCTTCCCCTGCAAATCGAGCTGCGCCTTGTGCTGCATCAGTAAAATGAAAGGTAGATGTTTGATACAAAGGCGATGTTAACGCACCATGCGGGTCGTTCGCTTTATTTGGACCATGAATACATTGACTGTCTATGTGGAGTTTGTTCATTGTTTGATCTTTTTTGATTACTATTAATATGATAATCAAAGCGTATCAGCTGGTAGATGACAAGCATGCCGGATGCTCAGATGGCTATTAAGTGTTAGGCACCTAATAGCCACTGTACAGATATGTTGTCAGTTTGCGCTTGATGAACTCTCTTTTGTAGTCTTTTTACGAGACACAATTTTACTGGCAATAAGCTGGGCGGTGCCTTTTAGTAAACTACGTTTATGCTCTAAGCGCGGTAACGGACGGCTCAATTCCATGGCTTTATAACCAATACGCGCGGTAAATATGCCAGCACTTAACCCTTGCGCCGCACGACCCGACAGTTTACCAAGTAACTCAGCGCTAAGTGCGGTTGCCGCTAAGTCAGAGACCAGCTCTGCACTACCAACAAACATCACTTGCTTTATCAACATTTTATAAAGCTTAATGCGGCTTGCATAACCAAAGCCAATGCCATAAATACGCCCTATTTGCTCTATTAATTTAGTGCCTCGCCAAAGAACGGCCATCATATCAACTAATGCAATCGGGCTAAGTGCCACCAGCAAACCTGATTCTGTAGCAAAACGGTTAATTAATTTTTTTGCTTGAGTGTCTTGCGCGACCAATAAGCTATCAGCGTACAAGGTCATTATTTCTTTATCCGTATGGTGTGTTGCAACACTTGCTTTAAACTCATCAAAGCCTGTTAATTGCTGATGCTTATTAAGCTTTTCAAGCCAAGGTAATGCACCACCCACTTGTTCTGAATTAAGTAACCTATCGGCTTCGTGACGGTGTAATTGATTGCGCTTTAAACTGCGCAACATACGGTACTCACGCCATAACAAGCGGCCAATTAGCAAAAAACCAGTAACAACGGCAATAGAATAAACAGTGCCTAAAATAATTGATTGTTGAAATGCAACCACTAACGAAAATGCAAATTCCATCAGCACTAACGTTAAAAAGCTGACAACGAATACCCCTTTTAAGGTTTGCCATTTTGATTTTTTATATACTGGTGCGAGGTCAATATCGTCTTCTAACTCAGGATCCTCTTCGGCTTGGTGTTCAAATTCACCGTGTTCAACGATTTTTGCAGTAACCAAGTCTAATTCAGGATCGCCAATCGGCTGTTCAGACTCAATACGCCTTCCCGCTTGAAATGAAGTTGATTCACTCATGTAAGTTTATCTCCTAGTAGGTACTGCATAACATGATCTAACCGAATATGTTTTAACTGTTTATCTGGGCATGGCATAGGTGAGAATGACAAAAACTCAAACCCATTTGCAGGCCATTCTGTTTTAGTTAACATGCGTGATGGCGGCTGCGGTGGTAAATAGGTCAGCCATTGCTGCTCATTTAATGGTTTGCCATAAATACAATTAAGGGGTTTGCCTTGCTCAGTAATTTTTCGAGGTTGCGTCGCTGCGATAGATGACATCGCGATGGTCTCAATTTTCACCCCGTCAAACTTAAGCTGATTTGCTTGCTCATGTACTAATGAATCAAGTAGTAAGGCTAAGTCTTTATGGTGTTCACCACTAATATGATCTGATTTATTAGCCGCAAACAATAATTTATCTATATTGGGTTTGAACAAGCGCTTTATAAAGCTATTTTCACCATAGCTAAAATGCGCTAGTAATTGCCCAATAACGGCGCTTTGCTCATGCAGCGTTTCAGGCCCTTCGTTTAATGCACTCAGTACATCTACCAACACAATTTGTCGGTCAAAGTGACGAAAGTGCTGGGTATAAAATGGTTTCACCACTTCTTTTACATAAGCGTTAAAACGCTTATGTAAATGTGCCAAGTTTGAACCGGGTATTACTTCAGAGTCATATTCAGCCACAGGAAAAAACAACAAAAGTGGTGCGCCTTGGAGCTCTCCTGGCATCAACATACGTCCAGGTTGGAGCATAGCAAGTTTAGTGTCTTTTTTTAAACCCACTAACAAGCTTTGGTAGAGTTTAGCAAGTTCACTCAATGCGTGCTCATCGACAGGCGCATTCAAATCAAGGTTATTAAGAGCAGATAAAAAGTTTTGTGCTTTATCAACACGAGGCTGCTGCACCAATAACGCGTATTGTTGCTCACACCACTGCTGATAGTTTTGCTCAAGCATCGGTAAATCAAGTAGCCACTCACCCGGGTAATCAATAATATCAAGATATAATGTAGATTGTGGTGCAATGTGCGAGCGTAAACCCGAGCCACTTTGATATTTAATAGCCAAGCGCAAGGTATTTATACGCTCTGTTGAGGCAGGCCACATAGGTTCGCCATCGTGAGGCAGTAATGACCCTAACGCATTTTGATAAGCAAAGGTTGGAATAGTCAGCGCTTGTTGCGGTACAACTTTAGTGGCGATGTGACGCTTTTGCTGCATAACATCAAAAAAGGGTAAGTTTTTATCGTCAGCTTGGCTGGTCAAATGTTTAACAAGTGCAGTAATAAATGCTGTTTTACCGCTACCACTTAAGCCTGTTACAGCAAGTTTTACATGTTGGTCTAAACTTCGGTGGACTGCTTTTTCAGCTTTCCCTTTAAGTTTATTGAAGGCTTTTTTTGCAGATGAAGTGTTTATCATAATGAGTGAGCACTTTATCTACTTACTTTACTAGTCTGATAAAGTGCTATTAAATCCTTTAAAGCTTGTTGATTTCACGGCTAACCGTAAACTCTGTTGAAGTCACGTAACGCTCCATCTCTTGCAAGCGTGAATCTACACGGCCCAAGCGATCTTTGAGATCTTGTAACGCGCGACGTGGTGGCTCACCTTTTTGCCATACCTTAAATTTTACTTCAAGTGGGTCTTCATGTTGTGTTGTATAAGAGCTTGCCGTTGAATTTGCTGGCTTTTTATCTAAAATAAACCATGCTGCAATATACGCGACCACAAATAAAGGACCGCCGGCTAATAAAACTGCGGTGACAAAAATGATTCTGACTAACCACAATTCCATATTAAAATAATCACTGAGCCCTGCACATACACCGGCAATTTTGCCTCGTACTGGGTCTCTTAACAGTTCGCGTTTAGTATTCATACTTTACGTCTCCACTGTGGGGCCTCTTGATCAAGTAGTGCTTCTAGTGTTTCTACTCGGTCTGCCATTTTATCTGCTTTTTGAGCAAGCTCTAATAACTGGCGGTGTTCATGTTCACTCAAGCCTTGGCTTACCTGCTTTTTGCTACGATAATGTAAAATTAACCATAGTGGCGCAACCACAATCATAAAAATGATAATTGGGGCAACCAACACATCTGCGTCAATCATAACCTTCTCCTGCACAATCCGTTTATTTGTTTAAGCATAGGGGGAATACTCCCCCTTAATTGTTATATTTTATTTGTCTGCAAGCTTCTTTTTAAGCGCTGCTAATTCATCATCAATTTTTTCATTTTGCTGTAAATCAGCAATTTCATCAGACAATGACTTTTTGCCTAAGTCGTACGATTCTACTTGAGATTCTAGACCATCAATTTTAGTTTCGTAACGTTCAAAGCGATTTAATGCATCTTCAACTTTTGAGCTATCTAATGCTTTTTTCACTCCAAGGCGCGACTCAGCCGAGCGTTGACGTAAGATAATTGCTTTTTGACGTGCTTTAGCGTCTGCTAACTTCTCTTGAAGTGTGCTAACTTCCTGCTGGAGTTTCTCAATATGAGATTCAACATGGCTTAGCTCACTTTCAACAGCAGCCACAGCGTCAGCCGACTTTTGCTTTTCAAGTAAAGCGGCGCGTGCTAGGTCATCGCGGTCTTTGCTTAGTGCCAGTTCCGCTTTATCTTGCCACTGCGATACTTGTGCTTTTAGTGTATCAACGCGACGTACTAACTCTTTTTTCTCTGCTAATGTTTTAGCTGATGTTGAACGCACCTCAACTAACGTGTCTTCCATTTCTTGAATGATAAGACGAACCATTTTTTCAGGATCTTCTGCTTTATCCAAAATGGCATTGATATTAGAATTAACAATGTCTGCAAAACGTGAAAAAATTCCCATAACATTTACCTCTGTGATGTTTAACTTAATTGGTCTGCACTCACTGTTACAATATGCTTGCCAACTTTATAAAACATAAAATACAGTAATATTTTCATAAAGTTAAACTAAAAATACAAATTCCTTTAGTTCTCCCGAATTATGAAATACACTAACTGTTAGTAAAAATGACTAAGAGTTAGGGAATATGAGCCAATTTCGTCAACAGGATAACTTACTCGGCCAATCAGACAGCTTTTTAGCTGTACTGGATCAAGTATCGCAGCTAGCAAGTTTAGATAAACCGGTGTTAATTATTGGAGAGCGCGGTACAGGTAAAGAGTTAATTGCTGCTCGTTTACACTTTTTGTCAAAACGCTGGGAGCAAAACTATGTAAAGCTCAACTGCGCGGCATTAAACGAGAACTTACTTGAAAGCGAATTATTTGGCCATGAAAGCGGCGCATTTACGGGTGCCAGTAAACGCCATGAAGGTCGCTTTGAGCGTGCTAACTCCGGTACTCTATTCTTAGATGAATTAGCAAACACCTCAGCCATGGTTCAAGAAAAACTGTTACGAGTCATTGAATACGGCGAGTTTGAACGAGTTGGGGGGAAACAAACGGTTAAAGTAGATACCCGTTTAGTCTGTGCTACCAATGAAGACCTGCCCTATTTGGCCGAACAAGGCGAATTTAGAAGTGATTTACTCGACCGACTCGCCTTTGATGTAATTACTCTGCCGCCGCTACGTGAGCGTACCGATGATATAATGCTACTGGCTGAACAGTTTGCCATTAATATGGCTCGCGATTTAGAGTGGGAGTTATTTAGTGGCTTTACCCGAAGCGCCGTTGAAAAGCTACTAAGCTACGATTGGCCAGGTAACATTCGTGAGCTGAAAAATGTCGTGGAGCGTAGTTTATATCGTCATGGCAATGAACATATTCCCGTTCACCAGATTATTTTAGACCCATTTGAAAGTAAATTTAGGCCCAAGCAACGTATTAAAGCCCCTGTTAAGACTGAGCAATTAACACAGGATGTGCCGATTGTTACAGAAGTTACGTCGGTTAGTGAGCCTGCGGTTCATAGCTTTCCATGTAGTTTAAAAGATCTTTCAAATGAGTTTGAAATTGATTTAATAAAAAAAGCACTGGAATACAGTCAATTTAATCAAAAGAAGACTGCAGAAGTACTTGGTTTGACGTATCATCAACTTAGAGGCTATTTGAAAAAATATAATTTGCTAGATCAACAACAATAGTCAGAGGTTGAACGCGTGTATAAATTATTACTTGGTATGCTGTCGCTCTGCCTAGCAGGCTGCATCGATACCGAAGAAAAAACGCTAGAAGAAAAGAACCAAGGCTTAGTGTATTGCGCTGAGGCAAATCCTGTTTCGTTTAATCCACAAGTCACGACCACTGGTTCAACTATTGACATTATTGCCAATCAACTTTATGACCGCTTAATCAGCATTGACCCTGTTACGGCTGAATTTCAAAGTGAATTAGCAACAGATTGGAAAATCAGCCCTGATGGTAAATCAGTGACTTTTACACTGCGTAAAGGGGTTAAGTTTCACACTACTAATTACTTTACACCCACTCGTGATTTTAACGCAGATGACGTTATTTTTACATTTAGTCGCTTATTTGATGTCTACAACCCTTACCACTTTGTTGGTGATGCAAACTACCCCTACTTTCAAAGTGTGGGTATTGATCAACTGATTCGCCGCATAGTACGTGTATCTGACTACCAAATTCGTTTTGAACTATTTAATGCAGAAAGTAGTTTTTTAGCCAATATGGCAACAGATTTTGCAGTGGTATTGTCTCGTGAGTACGCAATGCAATTAAAAGCACAAGAGCAACTCAATTTATTTGATCAATACCCAATAGGCACCGGCCCCTATATTTATAAAGAATATCGCCGAGACCATTTAGTACGCTATTATCGCAACACCGAATACTGGAAACACAAAGTCATACTTGAGCAGCTGGTTTACGACATCACGCCAAATGGCACAACCCGTATTGCGAAAATGCTCACCAAAGAATGTGATGTAACAGCACACCCAAGTAGCGCTCAATTGAGTATCTTGGCGCAACGTGACGACATAACCGTACAAAAAGAAACGAATCTTAATGTGGGGTATTGGGCGTTTAACACTGAACGACCACCATTTAATGATATTAGAGTACGCAAAGCGCTTGCCCACGCCATCGATATTGAAAAAATCATGCAAGCCGTTTTTTATGGTAACGGTATTCGAGCAAGATCTATTCTACCTCCTACATCGTGGGCATATAAATCGCAGCAAAATATGCCCGCTTTTAACCCTGACTTGTCCATGGAACTCTTAAAAGAAGCGGGTCTGGAAAACGGTTTTAATATGACGATTTGGGCTATGCCTGTGAGCAGAATTTATAACCCAAATGCGCGTAAAATGGCAGAGTTAATGCAAAGTGATTTACGCAAGATTGGTGTTAATGTCAGCATAGTAGAATATGAGTGGAATACGTTTATTCAACGTATTGGTGAACATCGCCATGATAGCGTATTGCTTGGATGGGCAGCTGATACGCCAGACCCAGATAACTTTTTTAGCCCTTTACTGAGTTGCTCCGCTACCTTTAGTGGTAAAAACCCTGCAAATTGGTGCGACCCTAAGTTTGACTTATTGTTGACACAAGCGCTTGATAGCACTGATTTGGCTATGCGCAAACAATATTACCAACAAGCGCAATCCATGCTTATTAACGAACTTCCCTTGTTACCGATTGCTCATGGTATGCGATTTCAAGCAAGTAGCAGCGATGTAGAAGGCATTGTGCTTGGACCGTTTGGCGCTATTTCATTAGCCAATGCGAGGAAGAAGTAATGGTATTAGATTATTTCTTACGACGTTTGGGCTTACTCTTTTTTATGATGCTCACCTTAAGCATATTCACCTTCTCACTCAGCTACTTGTTTCCAGGGGATGCATTAAGTAATTTAAGCGGTATTTCAAATACAAGTTTTGCACAGACCAGTGAATTACAAGAAAAATACCACTTTAACGAAAATTATGTATATCAATATTTTGCTTTTTTAGAGCGTATAATTTCGGGTGATTGGGGGTTATCATTTGCCTCTGGCGATAATGTCTTTAACCACATTGTGGATTTATTTCCCGCTACACTTGAGCTAAGTTTATACGCATTAATAATTTCGGTGATAGTTGGCGTACCTGCAGGAATAATAGCATCAGCCTATTATAAAAAGTGGCCCGATAAACTCATTAACTCCTCAACCCTTGCTGGGTATTCAATGCCCGTTTTTTGGTTGGCACTATTACTCATCATGGTCTTTTCTTTGCAACTAGGTTGGTTTCCGATGTCAGGACGTATGGGACTACTTTACGAAATCCCACCAGACACCGGGTTTATTCTGATTGATATCGCCTTAGCAGGCTTTCCTTACTCTGGTATGGCAATGATTGATGCAATTCATCACTTAACATTACCTACCATTGTATTGGCCATGTACCCCACCACGGTATTGATTCGTTTTACACGTGAATCGATGCTAAATGTGCTCGAGCAAAACTTCATTAAAACTGCGCGAGCTAAAGGGCTAAATCGAGCACAATTAATAATCCATCATGCACTGCGTAATGCTCTTTTACCTGTTATTAAACAAATTGGTCTTCAATTTAGTACCTTGATCACACTTGCAATGATAACAGAAGTTATTTTCTCATGGCCTGGTGTAGGCCGTTGGCTGATTGATAGTATTTATCAACGTGATTACCCTGCAATTCAAGGCGGTTTACTTGCGGTTTCTATGTTTGTTATTTTGGCCACTATTATTGCTGAACTGACCTATACCCTGTTCGATCCGCTTTCTCGGAACCAAGCGCATGGCAAAGTTTAATTTATTTTCAGAAGAGTCTAACAAGTCGCCCCTAGCGCGATTTTGGCGAAAATTTAAGTCTAATCACCCCGCATTAGTTGGCTTATGGGTGTTTATTGCTTTTGTTTTGTTGGCCACGACGGCACCTTTTCTTGCACCCTACGGTGTTAATCAACAGCACAGCGATGCATTACTCATTCCTCCTTCATGGCATGATCTTGGGGATGTACGTTTTATACTTGGCACTGATGATTTGGGACGAGATGTACTTTCACGCTTAATGAACGGGGCAACCTATACCTTTGGTTTGTCCGTTATTGCGGCATTAATAACCACGGTTATAGGTGTTTTAGTGGGCACGTTTGCCGGTATTAGCCACGGTTTACGCTCGAGCTTTTTAAATCATTTACTCGATATTACTTTGTCTATCCCATCACTATTATTGGCCATTATTATTATTGCTATTCTAGGCCCTGGCTTGATGAACACAGTTTGGGCAATTATTTTAGCCTTGTTACCTCAGTTTATTCACTCAGTGCGTAACCTTATTGTGGAAGAACTTAATAAAGACTATATCACCGCCTTTAAGCTTGATGGAGCCTCTAATTGGCATGTGCTTTCTCGTGGTATTTTCCCTAATATTTACGAGCATATCGTGGTTATTTTTACCATGGCGCTGTCTACCGCTATATTAGATATAGCAGCACTGGGCTTTCTTAAACTTGGCGCACAACCACCAACAACTGAGTGGGGTGCTATTTTAGCTGAAAACCTTGGATTAATTTATTTAGCTCCATGGACAGTTGGATTACCCGGCGTATTGCTCTTTTTAGCCGTCCTCTCTACTAACTTAGTCGGTGACGGTCTTCGCCAAGTGTTAAAAGAACGTAAGGCAGATTAAATGCAATTACTCGACATACGCAACTTAACGATAGAGCTTAGAACTTCAGACACTGTAATTCGTGCAGTAGATAGAGTGAGCTTGAGCTTAAAAGAAGGTGAAGTTCATGCCCTTGTCGGTGAATCTGGCTCAGGAAAAAGCTTGATTGCCAAAGCCATTGTTGGCGTGCTCAATAAACGCTGGCACATTACGGCCGATCGTATGCACTGGCGCGGTGTCGATTTAATGCGATTATCAAGTGAACAACGACGAAAAATTGTTGGTCAAGATATCGCAATGATATATCAAGACCCAAGTCGCTGCCTTGACCCCACAGCTAAAATATTTGACCAAATAGCAGAAACCTTACCAGAGATTCAAAGTAAGGGCTTTTTTTTAAAGCGCAATCGTCAGCGTAAAGACCGTGTAAAAGCGCTTATCCATAAGGTGGGTATTAAAGATCATGAAAAAGTTTTAACAAGCTACCCACATGAGCTTTCAGAAGGGGTTTGCCAAAAGGTTATGATAGCAATGGCCATTGCTCGTACTCCTAAACTTTTAATTGCAGATGAACCCACAACTGCACTTGAAAGCACCACTCGTGCGCAAGTGTTTAGGCTATTAAAAAGTTTGAATCAACTTAAAAACATGTCGATACTGATGATCTCCCATGAGCTTGAAGAAATTGTGAACTGGTCTCACGGCATGCATGTTTTATATTGCGGACAAATGGTTGAAGCAGGTCCTACGGGGAAAATTTTTAAACAGCCTCGTCACCCATACACTCAAGCCCTGTTGAAGAGCCTTCCAGATTATGAGCAAGGCTTGGCGCATAAAGAGCCTTTTTATGCTCTAAAGGGAACGATCCCGACCTTGCAGCATTTACCCATCGGATGTCGGCTTGGGCCACGCTGCCCACAAGCACAAAAAGCCTGTGTTGTAACTCCTCAATTAACGAAACAACATGGCCATAGTTATGCATGCCATTTTCCATTGATTAAGGCGATGAAATGATGCAACCACTTTTAAAGGTGCAAGCCTTATCAAAAAGCTTTAACTTACGCGCAGGTCTGTTTTCACGTAAACGCTTTGAGGTCTTGAAAGATATCTCGTTTTGCTTAAACCAAGGTGAAACATTAGCCATTATTGGCGAAACTGGCTCAGGAAAAAGCACGCTAGCAAAACTTTTATCTGGTGCAGACAACGCTGATAGCGGTCAAATATTACTTGATGGCACGATTATCGAAGATAAAGGCATTCGCGATCAACAATGCCGCCATATAAGAATGATTTTCCAAGACTCGGAAGCTTCATTAAACCCAGGGTTAACCATTGGCGATATGCTCGATGACTGTCTGCAATACAATAGTGATTTAGATAAAGAAACCCGCGCCAATAAAATCTCAGCGACCTTGCATAAAGTGGGTTTGTTGAACGACCACCAACATTATTACCCGCACATGTTTAGCGGCGGTCAATTGCAGCGAGTCGCTCTGGCTCGTGCTTTAATACTCGACCCAAAAGTCGTTGTATTAGATGAAGCGTTATCTTCGTTAGACCCCTCTGTACGCGCTCAAACCGTTAATTTATTACTCAAATTACAACAAGAGACTGGGTTAAGTTATATTTTGATCACCCATCACTTAAGTTTAGTTCGCCATATAAGCGACCATTTAGTCGTTCTTGATCACGGAGTAATTGTTGAAAGTGGTAAAACAGAGACTATTTTTGGCCAGCCTCAATCAAAAGTTACGCAAAAGCTATTAAGCTGCTAACTGCTTACTCGTTAGCTTTTATTGCATTAGCTAGTGTATAAAATATCGTAAATACAAAAAAACCTCACCATTTTCATGGTGAGGTTTTTAAACTTAAAATAAGCTGCTTAAACTATGGCGCAACAGCTGGGTAAACGTAGCTTGCATCAAGACCAAGCGGGATACCAAGTGCCCAATAGCCCAGTAAAAACAAACTCCAACCAATCATAAAGGCAATTGAGTATGGCAGCATCATGGCGATGAGTGTACCGATGCCTGTGCCTTTAACATACTTCTGACAATACACTACCACAAGCGGGAAGTAAGGCATTAGCGGAGTGATGATATTTGAACTTGAATCACCAACACGATATGCAGCCTGCGTTAAGTCAGGTGAAATTCCCAGTTGCATTAACATAGGCACAAACACAGGGCCTAGTAGCGCCCATTTGGCCGAGCTAGAACCTACAAATAAGTTTACAAAGCCAGTTAAAAAGATGATACCAACAACCGTTACAGCGCTTGGTAGCTCCATTGCTTTTAAAATTTGTGCGCCTTCAATTGCCAATAACGCACCTAAGTTTGATTTGCTAAATGCAGCAATAAATAGTGAACAGAAAAACGCCATTACAATATAATAAGCCATGCCATTCATTGCTTTACTCATTGCATCTATCATGTCTTTACTGCTTTTAAAGGTACCAACCGTAAAGCCATAAACTGCACCAGGTATCCAAAACAATAAAAAGATTAACGGTACAATAGACTGCATTAATGGCGAACTAAAATTAGTAAGCGAACCATCACTGCTTCGCATTGCTGAATCCGCTGGCGCAGAAACAAATGCTAATAAGGCAAGGCCCGCCACCATCACAGCACTTGCAATAAAGAAAGCTCGCTTTTCATCGCTACGGGCATCTTCAAACACAGGAAGATCTTCTTCATTTCCGTCAAGATCAGTATTTTTTAATCGAGGCTCAATAATTTTATCAGTGATATACCAGCCCAATAAAACAATAAATAAACTAGAAGCTGAAGTGAACGCCCAGTTATTTAATGGATTAATCGACATAGTCGGGTTAATTATTTGCGCCGCACTTTGCGTAAAACTCTGCAATAATGGGTCAATGCCTGAAGGAATAAAGTTAGCACCAAAGCCGCCACTTACACCAGCAAACGCCGCAGCAATACCCGCAAGTGGATGACGCCCTGCCGCATAAAAAATAACACCCGCAAGAGGAATAACCAATACATAACCAGCATCAGTTGCAGTGTGGCTCACAATAGCTACTAAGATAATAGAAGGCGTAAGTAGCTGTTTAGGCGTGACCTTTAACATGAGCTTTAAGCCCGTGTTAATAAAGCCAGAATGCTCAGCAACCCCCACACCTAACATGGCAACCAAAACCACGCCCAGTGGTGCAAAACCAGTAAAGGTTTTTACCATTGAAGACAAAAAGGTGGCGAGTGAATCACTGGCCAACATGTTATTGATTATAATGGCCTCGCCAGTACGTGGGTCGATGGCGTCAAAGTTAACGCCTGAAAACCACCACGACAAAACCCATATTAGTAACATGGCAAATAGAAAGATAATTGCCGGATCTGGAAGCTTATTCCCGACCCTTTCTACAAAGTTTAAAAATCGCGCAACTAGCCCGGTCGGCATTGTCGCATCATTATTGTTGTTCATTTCGCTTGTTCCCTAGAAGTTTAACCAGCATACATTACCGTAAATGCTACGTTAGGTAAATTTTAAGTAAACAATAAAGCTGTAAATTAGGAACAAACATTTGTAAGTGCACAAAAAAACGGCCATTCAGCCGTTTTTATTTGTACAACAATAAATCTCATTTAAGCCAGTGCTTTTACTTCTTCCCAAATACGCACTACAAGTGCTTTATCATCTTCGTTTAGTTCGCCATTGCGATACGCTTTAACTAAGCTTTTCTCAACCGTTTCATTGAGCTCTGACACTTCTAAATTAAGCTCTTCAACTTGCGCATACCCAACAGCTAAATCAAAATGACCACGTAGATAACCACCTGCAAAAAGCTCATCATCAGTGGCTTTTACTACTAAATCGTCAAAATACTGCTGCGCTGCATCAATGTAACTTACTAAACTCATTTAATTCTCCTGTACTTGCAGGGTGTCTTGGTGACCCACAGCATACATAACATGGTCGTTAAATCCGGTTGTAACCCGCATATAACCACTTAATTCATCATCTAGTTCGCTATCGCCAGTATCAGCAATGAGCGGCCGGCCATTTAAGGCCTGTAATTTTGTTTTGGTTGCCACAACGATAATATTGTCTTTACCGATTGCACGAATAAGTGCAGGGCTTAATTGTTGATTACCCCGACCAAATATATGCCCTTGCCCGCCAATTAAAGTGATCACCAACTTTGTTGGCACATCTTTCGTTAAATCAATTAATTGTTGAGCGGTTAAATCTTGTTCTATAAGGGTTTGATCTTGTACTAAATCAACACCTAATAAAGTGTTATTCAGACCCATTTCTTCCATTATGGCCTCAACGGTTGAGCCACTGCCCATAATATACTGGGTATCTTCTTCCATTTCTGACACCACGTAAGCTGCAATATCAGCAAGTACTAATTCATCAGTTTCTTTACCGCCGTTTTTAACGGCTTGTACATAACGTACTTCACTAGGTACTTGCATTTCACCGTAACGCTTGGCTTTTACTGTGCCTTGACGAAACGCATCTTCATCAATATCCATGACATCCGCATCGGCTAATGTAACAAGCTCGCCTTTAACCAGCATCTCTACAACCCGACCCGCTGCTTTAGGGGTAATGGCATAAACTCCTGAATGAATTTTACAGCCAGCAGGAATGCCAAGCACTGGTACGCTGTCATCCACCGCATGACAAATATTGCGTGCGGTACCATCGCCACCAGCAAACAATATTAAATCTACACCAAGTTGCTGTAAGGCTTTTGCAGCAAGCTCTGTATCATCACTTGTTGTAGAGTGCTCGCTGCGATAAATAACCTGCGTTGAAAAGCCAAGTTCCTTAGCCGTGTTTTCACCCATGCCATCATTAACAGTAAAAATGGTTAACTGCTCTTTATAAGGCAGCAACACCTCAAGCGCGGCTTTAGTGCGTAAATTGGCTTTAGGCTGAGCGCCAAGTTCAATCGCTTTTGCAGCAGTATCAATACCATCGCTGCCTTTTAGTGCAACACTGCCACCAAGGCCTGCAACAGGGTTAACAATTAAGCCTAATTTAAACTGCATTCTTTAGCTCCTCAGGGGGCTGCCACTCAAATTGCGTAGCACTGATAGGCCACGGTGTTTTATAAAATGAACTTAACGCATGTAATAACCGATTAGTACGCTCATTAAAGCCTACTTGTAGCAAATGTAAAACCTGCTGGTATACGCGAGTTTGAAAAGCAAATCGGCACGTTTGTTCGCCATTTAAGTTATCAACCGAGACATTAAAATTAACCCCAGCGGCAACACTAAGTGCCCATTCAATGGCTTGTGGTTTAATTTCAACGTTTTCAAACTCAGCTTGCTGCTCTTTATCACGGCCATCAGGGCAATACCAATAACCGTAATCTTCTAATAATCGTCGTTTATCGCCCGCGACTAGCCAGTGAGCAATCTCATGCAGTGCACTGGCATAAAAACCATGGGCAAAAATAATTTGATGAAAGTTTGTTTCATCACTCGCAGGAATATAAATAGGCTCATGCTCACCTTTTACTAAGCGCGTATTATGGCTTTGATAAAACGTTGACTCAAAAATAGATATTAGATCGGCTATTTGGTGCATAAGGTTTAATAATTCGCCTCAGTAAACAGGAATAAGTACTCGCTAAAAGCGAGGCGAATTGTACGGGCTTTTAAAGGGAAAGTAAAAAGCGTTACACATAGACTAAAGTGAATAAGTCTTAACTTAATCTGTCAGGTTTTAGATTTTGATCAAATCTGACAGTCGCATATGTGCCAATTGCGGGCAGTCATAACCTTAGTCACTTGTTAAGTGCATATTGTACCAATACTTACAGTTAAATATTATACCCACAAGCATTAAGCTCTTTATTTACTTCTATTTTCCAAGAACCTACTTGGTCTAATGCCACATAAACTACACCACTAATATCGTTTGGTGTTTCAATTTCACCTTTAACTAAAGCACAAACATTTTGGCGACCTAGTTTAGCCATTAAGTAGCCATGCTCAAAAACAACGTTTTGCCTCGCTCTATTCTTTGGATGAACTTTAGTTTCGTGAATACCACGCCCATGATCACATGCAGTGTAAAGAACAAACGCAAAACCAACTTCATTTGAGTAATGCTCAATTTTCTCAATGATAGTCATACCGCTACTTGCTTGTTCATGAAGAATAATGACTTCTATGCCAAGGCTTTCAATGTAACGAGACAGCTCTTGCTTTGACTCATTGTCACGTCCGTGAACAATGAATACCTTTTTCTTGGGTTGAATGTTTGCAGGAGCAATAAAAGTGTTATGAGTTACAGGAAACTCCTCTGTTTTTTCCATTTCTACGGTATGACCAAACTCTAAAAGGTTTAGAGCAGGTGAAAACTCTTCTGCTAGGAATTTACGCCTATCGGCGTAAGTACCAAATTTAGGCTGTATAAAACCCCAAAACGATCCTAAGTTTCTATGAACCTTTAACCATGATGGCAGTAAACCTTGTAATGAAGTATTACTTAATAACTCGTGACGAAGTTTTTCAAACTCAGAATCAGAAGCATCTTTTCCTGTAGCGTGAGCAGTTAATAAACTAGCTAAATAACTGACCTTTTCAAAATCCGTTTGTAAAAATTCAATACTCATAGTTCTCTCAGGTTACGCCAGAATTGAAAGTGCATTTAACGCCAAGCGCTGTCGCAAATTTGCGTAGCGCTGTTATTTGTCGAAAGCCGCGCCTTGTTAAACATAATACACGACTAGGATAATGACCAAAATCGTCAAGAATACGAAACGAGACTTTAATTCAATGGAACCAACATTTTCTGCTTCAGCCAATAACAGTGAATTTTTTTGTGAATCGCCAATATCATCGAGAAGTAATCGATCCGCATATTTTGCAATGCTAATACTCCATTCTTTCGGCCCTAACTCTTCGAGCGAATCGCGAATCTCAATTAATTCTTTCGATTCTTTTTCAGGCAGTCCATTGGCTACTTCAGTTATAAAGTTGTGGAACTCTGTCAATTTCATTTATGTGTTTAACATTTTAGTATTTATGCGACACGCAGTTTGTGTTGCATAATCGCTTGTTGGACTGAGGCGCTACCTGCTCGGTGTGTCAGAGTTGGTGTTGTTTATGCTATGGGAATTTGCTTTTTAGAGGCTCTCACTTTCCTCGCTAATTTAATCAGCTTAGCGAGTGTTATGTAAGCTTTCCCTGCATTGCTCAGCGTTTATTATCTATTCATTAAACCGAATGTTTAACCGTTAAGCAAGGATATTTTTCGCTCGCATAGTCGCTATTAGCCTGAGCAATTAAGCAGGTTAACTTATTGATTTGATGCAGCAAGCAAGGCTGCTAACTCGTTCGCGCTACTTTATTTGTCGCCACACTTAGATCATTCATCATACCAGTAAATGGCAAGATACCAATTAACAGTGAGGGCTATGGATAAATCAAAAGTGATGTCATGCATCACCGTTTTTGACTGACCGATTTTCACTCATGGCTGTCTGTGAGATGACAGTCTAAACCTATTCACTTAATCTGTAAGCTCAAATATGAGCTAGTGCCAAGTTACAAATTTATAAATCTTCTTTCTTACTTCGCTCATCAAGATAGCGCTTTAACAGCTGAGTATTTCGCGTGTTCGCTTTAAAAAATGCATCAAAAATATCACCAAAAAATGGGATTAACCCACCTACAAAGTCAATGAGCATATTTAAAATGATACGAGACTTTACTCGCCACCCAACGCCAAGCCGCTGAGCCTCAAAAAGTACGTAACTTGAAAGTATTAGTCCGGCAGCATCTCCAATACCGGGAATAATTCCTATCAGTGCTTCTATCCCAAACTTAAACTTTGTAAAAGGGATACCTATACTGCTATCGGTAAATCGGCTAAACCTTTCTAAGCGTTTTAACGATGCTTGGTGCTCATTGTTCGTCTTCATAACAACCTCATCATAAGTTAACGCCAACTCACTTGCCGGAGTTTTTAGTTTAAACGCACTAAGGTACGTGTTCTTTTTGGCTCTGTTAAATAAAGGAATTGCTGAAAATCATGGGATGCGTTTATTAGCATTTTCCCATCATCTTTGCCGTTGAATATGGTTTTATTACTACCTGTTTTAAGATCTATTTCATTCATCACATAACCGTCCTTATCTGCAAGTGTGACTGTCATCGTCGACTCTTCTGCGCTCAGGCCGATGATCTCTTTTGCTGGTGATTGCCAAACAGTTTCAAGCTCTTTGTTTTTGTTCAATCTAAAGACTTGTTTTTCATTAGAAAAGTAAACCTGATCCTGTTCATCAATATCCATTGCATAACATGCCAACCGCTTTCCAGAGCCTGTATAAGGGGTTAATTCAAGCGTCTCTAAGTCAAATTTAGCAGGATGAAAAGTAACACCGTCTGCAGCGCGATATGAAACTAAAATAGCGTCTTCGTGGTGATACATTTCTCGTAGATAAAATGAATGATAAGAATGGGGAATACTCACAAAGCTTTCTTCTTTTAGATTAATTCTAAAGAGCGTATTTTTACTAGCAGTAATCACTTCTTTCCCGTCTTTTGACCACACTATACCAAATAGTTCTTCATTGTTTGGGTTAGTAAAAATCAGCGTTTGCGTGCCATTTTCATACAAAAATAACTGTTTTATACCAAACCGATGAGATTCAAATACAAATTTAGACGAATCAGGGGAGTACACAGGTAAAAAGTCGACCGATGAGGTATCTACAAGTGTTTCAAATTGCGTTGGTTCTTGACGAGTTGAGCGGGTTATATCCACATCAATCTTAACTAATTCCATTAATATGTCGTTACCTGAAAGCGAAAAATGCGCGTCTCTAATAATGTGGTAGTTATTAAACGCCAACTCTGTTAGTTGACCCTGTAAATCTAATAGCTGGAGCTCATGCTTATTACTAATCAATAATTGGTGTTCATCGGGGTGCCAGCTCAACCCTTGTACTGCATCTTCAACAATCGCTAATGTTTTCGTTGTACTTGTTGCAACATCGAACAAATCAATTCTGTATTTATTTTGCCCTGCCTCAGAAGCTAGCGCAATATATTGCTGATTCGGTGATAAAGCATGCAACTTCATCCAATCTTGCCCAGCGGATGATTTAATGACACGTTTTTCTTGGGTTATTAAATCAATTGCACTTAGTTGAGTGTGGTTATCGCTTTGACGTTTTTCAATAAAATAAATATGGTTGTCATGGGCCCACTCTAACTGCTGACTCGACACTGTAAAGTCTTTAAAAGTATATATTCCTCTATAGTTTGCAGGTTGTAATGTCAGTTTATCTAAGGTGAAATACCCCAGTGTTTGAGTATCTTGCTGGCGCACAAATGCGATTTCACTGTCATCGCTGCTCCACCCTAGGCTGTGATAGGTTGATTGCTTTTGGGTTAATCTAACTTCTTTTCCTGAGCGTAAGTTTTTTAACCAGATAGTTTGGTTTGGCTTATCACCACGCACAAAAGCGATATATTCACCATTATGTGATAAGGAAATGCTGGATTCATTTTCTTCACTCGAAGAAATGGGCATCAATTTAGTAAAGTGTGTTTTTACTTGCGGTGTATCGGGATAAAACCAACTTACAATCCCAATCAACGTGACCATTAAAATTACCAACGCAGATAAATATAGACGCTTGGGTTTATTTAACTGAGGCTCAGCTACTTCGAGGCTGTAACCCCGCTTTGGGTGAGTAATAATATAGCGTGGATTTTTTGAGTCTTCACTCAATGCTTTTCTTAGCAATGCAATACAGCGCTGTACATAACTGGGGCTAAATGTCGCATTGGGCCATACGGCTGAAAAAATTTGTTCCTGGCTAACCACAGTACCGCGGTGTGAATAAAGGTATTGCAGTACATCCATGACTTTAGGTTCAACGACTTGCTCTGTGTCAGCTGATGATATTTTGCATCGACTGACATCTATAGCAAATTCCCCTATTACAAACTTGCCCACTGGCTACTCCAATAAATTATTATAAATCATATATTAAGGTTTTCTTAAGAGAAACTCTAGGCTAATTCCATTGCTGCTTGATCTGTTACCCGCAATGCTGCTCACATGATTCATTAATAATTAAAATCCATGCTTCGTATCTTATTCTTATTAACCATTTTTGTTAGCGCCTTTTTGCTATTTCAAATTCAACCTATGCTATCTAAAGAGCTGTTACCACGATTTGGAGGCGGTGCATCAGTGTGGTCAGCTAGTCTATTTTTTTATCAAACTGTTTTATTACTTGGCTACTTTTATGCGCACTTTTTAAGTCGCTATTCACTAAAAAAACAAATGGTAATCCATATTTCGCTTGTTGTTTTAGCAAGCTTAATTAGCCTAAACAAGTTTCACGTTAATTTAGATTTAGCCCCTAACTGGTCCGTAATGGCAAACTTACTAAATCAAATTGGCTTAGTGTTTATGTTACTAAGTGCAACAAGTGTGCTTATGCAACGATGGTACATTGAACATGGTAAAAATACCGTGCCTTATCATTGGTATTCGGTTTCTAACCTTGGGTCTTTATTAGCCTTAATAAGCTACCCAATCGTATTTGAGGTGCTTTTTTCACTGCCACAACAAAAACATTACTGGCAAATAGGGCTGCTTACCTACTGCATACTATTAATCTGCTTAGCTTATAAACTTTTAAGCAAGAGCAGCAAAGAAAATAACTCACCGCTACCACACGTACAAACCATTCTCAAAAAACCAAATATGCTTTGGATTATTTTATCCGCAACAAGCTCAATTCTGCTAATTGCGACCACGCAAATGATCAGCACCAATATCCCACCTATGCCACTTGTATGGGTGGTGCCACTCGCTATCTATTTAGGTAGTTTTAGTTATACGTTTGCCAATAAAAACAACTATAACCGTTCTGTTTGGGTATATGCTTTTATATTCAGCGCATTTGCAGGTCTAATAATGTACTTTTTAGGAAGTCAGTTTAATGCAATTGCGCAAATTATTATTTATAGCTTTATATTATTGAGTGGCTGCATGATTTGCCACGGAGAACTTAGACAGCTCGCACCACTAGGTACATTACTGACACACTTTTATTTGTATATTGCTTTAGGTGGCGCACTTGGCAGTTTATTTACAACGTTATTTGCTCCAATACTGTTTGAACAAATCACCGAGTATATCGTCGCTTTAGCAGTGCTACTTATTCTTATTAGTTACATTCAACTAACTCAATTTAAAAAAATAAATATGATATTGCTCGGTGCTACAGCTCTGTGGTGTGGCTGCTATTTAGTTCTTTATTTTAGTTTTAATCAATATAACGTTGCATCGCAAAGAAATTTTTATGGTTACCTCACAGTCAAAGATATCAATACGGCCGATCTTGCACAAAGGCGCTTAATTGATGGCACCACGATACATGGCTCGCAGCCCTTGCCTGGTCAAAATGTAGTTGCTAGCAGTTACTATCATCAGCATACAGGCGTCGCTAAGTCGCTCGCGATACTTAAAAGCCAAGAAAAGCTCAACATGGGCGTGGTAGGCTTAGGTGCAGGGGTGTTAGCTAGTCTCGCTGATGAGCACGATTCAGTGCATTTTTATGAGCTGAACCCCGCGGTATACACAATGGCAAATAGGTATTTTGATTACCTTAAAAACAGCAAAGCTAAAGTAAATGTCACCATTGGTGATGGCAGAATCGCATTAGTAAACGAGCTTAAAAGTAATGCTCCTTTAATGAATGCTTTGGTTATTGATGCATTTTCAAGTGATGTTATTCCCGCCCACTTATTAACTCAACAAGCGTTTGAGCTTTACTGGCAACGATTAAGTAAAAATGGCATTTTAATCATTCATATATCAAATAACCATATAGATTTACTACCAGTGATCCAAGCACACAGTGCTTATTTTGATAAAGCATTAATAAAGTTTAAGCATAGTGCAAACAAGTTAACGGCACTAGGCTCTGAATGGGTTGTATTAACCAGCAACCAACGGTTTTTAGATGCCATAGAAATCAGTGAATTATCGCCAATAAAGTCCAACTCTGGAACTCAATTAGTACACTGGACAGATCAAAAAAACAGCTCATTACCGCTAATAAAATTCTAAGAGAGGAGGGGCAATTTATCTTGCCCCGTTTTCGGCAGTTAGCCTTTTAAGCTGCCAAAAGAGAAGCTTATGTGTGTAAAATATGATTGCTATGAAAATATACGCTCTAGCCAGCCTTTGTCTAAATCATCTTCACATTTTTTTAGTTGTGCACCGTAACGACTTGCGCGGTTTTTTACTTTATTAGCAACACTCATTAGCCATTTTTTCTTTTTATAGGTACCGCGCTTATAACCGCCCCACCCTTCGTGGTAGTTAAGGTACTGTGCGTAGGCATCCCATTTAGATACCCCATTCACTTTGTTGGTTTTATAAACAAACCACGCCATAAAATCAATGGCATCATCAAAGTTATCTCTGTCGGCACCACTGTTACCGGTTTCTCGAATGTAATCTGACCACGTGGGGGTTTTTGCTTGTGAGTAGCCGTATGCTGAACTGGCTCGCCCTGTTGGAATTATCCATAAAAAATACTCCATCGGCGGCGCTGCGTCATGGCGAAAAGAACTTTCTTGGTACATCATGCTCATTAGAACATGTTTAGGCGATCCCCACTTTTCTTGAGCATCTCGAGCGTCATAATACCAATCGTTTTTTTCTTCAAAAATTTTACATATATCATTAGGTTGCTTAGGGGGAGCTGTTGCGCAACCAGTTAAAATAGCTCCCAGCGATAGGATTATTAAACTTTTTTTCATTTTTTTGCGTTCTCGCTGAACTTTTTATAAAAGTGTGGGTCAGATTATTTGAATGCGCAGTTTAGCATTGTTTCATCCCTGAAGAATCTTTACGCAGCCCACATTGGGCTGCTTTTTTTTGCTTATTCATGCCCCTTAAAATACTCAGTCAGAAAAGCTTTAAAAGAAATACTATCAGCCGCCGTTATTGCTTGCTCATCAATAATAGATTGTTTAGCTTGTTGATGTAAGTAAGCATCTGAATAAACATGATAAGGCGTTACTTGATGGCTTTGTTTGTATTTTTGCGCAAGAGCTAATGCAAAGTGACCATTATCAACATCTTTTTCTTTCAGCTGGGCAACATATTGACCTGAATACGTGAGTGACGCGTCATTTAACCATGTTTTCAATCGTGCAACGGTTTTCACATAATGATTCGTACCGTAGGCTGTATCCATATAGCTTGCTACATCGGCTAACTGAGCGAATATCTCTTCACCCCATTGCACTAAGTTCGTTGGATTGCCAGACTTATTCAATAACAAGGATGGATCTCGACCATTATTCACTACAGAATCTAGGTTTTCAGTACTGCGGGTTTGCGAATCCCAATCCATTTCAGGGGAATTTTTTAATAAACAATAAGTTAAAAACACATCTAAAAAGTGTATTTGCTCTAAAGAAATACCTGTTTCACTAAAAGGATTAACATCTAAAGCGCGTATTTCAATATATTCTATACCACCGCGTAAAAGAGCATCAGTCGGAGTTTCACCACTTTGCGCATTTCGCTTAGGACGAATCGGCGAGTAAAACTCATTTTCAATTTGCAAGATATTTTTATTTAACTGTTTTGGTTCATCGCTTTTATAATCAGCAATATCAGCGTAAATATCTGAAGGTGAATTAATAGCTCGCTTTAGGCCTGCAACATATTCATCTAATGAGTTATACATGACTTTTAGTGATGATTGCGCGCTATTAGTGTAACCCAGATTACCAAGACGTAACGCAGTGCCTGTTTCTAAGAACAACGTACCTTTACCCAGCTTTTTAAACGGAAGATCTGTTTTACGACCTTGCAAAAAAGAGCTGCATAATGCGGGTGAAGCCCCAAACAAGTAACTAATTAACCACAATTCGCGCTTAAAGTTTCGAATAAGCCCTAAATAGCCTGCAGAAATAAATGTATCTAAAGGTCCTGTGTCTCCCTTTAAAGCTTGGAGTGATTGCCACAAGCTTTTAGGAAATGAGATATTAAAATGAACACCAGCAATCGCTTGCATCATACTACCGTAACGATTTTTTAAACCTTCACGGTATAAAGTTTTCATGCGGCCAACATTAGACTCACCAAATTGGGCCAGCACAATATCGTCTTGATGATCGATAAAACACGGCATACTGATTGGCCACAGTAATTCATCATCCATTTTGGATAGTGTAAATTTTTGCAAGTCTTGTAGTTGTTTAAGAGTTTCTTCTGCAGACTCACTAACAGGCGTAATGAATTCTAGAAGAGATTCTGAAAAGTCAGTAGTGATATGGCCATTTGTTAGCGCACAGCCCACTCCTTTTGGGTGCCCTAATTGAGAGATAACACCATTAGGCTTAATTCTGAGAGCTTCCCTCTCAATACCACGTTGAATACCTTTTATGGCGTGTTTATTTTTTTCTGAAGATAACGCTGTTAACGTTGTAGTTAGTTCATGTGTAGTCAAAAAATACTTCCTCGAGCCACGTGGCATAATCCTAAGTCTATGGGGGCGAAATGATAATACTCAAGGCAAAACAATCAGGATCACCGGAATATCTATTACTTACTGTTAATGAAAGAATACGACATATAACGCATGACCAATGCCCATACACTTTTTCACTATCATTAATCTTGCCATTGAAAAGGGGATTATACAATTGCTTTGATAGCACCACTGTCGTGCCACTATATAAGCCCCACTATTAATAAGTAATAGTAGACCTTATAAATTTATAAAATCATTCACCTATAATAAGGTTAATCATGGTACACCTTAAACTTTCATTTAGAACAAATAGTAGACTTTAAGCTAACTCCTCGCCTAAAATCTAGTATTTTAGATGTGTAATAGTCTTTTAGACTCTATAATAGTCATAATTAATGAGCACTTAAGGATATTCCATGCGTCGTGGCCAACAATTAATAAATGAAGAAGTTTCATTTTCGCAAGATCAAGCCCTCGTTTCAACAACCGACCTACGAGGCATTATAACTTATGCTAATGAATCATTTTGCAACATTGCCGGCTATTCACTTGAAGAGTTAATGGGAAAGAACCACAACATCGTTCGCCACCCAGACATGCCAAAAGCAGCATTTAAAGAAATGTGGGAAAAATTAAAAGCGGGTCACTCATGGCGCGGAATGGTAAAAAATCGGTGTAAAGATGGTCGTTACTATTGGGTGGATGCATTTGTCACCCCTATTTTTGAAAATAGCCAATTAGTTGGCTATCAATCAGTAAGAAGTAAACCCACAACGCAATTAAAGCAACGTGCAGCAGCGCTTTACGAAAAAATTAACGCCGGTAAATCTGTTACTTCTTATCGTGAGCTTGTTACTGCAAGGCAGTCTTTATCTGCAATAGTGGCATTTATTGGTCTTGTATTATTAGCAATCTACTCTTCTATGACTATCGCATTAATTACCTCCATATTTTGTTTGGTTGTCATGGCACTCAATTATGATGAGCTTTTTGTTACCCCTGCCTTATTAAAACAACAAAAAGCGACATTTGATTCCGTTTCACGTTATATTTATGTTGGTGCTTATCCATTTAGTATCAGTCACTATAATCATGAAATGCTGAACGCGAAGCTAAGTACAGTTTTGGGCCGCATAAAAGATGCCACTGCGACATTTAATTCAATTGCTTCAAACTTAGACAATCAGTCATCTCTTACTGAACAAGGTATTTCTGCTCAAGGCGAGCGCCTTAGTCAAATTGCTACTGCTATGTCACAAATGAGCGCCACAATTGGTGAAATTTCTAGTAGCACACATGATACTGCAGAAAAAGTAAATGTAACTTATCAAAGTTGCTCTGATATTAAGCTTCATATAGCAGACAATAGCACTATGGTCTCTAGCCTTGCTGTTCAAGTAGAAGAGGCGGCCAGTACTGCTAACGCATTAGCTACTGAAGCAGATAAAATTGGTCAAGTAATGACTGAAATTGAGGGCATAGCTGAGCAAACTAATTTACTTGCATTAAATGCTGCGATTGAGGCTGCTCGAGCAGGTGAACATGGCCGTGGTTTTGCAGTAGTAGCCGATGAAGTTCGTGCTTTATCATCTCGTACTCAAAAAGCCACATCACAAATTCATAATTCTATAAAAGAAATTCAAGACACCTTATTTAGCTGGTCTTCTGTTATGAAAAACACCAAAACCCAAGCTGATCAATGCGTAGATACAACAGGTCATACCCAAGTGGAGCTCGACAGTATTTTTGCACAGATTAGTGAGATTTCTCAATTAGCAACACAGATATCTACCGCAGCAGAAGAGCAGCAGGTTGTCAGTGGTGATATAAGCAACAATATTGAGCAAATTAAAGGCTTTAGTGATGAGAATTTAAATATGAGTTATAAAGTAGCGCAAGATGCAGCTCACCTTGTTGAAGGTTCAGCAAAAGTCAGAGATATATTACAAACCTTTAAGGTATAAATAACCTGAACTCTGGATAATAAATTTATTTTTGATTTATTATCAATACATTAGTACATCTCTTAACCAGAGTTCAGGTTAAATAGTCACTGAGAAAAAGGCCAGCTAAATACTGGCCTTTTATTTATACCCAAAACACTAACGTGCGGTAAAGATAAGTCCGTTTTCATCGGCATCTATGACTATCATGCTACCACTTTGATATTCCCCAGCTAAAAGCTTCTGCGCTAGTGGGTTCTCGATAGTATGTTGAATAGCACGCTTGAGCGGTCGCGCACCATAAACAGGGTCAAACCCACTTTCAGCAATGCGCTCCAATGCGCTTTCGCTAATTTCAAGTAAGTAACCCATCTGCGTTAAACGCTCACGTAACTTAGTTAATTGGATATCAGCAATCTCTTTAATATGCTCATTCGCCAGCGAATGAAAAACAACCGTCTCATCAATTCGGTTTATAAACTCTGGTCTAAATTGACTGACTAAAACACCCATCACTTTTTCTTTTAGGGTATCGTAATCGTTATTACCCGCTTGCTCTTGAATGATATCTGAGCCTAGGTTTGAGGTCATAATAATCACAGTGTTTTTAAAATCAACCGTGCGACCTTGACCATCTGTTAAGCGACCATCATCTAATACTTGTAGTAAAATATTAAACACATCAGGATGTGCTTTTTCTACTTCATCAAGCAATATAACAGAGTATGGGCGACGGCGAACGGCTTCTGTTAAATAGCCACCTTCTTCATAACCTACATAACCAGGAGGCGCACCAACAAGGCGTGCCACAGAGTGTTTTTCCATAAACTCTGACATATCAATACGCACCATCGCGCTTTCTGTATCAAACATGTAAGTTGCAAGCGCTTTGGTCAGCTCAGTTTTACCTACCCCTGTTGGGCCTAAAAATAAAAATGAGCCAATAGGACGATTAGGATCCGCAAGCCCTGCACGTGAACGTCGAATAGCATTTGATACAGCAACAACCGCTTCATCCTGACCGATTACTTTTGCATGAAGTTGCTCCTCCATTTGTAATAACTTTTCACGCTCCCCTTGTAACATCTTGGATACGGGGATACCGGTCCAACGTGATAAAATTTCAGCAATTTCGTCTTCACCCACTTGGTTTTTTAGTAAGCTCATATCCTGCATTTCAGCTTGCGACGCTAAATCAAGTTTACGCTCAAGATCAGGGATTCGACCGTATTGCAGCTCTGACATACGTTGAAGATCCGTTGCACGTCTTGCGACTTCTAAATCTAAACGTGCCTGCTCAAGCTCTGCTTTAATTACTTGCGTGCCTTGTAAGGAAGCTTTTTCTGCATTCCACACTTCGTCGAGTTCACGATATTGTGATTCTAAATCGCTGATTAGCTCTTGCATTTCCGCTCGGCGCTTTTGACTGGCCTCGTCTTTTTCTTTTGCAAGCGCGTTATCTTCAAGTTTTAACTGAATCACTCGACGTTCTAATTTATCCAAAGATTCTGGCTTTGAATCTATTTGCAAACGAATTGACGAGCCCGCTTCATCGATAAGATCGATGGCTTTATCGGGTAGCTGCCTGTCACTTATATATCGGTGCGATAAATGCGCTGCAGCCACAATTGCAGGATCGGTTATATCAACGCTGTGGTGTAATTCATAGCGCTCTTTTAAACCACGTAAAATAGCGATAGTGTCTTCAACGGATGGCTCTTCAACCAATACTTTTTGGAAGCGGCGCTCAAGTGCGGCATCTTTTTCAATGTATTGGCGGTACTCATCTAAAGTTGTTGCGCCTACGCAGTGCAACTCACCTCGGGCTAGGGCGGGCTTGAGCATATTGCCCGCATCCATAGCGCCATCACTTTTTCCAGCGCCTACCATAGTATGAATTTCATCAATAAATAAAATGACTTGGCCTTCTTCTTTAGCTAGTTCATTTAGTACAGACTTTAAACGTTCCTCAAACTCACCACGGTATTTGGCGCCAGCCACCAATGCACCTAAATCAAGGGAGAGTACACGCTTATTTTTTAGCCCTTCTGGTACTTCACCATTAATAATACGTTGTGCAAGCCCTTCGGCAATCGCAGTTTTACCAACACCCGGCTCACCAATTAATACAGGGTTATTTTTAGTTCGACGCTGCAGCACTTGAATAGTACGGCGAATCTCATCGTCACGGCCAATCACAGGATCGAGTTTGCCTTGCTCGGCACGCTCTGTTAGATCAATAGTAAACTTTTTAAGTGCTTGTCGTGTTTCTTCAGCATTAGGGTCATCAACTTTTTGGCCACCACGAATAGCTTCAATCGCTGATTCTATCTTGGGTTCGGTTACGTTTAACGCGCGAAGTACGTCCCCCAAAGGGCCTTTATCAGCACACGCAGCCAGCACAAATAGTTCACTGGAAATAAATTTGTCTTTACGCTTTTGTGCATATTTATCACATAAATTGATCAGTGAAACCATGTTGTTTGATAATTGAACATCACCGCCAACACCTTCCACTTTGAATAACTTTTCTATCTCTTTGGATAGTTTAGTATTTAGCTCATCAGCACTGACGCCCGCTTGTGCAAATAACGCTCGAACACTTGAGCCACTTTGTTGTAGCAATGAGTACATCAAATGCACAGGTTCAATAAATTGGTGATCACGACCAAGCGCTAATGATTGGGCATCAGAAAGCGCAGATTGAAATTTACTGGTAAATCTATCTAAACGCATGAGGGGTTACCTATTAAAAAATTAATTAGTTAATTAATGGGTATGTTTGATGATTTGTTCAAGGTGTGAGAAGAAATATAATCCGCGTAGAACACAATTACTTGCGCCAGATCAAAGATGCCATTCGGCCTGTTTTACCGTCTCGTCGGTATGAAAAAAACATTTCAGGCTGACTCACTGTACAGTGCTCACCCCCACTAATAGTTTTAACTCCAACTTGTCTTAGTTGAAGTCGTGCTATGGCATATATATCGAGAAGGTATTTGTTTGCTTTTAATAATTTAAAAGCCTGTTCATACTCAACTGATTGCTCAATAAAGCTAGCTTTCACTTCAGCGCCCACTTCAAACTGCTGTGCGCCTATTGCAGGCCCTAGCCACGCAATAATATCTGAGGCAGGGAATGAAAAATTAGACACCGTGTTCGCAATAATACCCGCATTAAGTCCTCGCCACCCTCCATGTATTGCAGCAATTTCGCTGCCACATTGGGTACTAAGTAAAATAGGTAAGCAATCAGCTGTCATGATAGCAAGAGGTTGATTCTGTTCGCGCGTAAAAAGCGCGTCCCCCGTTAAAATGGATTTATAATCAAAGTGCTCATCTACAATGACCACATCACTGCTATGTACTTGATTTAACCATATAGGGCTTGCCGGTAAGTAATCTGTGGTAAGTATTTGTCGATTTTGTTGTACATGTTGCTGATTGTCACCTACATGAAGCCCCAAGTTTAAACTTGCAAAAGGGGCATCAGAAAAACCACCCTCTCGAGTGGTGCTCATTGCACCAATGTTATTTGGCGCATGCCATGTAGGTGTCAAATGCATCACTAAATATCAATATTAGGATTAGCTTTTGTGTCTTCACGCAAAGCATGCGTCATAGCAACCATGTCATCAGGGATTGGCGCTTGCCACGTCATCATTTCACCCGTAATTGGGTGCGCAATACTAAGTTTTACAGCGTGTAGCGCTTGGCGGTTAAATGCTCTGAGCATTTCAAATAACTCAGGTGTTGCTCCCTTAGGTGGGCGAGGACGTCCGCCATATGAGCGATCACCAATAAGTGGATGATTAATAAACGCCATATGTACACGAATTTGGTGTGTACGCCCTGTTTCTAAGCGTAGACGTAAACGGGTATGCGCACGGAATTTTTCAGCTACGCGGTAATGCGTGATAGCAGGCTTGCCTTGCTCATGAACGGCCATGTGCGTGCGTTGAGTTGGGTGACGACCAATTGGCTTTTCAACCATACCACCAGCGGTCATTGTCCCATTACAGATTGCTTCATATTCACGTGTAAAGTTTTCACGCTTTTGCAATGCCGTCACTAAGTGTGTTTGAGCTGGAATTGTTTTAGCCACCACCATCAAGCCTGTCGTGTCTTTATCTAGACGATGCACAATACCTGCACGTGGAACATTGATGATTTCTGGAAAATGATGCAATAGCGCATTTAACACCGTGCCATCTGGATTACCTGCCCCAGGGTGTACGACTAAGCCCATTGGTTTGTTGATAACCAAAATATCATCATCTTCATAAACAATGTTTAATTTTATATCTTGCGCTTCATATTCTCTTGGCGCTTCAATGCTGGTTTCAACGTTTACTGTTTCGCCACCAAGCAGTTTCTCTCTTGGTGTGTTGAATATTTCACCATCTACGGTGATTTTATCATCCAAAATCCACGTTTTTATACGTGAACGTGAATAATCAGGGAACAATTGCGCCAATATTTGGTCTAGACGTTTACCGCCTAACTCAGTTGGCACCTCGGCTTGAAGTGAAATTTGTTCTGACATTAGTAACTTTACCCAATTTACCAGTGCAAGCTGTGCTCGACTGGGTTAGAATCGCTTTTAGTAAAAGCATTTATATAATAAGTATAGTTTACTCGGTTTTACCCACTTGGCCTAGCCGAAGACATCGAAGGTAACAAATAAAATGATAAATAGAATAGGTAAACGTGCATTCGCCATCGTTTTTACAATTTCATTACTTGGTTTAGGGGCATGTTCATCAGCTCCAGATCAAGAAGATATACAACGCGTTCCTAATAAGTCTGCACAAGCGCTTTATGAAGATGCTAAACAAACGCTGGATTCTGGTTTATATGCACGAGCAATTGAGTTACTAAGCGCCATTGATTCTCGCTACCCATTTGGCCCTATGTCAAAGCAAGTGCAAATGGATTTAGTGTTTGCTCATTATCAAGCAGGTAACACTGAGCAAGCACTTGCAACAATTGATCGTTTTATTCGATTAAACCCAAACCATAAAGACTTGGATTACATGTACTACATGCGGGGTCTGGTGAATATCAAAGCGGACGAAAATGCATTCCAAGAATATTTTGGTGTTGACAGAGCTGACCGCGATGCCAAGCGTACACGAGTAGCATTTACTGATTTATCAACATTAGTAAATCGCTTTCCTGACAGCAGCTACGCGCCTGAAGCAAAAAGACGTTTAGTTTGGTTATTAAATAAAATGGCCCGTTATGAACTAAAAGTGGCTGACTATTACTATGAGCGTGAAGCCTACCTGGCTGCTGCAAATAGAGGTAAATACGTTGTTGAACATTATTCTCAAAGCAGTTATTTGAATCAAGCACTCGAGATGATGGAAAAAAGCTATGAAAAACTTGGCTTACCAGAGCTTAGTAAGCACGCTAAACTAACGCGTGAATTAAACCAGAAGAAGTAATACTCGTCTTACACAACGCTTCTAAAAGGGGGCGTTGTGTAATCTAATGTTAAGCTTGTTCTTGGTTTTCTCTTTCTACTAATGCCTCACATACCTTCGTATTACTTCTTCGTTTATGCCTGACGTATCAACAAAATACCCTCACTGCCAAAAGTGACTACCCCACATGATAGACAAAGCCTATTGAACTAAAGTAGATGCTTTAGGGGCTGAAAACAAAAAAAGGCTGCCAATGTGGCAACCTTTTTAAACTTTTGACCAAAATACCTAAGCCGACTTAAGATGCAGAATTAAGTGTTTCACTGGGCTCAATATCAAGGTCTTACTTTACAACAATGGCAGTCCCTTTTAAGAAGGAACAACGATGAGAGTAAGTCTCTGTGAACGCCCAAGGTGTTGGTTAAAAAGCGATTTATACTACGTTATTGATTTTAACAATAGAACCACTGTTACTTACAAATCAATGCCTTGCCTAAATCGCTTCTAATTCTAACGACACTCAAACTTTGAGGTGGTTTGGTTATTTACCTACGCTTTACGCCACGTAGTTTTACCAGCAGAGTCTTCAAGCACAACACCGAGTGCATTGAGTGCATCGCGAGCTTCATCCGCAGCAGCCCAATCTTTATTCGCACGGGCATCGTTACGTTTAACAATTAACGCTTCGATTTGGGCAACTTCTTCATCAGCTTGGCCGCCTTGTAAAAACGCTTCTGGGGCTTGCTGTGCAACACCAAGCACTTCTCCAAGACAACGTAAAACATAAGCATGCTTACCTGCTTGTGTTGCATCTGAGTCTTTAACCCGGTTAAGCTCTTTAGCCAATTCAAATAACACTGGTAAAGCTTCAGGCGTGTTAAAGTCATCGTTCATTGCTTTTCTAAACTTAGCGACATACTCGTTATTTTCAAGCTCACACGCGATAGGCTCAACACCACGAAGTGCTGTATAAATACGTTCAAGCGAAGAGCGTGCCTGATCTAAATTCTCTTGCGAGTAATTTAGTTGGCTACGATAATGACCTGAGATCAAAAAGTAACGTACCGATTCAGCATCATACTCTTTAAGTACATCGCGTACGGTAAAAAAGTTATCTAATGATTTGGACATCTTTTCTTTGTTTACCTGCACCATACCAGTATGGATCCACGTATTTACGTATTTACCATTGTTTGCACAGCACGATTGCGCGATTTCGTTTTCATGATGCGGAAACTGCAAGTCTGAACCGCCACCGTGAATATCAAAATGCTCGCCTAAATGCTTAGAGCTCATTGCTGAACATTCAATATGCCAACCAGGGCGACCCTCGCCCCAAGGTGACGACCACGAAGGCTCACCTGCTTTGGCTTTTTTCCACAATACAAAATCAAGTGGATCATCTTTATCTTGTGCAACTTCAACGCGTGAACCTGCCTGTAGCATAGTTAAATCTTGTTGTGAGAGCGCACCGTATTGCTCAAACGTGGAAACATCAAACAATACATCGCCATCCGCAGCAACATAAGCATGGCCTTTTGCAATTAAACGTTCAACCATTTCGATGATTTCGTCCATGTGGCCTGTTACCGTTGGTTCGATATCAGGGCGCAACATATTTAAACTATCAAAGTCTTCATGCATGGCAACGGTCATACGAGTGGTTAAGTCATTAATAGCTTCACCGTTTTCATTCGCACGTTTAATAATTTTATCATCCACATCGGTAATATTACGCACATATTTTAAATCATAATCAAGGTGGCGAAGATAGCGCACGATAACGTCAAAACCAACAAATGTACGTGCATGACCAATGTGACAGTAATCATAAATGGTGATACCACACACATACATATCGATTTTCCCATCGACCATAGGTTTAAACTGCTCTTTTTGACGCGTGAGTGTGTTGTAGATATTTACCATTTATTTTAAGTCCTTGACTGTTTACTTGATTGGTTATGTTAACACTTGCAAAGCCCCTGCTCTAGCGCTTTATCAAATCAATAAGCACTTTGTTAATCTCAGCTAACTAAGATAAAATAGCGTTAAATAAATCAGCTAATAGGAAACCTCATGGTTGTTCTACATACAAACTTTGGTGATATCACCATAAACATGCATAAAGAAGATGCACCTAACACTGTTAAAAACTTTTTACAGTATGCAAATGCAGGCTTTTACGACGGTACAATCTTTCACCGTGTAATTGATGGCTTTATGGTTCAAGGTGGCGGTTTTGAGCCAGGTATGACGCAAAAAGAAGTACATGATCCTATTCAAAACGAAGCAAACAATGGCCTTTCAAATAAAAAAGGTACATTAGCAATGGCACGTACGCCTGATCCACACTCAGCGACAGCTCAGTTTTTCATTAACGTGAACGACAATGACTTCTTAAACTTTAGCAGCGAAACGTCACAAGGTTGGGGTTACTGCGTGTTTGCTGAAGTTGTTGAAGGCATGGATGTAGTTGAGAAAATCAAGTCTGTTGCAACTGGCAGCTCTGGTTTCCACCAAGATGTACCACTTGATGATGTTATCATCAAAAGCGTAACTGTAGACTAAGTTAGGCTTACACCCAAACTACTTAAAAATGCATATCTCGCATCTTGAGGTGGTTTGGGTATATTATAAAAGCGGGTGAAATCATCCGCTTTTTATTTATTAAGATCCAGCACTCGAGTCAAAATGCGCCAAACTTACTTTATAGCCGACCTACACTTATCTGAAAGCCGCCCAGATATTACCGCTGCTTTTTACCAGTTTTTAGATAGCCACATTGTTAGTAAAGATGTCGATGCTTTGTATATTTTGGGTGATTTTTTTGAAGTGTGGGTAGGCGATGATTATGTCACTCCATTATCAACTGAGGTAGCTGCAAGGCTCAAGCAAGTTAGCGAAAACGGCACGCCGGTATTTTTTATCCACGGTAACCGTGACTTTATCATGCGTGATGGCTACGCCAAAAAAGCCGGTATGACTATACTCGATGAGCAAACGGTGATTGATTTATATGGCACACCTACTGTCATACTGCATGGCGATGAAATGTGTACTCAAGATATTGACTACCAAAAATTTCGTAAAAAAGGTCGAGGCTGGTGGTGGCCACGTTTAATGCTGGCACTCCCGTTGTGGTATCGCCGAAGTGTGGCAAAAAAAGCACGCGAAAAATCAAAGCAAAACCAAGCCGGAAAATCATTAGACATCCTCGATGTAACCGAAGACGCCGTACTAAATGTTTTTGCAAAACACCAGGTGAATAATATGATCCACGGGCATACTCACCGCCCCGATGTACATCATTATAAAGCACAAGGTGAGGTCCTGACTCGCACAGTACTCGGCGATTGGTACACGCAAGGGTCATACTTAATTGTGACGCCTAAATCTCAAAAATTAATTTCGACTCCCTTTTAAAAAGGCAGTAACATCTCTTCACTCTAAATCGGGTATGATTACAATGAATTGGGTTTTATAGAAGTCCTCAGTCTGGGGGTCCGAATCTAATGTTATTTCACCGTACAATACCTCAGTAACCCATTGGTGTACCATATACAAACCTAAACCTGTATTCCCTTTTCCGCGAGTTGTTGTATAAAAAGGCTCAAAGATATTACTTTTTACGTCATCATTTATGCCACACCCGTTATCAGAGACTGTAAGTCTTATAGCTTCGCCTTTATATTGCTCAACTTTAATGTTAATTAAGCCCGTTTGAAATTCGTCGAATGCATGATTCATCGCATTCATAACTAAATTTTCAATAACTTGAGAAATAATACCCGGCCGGCTGGCTATATGCCTGTGTGTTAAAAATTGGGTGCTAATTTTAATAGGCGAATTTTTTAACCGTGAATTTAATGAAAGGAGTAATTCTTTTATTAGTTTTTCTATATCACACAACTCAAGCTCATCAGTGTGGCGATCAATAGCCATTTTTTTAAAGCTTTTAACTAAAACTGCCGTTTTATCTAAATTTGTTTTCGCGAGAACTAAATTCTCATTAATACTATACATTGTTTCGTCTAGCATCGACTTGGTTAACCCTTCTTCCACTGCTTTGCTTAACTTTTTTAATGCCATATCTGCATTAGATACTGAGATTAATGCACCACCAATAGGCGTATTCATTTCATGTGCAACACCTGCAACAAGCAGGCCTAGCGATGAAAGTTTTCTCGCTTCAATTAAACCTGCTTGTAATGCTAACTGCTGTTTAAGTGTCGTATCTAATTGACGGTTCACAATTGCGAGTTCAACTTTGTCAACAGAGAGTTTATGCGAAAGATTTAAT
The DNA here is from genome assembly GCF_054960735.1 of Pseudoalteromonas sp. RWi3. Classification (NCBI taxonomy): domain Bacteria; kingdom Pseudomonadati; phylum Pseudomonadota; class Gammaproteobacteria; order Alteromonadales; family Pseudoalteromonadaceae; genus Pseudoalteromonas; species Pseudoalteromonas sp. RWi3. The sequence goes on from NZ_JBHNYL010000004.1 coordinate 77,034, forward strand.
AATTTATTTTGGTATTTATGATCACGATAAATCAAACCAAAACTAATCAAGCTTAACAATATACCAAGTGTAACCGTTAATTGTGCGGCAAAGCGTTTCTCATCATTAATCAAACCATTTGGACTGTTTAATAGAATGGTTATTTCTTTATTCGCATTACTGATATTATTTTTACTTTCATGTATTGAAAGCATAGAAAAACGCCGGTATGTAAACAGCATATTATCAATTAAGGTGGTATTTATGTTTGTTTGACTCTGTGTCAGAGTACTCCATAGCACAGGAGATTGTACGGCTAAGTTATTGCTGGGTTTGTTATACATGAACCCCCATTCTAACGCAGGATCTTTATTTAAAAGCCAAAAACCATCTTGATTTAAAATACTTACTTGAGCTATTTTTTGATTATACGTTTGTATTTCTCTAAACAAATAATCAAGGTTAAAATTCACGACTATCAGACCATCAATGAGGTACTCGTCCCGGTTTGTTTTATACGTTACGCGAATTGTAGGCTCATGTGGCTTAACTATTTTCCCACGTTCAATATTTAGATCAATCTGTGAGGTGAATGTATTTGGTGCTTCGACTTGCATGCCCTGGGTAAAATAATACCTATGTTTTTTATTTTGTAAGAAGCGTTGTTTAACAATTTTGTTTTTATTCTGACCTATGTCAACCCTAAAGCGCTCTTGGCCTTGTGAGTCAATCCATCTTACTTGAGAAATATTATTTGTTGCTGCCGCAAAATTTAAAAAATATTCATTTATGCTAGGCCTTTTCTCATAAATTGTTGATAACGAATCGGATCCATTTTTTTTTAAAACTGAGCCCTGCCCGAGTATTTTTGTCAATTTTTCAATACTGCTTATTTCCCTCGTCAGACTATTACTAATCAATGTGAGCTTTTCATCTTGTACAGCATTAATTTCATTTATTTCACTTTGATAAAGCTGTTCGTAAATCAACCACATAATTAATAGGTTGATAAATACGCTAAACAAAGACTTTAATATTAAACCTTTATTTGAAACTGTAGGAATAGGGTCGGTGTTATTCATTTTTGTCGTTATAATGGTTTAACCAAATGAGCAAGTCATCCATAAATTGGGGTTTTGAAAAATAATAACCTTGCGCTGTTTGGCATCCTTGTTCGAGTAACCAGCTAGCCTCAAACTCATTTTCAACTCCCTCCGCAATGACAAGAAAATTATATTGCTCCGCTAAAGAAAGGATCATTTTAATCATATACTGGTTATTTTCGTTAGACTCGAGGTTAGTAACAAAGTACTGATCAATCTTTATTGATGTAGAGGGTATTTCGTTTATGTGTGCCAACGATGAGTACCCAGTACCAAAATCATCAATACTAACTTTCAAGCCTAGGGTCTTAAATCGCTCTAATGCTTCTTTTATCACACCATAGTTACTTATCGCTTGTGTCTCTGTTACCTCGATTTCAAGTTGTGAAGGAGAAATTCCATGCTCCTCGATTTTTGACTTTACCTGATCAAAGTACCCTGGGTTAACTAAATCGTATGAAGAGGCGTTAAATGCAACAGGTAAGTTAAAGCCGTGGCTATTTAACACTTTGATACTTTCCAATACTTTTTCAAAAACTACATTGTCGAGCTCATTAATCAAACCAGCGGTCTCGGCAAGCTCTATAAACTCATCAGGGCGCACAAACGAGCCGTCAGCTAATCGCCATCTTGCTAAAGCTTCAAAACCAACCGGCGTTAACGATGATAAGCTCATTTTTGGTTGCAATGCCACTTCTAAACTTTGAGTACCAATCGCTGTTCTTAGTTGCGCCATTAACTGATAGCGCCTCGCGATTTCTTGTGTTTTTTCTTTTGTGTGTTTGATGTAGTGAACTTGATTTGACTTTGTACTTAAACTCGACTCAGCCAAATTGATAATTTTATCTGGTGATAATTCTATCACTGAACCTAGATCAAGCTCCAAAGTACTGACATCGATAAATTGCTTTACGTTTTCAATTACATATTGCTGTTTGCTCTGAAACAGCTTGACTCCTTGGTCTATATCAAAATCATCACTGACTAACAAACCAAATGCCCTATTACTAATAAGCGCAATACGAGGCATCTCTTGCGCGAAAACTGATATGATACTATCGTGCACTAACTTAATAAGTTTATTACAAAACTCATGGCCAAACGTGAATGATTTTTCATCAAACTGATAAATATCAAAAAGTAATAATCGGGTTTTCAAGCGCTCACGCGAGTTCATGTTTTTTATTTCTCGCATTAACCAATTTCGATTTTTAAGATTCAGTGTGACATCGGTATAAGCCAGCTCAGTTAAACGGTTCAACAATGAAATGTTTGAAAAGCCAGTATTAACGTTTTCACTAAACACCTTTAGTAAATACTCATGCTGTTCATTGATGGGGTTATCTGATTTTACAATTGTGATGTAATCAACCTCCCCTTTTGCTGGGGCGCCAAAGAAAAACACACTGTGATGCTTAGCAAAAATATGTTGGCGACACTCAATCGCGGATCGAAAATCTTGGTAAATCTCTTCAGATAAAGTATTTTCTCGTAACGCCCCTTTAGCACCTTTGAAGCAACCTTGAGTGGAAAGGATTGTTGCTTTGCAATCAATAGAAGAATTGCTAGAACAAAAAATGCCGCCTCCTTGTGTAATATTTAAAATATTACTAATTTCTTCAAGCACAGCATATGAAAATGAAGCCATGTCATGCTTGCTATTAATACTACGAGAGGCATCTAATACTAACTGCAAGCCTTGTTTGGCTGATTTTATTTGAGAGATATACTCCCAAGTCCGAATATTACTATTTACGATTGATTGTAATTTTTCAGCAGTAATGTCTGATTTATTCCAATACTCGTCGATGTCGAGCATTTTCATTACTTCAGCCTCAGGCGCAAAGCCAGGTTGTCCAGTCAACAGGACAATTCTCATTTCTGCATTACCAATAACTTCTCTTATTGTATTGACTAAGCGTAAACCAGAATCATCATCTTCCATCACTACATCAATAAAAATCAAAGCAATATCAGGATGCATACTTAACGCAAGTGCAGCCTCTGATACAGAGTTTGCTCTGAGCAGCTCAAATTTATAACCATCTTTGACATTGAGAACTTTTAAGCTGTTTATTAATGCATTCTGATAATCTAAGTCATCTTCAACGCTTAAAATTTTCCATACCTTTAAGTTTTTACCTACTGCGTCTTCTTCTTCAGTAAATACAAATAGTCCATTTTTATCACTCATACATTTCACCAAAGTTAAACAAAGGCATAAACCTTATAAATAAATCTCAACAATTGAATTAAATACCCGTTCAGAGAACACTCTAAATTAACACTAGAAGAGAGATGAAAAAGAGTCCAATTTGTTTTAGAAATAAAAGGGACATAGGCAATAAATATGTTTTATTTTGGTAAGTTATATAGTATTCGTTAACGCCAAAGCGCCCCTATATATGGCGCTGAAACAACGAACCTAAGAAAAACTAAAAAATTCAAGAAAAATCAAAAAAATGTATTAAATAATCATAGATTCAAAGGAAGAAGAAATATTTATAAAACTAAAAACGTAAGTACCCTAATACACAAAGCAAGAAGATACTAAGTGCATTAGAAAACAGCTCATGTCTTATTAATTAAATGCGTGATGGTTTATGTATTTTTAGGTGGGTAACCCACTATGAAACTTAAAATCTTCATCCGGCGTTGAAATGAGGTCGGCCTCCAGATTACCAAAAAATTCAACCCGTTGCACAATATCAAAATCCGCTATCTCTTGTGCGAGTGTTAAATAATCTTGGTAATGACGTGCTTCAGAGCGGAGCAATGAAATATAAAAGTCACCAAGACGCTTATCAACATGCGGTGCAAGTTTTGCGAACCGTTCGCATGAGCGGGCCTCAATATATGCACCTACAATCAGTTTATCCACTAATGCGTCTGGCTCAAATGTTTTGACGTGACGCAACATACCTTTTGCATAACGACACGGCGTAATACTTTGATACTCAACACCATACTCATCCATAATTTCAAGCACTTGATAAAAATGATGTAATTCTTCTTTTATCAGCATCACCATTTTATCAATTAAGTCTTGCCCATAAGGTGAGTTAGATTTAGGAATGATCGATTTAGTTAGTTTATTTTTGGATGCTAAATCACGCCAATTTCCCTCACGCTTGTAAATAAGCGTTTCAAACGGTTTAAGCCACGCCAATAATGCATCACCACTTTCCTTGTCTACTGCGTATTTTCTTATTAAAAACATTGCGCTTTGCGCGGCTTTTAACTCACAAATTAAGTGATCGATTAGAATTACAGGTAGGTTTTCTTTTTTAGTTGCTTTATCGATCCAACCATTTGGCGTTTCACAGTTTAAAAAGTCGTTGATGGGTTGCAAAAGTTCGCTATGTGGCACAGTTGGAATTGCTCATAAAATAGAATAATAGAGACCGTATATTACCACGGAACATCCACTAAAATAAATCAGCTAACCCCCTACTAATGTCTAATTCACCTTAGCAAATAGCACTTTCTTGACAAGGACCAATTACTGAACCATAACTTAATACAAGCTGTATAAAAATAAAACAGTACATTTATCCTTCTTAAGGGGCACACAATGATTTTAAACCATTTATGGGGCATATATGCTCATCCACTTGAAGAGTGGCAAACCATAGATAACCGCCATGAAAGCCTAAGCTATAGCCTTTCTCATATCCTGCTTATTGCTTTATTCCCATCTGCAATGGGCTACTACTCCTCAGTGTATTTAGGTTGGAGCATTGGCGCTGGAAACCCTGTGTTTTTAACACATGACAGTGCTGTATTAATTGCAATTGCCATGTATGCGGCATTAATTGTAGGTGTTTTTGCACTTGCCTATTTGTCTCACTGGATGGCCGTTACATTTGGCGCTAAACCTACGTTTACGCAAACACTAGAGCTTGCAGCCTACACATCTACACCTGTATTTATGTCTGCACTAGCGGCATTTATACCCGAGTTGTGGTTCGTTGTGTGCGCAGGTATGGTCGCATTAGCGTATTCGGTCTATTTGCTGTACACAGGCGTACCAATTTTAATGCACATACCAGAAGAACGAGGGTTCATTTACGCAAGTTCAGTTGTTACATGCGGCTTAATACTATTGGTAATTATTTTAGCAGTCACGGCCATGTTATGGACGAATGGTATTATTGATCCTACATTTACATAGTTAACCCATGCAATCACTAAGAATCTTATGAAGTAGAAAACAGGCGTATATAAGTTATTAAATGTGTTTCGTTATTTTTCCTTTCCTATGCAAAAAAGGAGCTAAATTAGCTCCTTTTTTTTTGCATTCAAATTCAGTTAATCTGAACCGTTTTCTTCTTGGTTATGTAATTCTAACCCTGAAGACATTGCACTTTCTCGTGTTGATTTAGCAGAGTCATTACGCAATCTATCAATACGATTAAGGTAATCTTGATCGATACCACCAGTAATGTATTGGCCATCAAATACAGAAGTCTCAAACCGACTAATTTCTGGATTCTCTTGGCGAACTGCCGCAATTAAGTCATCAAGTGATTGGAAGATTAAACCATCAGAGCCAATGCTAGCGTTAATGTCTTCTACTTCACGACCGTGAGCAATTAGCTCAGCCGCCGATGGCATATCAATACCATATACATTAGGAAAGCGAATTTCAGGTGCCGCTGATGCAAAATAAACATTCTTAGCACCTGACTCACGAGCCATTTCAACGATTTGAGCTGAAGTAGTACCACGCACAATTGAGTCATCAACGAGTAAAACATTCTTACCTTTAAACTCACGATCAATAGCATTAAGCTTTTGGCGCACTGACTTTTTACGCATTTCTTGGCCTGGCATAATGAAAGTACGGCCAATATAACGGTTTTTAACAAAACCTTGACGGTAAGGTAATTCAAGCACACGAGCAATCTCTAGCGCTACATCGCACGATGTTTCAGGGATAGGAATAACCACATCAATGTCTTTGTCAGCCCAGTCACGTGCTATTTTTTCGCCTAACTTGGTACCCATGTTTACGCGCGTTGCATAAACTGACATACGGTCAATGTTTGAATCAGGGCGAGCAAAGTAAACAAACTCAAAGATACATGGTGAATAAGAGGCTTTTTCAGCACAAGCTTGAGAATAAAACTCACCTGCCTCGGTTACGTAAATTGCTTCACCTGGTGCTACATCACGTACAAACTCAAAACCATCAGTTTTTAGTGCTACACTTTCTGAAGCGAACATGTACTCTGTACCGGTTGCTGTTTCTCGCTTACCAAATACTAGTGGACGAATGCCATTTGGGTCACGAAACGCAAGCACACCATGGCCAATTACCATTGCGATGGCTGCATAGCCACCCTGTACTTTGCTAATAACCTCAGTTACAGCAGTGAACACATCTTCAGGATCAAGCTTTAGCTTGTCAGCTTTGCTTAATTCATGAGCCATGATGTTAAGTAAAATTTCAGAATCCGATGTCGTGTTAACGTGACGGCGTGCTTCAGAAAATAATTGCTCTTTAAGCTGCTCTGCATTGGTTAAGTTACCATTATGAGCTAAAGCAATACCAAACGGCGAGTTAACGTAAAAAGGTTGTGCTTCTGACGAGCTAGATGAACCAGCTGTTGGGTAGCGTACATGGCCGATACCAATAGTCCCTTGTAAGCGTTTCATATGACGAGTGTGAAAAACATCTTTCACTAAGCCATTTGCTTTACGTAAACTAAACGTGTTGTTTTCTATGGTAATGATGCCTGCAGCATCTTGACCACGGTGTTGCAAAACAGTTAAGCCATCATATATCGCCTGATTTACAGGAGATGTTCCGACTATTCCAACGATACCGCACATGCAATTTTTCCTCGGTGATTAACGGTTGACCGAATTTAAAAAGCTTGAATTGTTTTCGAGGTACGAAAAAAACCACTCAACAACAAAGCCAAATTCTGGGATCAAAATAGAATTACCCCACCAATGCGTATTTGGCGCACCGGTAAAAGCATCAAGAAAGAAGAGTAACGCGCTCACGACCAACACGCCACGCAGTGCACCAAACACAATGCCAAAGACACGGTCGGTGCCAGATAAGCCTGTACGTTGTACAAGTTCACCTAAGAGGTAGTTTAACATTCCGCCTAACAATAGCGTCGCAAAGAATAATATGGCAATGGCCGCTGCATTTCTTAAAAGGGGTTCAGAAATACTGGTTAGGAAGGAGGCTAAATATTGGTAAAATAAACTAGAAATGATAAAAGCGCCTGCCCATACAGCTAAAGACATTGCTTCTTTAATAAAGCCACGAATTAAACCTATGATAGTAGACAGTGCAATAATGCCAAGAATGGCGTAATCAACCCAGATCATAATAACCAACTAGTCGTTAATTTGGGGCGCATTCTATAAGACAACCCGCCCAATTGCCAGATCATTTTGTTACTTCGAATTGCGTAACTTTGCCGTTTAACTTTGTAAGTTCTTTTAATTCAGGCAGTTTGCTTTGAAGTTGTGCTTTATCTAGCGACGGACCAACAAAAACTTTGGTTAAAGTACCATTTGGAGTTTTAACTGGACGGGTAAAGGTTTTAAAACCATTAGCCTTGAGTTTAGCTTGTAGAGATTTAACATTCGCTGCATGAGAAAAGCTACCTAACTGAATAACATACGCCATTTTTGTTAGGTTTTCTTCAGGCTTACGAACAGGCTCAGGGGCTTGCTTTACCTGTTTTTGAGTATTATTCGCTGGAGTTGGATTTGTGTTTACTGGCTCATTGCTATCCGTTGTTGCTGCAACAAATTCAGGTTCTGCAGTTATAACCTCAGCCGCCTTACCTGCTTTACTGTCATCAAGTAATTGATCATCACTGGCAATATCTTCAACGACTTGAGCTTTAGGTTGCTCAGCATTGGCAAACGAGTCATCTATTGCTTCTTGCAAATCAATGGTTTTGAACTCAGGACGCTCAGGTATGGCCTTAAACCCTTCTTGGTAATGCACCTTCTCACCATCCAAAATATTTGGAATAAAAATGATAGCTGCAATCACTACAATGCTAGTGCCGACTAAACGATTTATAAAGCCTGAGTTCACAGTATATCTCTCTATTTTTTCCAATATTGAATTGCTGCTGCAACCGTAAAGAATGAACCAAAAACAATGAGCACTGAGCGTTCATCCATTTTTGGTAGCAGAGCATTTAGCGCACTCTCAACATTCTGGTATTGCGCCAGCGGTGCATGAGATTTTACATTATTCATTGCATTTGCTAAGTTTTCTACTGTATCGCCTCTAAAGCAATCAAGACCAGCTAAATGCCATTGGTCTATAATAGGGCTTACTTCATTTAAAACAGCTACTTTATCTTTGTCTTTAAGCATAGCGACTAACGCATGAACTTTAAAGCCTTGATCTGCTAAGTGCTTTAATTTTTTGGTTAAGTAACGTGCTGATTCAGGGTTATGTGCAACATCAGTATAAACCAAAGGTGATGAACTTAGCCTCTGAAAGCGCCCTTCAACCACTAAATTAGTTAAACACTCATTGATTACTTCTTTGCTAGGTAATAAGTTAAGCACAGCAAGTGTGGTCAATGCAGTGGCTGCATTTTGACAAGGAATACTTGGCTTTACAAACTCATAGTCAAATTCATTAAATTGCCAAATAAAGCTATTTTGATTTTCTTTAAAGACAAAATCTTTACCAGAAAGATACATATTCGCCGCAACTTCAGTGCCGTAATCAGTCACTGTATGAGGTATATTCAAATCTCCAACTATGGCTGGCGTATCAACCCTAAAGATACCCGCCTTATCGTAGCCAACTAATTCACGGGTATCGCCAAGGTATTCTTTATGGTCTAAATCTATTGTAGTAATAACACTTGCATAAGGGGTTACGATATTTGTAGCATCAAAACGGCCACCGAGTCCCACTTCAAGCAGTACGTAATCCACGCTATGGCGTTTAAATATAGCCAGCGCACCCAAAGTGCCGTACTCAAAATACGTTAATGGTGTTTCACCACGGCCTTGCTCTAACAAATCAAAAGCATCAACATGAAATTGATCATCAAGCTCAGCACCATTAATGCGTACGCGTTCATTGTAATGAATTAAATGCGGAGAAGCATAAGTGCCCACACTGTACCCTTGAGCCAATAATAGTGACTCTAAACAACGCGCAGTGGTGCCTTTGCCGTTTGTTCCGCCAATAAGAATAATTTTACTTGAGGTGTCTAATAAACCAATGTTGTTGGCAACGTCGGCTACGCGTTCGAGGCCCATAGCAATATTTGCAGGGTGAACACTTTCTAAATAACAAAGCCAATCATCAAGGCTTGATGATTGGCTAGGAATGTTTTTTGTCATAGCGTGTAATCAGTTAAGCTGAAATTTACGCTACTCTATGCTCTTGTTCGGTAGAAGGCAAGTTCATAAATTTAGCCAGCACACGCGCTAGCGTATCACGCATTTCACGACGGTCTACAATCATGTCAATTGCACCGTGCTCTAGTAAGAACTCACTGCGCTGAAAACCATCTGGTAGGGTTTCACGCACTGTTTGCTCTATAACGCGCGGCCCAGCAAAACCAATCAACGCTTTTGGCTCAGCTACATTAATATCACCTAACATTGCTAATGACGCCGATACACCACCCATAGTAGGGTCAGTCATCACAGAAATAAACGGCAAGCCTTTTTCACTCATTTTAGCAAGTGCAGCACTGGTTTTGGCCATTTGCATTAACGACATAAGCGCCTCTTGCATACGTGCACCACCTGAAGCAGAAAAACAAATAAGCGGCATGTTGTGCTCTAAACATTGGTCAACAGCATCTACAAAACGCGCGCCAACAACCGACGCCATTGAGCCACCCATAAATGAGAACTCAAATGCAACAGCTGCAACAGGAATACCTTTTAAGCGACCTTTCATAGCAACTAAGGCATCTTTTTCACCACTTGATTTTTGCGCTGCGCTAATTCGGTCTGAATACTTTTTAGAATCTTTAAATTTTAAAACATCTTTTGGTTCGTGCTCGATGCCTAGCTCTTGACGATCTGCATCATCAAGAAAATGCTCTAGGCGTTTACGTCCACTAACGCGCATGTGATGATCACACTTAGGGCATACATTCAGTGACTTTTCTAGCTCTGCTTTATATAAAATCGAATCACAATCTGTACATTTAGCCCAAACCCCCTCTGGGATCTCTTTACGGCCAGAAGATTTTGTCGTTTTAGGTAAGATTTTTTCTAACCAACTCATTTGCAACTCTCTTAATACTGTTCTGTGTCGCTTCCTGCCCGTATATACAGGCAGACAATTTTTTCAATTAAAACATGAATTACACGCCGACGGTATAAAAAACTGGTCTTAGTAGTGAAATGACCTTGACTTTTACCGGCTTGGAAATTACTTATTTATCAGAATCTGCTAAAAATAGAGGGCCAAGCGTTGTCGATGGGATCTCAAACTGCGCAGGATAATCAACATCGACAAGATATAAACCCGCAGCTTTAGCCGTTGCACTGGCTTTTGCGCGCTCTTTTAAATCAAGTAGCTCTTTAAGCCATACCGGCTGGTGCTTATGTAATCCGATATCCATTAAGCAGCCTGTAATATTTCGCACCATGTGGTGTAAAAAAGCATTCGCTTTGATATCAATAATTACATAGTCGCCTTGGCGTTTAACAGATAAGTGATGGATCGTTCTTTTTGCTGTATTTGCTTGACAATGCAGCGCACGGAACGATGTAAAATCATGCTCGCCAATCAAGTATTGACACGCTTGTTGCATTTGTACTTCGTCTAACGGGTGATAAAAATGAGTAACACCTTCATTCATAATCGCCCCGCGGTAAGCGTAGTTGTAAATAACGTAGCGGTAACGCCTTGCTGTTGCGCTAAAGCGAGCATGAAAATCTTCGCTGACAGGTTTCGCAAATCGAATAGCAATATCTTTTGGTAAGAGTGTGTTCATGCCCATAGTAAAAGCAACCATTTCTCGATCAGCCTCAGTATCAAAATGCACCACCTGACCCGTACCATGAACGCCCGCATCGGTTCTTCCTGCACAAACAATTTCAACTGGGTGATTACAAATACGCGAAAGCGCTGTTTCTACTTCTTGTTGTACACTGTTAACGTGCGATTGACGCTGCCAACCACTGTATCGTGCGCCGTTGTATTCAACTCCAAGTGCTACTCGCATAATTACTGCTTTACCTACTGTGCTAATGAACGAGGCATTTTATGCTATATAGCAACCTAATAAAAGTGACACTATACAAATAAACAAGCCTCCTTTCATTTTGAAGGTGTAAATAAAAAAGGGCCTAAACGTAAATTTAGACCCTTTGTTTATATAAATGCTATCAGACTATTTTAGCTTTCAAACTCTGCGCTTCTTGCTGCACTTCTTCAGGACCATTCGCTATAACATCTTCAATTGCATCAAGCGCTGAGTCCATATCATCTATTTCAATGTATGCGCGCGCTAAATCAAGCTTGGCAGAGTAGCCTCCGCTCTCTAAATCAACATCAGTCGGGTTTTCTCCCGCCAATAATGCATCATATTCACTTAACCCTACATCCATATCAATGTCGTCATAAGGTTCGTGTTCAGGGCTTGCATCATCACTTTGTTCTATCAAGGCATCGATATCAACAAATTCGTCACTAATAGGATCAGAGGTACTTTGAGGATTTTCTAATTCACCTGTTGGCGCATCAGTTAACCCATTAAGCTCTGTTAGGTCTTCATTTAATAAAGCATCAAAATCAACATCAAAATCATCACTGTCTTCAATATTTAAAGGCTCAGGCTCTCCTAACTCACTGAGTAAAGCATCAAAATCAGTTTGAGTAAGATCGGCCATAAAGTCATCATCAAGTTCATCATCTGATAAACTTGTTTCATCAATACTGCTTTCTAACTCTGTAGCAACGTCATCGTTAGCTATCTCGCCAAGGGCATCTTCATTAAAATCATCAAGTTGACTGTCAAACACCGGCTCTTTCTTTTCATCATCAGCAAGTAATTCATCCCCGATCAGGGGCTCATCATCAAAATCTTGATCTAAAGTGTCAGAGTTTCCATTTGTGGACATAGCCTCAGCTAAGTCTTGCTCAGCTTGACTTAATTGTAATTCAGTATCATCAACAGCATTATCTTGCGCTAGTGTTTCTAATTCATTTCTCTGGCTTGAATCATCAATTAAAGCGTCTATTTCACTTTCATTATTGAGGCCTATGTCAACTGCTTCATTAGCTTCTGGTGCAATTGATTGCGCGAGCTCTGAGCTCGACTCTGGAACATCAAGTTCATCTTCTAATGCTTCGTTGCTAATAAAGTCATCTTCAATTAACTGTTCATCATCAAAATCATGTTCTAAATTATCGATTTCTTGGCCACCAGCCATCGCATTTGCAAGATCTTGCTCTGTTTGACTTAGTGGAAGTTCTGCATCACCTTCAAGTGAATCCATGTCGTCATAGTCAAGCTCAAGCTCTGGGTATTCTTCAAGCTCTTGACTCGGGGTTACATCATCAGTTTCAGGTAATTCATCTTCAGCTGCTAAATCAATATCTGATGAAATCCCCTCTTCGTCGAGTGGGTCATCCCCTAAATCTATTTCAACTTCTTCAATATCATCATTAAGATCATCTATAGAAGACCACTGTGGATCAGCAACATAATCGTCCTCTTGTTGCAGTTCATTGAGTAATTCATCAACACTTTTTAGAGCAGGATCATCATATTCATCCAGAAGGTCTTCTTCATCCATAATAACGTTTGAGTCATCACCCTCTGGTAATTCAGATAACCTAGGTTCTGCCTCAAGCTCAGGCTCTTCTGCAAGCTCAGGTTCTGCCTCAAGCTCAGGTTCTGCTTCAAGTTCAGGCTCTTCTTCAAGCTCAGGTTCTGCTTCAAGCTCAGGCTCTTCTTCAAGCTCAGGTTCTTCTTCAAGCTCTGGCTCTACTTCAAGTTCAGGTTCTGCCTCAAGCTCTGGCTCTACTTCAAGTTCAGGTTCTGCCTCAAGCTCAGGTTCTTCTGCAAGTTTTGGCTCTTCTTCAAGCTCAGGTTCTGCCTCAAGCTCAGGTTCTGCCTCAAGCTCTGGCTCCACTTTAAGCTCAGGTTCTGCCTCAAGCTCTGGCTCTACTTCAAGCTCTGGCTCTACTTCAAGCTCTGGCTCTACTTCAAGCTCTGGCTCTTCTTCAAGCTCAGGCTCTTCTTCAAGCTCTGGCTCTTCTTCAAGCTCTGGCTCTTCTTCAAGCTCAGGTTCTTCTGCAAGTTCTGGCTCTTCTTCAAGCTCAGGTTCTTCTGCAAGTTTTGGCTCTTCTTCAAGCTCAGGTTCTTCTACAAGCTCTGGTTCTTCTTCAAGCTCAGGCTCTTCTTCAAGCTCAGGCTCTGCTTCAAGCTCAGGTTCTTCTGCAAGTTCTAGCTCTTCTTCAAGCTCAGGTTCTTCTGCAAGCTCTGGCTCTTCTTCAAGCTCAGGTTCTTCTACAAGCTCTGGTTCTGCTTCAAGCTCAGGCTCTTCTTCAAGTTCAGGTTCTGCCTCAAGCTCAGGTTCTGCCTCAAGCTCTGGCTCTACTTCAAGTTCAGGTTCTGCCTCAAGCTCTGGCTCTGCTGCAAGCTCTGGCTCTTCTTCAAGCTCTGGCTCTTCTTCAAGCTCTGGTTCTTCTTCAAGCTCTGGCTCTGCTGCAAGCTCTGGCTCTGCTGCAAGCTCTGGCTCTTCTTCAAGCTCTGGTTCTTCTTCAAGCTCTGGCTCTTCCTCAAGCTCTTCTAAATCTGGTTCGTCAGTGAGAGAAGACGCTATATTTTCTACGTCATCAACGTTTAACTCATCTTCAACAGCTGACAAGTCCTCCATTGAATCTGACAACGCTTCATCAAGTTCTGAGTCATGCTCATTCGCTGTATGTTGCGCTTCTTGGTTTGATTGTGGTTGTTCGTTTGTTGCAGCATCATCGATTAAACCTTCGATGTCATCTAAATCAAACTCATCCTCTTCTTCCACTAATTCAGTTGGCTGCTCAGCATCATCGATTAAACCTTCGATGTCATCTAAATCAAACTCATCCTCTTCTTCCACTAATTCAGTTGGCTGCTCAGCATCATCAATGAGCGAGTCAATATCATCTAAATCAAATTCGTCCTCTTCTTCCACCAATTCGGTTGGCTGCTCAGGTTCAGCATTGGCTGGCGCAGCATCATCAATAAGCGAGTCGATATCATCTAAATCAAATTCGTCCTCTTCTTCAACCAATTCAGCTGGCTGCTCAGATTCAGCATTGCTTGGCGCAGAATCATCAATGAGCGAGTCGATATCATCTAAATCAAATTCGTCTTCTTCTTCAACCAATTCGGTTGGCTGCTCAGGTTCAGCATTGGCTGGCGCAGCATCATCAATGAGCGAGTCGATATCATCTAAATCAAATTCGTCCTCTTCTTCAGCCAATTCAGTTGGCTGCTCGGGCTGTGCATTGCTTCGCGCAGCATCATCGATAAGCGAGTCGATATCGTCTAAATCAAATTCGTCCTCTTCTTCAGCCAATTCAGCTGGCTGCTCAGGTTCAGCATTCGTTGGCGCAGCATCATCAATGAGTGAGTCGATATCATCTAAATCAAATTCGTCCTCTTCTTCCGCTAATTCAGCTGGCTGCTCGGGTTCAGCATCGGTTTGCGCAGCATCATCAATGAGCGAGTCGATATCAAAGTCATCGTCTTCTTCGCTTAGTTCGGCAGATTCTTTTTCAGTGTTTTCCAACTGTGCTTCATCAGCCGATGAATCTTCATCATTTGCAAATAAGTCGTCTAGATCACTTGCACTTAATATATCGCCATCGTTATCAGCTGAGTCAATGTCATCAGATAGGCTGTCATCTGTTTGATCGAAGTCTTGTTGTAAAAATATATCAACTTCATCATCTTCCCCTGCGGTTTGCTCATCGTCAAAAACGATGTCGTCACCAAGTAAACCATCAAGCTCATCTTGTCCTAATAAGCTATCGCTCTCTTCAAATGAATCGTCAATATTATCATCAAATATAATATCGTCGTTTTCCGGTAGCATGTCGTCGTCAAGATCGTCATCAAGCTGCACACTCAAATCATTTAAGTCGTCTTCCACTGGATCTGGAATAATTGGGTCAAGTGAAGGGCCTAAATCAGGTTCATCGCTTTGCACGGGGCTTTGTGGCAAAAACTCTTCATCATCACTTGTTTCTTCTTTTTGGTTTGCGCGTTTACGCAAAAACATAACCACGGCAAAAATAATTAACAATGCGGGTATTGTCATCAGTAGTATGAGGACAAATGGGTTTTCTAGCAGTGCGCCAAAATCAAACTCACTCTCCTCCTCTAACTTTTTTGCTTTTTGCTGCTCTATGATCTCATTTTGTTTATCTATAAGTTCTTTGAGCTGTTGTTGGATTTCACTATCTTGCCCTAACTGGTTTCGAACATTTTCTAGTTCTTTTGAAATACCTGTTAGCTGTGCTTTGAGCTTATTATTTTCAACTAAAATCTCTTCAACATTTTTAACTGAGGATTTAAATTGATCCTGTAGTTCAACAAGCTGTGTGCCTTGCTCTGTTTTTATCGAGTTTATTTCATTTTTTAACTCTTGCTTTGCCTCATCAACATCAACCTTGCGTGCTTGTGTTACTTTTTTTTGCGACGCAACGATTTCACTCTTCGTTAATGTACCGTTCTTTTTCTTTTCCCACAGTTCGTCATCTTGCTCCGAGCGTTGTTTTGCAAGCTCAGGGTTTACGCTACGAATTTCAGCAAGCGTAGGGATTTTTAAGTATGCGCCATCACGCATATGGTTGAGGTTTTGATCTAGAAATGAGTTAGGGTTTTTTTCATACAAAGCTTGCATGACTTGATAAATACTAACAGAGTTATCTTGGCGCACTTTTGCAGCAATACGCCATAGCGTGTCTGTTGGCCTAATTGGGCCTATAGAGCGACCTTGGACGCCATAGTCAACGCCTTTAGGCCCTTTAAGTTGGGCACCATCTTGGCTGAAAACTGGTGTAACCACCAATGCAGACGCTAATAAAAGAAGTGTTGCTAAACCGCGCATGCTGATCCTTTAATGTTTAAATGTTAACGCAGCGCTGCTACAAAGCGAGTATGAGCGCTTAAACATTGGTTATTTCATACAGAAATAACTTACGTAAATTAAAATGACTTACATAAATTAATAGTTAATTAAATTTTCCTGCAAGCTCTATTCCAGTTACAAACTATAAACCAGTTAGGTTGTAATATCCATTGCAAGACTTTGAAACGTAATAGCTTAAACTTAATCTGTAGAAAGAGTTTTTTATTGTTATGGTTAAGTTTATACGCTTTTAGTTACGTTGCGGCAATTATTTGGCAGTTTAAAACTAAAAAGCGGCAAATGTGCCGCTTTAAAAGGTGTGACTAAAGGTAATTTGCTATCAGCTCTTCAGCAATTTGTACGCTGTTAGTCGCGGCGCCTTTGCGCGTATTGTCACTAACAACCCACATATTCAGTCCATGTGGGTGTGAAATATCTTGGCGTAATCGGCCCACATAAACCGTATCGTTACCACTTGCGTCTGAAACAGGTGTTGGATAATCCCCCGCATCTTCGATTAACTCAAGGCCAGGCGCATCATTAAGTAATTGTTTAACGTGCTCAAAGTCATACGGCATACGTGTTTCAAGACTAATCGCCTCTGAGTGTCCAAAAAACACAGGCACTCTTACACACGTTGGGTTAACCGCGACCGTAGTATCACCTAAAATTTTATGGGTTTCGTTTACCATTTTCATTTCTTCGCGTGTATACCCATTTTCTTCGAAGCTATCAATTTGTGGGATAACATTAAACGCAATTTGCTTAGGGAATAGTTCATTTTCCATTGGACGTGCATTCATTAAGTTCGCCGTTTGTTTAGCTAACTCATCAACCGCTTCTTTGCCTGCACCCGATACCGCTTGATATGTAGATACATTGATTCGATCAATTCCATAAGCATCATAAATTGGCTTTAACGCGACCATCATTTGAATTGTAGAACAATTTGGGTTGGCGATGATATTGCGGTTTCTAAAATCAGCTAGGCTCGCTGCGTTCACTTCTGGCACAACTAATGGCACCTCAAAGTCATTTCTAAAATGCGATGTGTTATCAATGACCACGCAACCTGCATCTGCTGCAATTGGCGCATATTTTTCAGATACACTGCCACCAGCTGAGAATAAGCCGATGTGAGCTTGGCTAAAATCAAAGCCTTCTACATCTTGTACTTCAATGTTTTCACCACGAAACTTAATATCTTCGCCTGCACTGCGGCTGCTTGCCAATAAAAATAACTGATCAACTGGAAATTTGCGATCTTCAAGTGTTTCAATTATCTGACGACCCACTAGGCCTGTAGCGCCTAATACGGCAACATTATATTTCTGTGACATGTATATTCCTCTAAGAACAGCCGCCGTCATGGCCACTGTTTAAAATGTTAAACCCAAGCGCTGAGAGCATTGACGTATTTGCTCCCGCTCCACGAATATTTACAGTGTTAAATTCACGTCTAACTGGGTAGTTTTTTCGTAAGCTATCAAAACCTTGTTGTGCCAAATGACGACGTAAAATACCATCGTCACGACGCACGTCATAAACTAGGTGTATTAACTGACCAAGATCATCAATGCTAAATGTGTCTTGCAATAAAACATCTGTAACACTTGGTTTAGGTAAAAAATCAGCCAAAGACTTATTTGCTGTAAGCCCTTCTAAATTACACAATGCTTGATACAGCATTTGGGTACCGCGTGCTTTGCCCTCTAGAGTATGGCCTGCTATGTGAACACTGGCAAAGCGCACATAATCAAGTAATTCAGTTAAAATTGTGGGTTCGTTTTCCCAAACATCTAAAACTAAATCAAGACTTGCCCCATTTTGCATAACCTCAAGTAAAGCATGATTATCAATAACATCGCCACGGCTGGCATTAATTAAAATCACGCCGCTTTTTAGGGCCTTCAAACGTGCTTTATTCATTAAATGAAGCGTACTATGCACACCGGCTTTTACTAATGGCACATGAAAAGTCACAATATCTGATTGTGCAAGAAGTGTATCCAAATCACAGTGTTCGTCTAATTGACCTACATCATGCTTAGGTGGGTCGCACAGTAAAACAGTGACATTTAATGCAGAAAGCTTTTCACGTAAACAACTACCAATGCTGCCTACACCAACAATACCAATCGTTTTGCCTTCAAGTGTGCATGCATTTTCTTGCATCAAAGCAAACATACTGCTTAATACATATTCAGCTACTGCCACCGCATTACAACCAGGTGCACTGGTAAATGTAATGCCTCGTTGATTAAGTAAGTCGGTATCAATATGATCAACACCTATTGTAGCGGTGCCAACAAATTTGAGCTTATTTGCATCGCTTAATAACGCTTCATTCACTTGCGTAACAGAGCGCGTTAAAAGCACATCAACATCAATTAGCTGTTCACTCTTTAAAGAACGGCCATCAAAACGCTCTACACATCCTAGCTCAGCGAAGTATTGTTCAACTAAAGGCATGTTTTGATCAGCAAGTATTTTCATTCATGAGCTCGGTTACCAGTAAGAAGTAATATTGTAACGAACAACTACCTTGTTACACAAACGAAAAAGCCGAGCATTTTGCTCGGCTTTAAAATAGGTCGGGCTTTAATTAGCCTTTGTATTTACTCATTACGAGTGTGGCATTCGTTCCACCAAAACCAAAGCTATTAGACATAACAGTGTTTAGCTCAACGTCTTTACGCTCGGTGACAATATTAAGGCCTTCTGCTTGCTCATCTAACTCATCAATATTAATTGAAGGAGCAACAAACCCGTGCTCAAGCATTAATAGTGAGAAAATAGCTTCATGCACACCCGCTGCACCTAACGCGTGACCTGTCATCGCTTTAGTTGCACTAATCAGCGGTGAGTTACCACCAAACACTTCTTGAATAGCGCCAAGCTCTTTCACATCACCAACAGGTGTAGACGTACCATGGGTATTTAAATAATCAATGCCGCCTTCAAGGCCTTGCATTGCTTGGCGCATACAGCGTGCCGCACCTTCACCTGATGGCGCAACCATGTCGAAACCATCAGAAGTCGCACCATAGCCGGTAATCTCAGCATAAATATGCGCGCCACGAGCAAGGGCATGCTCCAGCTCTTCAACAACAACAATACCGCCGCCGCCAGAAATAACGAAACCATCGCGATTTGCATCATACGTACGAGATGCTTGCTCTGGCGTTTCGTTATATTTAGTAGAAAGTGCGCCCATCGCATCAAATTCCATCGCTAGGGTCCAATGCAACTCTTCACCACCACCAGCAAAAATTACATCTTGTTTTCCAAGTTGGATTTGCTCAACGGCATGGCCAATACAGTGCGCTGAAGTTGCACACGCAGAACTGATTGAATAGTTCACGCCTTTAATTTTAAACGGTGTGGCTAAGCAGGCAGAAGTCGTGCTCGCCATAGTACGCGGTACCATATATGGGCCAACACGTTTAACGCCTCTTTCACGCAAAATGTCAGCCGCTTCTACTTGCCATTTTGATGAACCACCACCTGAACCCACTAAAAGACCTGTGCGCTCATTTGAAACTTGCTCTTCATTTAGGCCAGCATCTTCGATTGCTTGTGCCATTGAGATATATGAATAAGCAGCTGCATCGCCCATAAAGCGCATAGCTTTACGATCAACAAACTCTTTAACGTCAATATCAATTTTACCAGATACGTTACTGCGTAACTTGTAATCTGCAAACTCTTGGTTAAAAGCAATACCGCTTTTACCAGTTTTTAACGATTCTAATACTTCTTCTTTGTTGTTGCCGATGCTTGATACAACACCGATGCCCGTAATAACGGCTCTTCTCATGGGTAATTACCTTAGCTTGATACTAAATTGTGATCTATTTTACGCTGAATTTTATAACTAAGTGGTCAGCTTTCTAGCGTACACATGTACTCTGAATGCATAGCTTATAAATAACGCCAGACTATTTCAAAGAAAACACGTAAAATAATTAAAAAAAGTACACATTAATTAATTGCAGGCCATGATAAAACACGCTGATATTCACTTTAATAGCCAAGGCACTCCTGTTGCGGATAACTTCGACGACGTCTATTTCTCTAACGACAATGGATTAGCTGAATCCGATTACGTGTTTTACCAACAAAACAATATCCCAGCCCGATTACAAAACCATGACCGCCCACATTTTGTTATTGCTGAAACAGGTTTTGGCACTGGGCTTAATTTTCTTAATACGTGGCTGCAATTTAACGCTCATTTGGCTAATAGGCAACTTAAGCAAAATAAAGTTCCCACAAAACAAAGTAAAACGGTTGAACGCTTACATTTTATCTCATTTGAAAAATACCCTTTAAAACACGCCGACCTTGCAAAAGCACTGCAAGCATGGCCTGAATTAGCCCAATATAGTAACCAGTTACTCACGCATTATCCGATTAATTTAGCTGGATGCCATCGGCTAGAGTTTGATCATGGCCGCATAATTCTTGATTTATACTTTGGTGATGTACAAGACTCTATAAATAACATGAGTTACTCACATTCAGGAGTCGTCGATGCTTGGTACTTAGATGGCTTTGCCCCCAGTAAAAACCCTGATATGTGGCAACAACAACTATTTGAATTAATGGTCGATATTTCACGTTCAAACGCCACTTTGGCAACATTTACCGCTGCGGGCTTTGTCCGCAGAGGGCTTAACGAGGCAGGCTTTAGCATGCAAAAAGCCAAAGGTTTTGGCCGAAAGCGTGAGATGCTAATTGGCGCACTGGCTCAGTCAAACAAAACGCGTTCAGCTCCCCCATTCTATGCAAGTGATACCAGTTCATTGACCAACGTTGCCATCATCGGCGGGGGCATTGCCAGCAGTGCAGTACTTTATAGTTTAGCCAAACGGGGCGTAAACAGTCAGCTATTTTGCCAGGATGAACAGCTCGCAATGGGGGCATCCCACAATGTGCAAGGTGCCGTTTACCCACATTTGCAAGCAAAAAACTCACCCCACAGTGAGTTTTTTGCGCACAGTTTTTTATATGCCAAACGTTTGTATCAACAGTTAACTGATAATGGCTATAGTTACGACCATCAATGGTGTGGTGTGTTGCAACATGCCATAAAGCAACCATTAGCTGAACGCCATCAAAATATTGAAACGAAACAGCTATGGCCAAAGGAGCTAATGCATACTGTAACGGCCGAACAAGCAGATGATATCGCGGGTATTGAAGCCGGGTATGCTGGAATACACTTCCCTTTAGCTGGTTGGGTTAATCCACCGCAACTTGTAAAAGCGCTTTATAACCAAGCAACGGCATTAGCAAGCATTAACAGCCACTTTAACTGTGATATCGATGCACTTGAAAAAACACCCAATGGGTGGTTACTAAAAAGTGGCGAAAAACAATACGGCCCTTTTTCAGATGTGATTATCTGTGCAGGCGAACACAGCGATCGTTTTGCTCAAACAGCAGCACTGCCAATTGTAGGTGTACGCGGCCAAGTATCGCATGTACAGGCAAGCCCAGCCTCTGATAAACTTAAAACTGTTTTATGCCACAAAGGCTACTTTACTCCTGCCTATTTAGGGCACCATTGTATGGGCGCGACCTTTGAAAAAAACTCAAAAAGCCGCAACGTCACCGAGCAAGACAATAAAACGAACCGAGAGCAACTACTTAATTTTTATAATCATTGCGAATTTGCATCAAGCTTAGGTAATATCACCGACGCCAAAGCGGCAGTAAGATGCAGTTTTATCGATCATCTCCCTATGGCAGGAGAATGGGCAGAGCAAGCAGACTACACAAAAGCATTTGCAAACCTGCGCCAAGGTAAGCGATATCAATATCAGCCTCTAAAAAAGACTCAACAGGGCTTACATATATTAACGGGTTTTGGTGCCCGCGGTTTATGCAGCGCCCCCTTAGCTGCGGAACATTTAGTAAGCCACTTAAGTGGCGCTCCAAGTCCTTTTAGTGAGAGAGTAAATCAAGCAATTCACCCTGCACGGTTTATTGTCCGAGATTTAATACGTAATAAAATTTAATCGTATGTAGCCTCACTTGATAGCGAGCGAAAATCTAATTAATAAGGAAAAATTGTGAGAAAAATAATAACTTTCATGTGTGCTGCTCTGGCATTTACTGTATGGCCAAGCGCCGCAAACTTAAGCTTAGTGCCCGTTCCAGCAGACTACAAATTAACAATGCATGTTGATAATCAATACCCAATGGTACAAACAGGCTACTCTGCGCAGTCTATACCTGATATTGTCACATTTTATAACCAACAACTTGGCGAACCTGATTTAAATCGCAGTTATGCAAGTAATTCAACCTTATTTTACTCTATAGAAGGTAAAACGGTTCGTATTAGTCTACTTCAGCATGATTACAAAACAGATATCGCAATAATGATCACCCAGTAGTTTTTAACTTGCCAAAATACTGAATACGTATGCATAAAACAAACAGTTGAGCTGCCACTAAAACAACCGTAGTTTGTAATTCACACAATTATAACAACACGGTTTTTATGTATTATTTACTCTCAAGTTTTTTGCTCTGCATGAGTTTTTTAAGCTTCGCAGAACCCATTAAATTGCAAAGCTATTCTGGCGATACCTCTTTACCGCATAAATTACTTAAAGAGGCGCTAAACAAAGCACAATTAGACTATATTCATCCATATGAAAGCGATAAAGACATATCAAATGCCCGCATTTTAAATGATGTAAAAATAGGCCAGCTCGATGTTATGTGGAGCATGACTTCACAATCACTTGAGCAAGATTACCAAGCGGTATACATTCCACTTTTTAGAGGCCTGCTAGGGATGCGCTTAGCAATCGTCACCCAAAAAAATGCAGATCTGTTTAAGCACGTCAGTAGCATAGATGATTTAAAAAGGTTTCGTGCTGGTCAAGGAAAAACGTGGCCTGATACAACCATTTTAAAAGAAAACGGCCTAAATGTAGTCACCACATTAAAGTACCCAAATTTATTCCCTATGCTTGAAGGTGGTCGTTTCGATTACTTTCCTCGTGGTGTAAATGAGCCCTGGGATGAAATAGTTAATCACCAAGAGCTAAATCTAACCGTAGATCCCTATGTACTATTAAAATACACCGCACCGCTGTACTTTTTTGTTGCAAAAAAGAACGCACAACTTGCACAAAAACTAACGCAATCGTTAAATAAAATGATTGAAGATGGCAGCTTTACCCGCATGTTTTTTAGTGACAGCCAAGTACAAATGGTTTTACAAAAGGCCAATTTAAAACAGCGTATTATTATTCCTCTAAGCAACCCTAATTTAAGTTCAATGACTCCCCTGTCTCGCACAGAGCTTTGGTTCGACCCACTTAATGAGAGCACAACAACACAATGAAATCATTACAATACAAAATAACCGTCGCATTAAGTATTTGTCTCATCATCATATTTGGCTTTGTTGTGAGTGTTAACTATTACTTATTAAAAAATAGTGAAACAGCGCAATGGCAAGAAAACATCACAGCACTGGATCAACAATTAACCGTTATTTTAGCTGAGCCTGTTTTCTCCTATGATAAGCCGCTAATCGCACAAATAATTAATGCTTTTGCAAAAAACCATAATATTCAGCATATTGAAGTAGTTGATCATCGAAATAAACTTTTAGGCAACGTGGGGCAACTTGTTAATGCGAAAAACGTGATCGCTCATCAATTACCCCTGACTGTTTCAGAACAAAAAATTGGCACAATAAATATAAAATACAGCCAAGATGAGCTCAATAAAGGTATTTTCAATGCAGTTCAAACCATGGTAATTACTTTAGCTATTTCATTTTTACTACTCGGTGTAACAATTATTTACGTGTGTCGCTTTATCATTATTAAACCTATTGTTGGTGTAAACCAACTAGTTGATGAGCTGGTGCGTGGCGGTGGTGATTTAACTCAGCGTATTAACTATCAATCGAGTGACGAAATTGGTTACTTAGTGGCTGGGTTTAATCGCTTTATTAACGAAGTACAACAAATTATTGCCAGTCTTGGTAAAACAGCCACTGAATTAGAGATTATTGCAGGCTCTGTAAACGAAGCCACGGTGAGATCTAAATACGAAGCCGAGCAAGAATATGCATTAACTGATGCTGCTACTTCATCTTTGAGCCAACTAAGTGAAGCCACAAAAGAAATTGCATTTGGCGCAACACAAACTGCCGACCAAACCACAAAAGTACAGACCCTCTGCCAAGATGGCCAATTAAGCATGAGTAACAACAGCACACTGATCCACGAGCTTGAAAATCAGTTAGATCATACATCGAGTGTGGTTGAACAACTTGACAGCAGAAGCAGTGAAATAAGCCAAGTACTTGATGTAATAAAAAGTATAGCCGAGCAAACTAATTTACTTGCCCTCAATGCCGCTATAGAAGCTGCAAGAGCGGGTGAATCTGGTCGCGGATTTGCAGTGGTTGCAGACGAAGTACGCGCACTGGCAAGTAAAACGTACCATTCAACGTCTGAAATTGAGAGCATCATTAGCGCATTGCAAACCAACGCCAGTGAATGCGTACAAGCATCACAAAAAAGCAAACACGTTAGCAGCCAAGTAATTCAAGCCAATGAACAAAGCCAGCATGTTTTTCATAATATTGCAGAGCAAGTCGATGAAATAAACCTCATGAACGAGCGAATTGCCGCAAGTTCAGAACAGCAAACGTGCACCACTGAAGGTATTTTATCTACAATGGAAAAAATTAATCATGGGGCAAAATCATTGGCTCAAGAAGCAGAGCTTCTTGACGGCACAATAAAGCAGTTAAACGAACTAGAAAAAGGCATTGTCGAAAAACTGGGTCTTTTTAAATACTAAAGCCTTACCTAGGCATAATAAGGCGATATTAAACGTCGCCTTCTTCATTTACTACAACTGGGCTTCCCAGCTTTCACTAGACGGCTTTTAACTCAGAATCTTCCTCAAACTTAGCAGGTGAAACATCGTATGTATTTGAATGGCCCTGACTTTTTATGGATCTCATTAAGTATCAACAAAGCGTTTCGCGCATTACTAGTTTAACGGTTGTTTAAAATTAAAAGGGGGAGTTAACCTGCCAAAGCCCTGTTTTCTTTGCGCCAATACGAGTTATCAAGCCTACGTCTTTTAAAACTTTTATGCGCCTTTCGATGGTGCTTTGCGACTTGCCACATTTTGCAGCAAGCTGGACATTGGTGATATAGCGGTCTTGCTCAATAAACGCCAAAATGGTTTTATCAACGTCAGATAGTTTTAAACCCTCACTTAAACCCGCATTTAAACCTTCATTTAAACCATCATTGTTTTGTTTGATAAAGTAAAAGGCGGTAAATAGTTAGGCATTATTATAATTCATTGCTTTGGTGTTAAGGGTATAATAGCACGCATTAAAATAGCACCTTAAAAATCAATTTGTACAGTTAGCAATCATCTTTTGTAAAATTATGTTTAAAAAAAACCCGCAGCTTGATTGCTCAAGTTGCGGGTTTTTTAGGGTTTTTAAACTAACGAATTTAAAAACCGATATTGGTGGAGCTGGGGGGATTTGAACCCCCGTCCGAAAAGCCTCGACCGTCGGTACTACATGTTTAGTATTGTCATTTAATTAACCTTTAAATCCCGGACAAACACGGTAGATAAAGGCGAGGCCGCTTAGTTTTAACGCTTCAACCCCGGCCAGGGTTTCCGTCGCGATCAGGTGTTAGGGTGACACTCCAAAATCCAGTCCACAAGAATACATGGAAGGAGCGCTAGCCAGCCTAAGCTGCTAGAGAGTAGTTATCGTCGTTTGCGATTACTTTAATTTGCGGCTTTTTTACGAGGCAAACCGCACCTCGACATGCACCTCGGGCTTCTTGAATTCCGTCGAATCCTAATCAGCCCCTGAATTAGTAAACTCATTCAGAGTGTGCGAGCAGTATAACTGACTAAGGCGCTGATACTCAAGACTCTAAACAACTTTATTTTAGGGTCTGTTGACCTTTCAAGGTTAAATTTGCAGCAGTCTGTTTGGTATTTAGGCAAGGCAGCACCTATGTGGTGTGGTTGTTCCCCATAAATAGGTGATAACGCAGCATAAATGCCAAACAGGCGCTGCCCTTCGGGTTCTGCCCAAGAGCGATTTACTCTTTGTTGTTCGGTTTTGACTTAGCCCGCTAGGTTACAAACCTCACGCCGCGATTAAACCGCTCCTAGTTTGAACAAATTTTAATCCGCAAAGGTCAACAGACCCTAGTAAAAGTGCTTTATTTATAATTAATTACAGGTAAATTTGTAAACAAGCCTACACTTTCGGAAAAATAATTAGAACATTTACTTAACATAAGACCATTCTTGTGCTCAAATAGCATACATAATCGCCATTTAGTATTACACCTTGGTGAATGATAATAAAAACAGGCATAGTTTTATAGGAAGTCATAAATGTCGCTGTTTATCCATGATACACAATCTGGTTTTGTGTCTATTGCCGAGCACCCTAAAAAGAGTGGCTTTCCTGTCACAGGCTCACAATTAATAGAATTAATTGAACAATCTCAATTCGCTGATTATGAAGTGATAACTGCAAATATAGGGAAGTTATTTTCTCCTAGTAATGGATTAGGCAATGACTCTCTTCACATAGCAAAGGCTGTTGACGCCTCGATCAGTATAAAAATTGACGAAAAAAACATGGTTGCAGAAGCAACCCTTACCACAGCGCGTGGTGGTGAGATAATGTCTGTGGATAAAGCTCGTGAAGTACTGTTAGAAGCGGGTGTTGTACAAGGTATAAGTGCTCGTGCCCTTGACTCATTTTTAGGTCAACAATTCGAAAAGTCGCCCGGTATGTCTTATTCAGCAATTGTTGCTCATGGCCGTCGCCCTAAAGAAGGTGCAGATGCAAAGTTTGTACGTTTATGCTCAACGGCACAAGACAGAGTTTTAAGCCCGCAAGCTAAAGAAGGCGGCAAGGTTGATATGCGCAACTTAGGTGCAATTATAACAGTGAAGCCGGGTACGCCTCTGATGCAGCGAGTCGCAGCAACCAATGGCGAAGATGGTTATACTGTGTTTGGTGACTTAATACCTGCTTGCCCTGGCAAAGATTTACCATTGCAGCCTTTTGAAGGTACTAAGTTAGACCCTGATAACTCAAACATTCTGATTGCAGATTGTAAAGGTGTGCCTGTTGCACTACCGCGAGGTATGCGTGTTGATGATGTACTGTGCTTCGATAACGTGGATATTGGTACAGGTCATGTTGATTTTGACGGCAGTGTTATTATCAGCGGAGATATCAAAGACGGCATGCAAGTGTGTGCAAGCGGTGATGTCACAGTACTGGGCTTTGTTGAATCTGGTACTATTGAAAGTGCAAGTGCTGTGACCGTAATGCAAGGTGCAATTGGTCGAAAACGCGAAGATAACGAAGCATTTAGTTGTAAAATCAAAGCAGCCCGAACAATTTCAATTGGATATGCACAATATTGCTCGGTCGAAGGTGAGCAGGATTTATTTATTGAGCGCCAAGCATTACATTGTGACTTAAGCGCACGCCGTTTGATCAGAGTTGGTAAAGCAAGTAACCCTCGCGGTAAAATAATAGGTGGAAGTGTTTTAAATGCGATGCGAATTGAAACAGGTGAGCTAGGCGCGCCATCGGGGACCAAAACACGAATATATCTTGCGCAAAACTGGCATGATTTACGTCAAAAGCAAGTGCAGGTTAGTGACTTTGAAAAGCTGTTAACTACAAAATCTGCAGCGCTTAAACAAGCTCGAAAAAAAGCCATTAAAATCCCATTTCCTGAAAAGAGGCAATTACTGCTCGATAAAATTACGGCCAGTGAAGAGCAAATAAACATTAAAGTTGCTAATACTAAACGTAAAAAGCACCTAATTAAGCAAAAAATAACACAACTGTTGTCTATTAGTAGGGTTAAGGTTAATGAGCTCATGCACCCTGGCGTAGAGCTCAAAATAGCTAAAGATTCGAAAAACTTTTCGCGTATTTATCCACCTCATTTAGTAAAAATGAGCGAAGGAAAGATTACTCAGTCGTTTTAGCGGCTGAGTCTTCTATTGTGGTTTGTTCACCATCTTCTAGTGCCTCTTCAGCGAGCGGCCATCCACCGAGCTGCTGCCAACGATTGACTATTAAGCAATAAAGCTCAGCCGTACGTTCAGTGTCGTACAAAGCAGAGTGAGCTTGTTTGTTATCAAATTCGATTCCTGCTGCACGACACGCTTTTGCTAAAACAGTTTGCCCAAGTGCTAAGCCTGCAAGCGAGGTAGTATCAAAGCTAACAAAAGGATGAAACGGCGTGCGCTTGATATTATTTCGCTCAATAGCTGCATTCAAAAAGCCATGGTCAAACGCCGCATTATGGGCAACCACAACTGATCGCTGACACCCTGCCGCTTTTTGAGCTTTGCGCACCGCCTTACAAACTTCTTTTATTGCTTCATCTTCTGGCACCGCACCACGAAGAGGTGAATGTGGATCAATTCCATTAAATTCAATTGCGGCTTGCTCAATATTAGCCCCTTCGAAAGGCTCAACATGAAAATGCACGGTGTGATCTATACTCAACAACCCTTCGTCATCCATCTTTAAAATAGATACAGCAATTTCTAGTAGCGCATCAGTTTCTTTGTTAAAACCCGCTGTTTCAACATCTATAACAACAGGGAAAAAGCCACGGAAACGTTTTGCGAAAAGTGTTTGTTCAGTATTTGCCATAGTCTTCTTGGTTTATGAATGTAAGCTTTCTATTATGACAAAGTTGATGCCCTCTAGGCTAGAGGGTTTAAGTATTAATTAAAGGATTAGAATATGGGCATATAAATTGCTTAATACTTTAATGTTAATGTTCATACTAATACAAGGCTTTGAGTAACTGTTATACTTGCTGACTAGCCAAAGTATTGACAGGCATTTTTACAAAGTAATTTATTGTTGGAGTCCACTACTGTGAAATTATCATTACTCTCTGTTGGTATTACAACAATTGCCCTATTTTCAAGCTGCGTAGCATCAGCTGCAATGCGACAGTACAGCGCCAACGCTGATACATCGCAATGGCATGTTGTAAAAACAACACGACTACAATGTCAATTAAATCATGAGGTTCCTTATTACGGGGAAGCTATCTTTAGTGCAAATGCTAGTAAAAATAAAGATGTGCTCTTTAATTTAGACATGGTTGTGAGGCCAGATAATTACAGTGTGGCAGGTCTCAAGGCTGTCCCTCCGGCGTGGCGAGCGGGCCGTCCTGCACGTGATCTTGCAAATATGAAGCTACTGCGTAAGTTTGACGGCGAACTGGGCAACCAAACCGCATGGGAAATGCTTACGGAACTTGAAAAAGGCTATCACCCCACTTTTTATTACCAAGACTGGCAAAATAGTGCCGATAAAATTGCCGTTGGCCTTTCAAGTATTAATTTTAAACAAGCTTACTGGGCTTTTTTGCAATGCCGTGATGAGTTATTACCTTATAATTTTGAGGATATTTCATTCACGATAATGAATTATCAACCCAATACCAGTAAGCTTACTAAATCGTCACAAAAACGATTAGATAAAATAGCTGAATACTTAAAGCATGATACAAGCATCTCATCTATATCAATTGATTCATATACTGACAGCTACGGTGGCCGCTGGAATAATCTTGAGCTTTCCAAAAAGCGCGCTAAGGCAATAAAAGATTATATGGTAAGCCTTGGTGTTGATGAGTCAAAGGTTGAAACACAGGGCTTTGGTGAAAAACGCCATGTCGCAACCAATGACAACATTTTAGGCCGTGATAAAAACCGTCGCTTGGTTATTCAAATAGCAAAAATGTAATTTTAAGTCATTAAGAGGTAAGCTTTTTTAGCTTACCTTTTTTATTCACCCACCCTTCACTAAATTGAAAAATTGCTAAGCTAATCAAAATAATTCCTGCCCCAACGCTAAGCTGTATGCTAATAGGTTCATCGTTTAACCATGCCCCCAAGGCAATTGCAAAGCTAGGTGTAATTAAAGTGGTCAGCGCAACCGTGCTTGCTGTCAACTTTTGCAGCACATGAAAATACGCCAATGCCCCGACTAACGAGCCAAAAACCCCCAAGTAAACGATTGACCAAATAGATTTAGCTGACCATGCTTGGCTATCAAGCTGACCGCCAAAAAACCACCAAGTAATAAAAAATAGCGGCGTCACAAAAATTAAAGAACCAAATGTTGTTGCCATTGGGTGTATTGCGATACGTATGCGCTTTATCATTACACCGCTAAGGCTAAAAAAGCACACAGCTAAAGCTACATA
Source organism: Pseudoalteromonas sp. RWi3 (assembly GCF_054960735.1). Classification (NCBI taxonomy): domain Bacteria; kingdom Pseudomonadati; phylum Pseudomonadota; class Gammaproteobacteria; order Alteromonadales; family Pseudoalteromonadaceae; genus Pseudoalteromonas; species Pseudoalteromonas sp. RWi3. The sequence goes on from NZ_JBHNYL010000004.1 coordinate 107,524, forward strand.
GACCAATCCTTGCATTTGTAACATCGAGCCCTGAATGTGTTCTTTACTCACCAAGTACAAGCCAAATAACGCACAGAGCAACGCTAAACTTTTTATTAAACTAAACTTAGGTTCATTTAGTAAGCGCTGTGCAAGCAACCCAGATAAAATGGGAGCCAAGCCAAATATTAGTGAGATTAATCCTGACGGAACAGTTTGAGCAGCCATATAGCTGAGTAACATACCGCCATAAATTCCCATACTTGAATAGCCATATAAAAAGCACGCACGTCTATGCCAAGGTATTCTTATATTGGCTATTGCGACCACAAACGCAGCCAAAATAAGCCCAATCAGCATGCGTAATAACACGGCTAAAGTTGGTTCTACCGTTGCGCTACTAAATACAATACCTAGTGGTGTTGTTGACCATACTAACACCATAAAAAAATACGAGATTTTTACGTTCACCGGACTATTCCTTTTAGGAAGCGGTACAACGACAGGAGGGAAAAGATTCTAACCGCGTTATACCGCGGTTAAATATAAGGACTATACTTTACCGCAATCCATGCACGAGCGCATCACTGATGAAATCAGCCATGAGCAAAGCGTTGTATGGACTCGGTTAGTTAGTTGCATTTAATTTTCTTTGTTTGTTGAATTAATAAAGCTGCATAAGCGAAAACCATTAGTACCAGATTTGGTTAATTAGTCAACACTTTGCGCTCAATGCTCGGTTAAATTATTTAATCTGTTTTGCCCATGTAAATCATAGGTTACATTTATTTTCTTTGATTTATGACAAAACTATTTAAGTTTGCGCCAACTAGTTATATCTTGCTTGCCTCTCACGAAGTTTCAGGGGCAAAAGAGTGCTTAAAAATAAAACAATAGGCAGCATGTTAATTGTTGCAGGTACCACGATAGGCGCAGGAATGCTCGCGCTGCCAATAGCAAGTGCAGGACTTGGGTTTAGTACTGCACTTGTATTAATTATAGCAACATGGGTGTTAATGACCTACACCGCCCTGCTTATGCTTGAATTACATCAACATGCAGAACGTGAAGCCACTTTAAACACGTTAGCAAAATCATGGCTTGGCAAACGCGGACAGTATCTTGCCAACTTTTCGGTTATGTTCTTGTTTTATGCACTCTGTGCTGCGTATATAGCGGGTGGCGGCGCGCAATTACAAGAAAAGATTAATACTGGTCTTAACCTTAATATCGCTCCACAAGTTGGCTCTGTCATTATTGCATTAATCATTGGTACTGTTGTTACACTAGGAACAAGTAAAGTAGATAAACTTAACAGAATTTTATTTACCGTTAAAATTGTTGTACTTGCCAGTTTATTTTACATGCTTACGCCTTATGTACATGGAAAGCATTTACTTGAAATGCCAATTGAGCAAGGCCTCATTTTATCCGCTATTCCAGTTGTATTTACCTCATTCGGTTTTCATGGCTCTATTCCTTCGATTGTTAAGTATGTGGGGCTCGATATAAAAACACTGCGCCGTGTGATGATCGCAGGTGCTTCATTACCGCTCGCTATTTATATCTTTTGGCAACTTATTAGCCAAGGGATCATGAGCCAAAGTGAGCTACTAACAAGTACTGGGCTGCCAGGTTTTGTTGCAAGCATGGCTAATATTGCAAACAATTCAGCCGTCGCTTCTGCTGTTAATATATTTGCCGATTTGGCATTAGCCACTTCATTTTTGGGCGTGAGCTTAGGGTTGTTTGATTTTTTTGCCGATGCATTTAAAAAAGGTGATAAAAGTAAAGATCGCATCAAAACGGCTCTTATTACGTTTATTCCTCCTCTAGGATTTGCACTTTTTTATCCTCAGGGTTTTATAATGGCGTTAGGCTACGCCGCAATTGCACTTGTTGTATTAGCGGTATTTTTACCTGTCGCTATGGTGTATAAACAACGCCAACAAGCGCATATAGGTTACACTGTGATTGGTGGAAATGTTGGACTAGTGCTTGCTGCACTGTGTGGAGTGCTTATTATCAGCGCGCAAGGAATGCAAATGGCAGGACTTATCCCAGCAATTGGTTAGCCAGTTTAGCAGTTAAATAAAAACGGCACTTAGGTGCCGTTTTTATTTATTGTACTTGTGTAATGCAGCGAAAAGGCTCTGGCTAACAGCTGTTAGTTGGTGCTCAGATTAACAATGGTGTTAGCAATTATTTAGTTAACAAACAAATTAAACTAGTGCCTTTTACTCAGGTTACTGAGCCTATCAAATAACTTAGGTAACTCTCGCTCGGGGATAGGTGGACTGTAGAAATAGCCTTGCACAATAAAGCAGTTATTGTTTTGTAAAAACTCAACTTGCTCAATAGTTTCAACACCCTCAGCGACCACATCAAGTTTAAGCTTTTGTGCCATGGCTATAATCGCCGCGGTGATTTCCATATCGTTAGAATCTTCAGGTATGTCTTGTACAAACGAACGATCAACCTTAAGGATATCAACAGGGAAACGTTTCAAGTAACTTAACGACGAGTAACCCGTACCAAAGTCATCAATAGAAATAGACACGCCCAGAGCTTTTAACTGGTGTAACTGTGTTATTGCAGCCTCAACATTCCCCATCAACATGCTTTCTGTTAACTCTAAATGTAAGCTCTTTGCAGGTACATTCGTTTTTTGAATCATCGATGCCAGTAACGGTACTAGTTTAGAGTCTTTGAACTGACGAGCTGATAGATTAATCGAAATGTTATTTTCACGACCTTGCGCTGCAAGCCTTGCTGCAAATTCAAACGACTCCTCAAGTACCCAAGCACCAAGCTCCACAATCAAACCTGTTGCCTCTGCAATAGGAATAAACTTGGTCGGTGGAATCATACCTTCTGTTGGATGGAACCAGCGTGTCAATGCTTCGTAGCCAACCACTTGATTTGTTCTACAATCAACTTGTGGCTGGTAATACAAAACAAACTGACGTTCTTTAATAGCACTGCGTAATTCATTTTCAATAAATAACCGTTCATTTGCAGCTGCATCTAACTCTTGGCTATAAAAGTGGTAAGTGTTGCGGCCTTTTGCTTTAGCTTCATACATTGCTAAATCTGCATGCTTGAGTAACTGGTCTTCTTCTTGGCTATCATATGGCGCCATGGTGATACCAATACTGGCACTGATGATCACTTCATTGTTACCCAACATGATAGGTTCATTTAGGGTTTTTTGAATCGTGTTAGCCACTTCTGTTGCGTGATCTTGATGTTCAATTCCGCTGAGCAATACTGCGAACTCATCACCGCCCAATCGCGATATAGTATCTTCAGCACGCAGGCGTTTCTTCAATCTATTAGCTACTTCCACCAGAAGTTGGTCACCCGCATCATGCCCTAATGTGTCATTAATACGTTTGAATTCATCTAAATCAAAATAAAACAATGCAAATGCGTAATGGCCACGCTCAGCAAGCGCCATAGATTTACGTAACTGCATTCTAAAAAATGTACGGTTTGCAAGCCCTGTTAAGGTATCGAAGTAAGCCAGTTGTTCCATTTTTCTTTGGCTTTCTTTAACAAACGAAATATCTTGTGCGGATGCAACGTAACTGCTGATCTCTCCACTGTCTTCACGTATAGGTGAAATACTCAAAGATACCCAAATTGGTTGTTTGTTTAGCCCTTGAATTAAGGTATCACCCCGCCAATAGTTACGACTGCGCAGGTCAATATCAATATCATCGACTAATATAGCCATTTCTTCAGCCACAATACTCAGCAAGGCTGAATTCAAAAAGTGGCTTTCCTCAAAACCGGACATTTCCAGCATCTTCGGATTTACGTATTCAATCACAAAATTATGGTCGGTGATCACAACCCCAGTACCAGAAAAAGACACAGCCTTTGAAAGCCGATTTGCGGCTTTTTCGGCAATTTCTTTTTCTGTAATGCGTTGATTTAAGCCATCGATAAGTTTACGAATTTCAACGGCCATGTCACGAAAAGAGCCGTTAAGCGTGCCTATTTCATCTTTATTTTCTTTAGGAAATTCAATTTGCAAATGACCTTTACCAAAGCTGGTTACTGCATGAACTAATGAATGTATACGCCTCAGTACTAGCTGATACAGTGCTTGATGAAGCAATAAAGCAACAAGAATGGCATATAAAATAAACAGCCCAAAAAACTTCACCTTTAGCTCTTGTAACGCAGATAATGCCGAGGAGCGTTTTTTATATATGCCGATGTACCAATCCAAATGTTCTACTTTACGGATGTTTATGATGTGTGTTTCACCATCTTGAATAAAAGAGTCCGCATTTTTAGGTAACTTCATTTTAATTGTTTGGCTAATAAGCTCTTGCAAATCGGCATTTACAAAGTCATTACTATTTAGTCGCTTGCCGCGTTGTCCATAATCTTCATACTTATTTTTAGTCAACTTAGGGTGTGAAAGTAATTGGCCTTGGCCGTCAAACACAAAGAGGTGTTGATCATTGTCACCAATAGGGAGTTGAGAGATTAACGTATCTAAAGCTAAATCACTGCCAGTCACACCGAGGAATTCATTATTAATATAAATAGGCACAAGAATGCTGATGACCCATTTATGCGAAATTTCATCGTAATATACATTAGACCAGACCGCTTTACGTGTGGGGTTTTGCGCTTCTTGTGCGTAGTTAAAATTACTGTCTTTAGTAAATTGATGATCACCAGCAACGCTTAACGCCCAATTCGATGGTGCAATGCGGATAAAGTTATCTTTAGTGATTAAATAAAAGTTTGAGAAATCTTCAATAAGAGTAGGAGATAGTATTTTCCAAAGCGACTCAGAGTCATGTAGTAACTTTTTATAAAACGGGGAGTAATTTTTTTGGGGTAAAAACGCGGCGGAAAAGCCATCGTTAGAAGAACTACGAATGCTGCCGTCTGCCTCAAAACTTAATACCGCATCTTGGTTATCAGCCAGCTGCGAAGAGCTATAAAACAGTTGGTTTGTTACCACTCTGTTTGCTTGCTCTGCAATATTAATTTTGGTTTTCACTAAATTATTAAATTGCTGATTTAACCGATTGCTTGAAAGCTTTAATACTTCATGCTCTTCAAATACAAGCTGTTTTTCTTCAGACTTGAGCATTAATGCAGCTGCACAGATACCTGCAATTAAACAAATTGCTGATATAAGCAGCGAAAGCTTCATACTTAATGAGTTAACACCAAAACGTGATGGTGGGCGTCTATACACCACAATCCAACCTTATTTATTAATAATTGTTATTATTTGAATCTACACTCAGAAATATACCAGATCCCTATTTAGATTTATAAATTTTTTGTAAATATTCACAAAAAAACTTAAATATGAGAATAAAGCAGTACGAATGCGCTATTAAACACAATAGAGTGTTGACTTTAATGATCAGTCTACATACATTTAAGATATGAATATACATTTCTCGCGTTTCACATTTACGTTTATTAGCTTCTTTTTCTTTATCAGATGAAAGAGGCTTACCTGTTTGCGAGATTTAATCAACCGAATAGCAAAAGCCTCCCAACTGGGAGGCTTTTTTGTTTTTACTACCCTATTGGTAGCTTTTGGAATGAGGAACCCAAATGACAAATGATGTATTAAACACACTCAGACATGACATCAATGAAATTGATTCTGACCTGCTTGTATTACTTGCTAAACGTCGTCGTATTAGCCATGGCGTTGTCGAATATAAAATAGCAAACAATAAACCAATCCGTGACGAAGCAAGAGAGCAAGCTTTGCTCGAGAAGTTGATAGGCTATGGAAAATCGCTCGGATTAGATGCTTATTATGTTAATAATGTTTTTCAAACTATATTAGAAGATTCTGTGTTAAATCAGCAGGCAATGCTACAAAAAAACCTAAACCCTGGTGCAATGAGTGAAACTCACCGTGTTGCATATTTAGGAGGTCAAGGAACGTATAGCCAGTTGGCATGCCATAAGTACTTTAGTCGCCGCCCTGGAAAGTTGGTGGAATTAGGGTGTATTAGTTTCGAACAAATAACAGGAAAAGTTGAAAGCGGGCAAGCAGATTTCGGTTTGCTTCCTATTGAAAATACGAGTTCTGGTAGTATCAATGAAGTTTTTGATTTACTCCAGCACGCGCAAGTCTCTATTGTTGGTGAAGTTACTCACAGTGTAGAGCATTGCTTATTGGCTTCACCTGATACCGAACTGAGTCAATTAAGTAAAATTTTTGCCCACCCTCAACCTTTTGCACAGTGTAGCCGCTTTTTACAAGGGCTAGGTGAGATACAGCATGAAACGTGTGACTCAACATCGAGCGCACTCCAATCTGCACTTGAAACGCCAAATAGTGCAGCCATCGGTTCAGCACAAGCAGGCAAGCACGTTGGTTTAGAGGTACTAAAATCTGGCCTTGCTAATCAACAAGAAAACCACAGTCGCTTTATTGTTGTTGCGCGCCAACCGTTGCAAGTCTCAAAACAAATCCCAACTAAAACCAGTTTAATTATGGCAACCAAGCAACAAGCTGGTTCACTTGCCGATGCACTGATGATTTTCAAAGAGCACAACATTAATCTGGTCAAATTAGAATCACGCCCTGTACCAGGTAATCCTTGGGAAGAAGTATTCTATGTCGATTTAGAAGCAAACCTAGTAGACAATCATGTACAAAGTGCCTTAGAGCAACTTAAACAACACACGCAATATGTTCGTGTTTTAGGGTGCTACCAAGGTGAATCACTTCAAGCCGTGAGTGTTGACGGTTAAAAAAAAGGGCCATAAGGCCCTTTTTTATTGAACGTGATTTAATCAAGCACTTTTGCATCATTTGCTTTATTTAATAAACTTCGACTTTGCGTTAAAAAGTGAGCTGTAGAATCTGAGAAATACGCCTTTGCTTCGCCAAATGCCTCAATAAGTGCAGCTTTATTTCCCGCTCTTAACTTCTCAAGTGTGCTTGCAAAAGTATCTTGATATTGCGCGAGCAACCCTTCAACGTTATCAAACTGAGCCAGCATAATATCTGAATACAACTCCGAAGATTGCGCAAATAAACGCCCTACCATCATCAGTTCCAATTGATAAATTGGTGATGAACAACTCCTAAGTTCCTCTAAAGTATGCCCTTGCCTCGCTAAAAACTGACCATACACAAACGTAGTTAAGTGACGCATTACCTGGATAATTTGCATTGCTTCATCGTGCTTTTTAGCATCGAGTTCAACAAGCTGACAGCCCCATACTTGCAACTGAGATAAAAGCCCTTGAGCAACATCATGATGACGACCTTCACATACCACAACGGTTTGTTTTACCCAGTGTGATATATCTGGTCCAAACATCGGGTGCAAACCGACTACAGGCCCACTGTGTGCTTTTTTTAATACCGTTATAGGTGATTGCTTAACTGATGTTATATCAACCAGCAAACAATCATCATCCAACTTAGGTAACGAATTGACTACGGACTCGAGTGCATTTATGGGTACACTTACCATCACCAACTTCGCGCCTGTTAATATCTCTTTTGCTTGATGCTGTTGTGACTTATCAAGTATTTTAACTTCATAGCCAGAGCGTTTAAATTGATTTGCAAACAGCTGGCCCATTGCCCCTTCTCCCCCGACAATAACAATGGGTGATAATTCAGGTGCAGCGCACGCTAGTTTGGCTTGCTGATTTTGATAAGCTTCACGCATCATGCGTCTAAGAATGTCTTCAACAAGCTCTGGGTTTACGCCTTGGTTTATTGCTTCTTGGCGTCGCGCGGCGAGAAGAGTTGCTTCACGTTCTGGAGCATGTAGAGGTGCTCCGGTTTGCTGTTTTATAGCACCGATGCGTCCGGTAATTTTATTGCGTCGGGCAAGTAGAGCAACTAATTGCGCATCGCACTTATCAATCTCTGTTCTAAGCTGATTTAACTCTTCTTTCTCTGCCACGTACCCTACCACCTATAAAACGCCAAAATGTAAACTTTAAATTACGTTAAAGTAAACTAATCAATACGATAAATACTAACAGGATCGCTCAGTCGTTAAAAGCGAAAACAAAGAAAGATTGGTACATAAATACTTGAAAAAGCAATAAGGAATAAGCTGCACAAATGACTCAGCGAGGCCTTATCCCCAAACCACCATTGTTGCAAAGTAATGCCTTGATATTAAGCCACTAAACGCTGTGTTCTGTATCTTGAGGTAATTTGGGTATATATCGGTACTTAGTTTTTCAGCGCAAGAGACGCCATATTCATTACGCTTGTAAATGAGTCAGCACCCGCGATGAATAACCCATTATGGCAAAAATTAGCATCCTTAATCCCTGTGACAGTTTGAAGTTCTTCGCCTGATAAACCAGCCCACTCTTTAGGTAACGGCTTCCTATCTTCAAATGAGCCAGGCTCTACTGGCACAGTTTGGATGATCCACTTACCCGAGTGAGATGGGTAAATCATATATAAAGCTTGATCTGACAAACTGTGAACCGTTTTTTTCCACGGTGTATATTTTTCAAGCACTATCACGCGAGGATCATCTGCATCAGTAATTGCTTTGGCGACTATTTTTTTAGCAGCTGCACTACCACTGGCACTAGCAATAAAGCGCTTTAATAATCGCTGTGCAAATTCCACAGCTTCATTAAAGCACTCGTCAAAATTACCTTCTTCTTGCCATGTAGGATTAAACATCGAGATTGTCTGACTTAGGCTGATACCTGTCTCTACCCCTTCAACATAGCCGCAATCTATTGCGTCAATTGTTGATACTAATCCTGCGTCAACAGAATCTGCAACAGTTTGATTGCCAGCACAAAGATCTAGGCCATACTTTTTCCACACTAGCCCAAACGATGAAAAAGGAATCCCATTTTCTCGTGCACCTGCACCACCACGTTGGTGGTGATCAAAACGCCCTGTATCAGGGTCATACTCGTTACCTACATCAATGACAATATTAGCTTGGCTAATGAGTTGCTTGTCTCGTGTTCTAACTAGCGTAAGCGTCGGGAAAATAGTTTTAAGTACTGCAATACTGAATACATCATCAGCATGAAAGTTACCATCGTGGGTAACCACTGTCATATCGGTCATTGGATCATCATTTTTAATAAAGAGGGAAAAGAAGTTAATAGCTGCTAGTTAAGTATAACGAAGCTCACAGTTAAATGCAGTAAGGAAGAGGTGTGTGAAAGCCACTATTGAAAAATTAGCGCCCTTAGAAACCAAAACAGGTTGTAACCCGAGGGCTACAACCTGTTTTATCTGCGTTGATAAACAGCGCGTATTAGTTAAGTTTTTCTCTAATACGTGCAGATTTACCAGAACGCTCACGTAGATAGTAAAGCTTAGCACGGCGAACTGCACCGCGACGCTTAACTGCTACGCTATCGATAAGAGGGCTGTGCGTTTGGAATACACGCTCAACACCTTCACCGCTCGAGATTTTACGAACTGTGAATGCTGAGTGAAGACCACGATTACGCTTAGCGATTACAACACCTTCAAAGGCCTGTAGACGCTCTTTAGCACCTTCTTTTACACGTACCTGTACAACTACTGTATCACCAGGGCCGAATGCTGGTACGTCTGTTTTAAGCTGCTCATTTTCAAGCGCTTTAATAATATTTTGGTTTACTTTTGCCATTATGTTTCTCACTTTCCTAGGTGTAACTGTCTTCTAGCCACAAGCTTTTTGGTACTCTTGCTGAAACTTTGCGAGTAATACCGCTTGCTCCTCAGTCAGAGCTAGGTTATGCAACAAGTCAGGACGTCGTAGCCAAGTTCTGCCTAGTGACTGCATTTGCCGCCATTTAGCTATCTCTTGGTGGTTTCCACTGAGTAATACAGCAGGAACCTGTTTGTCGTCCAATGTTTCTGGCCGTGTATAGTGAGGACAATCTAGCAAGCCATCCGAAAATGAATCTTGCTCTGCTGACTGGTTATGCCCTAACACGCCTGGCACTAATCGCGCTACTGCGTCAATTAATGTCATGGCAGGTAGTTCACCACCACTCAAAATAAAATCACCAATTGACCATTCTTCGTCAACGTATGACTCTATTATTCTCTCGTCTATACCTTCATAGCGACCGGCAATCAAAATCAGCTTGTCAGAGTTTGCGAGTTCGCTTGCCCCTTGCTGATCTAATTTGCGCCCTTGCGGGGACATATAAATTACTTTTGCACCATCACCTGCCGCTTTTTTTGCGTCAAGAATGGCTTGTTTCAATGGTTCAACCATCATTAACATACCCGGTCCGCCCCCGTAAGGACGGTCATCAACGGTTCTATGCTTATCAGTTGCATAGTCTCGCGGATTCCAGCAGTTAAAGTCGATTAAACCACTTTTTACTGCGCGACCTGTTACACCTTGCTGTGTAATGGCATCAAACATGTCCGGGAAAAGGCTGATAACCCCTACCCACAACGAACTCGTTTGACTCATTAAAAGCCAGGATCCCAGTCTACGGTAATTTCTCTCGCTTCGTGTTTAACTTCTTTAATAACTGAATCAGTTAAAAATGGAATTAAACGCTCAGCTTGGCCAAATGCATCTTTATTATTTGCTTTCACAACTAATACGTCATTTGAGCCTGTCTCCATCAGGTCATCAACAGTGCCTAAGTTATAACCTTTATCAGTTACAACCGACATGCCAATGAGATCTCGCCAATAGAATTCACCTTGCGGTAATTCTGGTAGCTGCGCTGAATCCACAGAAATTTCAACATTGGTATAAGCCATTGCTTGGTCTCTGTCGTTTACTTGCGCAAACTTAGCGATAAAGCCTTTGTTGTGGCGACGCCAGTCGACCACTTCTAAGGATTGCCATTTACCTTGCTGCCCTATCAACCACGGGCTGAAATCGAAGATCCCTTGGGGATCATCAGTAAATGAATGTACCTTAAGCCAGCCCTTTATACCATATGGGGCACCGAGCTTTCCTACGACAATTATTGATGAGGTGTTCTCTTGACTCATGGTTACACTTACGCCTATTAAGCCGCTTTACGAGCGTCTTTAACTAACTTAGCTACACGATCTGAAAGACCTGCGCCTTGACCTACCCAGTGATCAACACGAGATAAATCTAAACGAACTTTTTCTTCCTGACCTGAAGCAATTGGGTTAAAGAAACCTACTTTCTCGATGAAGCGACCGTCACGCGAGAAACGGCTATCCGCAACCACAATTTGATAGAAAGGGCGTTTTTTAGCGCCACCACGTTGCAAACGAATAGTTACCATACCGTCCTCTAAATAGATTGACTGTTTTCATTAATAAGATTTACTCCCCAGTATGGGGAGCTGGGGAATTGTACGAGTTTTTAGCAACAATGCAAGTAAGAAGTGATCTAAAATCCCAGTTAAGTAGATTAAACACTGATCTGTGCGTCAAATAAGGTAGCGTAAGCAATTGAATGCATAAATTATCCACAAAAAAAGAGGCGTTTTGCCTCTTTTTAAAATTATTTTGACTGTTTAATATACAAAGTTGATTGCGATATTAAAATTTAGGCCCGCCGCCGCCCATCATACCCGGTGGCATCATGCCTTTCATACCGCGCATCATTTTTTGCATGCCGCCTTTACCTTTCATCTTTTTCATCATTTTCTGCATTTGGGTAAACTGTTTTAGCAATTTATTGATTTCTTGTACCTGCGTACCAGAACCCGCAGCAATACGTTTTTTCCGCGAGCCTTTAATAATTTCTGGACGCGCACGCTCTTGTTTAGTCATTGAGCTGATGATGGCTTCCATTTGAATAAAGGTTTTATCACCCATTTGGCCTTTTACAGCATCCGGTAAGTTTGACATACCAGGTAGCTTATCAAGCATCGACATCATGCCACCCATGTTTTTCATCTGCTTTAATTGCTCTGCAAAATCATCCAAGGTGAAGCCATTACCTTTAAATACTTTTTCAGCAACCTTGGCTGCTTTTTCCTTATCGACTTTCATTTCGACTTCTTCGATTAATGAAAGTACGTCACCCATACCTAATATACGCGACGCGATACGGTCAGGGTGGAAAGGTTCAAGTGCATCAGTGCGCTCACCCACACCCATAAACTTAATTGGTTTACCAGTAATATGGCGAATAGATAAAGCAGCACCACCGCGTGCATCACCATCTGTTTTGGTTAAGATCACACCTGTTAGTGGTAATGCTTCATCAAATGCTTTAGCCGTATTTGCCGCATCTTGACCTGTCATTGCATCGACAACAAATAAAGTCTCGATGGGGTTAATTGCACCATGAAGCGCTTTAATTTCATCCATCATGTCATTATCAACATGCAAACGGCCTGCGGTATCGACTAATACCACATCAATAAATTTTTTCTTGGCGTGAGAAATAGCTGCTTGGGCAATATCCACCGGTTTTTGAGAAATATCACTTGGGAAAAAATCTACATCAACTTCGCTCGCTAATGTTTCTAGCTGTTTAATCGCCGCAGGACGATACACATCGGCACTAACGACCAGGACTGATTTTTTCTTACGCTCTTTTAAAAACTTTGCAAGTTTACCAACACTGGTAGTTTTACCCGCACCTTGCAAGCCTGCCATCATCACAACAGCTGGCGGCTGCGCATTTAAGCTCAGCTCTTCGTTTGCTTCACCCATGGCTTTTTCAAGTTCTTCTCGTACTATTTTTACGAAAACTTGGCCTGGGCTTAAGCTTTTGGTAACTTCAACACCGACAGCACGTTCTTTTACTTGTTTTACAAACTCACGAACAACAGGCAACGCAACGTCTGCTTCTAAAAAAGCCATGCGTACTTCACGCAGCGTATCTTTTATATTGTCTTCTGTTAGGCGTCCGCGGCCGCTAATATTTTTTAAGGTTTTACCTAATCGTTCTTGGAGATTCTCAAACATATAAAGGGTCCGATAAACGTGATACCGATAGCATTTGAATCATTCAGCCCAAATTATGAGCCAAAATTTATACTTATCAGTATTAATTTAAATTTTAATTAAAAACAGTATACCGTAAATCTAGGCGCACAATACAGTATTCAAGTATGCAGTTTGAGTTTCTTTTTACAAAGCCTAGGTTTTTTCCTTACTATAAAATACAATGGGGCTAACTTAACAAGGATTATTTGACTCAAATTGAGTGGCCAAAGCATTATGCTGATTATTAGTTTAACTATTATTGCCAGTTTATTTTACGTATTAGCGACTTCGCATGTGTTGTCTCGTTTGTTCCATCAACAAGGTCCAAGCCAAAAACTCACTATCGTACTTAGTACAGTTGCAATATTAGCCCATATGTTATTGTTAGTTAATTCAGTGTTTCGGGCTGATGGCCAAGACCTCAGTATTGTAAATGTTGCATTGCTGACATGCTGGGTCATTGTTGTGTCGGTTACAACTGTGTCGCTTAAGTTTCCAGCCACACTTTTACTGCCTGTCGTATATGGTTTTGCCGCTATTTTAACGTTTTCCAGCTTATTTATTCCACACCATATTTTGTTGCAAAGTATTGATGTAGAAATTGCTCTAGTTACACATATCTCGTTGTCACTGCTTGCTTACTGCGTTCTTATAATCGCCACCTTATATGGCGTCCAATTTTACTTTATAGATAAACGATTAAAACGCAAAGATCTTGCTATTGTCCATAGCCATTTACCCCCTTTGATGGTGGTTGAGCGCCAGCTTTATCATCTACTTACGTTAGGAACTAGTTTGCTTACAGCCGCCTTACTATCTGGCTTTGTATTTTTAGATGGCATGTTTGATAGTGAATTTATTCATAAGACTATTTTATCATTAGTCGCATGGGCCATATTTGCTATTGTGACTGTAGGGCATATAGTTAAAGGCTGGCGTGGCAAACCAATTGTATTGGCAATAATGGTCGCGGCATTTACCTTAACGCTCGCCTATTTTGGTAGCCGTTTTATACAAGAAGTTATTCTGAATAAGTTTTAACTTGACTCAGGCTGCTCACTACCGCTTAATACGCATTGATTTATAATAAAAGGATCCTTCTTTGGACAGCATATCGACGAGTGTTTTATTTATAATACTCGGTATTCTAATTTTATGTTCTGCATACTTTTCTGGCTCTGAAACGGGCATAATGTCAATAAACAGAATTCGTCTGCGCCACCTCGCTAAAGAAAACCATCGCGCTGCCAAACGCGTTAATAAGCTCTTGAGCCGTCCTGACAGACTCATCGGCTTGATCCTAATTGGTAATAATCTGGTTAATATTGCTGCCGCTCAGGTTGCAACTATCATTGGTATCCGTTTGTACGGTGATTTAGGTATTGCTATTGCTACAGGTGTACTTACCCTTGTGGTACTTATTTTTGCCGAAGTTACGCCTAAAACCCTTGCTGCCCTTTACCCTGAAAAAGTTGCTTTTCCAAGTTCAGTGGTATTAAAAGGATTACTTAAAATTTTGTTCCCGTTTGTTGTCGTAGTTAACTGGATGACCAACGGTATGTTACGTTTATTTGGTATTAGTGCTGCGCAAATAGATGAGCACAGCATGAGTAAAGAAGAACTAAAATCTGTGCTAAACGAATCTGGCGCGCTTATTCCTGCTCGCCACCAAAGTATGTTGACTTCCATTTTAGATTTAGAACAAGTCACTGTTGAAGATATTATGATCCCGCGCAACGAAATAGTTGCGATTGATATCAACGATGACTGGAAACTAATAAGCAAACAACTCACCCATGCTCAGCATACCCGCGTACTTTTATATCGTGACCAAATAGACGACGCTGTAGGCTTTATACATTCACGTGATGCATTACGCCTGTTAACTAAAGAACAATTCGATAAACCGTCACTGTTGCGTGCTGTACGTGAGATATATTTTATCCCAGAAGGCACATCGCTTAATACTCAGTTGTTTAAGTTCCAGCAATCAAAAGAGCGGATTGGCTTAGTAGTTGATGAATATGGCGATATACAAGGTTTAGTAACACTTGAAGATATTCTTGAAGAAGTTGTTGGTGACTTTACAACAACCCAAACACGTACTCCAAGTGAAGAAGTAATGCCTCAGGAAGATGGCTCATTTTTAGTTGATGGTGGTGCCAATGTGCGCGATCTTAATAAAGAAATGGAGTGGGAATTTCCTTTGGATGGACCTAAAACACTAAGCGGCTTAATAATTGAATACCTAGAAGATATCCCTGATGCTAACTTAAGTTTACGTATCTCTGGCTACCCTATTGAAGTAGTTGAAGTAAAAGAAAATATGATCAAACTAGTACGTATTCAAACAAATAAGAGAAAAACCTAAAAAACCTTCGTGAGCAGCACTCGCTGCTCACTTTTATACTTACATTTCTGAATTTTCTGCTGTTATTTATCCTTTAAGTTATCAATACTAAGCTATTATCTAAACGCTTATGCATACTTAACGGAGAGTAAAATGGAAGATATTTCAATTGAAAGGATCTATAACCAAGCCATAGAGATGATTATGCTTTATGGACCCAAGTTTCTTCTGGCCATATTTGTCTTAATAATAGGTTGGTGGTTTATTGGCCGAGTTTCAACTATGACCGAAACTTCAATGAATCGTGTAAAACTGGAAGCCGGACTGACCCACTTTTTAGTGTCATTTATTTCCGTTATCTTAAAGGTGCTCTTACTGATCTCAGTGGCATCAATGATAGGCATAGAAACCACATCATTTATTGCCATGCTCGGTGCCGCAGGGTTAGCGATTGGTATGGCTTTGCAAGGCAGCCTCGCTAATTTTGCAGGTGGTGTACTTATTCTATTTTTTAAACCATTTAAAGTAGGCGACGTCATTGAAGCACAAGGCTACATGGGTAAAGTCACTGAAATTCAAATATTCGTCACGGTACTGCTTACATACGATAATGAGAAGATTATTATTCCAAATGGTACGCTGTCTAACGGCTGTGTTAAAAATAAGTTTTCAGAGCCAACACGCCGTATCGACATAGAATTTGGTATAAGCTATGACGATGACGTACTCAGAGCAAGAGAAGTATTAATGAGTGTGTTAAATGAGTACGACCTTGTGCTAAAAGACGATGCAAAGCAACCCGTTGTACATGTAAGCCAACACGGCGATAGCCACATTGGTATGCTAGTTTGGGCATGGGTTGACTCTGAGAACTATTGGCCTGTTTATTTTGGTTTATTCGAACGTGTTAAAATTGCTTTTGATAAGGAAAATATCACAATTCCTTTCCCACAACGCGATGTTCACATACATCAATTTCCTGGTAAATAATATCAGGTAGCACAAAAAAACCACCCATCTGAGGGTGGTTTTTTAAATTTTAATGCTCATTATACAGCGCCGTTAATAGGCCCATGCTCATGTTTAACATGCGGGTTTTGCCCACGTTGGCGCAGTAAGTGATCCATTAGCGTGATGGCCATCATGGCTTCTGCTATTGGGATTGCACGAATCCCAACGCAAGGGTCGTGACGACCTTTTGTGATCATCTCAACGGCTTCGTTTTCAGTGTTGATACTGTTGCCAGGTATTGTAATACTTGAGGTTGGTTTAAGCGCTATTGAGGCAATAATGTCTTGCCCAGTAGATATACCTGCCAAAACACCACCTGCGTGATTTGACGTGAAACCCTCAGGTGTTAGTTCATCACGGTGCTCAGAGCCTTTTTGCTCTACCACATCAAAGCCATCACCAATCTCAACGCCCTTAACGGCATTGATGCTCATGAGTGAATGTGCAAGCTCTGCATCAAGTCTATCAAAAACCGGCTCGCCTAAGCCTACAGGTACGTTTTTAGCGACTACTTTGACTTTAGCGCCTACTGAATCACCTTGTTTTTTAAGGTCACGCATATACTCGTCTAATGCTTCAATTTTACTGGCGTCAGGAAAGAAGAACAGGTTGTTTTCTACTTCATCCCAATCATAGTTCTCAGCTTTAATTGGACCAAGCTGACTTAAACATGCTCGCACTTCAATACCATGAAATTGCTTTAAGTATTTTTTGGCAATACTGCCAGCAGCCACACGAATTGCAGTCTCACGTGCTGATGAACGGCCGCCACCACGATAATCGCGCAGACCGTATTTGTGCCAATAAGTGTAATCACCGTGGCCAGGACGAAAGACGTCTTTAATTTTACCGTAATCTTTTGAACGCTGATCGGTATTTTCAATCAGTAAACCAATGCTAGTACCTGTGGTTTTACCTTCAAATACACCTGATAGAATTTTAATTTGATCATCTTCTCGGCGCTGCGTGGTATAACGACTTTGCCCCGGTTTACGACGGTCCAAATCTATTTGTAAATCGGCCTCTGTGATTTCAAGACCTGCGGGCGTACCATCCACAACGCCGCCTAACGCGACGCCATGGCTTTCACCAAAGGTGGACACTTTAAATAGTTGTCCTATGCTATTACCTGCCATTGCTTTCCTCATTCCTAATGACTACTGAGCACCGAGCCTAAGGCTCGGCTTTAAATTTTACCTGTTCAGTCAACAAAGTAATCAACCAATTGTTTTTTGCTGATAACAAATACACCTAGGCCGCCTTGTTCGAATTCAATCCATTCAAACGGTGCACCAGGATAAAGTGCATCCATGTGTACCATAGAGTTACCTACTTCGACAAATAACAAACCGTTATCGGTTAGATGTTCTGCTGCTTCACTTAAAATTGTACGAGTAACATCTAAGCCATCATGGCCTGATGCAAGGCCTAGTTCTGGCTCATGGTGAAATTCACGTGGTAAGTCAGCCATATCCTCGGCGTCAACATACGGTGGGTTAGCTACAATAAGATCGTATTTTTGCCCAGGAACACCACTAAATACATCTGATTGAATTGGTAATACACGGTCATTTAGCATGTAATCAGTAATATTGATATCTGCCACTTCAAGTGCTTCATACGAAATATCAACCGCATCGACTTGGGCAGTTTCAAACGCTTGTGCCAGTGCAATTGCAATACAACCAGAGCCAGTACATAAATCTAAGATTCGCCCTACTGATTCAGGCTCCTCTAACCATGGCGTAAAACGATTGTGAATTAGCTCTGCAAATGGCGAACGAGGGATCAATACACGCTCATCTACATAAAATGGCATGTTGGCAAACCATGCAATATTAGTTAAATAAGGAACGGGTGTGAAATCGTTAATTCGGTCTGAAATTAATCCTGCCAACCGATTTTTTTCAGTACTGGTTAACCTTGCATGCATCAATTCTTTTGGTGCATCAACAGGTAAGCTCAGCGCTGGAAGTAACAAGCTAACCGCTTCATCCCATGCATTATCAGTCCCGTGACCAAAGAAAATACCACTGCTGGCAAATTGGCTTGTTGTCCAACGTAACCAATCGTGCAATGTTGAAAGTTCTGCAACAGCTTCATCTAAGGTTGCTTCTTCTATTAGTAATTCGCTCATGTGTGTTATCTGCCTGCTTATACTTTCAAAATATGAACTCAATCGAGGCACAATTAAGGCCCCATGATTGCCCTATTGTAACGCTATTTACTCGATTTTTAGCATTTTTTTGTTTAGACTGCGGCAATGAAAAAAGATTCTCACTCAAACAGCCCAATTAGCACTGACGATATAGACTTATTTCGTCAAAGCATTTCTGGTGCGCGTGTTTTTAAACAAGACACTCACCGTTTTGCTAATAAACCTAAAGTGTCACAAGCGAAGCAATTTGCCCAGCAAAAAAAGCAACAACAGTCAGAATTTTTCTTCTCGGACGAATATGTTCCAGATATAGATACGAATGGTACGGTAAATTATGTACAAGATGGCCAAGACCGTTTTTTAGCTAAACAGTTGCGCCGTGGAGATTTTATCCCTGATTTAACCCTAGACTTGCACGGTCTAAATAAAGAAATTGCAAAAGATGAACTGGCAGCCTTAATTCATGAGTGCAAGAAAAAGCATTATTATTGCGCCTGTGTAGTTCATGGCATTGGTGGGCATATACTTAGACACAAAGTACCACAGTATTTAGTTCAGCACCCTGATGTGATTGCAATGCACCAAGCACCACTTGAGTACGGTGGTAAAGGCGCGGTATTAATACTAATTAATCTACCACAAAGCGATGAGTTCAGGCGTTAACCCTTGGTAAACATTTGCTGTTAAAGGCCAAAAGAAAGTGCATATTTTTTCGATTATTTTTCCATTGGTCTTTATTGTTTTATGTGGTTACCTATCAAGCCGAAGTGCGTTTTTATCACAACTGCATGTCGCTGGGCTTAGTAAATTTACGTTTTATATCAGTGTCCCAGCATTTTTATTTCTCAACATGTCGAATGCTAATTTGCAGGGCAGCGTCAGTTTAGGTGGGTTTCTAAGTTTTTACCTACCCGTTTTATTCACCTTTTCATTTGCCTTATCGATTGACCGTTTTTACTTATCTAGAAATAAAAGCTATGAGCGCCATAGTGTGTTTGCTTTAGGCAGTAGTTACTCAAATACGGTGTTGGTTGGCTTACCTATTATAATTGCCGCACTTGGTGAGCAAATGATGGGGATTGTGTTTATGATAATTACCTTTCACAGCGCGTTACTTTTCACATTAACATTTTTAATTAGCGCTAAAGGCAATAATAAGGTGTTTTCATGGCCCCAATTTGGTAAAAACATGTTATTGAACCCGGTCGTATTAAGTATCAGTTGTGGAATCGCGGTGAACTTAAGTGGCCTCTCTTTATTTGCCGATCTTAAATCTGGGCTATCATTACTGGGACAACCCGCCCTGCCGTGTGCATTATTTGTACTGGGGGCAAACTTAGCTTTTTATAAAGTCTCAGATAATTGGCAAGCTGCGTTAGTAGCCACCTTAATAAAGCTATTTTTATTGCCCTGTTTAGTACTTTTAATGGGTTATTATGTATTTGAGCTCGATACACAATTATTAAACGTACTGGTTTTATTGAGTGCATCGCCTTTGGGTGTAAACGCGTACCTCATCGCCTGCCAAATCAAACAACATCAAGCAACACTTGCCAGCACGGTCGTTCTATCAACCGTTTTAAGTGTGATAAGTTTTACTTTTTGGCTTTCAGTGTTGTTGTAACTTCACAATCCACCACTTACATCAATAAATCCGCCTGTTGTAAATGAAGCTTGCGCTGAGGCTAAAAAATAAATTGCAGCGGCAACTTCTTCAGGGTTACCACCTCTGCCCAATGGCAAATTATGTTTTAAACGTTCTACACGTTCAGTCTCACCACCATCACGATGCATATCAGTATAAATAAGTCCGGGTCGCACGCCATTCACACGAATATTTTGCTTCGCAACCTCTTTAGCAAGGCCAATCGTTAAAGTATCCATGGCTCCTTTTGATGCTGCATAATCAATGTATTCATTTGGAGAGCCAGTGCGTGATGCAGCTGATGAAACATTAACAATACTGCCGCCTGCTTTCATGCGCTTAATCGCCTCGCGAGAGCATAAAAAAGCACTGGTTACGTTTGTGCTTAATACTTCGTTAATTCGTGCAGCATCCATATCAAGCAAGCACATTTGAGGCTTTAAAATACCCGCGTTATTGATAAGAATATCTACTTTACCAAATAGCTCATCTATCTTATAAAACATAGCAACTACGTCAGTCTCACTAGATACATCAGCTTGCAGCATTGCAACCTTAACCCCAAGGCTCTGAACTTGCTGCGCTACTAGTTTAGCTTGTTCATCATTTGTTTTATAATTTAGGCAAATATCGTAGCCGTGGCGAGCGAAATAAATTGCGGTCGCAGCCCCTATCCCTCGGCTGGCGCCGGTTATTAATACGACTGGATTTGCACTCATTGTCTATCCTGAAGCTTTGTGGAGTTAAATTTATTAGTGGATCTGGATAAGCGACTTATTGGAGAATATATATCGAACAAGCTGCTATAGGCTATTATTTTACAGCTGCGACGACTGACACTTCTACTAACAATGCATCGCGAGCCATTTTAGCTTCAACACACGCGCGTGCTGGCGCATGCCCTTCGGGTACCCATGCATCCCATACAGCATTCATATCAGCAAAGTAATCCATGCTTTTTACATAAATTGTCGCACTAAGCATATGCTCTTTAGAGCTTCCAGCCTCGTCTAGTAACGCTTCTACTTTATTCAGCATTGTTTGTGTTTGCTCTTTAATACCTTGTTCGGCATCTGCGCAAACTTGTCCGCATAAGTATACTGTGCCGTTATGTTTAACAATGCGGCTCATACGCGCACCGGTTTGAAGACGTTCAATAGTCATTATTAATCTCTACTTTTATTTAGCAAAATAGGTCCGATAGGCCATTTTTTAAATTGAATTTATTAATACATTTTTAGGCTGAAGTATTCACCTAAATAACGACGTTAGCTGGTGCGTTAATACTAAGGTAGTGGCTTTTTTGCGTCATGTCATTATAGCTAATTACAGCAACCCCACCGGTGTTAAAAATTGGCATATTGCCAGGGCTTAGCTGATCGACTAAATAACTCACTATAGGCATGTGGGCCACAATCAACCAAGTATCACACTCAGGGTGCATAGCAATTAATGTTTCGAGGTAATCTGCGGCAATTTGAGGATTTCCATCGGGGGTGATGTCGCTGCATGTTTCTTCAAACGTAAACACATTGTTCTTTTTAACACCTTGCGCAGTTTGTTGAGCACGAACATAAGGGCTAACTAACAAAGCCGTTGGTTTATGAGTTGCGTGCAGCCATATTCCCATTTTTTCGGCTTGTTGCTGGCCAACTAACGTCAGGTTTCTGCTTGTGTCGTCAGCTTGCATCGGTGTAGCTTCGCCGTGGCGCATTATTAGAATTGTTTTCATAAAAAATCAACCGATTAAAGAATATAAAACAGTAGCCAGTTTGCCAATTTGTCCGCTATATTAAAACAAAGTAACATCTATCTCGCTTGATATTCAGAATTAAAAGCATTGTAAAAATCTCTGAAGATATCACATATTGAAAATAGGTAAACGCGACGTTTTAGGAGCATCATTTGAATATCAGCCGCAATGATAACAGAACATACCACGCCCTAACACTGGACAATGGTCTAAAAGTATTGTTGGTGCAAGATAAAGATTCAACGAAGGCTGCTGCTTCCATGGCTATCAATGCTGGTCATTTCGATGATCCACTTGATAGACAAGGCCTTGCCCACTTTTTAGAGCACATGCTTTTTTTGGGTACTGACCAATATCCAGAATCCAATAGTTTTAGTAATTTTGTTTCTCAAGCAGGCGGTAATACCAATGCATGGACTGGAACTGAACATACCTGCTATTTCTTTGATATAAACAACCAAAAATTTGAACATGCGCTTAAACAGTTTAGCCGTTTTTTCATTGCGCCTTTATTAAGTCCCACTGAAACAGAAAAAGAGCGCAACGCGATAGATGCGGAGTTTAAATTAAAAATAAAAGATGATAGCCGTCGGATTTACCAAGCCCACAAAGAAACGGTCAACCCTGATCATCCATTCGCTAAATTTTCTGTTGGTAGCCAACAAACATTAGCTGATCGTGAAACATGTATTAGCGATGAATTACGTCAGTTTTTTAATAGCTATTATCAAGCACAATGGATGAGCTTAGTGCTTTGCTCCGATGCCGATATCACCACTATGGAGCGTTGGGTTACTGACTTATTTTGCGATATAAAAGGCACTGGCAAAGAAAAGCCAGCTATTGAAGCTGACCTCTATCGTCAACAAGATCTTTGTAAAGTACTGCACATTGAGCCACATAAGCATATGCAAAAGTTGATTGTGAGTTTTGCTATGCCGAACATAGACGCGTTTTATCGCCATAAAACAGTGAGTTTTATTGCCCACTTACTTGGCTATGAAGGGGAAGGGTCGCTGTACTCTATTTTAAAAGAACAAGGTTGGATAAATGCCTTATCTGCCGGTGGCGGCATTAATGGCAGCAACTTTAAAGACTTTAATATCAGTATGGCCCTGACCGATGAGGGCATTGAATATTATGAAGACATTGTTGAAATGGTCTTCGAATATATTTGTCTCATCAATCAAAATACTGACAAACTTCCTCGACTTTATCAGGACAAGAAAAATTTACTCAGCATTGCATTTGATAATCAAGAAAAAGCGCGTTTAATAGATTGGGTTAGTAACTTAAGTATTAATATGCAGCACTACGATGAAGCTAATTACGTGCAAGGTGATTATTTGATGGAGGGGTTCAACCAGCATGCGCATGATATGGCTATGCAATGGCTCACCCCGCGTAATATGCGTTTAGTGCTGATTCACCCTGATGTAGAGCCTGAGCATAAAACAAAGTGGTACCATACGCCCTATCGTGTTGAAGCGCTCTCGAACTCTTGGCTTGATGCACTGACTGAAATAAATACGCCTCTACCACAGATGCTATTGCCCACAGCAAATCCGTATTTAACAAAAGACGTAACCTTACTCGATGTTGAGCACCCTAAAACCCAACCCACTTTATTGGTCAAAGAGCCAGGGTTTGATTTTTGGTTTAAGCAAGACAATACATTTCGGGTTGCCAAAGGTCATTTTTACTTAGCCATGGACTCTCATTTTGCAGTAAAAGATATTAAGCACATGGCACTTACACGCTTATTTGCTGACTTATTTATGGATAGCGTCGCTGAACAATTTTACCCCGCAGAATTAGCAGGACTGAGTTATCACTTGACGTCACATCAAGGTGGTTTAACCCTCCATACCGCTGGTTTATCCTCAAGCCAACTCGCCTTAGTAGATGAATTGCTAAACGCATTATTTAATGTTGATATATGCGCTAAGCGCTTTGCTGAGTATAAAAAACAGTTAGTGAGACATTGGCGTAATAGCAATCACAATAAACCTGTGGGTGAGCTCTTTAGTGTTCTTGGGGCTAAAATTATGCCGTGGAATCCGCAGCCAGACAAGCTTGCCAATGCACTAAAAGATACCAGCTTTCATCAATTCAACTGCTTTAGAAAAGAGTTTTTTAATGCGCTACATGTAGAATCATTTTTACACGGGAACTGGCAAGAAAATGATGCAATTGAGTTCCAAAAAGAAGTTGCTAACCACCTTGCTAAATCAGCAACTATTGAAGATTTAACCCGCCCATTATACTTACTAGATAAAGTGACTCGTATAGAGCTTGAACTAAACTGCAACGACAACGCAATGGTCATTTATTATCAAGCAATGAGTGATGATGTAGATGAAAAAATAAAAATGATGGCACTTAATCACCTTATCAATCAAGATTACTTCAATGAGCTACGTACGAAACAGCAGTTAGGCTATCTCGTTGGTGCAGGGTACGCCCCTTTTAATACACGTGCAGGCATTGCATTTTATGTGCAATCGCCAGAGTATTGCCCATATACTCTGCTTGAGCGCCACAAAGAATTTATAACTCGTGCTGTTGAAAGTCTAAACCAGCTGGACGAAGAGCAGTGGCAGCTTCAGAAACACGGCCTCAAAACACATATTGCTGAAAAAGACAAAAATCTACGGCTTCGTTCACAACGCTTATGGTTGGCCATTGGCAATCAAGATCATACATTTAATATGCAGAAAAAACTGCTAAGCGCACTGGAAGCACTCACAATAGATGAAATTAAAGCGTATACCCGCGAAACCTTTAACGATGATCGCGCAAGATATGAACTACTCAGTCATCCTAAGGCCAAGGAACTTGTAAAAGATTCAGTTTCCTCGCATTCCCTTTGACACAACCAAGGCGTTCAATTAGATTATCAGGTGCAAATAAAAGAAGTGCATAATGATAATAAAAATAACGCTCAAACTAACATTACTTGTAAGCCTTGCTTTAAGCTTTAGTGCTCTAGCTAATAACGATCAAATGTTTGATCAAAAAACCTTACAACTATACATACCCAGTGCATTTGTTGCACTGGTTTTACCGTACCTGTTATTTACCATACACAGACTACGCCGCTCACGTAAACAATTGCGACTTTCTGAACACCGCTTAAAAAGTACTGTTGAAGGCAGTGGTGATACGCTTTGGGATTGGAACGTCAAAACGGGAGAAATGCTGCGTATAAACGACAAATATATGATGAACAGTGACACTCAAAAAAGTTTCCCCCCCAATAAATCACTCATCCACCCAAATGACTTACCCAGTGTAGAGCTACTTTTAAAGCAACATTTTGCTGAACAAAGCGCCTTTTTTGAAGCCAGCTATCGCATAAAAGATAGCTTTGATCGATGGCGTTGGGTTCTCGACCGCGGAAAAATAATTGAAAAGGACGCCAACTTAAAACCCTTAAGAATGACGGGAACAGTTCGCGATATTACTCGCTTAAAGTCCACAGAAGCTCGCCTTAATTTATTCGCAAAATGTGTAGAATCACTCACTGATGCGCTAGCAATTTATGATAGAAATTTTAATCTTGTAGATCTAAACCCCAGCTTTTTAAGCCAATTTGGCGGCACTCGAGAGCATTACTTGAATAAATCATTTTCTCTTGTGGGCTATGAAGATAGCTATATAGAAGAAATAAAAGATACAGTAAGACGCACTGAGCACTGGCAACAAGAAGTAAAATTACGTAACAGTGAGCGCAAAATGCTACCATTTGAAATTTCTATTGACGAAATTAAAAATGAGTACAACCAAGTTTGCAACTACGTTGTTGTGTATTCTGATTTAACAGAGCGCAAAAAAGCTGAGTCTCAACTACATAACTTATCAAATAGAGACCGAACAACCGGCTTGCCCAATCGAAACTTGTTCTTTACAGACCTTAAAAAGTTAGCTAAAAAAGATGACCATCATGCTTTACTGGTCTTTGACTTAGACAACTTTAAGAAAATAAATGATTCATTAGGGCACCAATTAGGTGACAGTCTGCTCGCCAAGCTAGCCATGCGATTAAATAAACTCACTCGAGAAAAAGATGTATTTTACCGGTTAGGTGGTGATGAGTTTGCATTAGTGATGTCAGGAACTAACGATATTCACACTATCACACGTATGGCTAAACAATTTTTAGCAGCCATTGCGACCCCTTTTAAAATGGCAGGACACGAATTAGTTATCACATCAAGCTTAGGCATTGTGCTTTACCCTGAGGATGGCAATACCCCTGAACTACTCCTCAAAAATGCTGATACCGCGATGTATCATGCTAAAAAGAAAGGCAATAGCTACTTATTCTTTAATGACACCATGAATCGCCAAGCTGTAAAACGCTTACAAATCGAAAACCTAATGCGTTTTGGTTTAAAAGAAGATCACTTTGAAGTGTATTACCAACCTAAAATGAATATTCGCACCGGTAAATTTACCGGTATGGAAGCACTCGTTCGTTTTATTACACCTAAAAAAGGTATTATTAGTCCAGGGGTATTCATCCCAATAGCAGAAGAAACTGGGCAAATAATTGAAATTGGTGAAGTTGTACTTAACAAAGCCTGTAGAGATGTAAAGGAGTGGCTCGATGCTGGCTTATTTAATGGCCGAGTAGCAGTTAATCTCTCTGCAAAACAGTTTAGCTTACCTGATTTAACCACACGTATTGATATCATTTTGCAAAAAAATGAGCTTCCTTCGTACTTCTTAGAACTGGAAATAACGGAAGGTACGGTAATGGATGACCCACAAGATGCCATATCGATTATGCGCTCACTCAGCGCCCGTGGCATTCATTTAGCTATGGATGACTTTGGTACTGGGTATTCATCACTGGCGTACTTAAAGCAATTCCCTCTTAACACGTTAAAAGTAGATAAAGCGTTTATTGATGATATGGAAACAGAGCGTGGTCGCAATATGGTTGATTCAATTGTCACAATCGCTCACAACCTTGATTTGCATGTTGTTGCTGAAGGGGTAGAACAAGCCAAACAAATAACGATTTTAGAGCAGCTTAATTGCGAAACTATGCAAGGGTATTATTACTCAAAACCATTATCAAAAACTGAATTTACTGAGTTTTTGAAAAAGCAGTACAGCAACTCACAACCGAGTTTGATTCACCAAGCTTAAGGGCGCCATACGCACGCATTAGCGCCAATAGTGCGAAGCAAGGCCCTACGATAGTGAACGTTAAACAAATACCATGCTAGGGGCCCTAGTAACCCAGCCAGTACAACCCAACGTTTAACAGGCATGCCCTTTTTATTCACATCTAAATACATAATGGCGATAAACACGATGCTGATCACAATATACAAAGCAGGCCTCTTGCTGGCGGTCAATAAATAAGCGCGTAGTTTACCCAATCCCTTGGCTGATTAAAAGTTTTGATTCTAAATAGCTGTCATTTCTAAAATGATAGTGAAACAAAAAACCGACATTTAGTCGGCTTTTTAAACATTTATCGAAAGGCTAATTTATTTATCAGCACGACCCATAAACTTTTGCTCTGCGGTATTAATACGAATGCGATCGCCCGTAGAAATATGTTCTGGTACTTGAATAGTCAAACCTGTTGATAATTTTGCAGGCTTTGAGCGAGCACTCGCAGATGCGCCTTTAATTGAAGGGTCTGTTTCTTCAACAACTAATTCAACGCTTGATGGTAAATCTAAGCCCACAGGTGCGCCATCAATAACGATAACGTGAACACCTTGAGTTTCTTCGTTTACGAATAAAATCTCTTCACTGATTGCGTCTTTATTTAAATTGTACGGTGTGTAGTCTTCGTTATCCATGAACACATACTCGTCACCATCAATGTAAGAAAACATAGATTCACGACGAATTAAATCAGCCAGTTTAAGCATATCGCTATCTTTGAATGTTTCGTCAACTTTACCGCCTGTAACTACATCATACAAACGCATACGATATAAGCTCCCGCCAGCACGTCCCTGAGGCACTGAACGAACAATATCTTTAACCACTAATACGCGGTTATTGAACTCAATAGCAGTACCCTTTTTAACTTCACTTGCCTTAGGCATTGGTGTATTCCTATAATTTATTAATCCACAGAAACATACCACGAAGTTAATTTTCTGCAACAACAAATCACATTCAAAACGCTTTGTTTTTGATGTTTATAATAAATTATACCTATTGATCGCTTTTTCATGACTAAACTAGGAAAAAGCTGCTATTGTTAATTTATCTTAAAATGACTTCAAGGACTGGATCATGGATCAACACACAGCACATGAGTATTTAACTAAAAAACCCTTGGTTATGGTTACCCAACCTTTTGGCCAAGAAGTTGACGTTTACAAAGTAAATCATAAAATGTTTGCCACATTATCTGTTGGTAATGAAGGACAAACAGATGAAGATGGCAACCCTGTTTGGTGGATGAACTTAAAATGCGACCCTGATGAGGCACAAGCATTACGTGATATTTTTCCTTCAGTGATACCTGGCTACCATATGAATAAACGGTTATGGAATACTGTTATTCTAGATGGTTCAATTCCTCAGGGTGAAATTGAACGGATGATAGACAATTCTTTTGATCTGGTTGTTTCTAATATGCCAGAAAAAGACCGTAAAGCTATCGAAGTCCACCTTTAAAACGAGTATTGTGCTGAGTGAAAAGCTCAGTGCAATTTTTATTTTGATATGTCGTCTCAATTACCCCATTTTTACTAAACTTTATTTTAAACATAAAAAAACGCACCTCAGGTGCGTTTTTTCTTTAGATAAATAACCCTAAGACGTTTTTTCGTCTTTTGGCTTTTCGTCTGTTTCTATCTCTTCTGGCTTAGGTGTTTCAGCCGTTTCAACGCCTTCAACAACCACTTCTTTAACTGCTGTATCTTCCGTTACGTTTTGCTCTTCATTTACTGAGGTCGCAGGCTTAATCTGATAAAAACTTGCGCCTTTATCTGCCATATCAACCAATGTATCACATGGTGTAAATACAGGGTTGTAGTTAGCAAACGTCGCCATTTCTGAGCTCACTTTACTCGCGCCCAGTTTATCCATGTAACTAAATGGGCCGCCTAAGAATGGTGGGAAGCCAATGCCAAATATGGCACCAATATCGCCATCACGAGGGCTTGCAATAATGCCATCATCTAAACAACGCACTGCTTCGTTAAGCATTTGGGCTACACAACGCTTTGCGATTTCGCTTTTATTTAAGCGCGGCGATGGGCTGACACCTAATAACTCGTAGATTGACTCGTCCACTTTTTTGGCTTTTTTATCATAAATATAAAAACCACGGCCAGTTTTACGACCTAAGCGTTTTGCATCAATTAAACGGCTAAATGCATCAGGGGCTTTAAAGCGCTCACCCAGTTCTTTTTCAAGAATTGGGGCTATTTTAGAGCCGATATCAATACCCACTTCATCCAATAACGCCAACGGCCCAACAGGGAAACCAAACTCAACAAGTGCAGCATCAATTTTATCAATTGGCTCACCCGCTAGCAGTAAATTAGCCGCTTCGTTTACATAAGGCGCTAAAATACGGTTTACATAAAACCCAGCCATGTCTTTGACAACAATCGGTGTTTTACCTTGCTTACGGGCAAAGTTTACTACGCGAGCAATGGTTTCTTGAGACGTGCCTTCGTGTGGGATTATCTCTACCAATGGCATTTTTTCAACTGGTGAGAAATAATGTAAGCCAATCACATTTTCAGGGCGCGTAGCCTCAGCCGCTATTTGCGAAATGGGTAGTGATGAAGTATTGCTAGCAAAAATAGTGTTATCTTGGCACTCACGCTCTACATCGGCGACCATACCTTGCTTTAAGCTTAAATCTTCAAATACCGCTTCAATAACAATATCAATGTGCTTAAAACCGCTGTAATTAGTCGTACCGGTTATTTTGCTCATGGTTTGCTGTAAATCAGCTTTAGACAAAATACGGCGCTTTTGCTTTTTATCTAAAATTTTGTAGCTGTAGTTCATGGCATTACTAATGCCCTGCTCTGCTACATCTTTAATACGAACAGGCACACCCGCCTTAACAGCACTGACATGGGTAATACCCGCGCCCATTAAACCACCACCTAATACAGCGGCTTTTTCAATAGCTGGGGCATCATCGTTGCGCCATTCTTTTTTCATTTCAGTGGTCGCGAAAAAGATCCCACGCAATGATTTTGACTCATCACTCATCACCAAGGTTGCAAAACCTTCAGCTTCTGTTTTGTATGCTTTTAATTCATCAAGCTCAACACTTGCGCGCACAGCTTTAATGATTGCCAATGGCGCTGGGTAATGACCACCGGTTTTCTTCAGTACGTTTTCTTGGGCTTTTTTAAAGATGATATTACGGCCAAATGGGTTTGACTCAAGCAATTGACTAACACGGTCAAGCTTTGGTTTTGGCGCTTTTGCTTTTCCTTTTAACGCAAACTCTTTCGCCACACGTAATAAAACTGTCTGCGGTACGCAGTCATCAACTAAACCGGCTTTTTTAGCTTGTTTAGCACGCACCTGCTTACCAGTTAGCATCCACTCAAGGGCTTTTTGTAGGCCAACTAATTTTGGTAAACGTTGTGTGCCACCGCCACCTGGTAGTAAGCCAAGCTGTACTTCCGGCAAGCCTAATTTAGTAATATCGCTGTTTGAACACACGCGATAATCGCACGCTAGCGCAAATTCCAATCCACCACCAAGCGCAGCACCATGAATAGCACTGACCGTTGGGAATGGTAGTTTTTTCATATCAAAAAACGCACGATGACACAGCTCGCTGATAGCGAGTGCATCTTCACGTTTTTCAACGTTATCAAGCATTTTCACATCAGCACCGGCAATAAAGTTATCGCTCTTACCGCTGATAAATACCATACCTTTTACAGCTTGTTGTTTTGCATCATCAAGCAATGTTTTTAAATCATCGGCAAAGGTATCGCGCAGGGTATTCATTTTCTCACCCGGCACATCAATAGTCACAACGGCTAAGCCGTCTTCAATTTCTAAACTAAATACTGAGTCTGTCATTACGCACTCTCCAATACAAAGGCTGCACCTAAACCACCTGCCGCACAGGCTGTAGTCAGGGCTAAACCACCGCCACGGCGGTTAAGTTCGTGTAAGCTTTGAGTGATAAGTCGTGCGCCGGTTGCTGCAAATGGGTGTCCATATGCAAGCGATCCGCCCATCACGTTAAACTTATCCATGTTAATTTCACCAATGGCTTTACTACGGCCAAGTTTTTCTTGGGCAAACTTATCTGAGGCAAACATTTTCATGTTAGCAAGTGTTTGCGCTGCAAATGCTTCGTGCATTTCGATTAGATCTAAATCAGCCAGTGTAATACCCGCTCTATCAAGAGCGATAGGTGTTGAGTGGGCTGGCCCCATTAGCATGTCTTCGTGCACACCAATAGCTGAGAAGGCAAAACTACGTACATAACCTAAAATATTGTAGCCTAACGCTTTTGCTTTGCTTTCGCTCATCATCAGTACAGCTGCTGCACCATCAGTTAATGGTGTAGAGTTTGCAGCGGTTACTGAACCATGTTGACGGTCAAATGCGGGTTTTAATTTAGCATAACCTTCAACGGTAGAGTTATGGCGAATGTTGTTGTCTTGCTCGATAAAGCTTTTATACGGGGGTAAATGCGCCGTCATTACTTCTTCAGCTAATTTACCTTCAGCCCATGACTGGCTAGCAAGGCTATGTGAACGATGCGCCAATGCATCTTGATCAGCACGGCTAATATTATGAGTTTTCGCCATTTGCTCAGCAGTTTGGCCCATTGAAAGACCCGTTGAGTATTCAGCTACTGCTGGCGGTACTGGCATTAAATCTTTTAAGCGCAATTTTGAGAATATTTTTAAGCGCTGGCTAAAGGTACGCGCTTTGTTTAAATCAACTAAGCTGCCAGCTAGTTTTTTGCTAACCCCAATCGGTAATACTGATGAAGAATCAGCACCACCAGCAACACCAACCTGTACAGAGCCTGCCATAATTGACTCAGCAACATTCGCAATAGCCTGAAAACTAGTCGCACATGCACGAGATACAGAGTAAGCATCAACCGATACCGGCATACCAGTACCTAATACAATTTCGCGGGCAATGTTTGGCGCTTCAGGCATTTGAACTACTTGGCCAAATACAAGTTGATCAATTTCTGACTTATCAAAATTTAATCGCTCTAGCATTTCATTAACGACTAACTTTCCCATATCCAAAGCTGGAACGTGGTGAAATGCAGTTGCTTGTTTTGCGAACGGTGTACGTAAGCCACTAACGATGGCGATACGATCGCCCTTTGCTGTTTTAAGTATGTTTTGCTCAGACATTTATGCTCTCCCGCTGACAGGTCTGACCTGTTTGTTTTCCTCGATTCTAAACAACCCGTGTACTAAAGCCAATAGAGAATTTGAAAATAGTATAATTAGTTATCAACCATAGGCTTTTTTTAACCTGTTTACAAAATTATCCTTTATTTATATGTTAGGGTAAAAATCGTTAAAAAATAACGAACTATTTTAAAAATGACAGTCTAACACTTGGGTTATGGCATCCTAGCCCATATTACTTATTAAGCTTTTTTAAACCCGTGCTAACGAGGATACTCTTTTTATTATGGCCGCTAACGCTTTTTCACAACTAAAAACTTACTTAGATAGCCAAATTATTGGTCAGCCAGAATTAACTCAAGCATTGCTGATTGCCATTTTAGCCGATGGCCATCTATTAGTAGAAGGCCCACCAGGACTTGCAAAAACACGTGCCGTTAATGCATTAGCAAAAGGTGTTGAAGGCTCATTTCAACGCGTACAATTTACACCTGACTTATTACCTGCCGATGTCACCGGAACTGATATTTATCGTCAACAAACTAGTGAGTTTGTGTTCGAAAAAGGTCCGTTGTTTCATAACCTAATATTAGCCGATGAAATTAACCGCGCGCCTGCAAAAGTACAATCAGCTTTGCTAGAAGCCATGGCCGAGCGCCAAGTTACTGTAGGCAAAAATACCTACCCACTGTCAGATTTGTTTATGGTAATGGCCACACAAAATCCGCTTGAGCAAGAAGGCACTTACCCATTACCAGAAGCCCAACTTGATCGCTTTTTATTACACTTAAGCATTAATTACCCTGGGGCTGAACATGAGCGTGATATTTTACGCCTAACCCGTGGCGAGGCATTAAGCGAACACCAAGCGCCAGCACAACAAATAAGCCAAGCTGATTTATTTGCCGCTCGTAAAGAGATTTTAGGGCTATACCTTGCTGAACCCCTTGAGCAATATTTAGTACAGCTTATTATCGCCACTCGTGAAGGTACTGAGCTAGATGAACAACTAGGCCGCTGGATTGAATATGGCGCAAGCCCACGTGCAACAATTGCACTTGATAAATGTGCACGCGCACATGCATGGCTCAATGGTCGTGACTTTGTAGCACCTGATGATATTCAAGCTGTGCTTCACAATGTATTACGTCACCGAATTATTTTAAGTTATGAAGCCCAAGCAGATGGTGTAACAAAAGATCAGGTGATCAGCCGTATTTTAGAACTTGTTGCCGTACCCTAAATTATGCAAAGCGAATTAGATAATCAAAGCTGGCTCAAAACCAGCCATAGTCATGGCGTAAACTTAGCGTTAAAAGAGCTAATGTATTACAAAGCGAAGGCCCGGCTTTTGGAGCTTGCACCCAAAGTAAAAATTAAAAACAGCCTAGCGGGGCAATACCTTGCACCGCATAAAGGCCGCGGTATGGAGTTTGCCGAAGTACGCCATTATCAACAAGGTGATGATATTCGCTCAATTGACTGGCGCGTTACAGCACGCACAGGCGAAACCCACACTAAGCTGTTTCAAGAAGAAAAAGAGCGCCCTGTTTTTGTTTTTACTGATTTTTCTAACTCAATGCTGTTTGGCTCAAAGTTATTATTAAAATCAATACAAGCCGCACACATTAGTGCATTAGTTGCGTGGTCAGCCTGTCAACGTGGTGACCGTATTGGTGGCATCGTGTTTAATCAACATGGTCATTTAGAGCTAAAACCCAGTGCCCGTGAAAAAGCAGTATTAAAGCTATGCCATAACCTATGTGATAGCCACCAACAAGCACTTACGAATATTGATCAACCAGCAAAAAATAACTTTAGCGATAATTTAAAACGCCTTAATCATTTAGCCAAACCCGGCAGCCTAGTTTATTTAATTTCAGATTTTAGTGCATTAGACGATGCCAGCTTTAAGCAACTTGAAATACTGAGTCGCCACTGTGAGCTGATTGGTTGCCACATTAGCGACCCATTTGAACATCAACTTCCAGCATTTAAACAAACAGTAACAGTAAGTGCCAATGGCAGCGAATTTGCGTTGCCATTAATGGACAAAGGCTTTCGCGATAGCTTTGCAAAAACAGCTCAGCAAGCCTTTACAACACGAATGGATAGACTGACCAAGTCAGGCTTAAATTTAATATCATTTGATGCAGCCTCCCCACTCGAGCTGCAATTAGTGAGAAAGTAATATGCAAGCATCTCCTTTAGATGGCCTTCACGATGTCATTGTGCCAGACCAAGTTGCTTGGTGGCCACTCGCCCCTATTTGGTGGGTTATTATCGCAGTTACAGTAATAGCCGCTATTTTAGCGGTAATAAAGTTATACCGTAACAGTCA
Source organism: Pseudoalteromonas sp. RWi3 (assembly GCF_054960735.1). Lineage (NCBI taxonomy): Bacteria > Pseudomonadati > Pseudomonadota > Gammaproteobacteria > Alteromonadales > Pseudoalteromonadaceae > Pseudoalteromonas > Pseudoalteromonas sp. RWi3. The sequence goes on from NZ_JBHNYL010000004.1 coordinate 142,017, forward strand.
GTTTAAAAAAGCAAAACGTTACGCCATTGCACAAAGTGATACCATTTCAGACGACAGCGCAGCGTTACATATACTGATCAAACGCCTTGTTTTACATTATTACAGTGCTGAACATGCAAGTTTATCAACCAAAAACTGGTGTAAGACATTAAATAAACTCACCGAACAGCAATTTAGTGAACAAGAAATAATGAGTTTATATCAAGCAAATAAAGCGCAACCTGAATTAGCCGCCAAGTTAAAAGCGGGTATAAAACAGTTTAAGCTAAAGGAGTCGCTAAATGTTTGAGTTTAGTTGGCCATGGCTATTCCTATTGCTGCCACTGCCTTTTTTAATTCGATTTTTACAACCCGCTACTGATGAATCTCAGGCCCGGCTACGTATACCTGGTTTTGCAAAACATAACTTAACAAGCCAAGGGACTATAAAGCATGCCCGTAATATTAGTTTTACTGAATGGCTGATTTGGGCACTCTTAGTCTGCGCGGTTGCAAACCCGACATGGCTTGATGACCCAATCACTTTGCCAAATGAAGGACGTGATATTATGCTCGCGGTGGATTTGTCAGGCTCAATGAAAGAGCAAGATATGGCTTATCAAGGTCAATATGTAGACCGCTTAACGATGGTTAAAGCCGTATTAAGCGAGTTTATAGAGCAACGTCAAGGTGATAGATTAGGACTTATATTATTTGGTGACACCGCCTTTTTACAAACTCCCCTTACGCGAGATGTTAAAACCGTGAGCCAAATGCTATCCGAAGCGCAAATTGGTTTAGTTGGTCGCGCAACCGCCATTGGTGATGCGTTAGGTCTATCTGTTAAACGCTTTGCCAATAAAGATGAAAGTAACCGAATTGTTGTGCTACTGACCGACGGCCAAAACACTGCTGGTAATTTAGACCCTGACGAAGCGCTACTTTTAGCTCGCGAAGAAGGCATAAAAGTCTATACCATAGGTGTTGGCTCAGATAACCCTCGTGGGTTTAGTTTATTTAACATGGGAAGCAGTGGTAGCAGCTTAGATGAAAGTTTACTTACACGCATTGCAGAACAAACAGGTGGGTTATATTTTCGTGCTAAAGATGTGGCAGGCCTACAACAGATTTACCAAGAGCTCGATAAACTCGAACCCATTAGCGCTGATGAACAAACTTTTAGGCCACAGAATTCACTCTTTTATATACCATTATTAGCCGCGCTACTGATTATTAGCCTTCGTGTTATGCTGATCACTGGCCGCGCTTTTAGGCAGGAGGTCTAATGGACTTTGAATTTATACGCCCCACTGTTTTATGGCTACTAATCCCTGTTATTGTACTTTTTATGGTTGCATTAATTAAACATAAAAAAACTAGCCAAGGCGAGTTAATAGCCCCGCATTTAGCTCATTTTGTGATGAACAAAAAAAGCCAAACCACAGAGCAGCCTATGTGGTTTATCGCCCTCTTTTGCACTTTAGCTGTAATTTTTAGTGCAGGGCCTAGCTTTGAAGAAAAGCAGGTGCCAGTATTTCAGAGCAAAAATGCCCGCGTTATTGTGATGGATATGTCGTTATCCATGTACAGCACCGACATTGCACCAAATCGCCTTGTTCAAGCGCGTTTTAAAGCTCTTGATATGGTCCAATTATTCAAAGAAGGTGATACAGCACTGGTCGCTTATGCAGGCTCTGCCTTTACAATTTCACCGTTAACGAATGATGCTACAACGCTTGAGAATTTAATCCCGAGCCTAAGCCCCGATATTATGCCTGACAAAGGTTCAAACGTGCTTGCAGGCCTAGATGAAGCAAACGAGTTATTAACTCAAGCAGGTTACCTAGAAGGCGATATTATTTTAATCACAGATGGTGTCGAACAAAATGAACTTTCTGACATTAACAAGTTTAGTAGCTCTAACCGTTATCGGCTAAATGTTTACGGTGTAGGCACTGAGCAAGGAGCCCCCATTAAGTTACCTGAAGGTGGATTTATTAAAGACAACTATGGCCAAATTGTTGTGCCTACACTCAATGTGTCACAATTGTCAGCAATAGCACGCGATAGTGGCGGACACTTTGCACTTTACCAGCCAAGCAACACTGATATCGCCGTATTTGCACCCAGCGCAAATACTGAATTACTTAAAAATGAAAAGCAAAGTAAAGCCCTTTGGCGGATTGATGCGGGTATTTATGGACTTGTCATGTTACTACCCATGATGTTCTGGATATTTAGAAAGGGTGCCCTTGTAGGCGTATTTGCACTGCTTAGTTTTCTACCAACAGATACCGTATACGCCGTTGAGCTTCCCAGCTTATTTAAAAACCAAGACCAACGCGCATTAGAGGCCTATCAGCAAGGCGAATATGAACAAGCCGCAACCGGTGCTGATTCACACCAACTCAAAGGGGCGGCGTTGTATCAGCAAGGCAACTTTGAGGGCGCATTAAACGCATTTAGCCAAGATAGCAGTGCTACAGGTTTATATAACTATGGTAATGCCTTAGCTAAAGCAGGCAAATTAGATGAAGCGATTGACGCGTATAAACAAGCACAAAGTCTAAAACCCGACTTTCCACAAGCTAAGGAAAACCAAGCTTTAGTGGAGCAGCTGAAAAATCAACAGCAACAACAAAATCAAGACTCGCAAGACGGTGAGCAAGGCGATAATCAACAGCAGCAAAACGAGCAAGGCCAGAATCAACAAAATAAAGACGATTCACAGCAAGGTGAACAATCAAAGCAAGACTCACAATCAGAGCAAAGTGAGCAATCTGACCAGCAAGATAAGTCACAAGACGGTGAACCTTCTGGACAGCAAAGTGATGAGCAAAACAAACCTGACATGCAAGCCGAGCCTGAGCAAGCACAGCAAAGCGAATCAAATGATTCACAACAAACAGCAAATGAAGAACAGCCTGAACCAAGTGAGCAAGCTCAGCCACAAATGAGCCCAGAGCAACAAAAACAGGCTGAAGAATCTGCAAAGCAACAAGCAATGCAAGCACAAAGCGCTCAGCTGACAAATGAAGAAAAAGAGAAAGCCCAGCAACTTAACCAATTGCTGCGTAAAGTACCCGACGATCCTGCTATTTTGTTACGTAACAAAATGCAATTAGAAGCACAAAAACGAAACTATCAACGTCGTCCACAAGGAGTCGAAAAATCATGGTAATGCGATTATTTTGCTGTTTATTGCTTATCAGCGCTATGCCCCTGTGGGCTATGACCCAACTGCAAGCCAGTGTTGACAAAAACCCTGTATTAGCAGGTGAATTTTTTATGCTCACAATCAGTGCTGATGACACAATAAAGAACGATCAGCCAGATACCTCGGCTTTACTCAAAGACTTCGTTGTCGGCCCAATGAGCGTGAGTACACGCACAAATATTGTTAATGGCAGCATTTCAAAACAAACCAATTGGTCTGTTAAGCTTATGACCCGAGATGCAGGCGACTATACAATCCCGTCGTTTAATGTTGCAGGCATTAGCTCTGAGCCTATCGCATTAAAAGTGGCAGAGCGAAGTAAAGAAACAGAACAAAATAATGATATTTTTATAAAGTCATCTATGTCATCAGACTCTTTGTTTGTGCAAGAAGCTGGAGTTTACACTGTTAAACTCTACCTTGCCAAAGAGCTACTTGATGGTAATTTGACCGCACCGACTATGCCGGATGCACAGCTTAGCCAAATAGGTAAACAGCAAGAAGAATATGAATTAGTTGACGGCAAACGCTATTTGGTGATCACTCGTGAGTACTTAGTACAACCGCAGAAAAGTGGTGTTTACACAATAGATGCGCCGGTTTTTCAAGGCCGTATACGTCAAAATTATCGCCAATTAGAAGTCTCGGCTATGGGTGACAGTAGCACGGTTGAGATTAAGCCTATTCCAAGTGACTACAAAGGTGCATGGTTACCCAGTGAATTAGTTAATTTAGATGAACAATGGCAGCCAGATAACGATACTGTCGAAGTTGGTACGCCAATCACGCGTACTTTAACACTTACCGCCCTGGGTATAACTAAAGAGCAGCTCCCTGATATTGAGTTGGCCGAAGTGCAAGGTATTCGTAGCTACCCAGATGAAAAAGAAAACAACCACCTTGTGCGTGATGGCCGTGTTATTTCGCAGCAAACAGCTTCCTATGCGCTGTTACCACAAACGCCAGGAACTTATACTTTGCCTGAAGTCAGCGTACCTTGGTACAACACAAAAATTAAACGTATTAGTTACGCAACTTTACCTGCACGCACAATTACTGTTACAGCAAGTAGTCTAAACGCAACAGTACCTACTCCTGCGCAAACACAATCAGTAACTGAACAACCTTTAGCAGAACGCGTTCAGACTGTTAAAATTAATAACACCCCACTTTGGCTTATTATTGCATGCGCCATTGGTTATTTACTGTGGTTAATCACGCTTGTTTTATGGTGGTACAACAGAGCCACACCTAAAGCAGACAAAGTACATACCAAAACAGCAAAGGATGATAGTTCAGCCGCCTCGTTAGCACGGTTAAAAACACAGAGTAAAAAAGCAGATTTATCTGCATTTCACCATGAGCTAAACTGTTATGCCAAGCTTGTAACTCAACAACCACACAACGCCATAGATGTGCTGACACAGCAAATTAATGACCAACAACTTACACTACAAGTAGCTAAATTAAGAGCAGCGCTCTATAGTTCAACTGAAAGCACTGTTGAATTGACTGTAATATTAAAAGCATTAGAGGCAAATAAAAATAATAAACGGACAAATCAGCACGCAACATTAAAAGGACTTTATTAATTTAATCAATTGTTTGCATATTTAATATACAAACTAAAGACTCCTTAATATAAAAAAGAGCTTATGCCGGGAAATAATAATTCTAAAAGTCAGGTCTTAGTTGATATGACAGAGAAAAAAGCACGCTATGAAAAACTTGTTCACGTTTATCATAGCGAATTATATCGCTTTGCCTATTGGTTATGTCGCGACCCTAATATTGCTGAAGACCTTGTCCAAGAAACGTTTTTACGTGCTTGGCGTGCGCTTGACTCATTATTAGATCAAAAAGCAGCTAAGCCATGGCTATTAACGATTTTGCGCCGTGAAAATGCACGACGTTTTGAACGAAAACAGTTTGATTACAGCGATGTAGAAAATGATACGCTGGTCGATGAAAAAAGCGTAACGCTAGATGATGAAGTAGAGCAAACAATCGTTCAACGCCATATAGCTAAGCTACCTGATGAATACAAAGAACCGTTACTTCTTCAAGTGGTAATGGGCTGCTCAGGAGAAGAAATAGCTAATATATTAGATTTAAATAAAAACACGGTTATGACTCGCCTCTTCCGTGCTAGAAACCAACTGAAAGAGGCACTTAGCCGTAATGATGAACAACTTAAAGGGGCATCAAAATAATGGATGATCTCGAGTTTCGTCGCCGAGTAATCGCACAACCTCATAATGAGGAGCAGGATATTGCTGATTATGCAAAACAAGATCTTGAACACCAACAGTTCATCGAGCAAATGCAAGAACTTGATGATTCATTAACTCAAGCATTGGATATTCCTGTGCCGAAAGGGCTTGCAGATCGTATTTTAGCTAATACGCCTGAGTATAGTGATGAGCAAAGCGCATCTGACAACATAACTCACAAAAGTGAAGCCGCTGAAGATAACGTTATTAACGCACAATCACGGTTTAAACTTGGTGGTACGCCACTCGCTATGGCGGCATCATTACTTGTTGCTATTGGTGCTTTCTTTTTTACCAGTAACGAGCATAGCGTGGCTTATGGTGCTGGCGAACATGCACTAACGCATATATACCATGAGATTAACTCATTGGAAAAAAGTAACGAAATAAGCCTACAAACAGTAAACGAAAAATTTGCCGAGCTCGGTGGAAAGCTAGATGAGTTGCCCGGTAAAGTGACGTATTTAATGTTTTGTGATTTTAAAGGGCAACGTGGTTTGCACTTAGTATTCGAATCTGACTACGGGCCAATGACCGTGTTTATTGTACCGTCCAAGTCGCAGTCTTTCGGTATTGGCGACAGTGATTTTAGCGATCAGCGTTTTGCAGGTCACATTGATCGCGGCCCTGATGCTGACACGATACTCGTTGCAAGTCTCGGCGCGCCTGTTGACCAATATACTAGCCGTATTAATAGTGCCATCCGCTGGTTGCATTAAAAAACCAACATTGCTGCCACTTATTTAAAGTGGCAGCAAAATATTTTTCATTCTACAAATGGTTTAAATATCAACAAACGCACCCTATCCGTTTAGTTTTTATACCGTTTCTACTTGTTCCTATTTATCCAATCAATGAACTGATTTAGAATCTGCTTTCTAAATTTTTTGAGGATATTCATGAAAAACCTGATTGTTATTTTGTCTTTACTGACATTGTTATTTACTACCAGCTTTGATGTAGAAGCACGTAAAAAATTTGGCAGTAAAAAGCGTGGTAAAACCCCAGAAACTCAACAAACAGCGCAAAAACAACAAACCGATACAAAGACAATTGCCCCCGCCACAAAGCCTAAATCAAACAAAAAAGGGATCATGGCCGGTATTTTTGGTGGGCTATTAGCGGGCGGTTTGATTGCCGCGATGCTGGGCGGTGACTTTGAAGGTATGCAACTATTTGAAATATTGTTACTCGCAGCGATTGGGTTTATTATTTTTAAAATAGTGATAGGTATTATACGCCGTAAAAATACCCCGGCTTATGCTCACGCTGGGCAAAATACCCCACAAATGAAGCAAAACGATACTGCTCAAGTCAGTTCAACTGGTTTTGGTCAAACAAGCAATGTGCCATTTAACCTTCCACCTAACTTTGACACTAGTGGCTTTCTACAAGGTGCTCGTAGCCATTACCACACCCTACAAACAGCGTGGAACAATGCTGACTTTAGCACAATGGCAGAATACCTAAGCCCAGAGCTTGTTGAAGAATTTAAAGCAGAACGGGAAGCGATTGAGAGCGTAGCAACAGAAGTGATGTTTATTGATGCAGAGCTCGTACGCGCTGACACTAACGCGCAGAAATGGCAAGTAAGTGTTCGCTTTAAGGGTAAGTACCGCGACCTAGATGATAAAGAAGAGCATGCAATTTTAGAGATTTGGCACTTAGAACGTGCAACTAGCGATGATTCACCTTGGTTGATCGTCGGTGTTGAAGATTTAATCGACGCATAATTTAGTATACCCAAACAACATCTAGGGGCAAAATTCAGCATTTCACAGGGGCTTAATATCAAAGCGTTACTTTGCAAGCATGGCAGTCCCTTTGAAGAAGGAACAACGATGGGACTAAGTCTTTGTGAAACGCTCTACGGGTTGGTTTAAAAGCGATTTATACTGCGTTATTGATTTTAATAATAGAACCACTATTACCTGCAATCAATGCCTTGCCTAAATCGCGTTTAATTCCAACGACGCTCGCATCTTGAGGTCGCTTGGGTGTAGATAAAAAAACCGCACTTCATACTATGAAGTGCGGTTTTTTATTGTATTACCTACATGGTATTACTTACAAACGTCAGCTACAGCGTTAGCAAAGTAGTCAATATTTGCTTGGCTTATACCAGCGACATTGACTCGGCTAGAGCCAACAATATAAATACCGTACTCTTTTTGTAAACGCTCTATTTGCTCTTTATTAATACCTAAGAATGAGAACATACCATTCTGACGGTCAATAAATGAGAAGTCTTGGTCAATATCTTTTGCCGCTAAGCTATCTTTGATCAACGTACGAAGACCATTAATACGGTTACGCATTTCATCAAGCTCGCTGTGCCATTCTTGAGTAAGCTCTGTGCTTCCTAAAATAGTGTTAACAATATCTGCACCGTGCGCTGGCGGCATTGAGTAAATGCTGCGTACAACACTCAGCATGACTGAGTTTGATATATCAGCAGATTTGCTATCTTTAGCGATGATTGAACATGCGCCAATACGCTCACGGTATAAACCAAAGTTTTTAGAACATGAAGAACAAATTATCAACTCATCCACTGCATCAGCCAAGATACGTAAGCCATTTGCATCTTGCTCAAGACTTGCACCAAAACCTTGGTATGCAATATCAACAAGTGGCGTAAAGCCTACTTCTTTCGCAAGTTCTGCAACAGCTTTCCATTGTGTTTCGTTTAAGTCCATACCACTTGGGTTATGACAGCAAGCATGCACAAGTACCACATCACCTTTTGGTACTTGCTTAAGTGTGTCCATCATTTCATTGAACAGTAAGTCTTTATTTTCGTAATCGTAGTAAGGGTATTCTTTTACAGTCAAACCCGCCGCTTCAAATAAACTAATATGATTAGCCCAAGTAGGATTAGTAACCCAAATAGTTGCTTCAGGGTTACAACGTGCAACAAATTCAGCAGCAACACGTAATGCACCGGTTCCACCTGGCGCTTGCGCTGTACGTACGCGATTTGCAAGTAATGCTTGGTGCTCGCCTAATAAAAGGCTTTCCATTTTTTGGCAGTAATCTAAGTTGCCAGCCAAACCAATGTACGATTTACTCGTCTCATTTTCTAAACGAAATGCTTCTGCTTTTTTGACGGCCGTTAATACGGGTGTATTACCTTGCTCGTCTTTATAAACACCAACCCCTAAGTCAATCTTATTTGGGTTAGTATCTTGCTTATAGGCCGCCATAAGGCCAAGAATAGGATCTGTTGGTAATGGTTTTAGTACTGAGAACATTGACTATCTCTTATCGTTATTTAGGGGTTAGCTGTTGTACTTAGCTTAACATAAAAGCTCACTAGAATGACTAGTGTTATTTACACTAAAAAGTGAGGAATTTTAATACAGCATGCAATTAATAGTGCAAGCGTTTGCTCAGTGAAAAAATCATTATTAAATGCTTCACCATCTACAATCCCTACACAGTTATTTTGCGCATCAAAAAGCGGTAAACAGGCTTCTGATTTCACTTTAGGATCACATGTGTAATATTCTCCGCCGCTCGCTAAATACTGCTCCACGTTATTGATCACCCGACCTTCACTGCTCATAGCAACTTGAACATTATTACTACCACTAGCAAACTGTTCTGTTAACGGAAAAAGAGGTCGGCTGGGCGCGCCAAAATAAGCAAGTTTAAGTAATTGCGCTCCCTCTTCGGTTTGGGTATTTTGATATATCCCGAACCAGTCAATACCCGTTTTCTCAACAACATAATCAACTACGCTTTGTAACTGAGCCAGTCTTTGCTCAGTTTGAGTATCTTCAGCTAGATAATCGGTGAGCTTAAATGGTTCATCCTGTAGGTGACCAAATAAACTACATGCTCCACCTTCGCCAAGTTCAGGTATTTGATACTGCCAGCGAACGGCAGGAGGTTGGCTAGTAACCAAAAAGTCTTCTAGCTTTGCAAGCTCCAAAGACACTAACTGTTGCGGCACATTAAGTTGTGCATGAGATAAATAAGAAGAAACCATCTAGCCGTCCAAATATCTAAATAAAGCAAAATAGTAACATGCCGTTTATTTGTAGACCAGCTTTGTACCTAAGTTAGTTTATAACACATTTCTATTTGGTTTCCGGAGGCGTTATAAGTCACCTGCTCTGCTATTTCTTCTAGTAAAGAAATACCACGACCATGTTCTCTCGATAAGCTCAATCCGTCATTAGCAGTACTTTGATGGCCATTTCCCGAGTCACAAATAGTAAAATAAAGACGTAAGTTTTGTGGGCAGTAGCGAATATCTACGATGATCATCGCTCCTTGCAAACTTTTTAGGGCCACTTCGCGTTGTTGGTAAAATTCTAAAAAGCCATCTTCTTGGTTTTTTATATCAGAATCTAAGCCGAGTAACCCATGATCAACCGCATTGTTGTAGGCCTCAGACAAAAGCAAAAATATATCCGAGCGATGTGATCTCAAGCCACTTATTCGAGTTAATACATCTACTATCTCAAGAACTGGATCAGTGCTTTTTATTTGCGTCGAATTCAAACTTAAAGACATATTAAATGGCAGTGGTGAGTAACTTTCTAGTTCGCCTTCTTGCTGCGGCACTTGTAGACAATTAAACAACACAATACTTAAATCATCTTGTTGCTTTTCGCCTTGTGCAAAATGCGTGACATGGTGAATGATGTCATCGCACGAAATGCATGGTTTCTTCGCCAGTAAGTCTATAAAGCGATGCTCTCCAAAATACTCTTCTTGATTATTTGTTGTTTCAATAATTCCGTCTGTGGCTAATACAACTCTCATCGTACTGTCTACTTCAAAATGAATCAGCTCACGTTCAAACTCATACGTTTCTAATATACCCAACGCCATATGTTGCGATTCTAAGGTTTTAAGCACTTTACCTTGTTGATTTATAACATAAGCATCAGGTAACCCTCCTAGCCAAGCAGAAACACTTTTCCCAGAGCTACTAAGCTCGATAATAGTGGCAGCACAAAACATGTTACCTGGCAGCAATTTAGCCAATAATGTGTTTATTTCATTAGCTATATCACTAACAACCATCCCTTGATTAACCATAGTGTAGAACACTTTTGAGGTTGGCAGGGCCCCAACTGCAGCCGCAAGACCGTGCCCAGTAAAATCTCCCAGCATGCAATACAGGCTGCCTATTGGGCTTTGAGCAACTAAAAACACATCCCCATTAAACATAGAGGCTGGCGATAAATGAAAATCGATGTTATCTGGAAAATCATATTGGTTTTCAAGTGCATTATTAAAAATATGCTCAACAATATCGTGCTCACGCTCTGTTTGATTGTTGTGGTATTCTAATAATCTATTTTGTTTTTGCGCTTCAAGGCTGAGCTGGCGAGTTCTACTGTGGGCTTTTATTTTTGCTGTTAAAGTTATTTTATCAAAAGGTTTATGAATGAAGTCATCACCGCCGACTGCCAAGCAACGCTCAAAGCTTTTTTTATCATCCAAAGAAGTAATGAATATTATAGGAAGGTATACATCTTTGCTGCGCTGCTTTATTTTGGGGGCTGTTTCGTAGCCATCCATTTCTGGCATTATTACATCTAATAGCACGATATCAACTGAGCTACTATCGAGCACCTCAAGTGCTTCAATACCATTGCAAGCTGTTACTACATCAAAATGTTGTTGCTCAAGCATGATCTTGAGCAAATCCCGATTAAGCTTTTGATCATCAACAACGAGGATGCGCATTAGTCAATATCAAACTTTTTATCAAACCGTGATATTTGTAAAATTTTCTTTAGTTGTGGTTGGCAGTTGCTAATACGGATTGAGTCTACAGAACTACCCAGTGTTTTTTTCATATTCAGTAGCATCCCTAAAGCTGAACTATCCATATAATCTGTTTCGCGCAAATCAATTTCCACTTTATCAGTACTATTGCCAATGTCGGCATAGGCTTGGCGAAACAATTGCACTAGATTAAAATCGAATTTACCTTTTATTTGAATTGTTAATATTTTTCCGTCACTCGATAGTGCTTTACTTAAACTCATTGTTTACTCCATATTGAAAACATAATCCGTTCTAATTGTTAATATAAACTCATACGTCCATATACGCCAAAAATAAAAGCAGGTTAGCAGAAATTTGTTATCATGCATGCCACAGAAGTCTATTTTTTCATAACAGGTTTAGCATGAGTGATAACAATCTCGTTTATTCAACAGAAACAGGTCGTATTAACCAACCTAAAGCAAGTAAAGAAATTGCCTCTAAGGTATTTAAAGACGGTGCTTTACGCATCGAGCGTCAAACCAAAGGCCGCAAAGGTAAAGGTGTTATGCTTGTAGTTGGTCTTGATAGTGAACAACATGACCTTAAAAAATTAGCGAAAACTATCAAAAGTAAAATGGGTCAAGGCGGTGCTGTGAAAGATGGAGTGATCGAAGTGCAAGGCGATGACCGTGAAAAGCTAAAAGCCATTTTAGAAGCCTTAAAGTTTAAGGTCAAAATCGCTGGAGGCTAGGGTTTAAAGGCGCTCAATTAAGGTTTTATAAAATAAAGAGAACATCTCTACTAAACCATGAGCGCCATTCCAACTAGCTTCTTAGAGCAAAAGTAACCATCACAACAGCATGGTCTGTGCTTTGATCATCAATATCGAAATCTGGGTTTATTAAATGCCTATCGTATGTATTGTATGCTGCGACGTCATAAAAACTATCATCGTAGCTTGCATCAAATTCGCATGATAATAAAACATAATCGAGCACCGAGCTGTTTGCGCCAAAATAGTGTGTGGGTGTGCGTGTTGGTTGTGATTCATCAACCCTGGAAGCAGCTACTTGCACTAAAGCATTATTAGTCAAAGAGTTAACATACAAACTCCATGCATCATAAAGACAGTATTTTGCAAGGAAAGCTTTAGCGTCAATGACTGGCGCAAACCGTAAACTGTTAGTCAGTAAATTACTCAACACGCCATCAGTAAGGCTATTATTGAAGTCTCCCATTAAAATAACTGGGTTTTGTGAACTCTCCCGTCGAGTGATTATTTCTGACATTAACAGTGTAGCTTCGCTGCCACGTTGCACCGTTGCTCCCCAGCCTCCTACAATTTGCGCACGTAAATGCTCAATAATGCATTTTTCTGGCGTAACATCATTAAGCTCTGCAATGTCGATTGTTGAGCGTTTCGACTTTAAATGAACAACATAGCAATCCGTTTCACCTAGGTGTGGTAAATCCACCGTTGCCCGAAGCACTTTACGGCTGTATTCAAAATTAGCATCTAAACCTAGCATAAGAGCTAAATTGCGATCATGCTGCACAGCCTTGATGTCGGTAATAGGGTAACGGGAGGCAATCGCAACAACCGGCCGTTTATAAATAAAATCATCAATTATCTGCGGTTCATCCACTGTAGCAAAATAGGTATAACCCGCTTCGTATAAAAGGGTTTTGAGTGATTCAATACTAAACACCTCTTGAAAACCAATTACATCGGGTTGATATTGCTTTAAATAATCAGTAATCCAACTCTGTTTTTTAGCCCATTGCTGCGCAGTATAAATTCGCTCAAACTCATAAAAAGCATTAGGCGGCTCAAGATAATTAAATAAATTGAACGTTGCCACCTTCAGTTGGTTGTGCCCAATATCACTTGATGCATTTTCTCTGGTTTGCACAGATTTACAGCCCTGTTGTATTGAATGACACTGGATAATAAACGCCTACTAGTTGAAAAATCAAAGTTTAATGCTAAATGGACAACATCAAAATGCAATACTGATTCATTACAGTCAGTAACCTGAATACTCAAGACGAAGTTTTTGCATCTTAATAACATGGATTTACGTGCCAATAGCTTGCTTTACTCATGTAAATCCAAGGTAGTTTAAATAACTTTGTTATCTAAAGTTAAAGCTAAATTATGTGCTGGCTACTTTAACCCTGCTTTATTTGGTCAAGTTGATCATTTAGTATAAATAACGCGTAATAGAACTAATACCTAAAATTTATTAGCAACGATTAAGGATTCCTGATGAGTGATAACGATTATACCCCGCCTCAAGTATGGCAATGGGATGCAAACAATGGTGGCGAGTGGGCTAAAACAAACCGCCCGGTCGCTGGCGCAACTCACCAACAAGACTTACCCATAGGTGAACACCCTTTGCAACTATACTCGCTAGCCACTCCTAACGGCCAAAAAGTAACAATAATGCTCGAAGAACTTTTAGAGCGCGGATTTAACGAGGCTGAGTACGACGCTCATTTAATAAAAATAGGTGATGGAGATCAATTCTCATCGGGGTTTGTCAGCGCAAACCCTAACTCAAAAATACCTGCATTAATGGACCACAGTACTTCACCAATCACGCGCGTTTTTGAGTCAGGTGCAATTTTACAGTACTTAGCTGAAAAGTTTGATGTGCTTGTACCTCGCGACCATACGAGTAAAACAGAATGTCGCAACTGGTTATTTTGGCAAATGGGATCTGCACCCTATTTAGGCGGCGGGTTCGGTCACTTCTATGCGTACGCACCTTTTAAAATGCAATACCCAATTGACCGTTTCACCATGGAAGTTAAGCGCCAACTAGATGTGCTCAACCGTCACTTAAGCGATCACGACTACATGGCAGGCAGTGAATACTCAATTGCGGATATTGCTATTTGGCCTTGGTATGGCAACTTAGTATTAGGTAATTTATACGATGCAGCCGAATTTTTAGACGTTGAGTCATACACTCACGTTCTTCGTTGGGCCAAACAAGTAGAACGCCGCCCAGCAGTAAAACGAGGCATTCGCGTAAACCGTACATGGGGCCCAGAAGAAGATCAACTCGCAGAACGACACAGTAAAGATGATTTTTAAAATCATCTTTCGTTGGACATAGTTATTTTAACATTGTGTAAGTAAATTCTTGTATGAAAAAGCTCAGTAAAGAAGAAGTCTACCAAAGACTTAGTAACAACGAAGACGCCAGAGCATGTAAAGCCATTGACGATAATGCCTGCAAAGTTGTACCTGGCAATTTTATTACACTCTTGGTCAGTCAGCTGTTTAGTAAGTTTGCTGACGCTTTACTCAACCCAAAAGTTACGTTGCCTTGGCTATTACAAAGTCTAAACGTACCCAGCAGCTTCATCGCTTGGCTAGTGCCAATACGAGAGTCCGGCTCCATGCTACCGCAACTTGCAATTGCCAACTTAATTAGGCAATGCAAAGTCAGAAAATGGGTCTGGGTTGCTGGTGCACTCGTTCAAGCGCTTTGTATTGTTGCTATGCTCATCAGTGCTTTAACCTTAACTGGGAATGCTGCAGGATACGCAATCATTGCCTCTCTTATCGTATTTAGCCTTGCTCGTGGGTTTAATTCGATTGCCTCCAAAGATGTACTCGGCAAGGTGATCCCAAAACAACAAAGAGGTAATATAAGTGGTCTTGCTGCCAGCTTTGCAGGCTTTGCCACCCTAACGTTTGGACTAGGCTTATGGTATTTACAAACATTAGGCTTTGAAAATGGCGTGTACATTGCGCTTATGCTCGCCGTTGTTATGTGGCTATTTGCAGCACTGTCCTACAGCCAAATTAAAGAATATGCTGGTGCTACTGAAGGCGCTAAAAATGGTTTATTGCATGCGTTATCAAAATTGACGTTGCTGGTTGAAGATAAGCAATTTGCTCATTTTGTTTTTACTCGCGCATTGCTGCTTTGCTCAGCTTTGAGCGCGCCTTTTTATATTGTGCTAGCAAGCGAACAAGCGTTCGATTTTTCATTGCTTGCCACCTTTATGGCTTTATCGGGACTTGCAAGCCTAGTTTCGGCACCTATTTGGGGAAGGCTAAGTGACTTATCCAGTCAACGGGTGTTGGTGTTTGCTGCCCTTTTAGTCACGTTAAACGGATTTTTAGTGTACGCCATCGCTCATTTTAGCCCATCGATGTTAGATGAGTTTTGGCTATTACCCCTGTGTTACTTTTTCCTGACGGTTGCTCATCAAGGTGTCAGGCTTGGCCGTAAAACCTACTTGGTCGATATGGCACAAGGCAATAAGCGTACTGATTATGTTTCTGTCAGTAATACGGTGATCGGGCTTGTATTACTTATATTAGGAAGCGTGGGCCTTCTTAATGCTTATTTATCAACTGCTGAACTCATTTTATTTTACAGCTTACTTGGTTTAGCAGGTGCTATAAGTGCCTGGCGATTACCCAATACCTAACGCTGACAATAAAACTTCGCTGTATTAACTTACTAAAATAAAAAAGGCGACCGAGGTCGCCTTTGTGCTAATTTTTTAAGTGTTTATCAAAAAAATCAAGAAACGCCTGCAACGTTTTAATTCGGTAAGGCTGGTGTGACAAATAGTGATCGCCATCTTCAAGTTCAATGTAGGTCACGTCTTTCCCCTCATCACTGAGCTCGTCTTCCATTTCACGGCTATGATACACAGAAACGATATTGTCATCTGAACCATGCACCAATAGCACTGGACGGTTAATTTGTTTTGCAAAATTAACCGGGGAATATTTTTCCAGCTCGTCATCGTCGGTACCAAATTGCTTGCGCACAATTTCTTTATTAGTGAAATAACGCGCTTTTGAAACAATGTATTCCAAGTCTGTTACACCCGCAAAGCTTGCTGCGCATTTAAACGTTTCAGGGTGCTTAACGACGGCCATCAATGCTGCATAACCACCATAGCTTGCGCCACCGATACAAATTTTGTCTTTATCAGCAATCCCTTCATCAACTAACCAAAGCGCGGCATCTTGGAGGTCGTCTTGCATTTCTTTACCAAATCCTTGCACCGAGGCCATCATAAAGTCATGCCCATAACCACTTGAGCCCCTAAAGTTTGGTTGCAACACCGCATACCCATTGTAAGTTAATAGTGCAGTCCAGTAATCAAACCCGGCATAATCACGTGCCATAGGCCCACCATGCGGAAACACGATGGTCGGCAACTTATCTCCTGCTTTATAACCCACAGGTAAGCTTAAGTAGCCCTCAATGGTCAGTCCATCTCTGGCTTTGTAACTAATGTGTTTTTTATCAGTGTAAACCGTGCTATCAATATCTGGGTAAGCATTGGCAAATACCACCAGCTCGCCACTGTCGCGGTTACCTAACATGTAAGTGCCGGCACTGTCATCACCGGTTAAATAAATAACATATTGGCGCTGGTCATGGCTGGTATCGATAATATCCAAATCAAATTTTTCGCTGGGTAACACTGAACGAAGAGAGCTGTGAAGTTTATTTAAGTCTTCATCCCAATAGCGTACACCATCTTTAAGTTGGGAATGGGTAAATCCAGCCACATTATTCGTCAGTGACGAATAGAAAATAGAGCCATCAAAATCGTAATTGTCATCACTAAAAATCAACTCTTTTTTATTGGTGGTTAAATCCATTTTATACAAAGCGTCACGACCATCTTTTAGCGCGGTGTAATAAATAACGTTAGGGTTTTTATCAAACCCTAAAATACTCACACTCTCTTTGCTAAATGCACTAAAACTAAATAACGTTTTACGCTTTGCTCTGTCTTCGGTATATAAAATATATTCAAATTGATCTTCATCCATTTTCATTGCAATGCGCACATTGCCTTGCCGATCAGCAATCCAGCTGGTTACTTGGCTTCGTGCACGCTGCACTTTTTTCTTGCGGGAGGTATTTAAATTAAGCTCATACACCGCGGGCGTGTTTGCTATATCGTAATCACCCTGAACTAAAATAGTGTCTTTTCGTTCGGGTAAAAAACTAATCACTTGATCGCCAAATTGAGGCTGGCGCTCATCACGATTAAAGTTGGGCTTTATGGCAAGTTTTACGCCTTCTTTCTCTTTTATGTTGTAGGCATACATGCGTGTTGATGAGTATTTTGGACCACCAAACTCACGCTTTATGTAACGTGCCCCTAGCAACAAAACCTCGTCATTAGCCCAAGTGTACCAATCAAAGAAAATAGTGTGGTTATCAGAGCGAATTATTGGTGTGAAATCTTTCTTTTTTCGGTCATAAACCATTAACACCAATTCACCATTGACGTTACGAACAAAAGCAAGGTTTTCGCCATTGGGAGAGAGCTTTAATTGGCTAAAGGCTTTGAGCGATGCAAATGCCTCAACAGGCAATGCGGTTTTTTGGCCAGCTAACGCTATAAAGCTTAGTAATAATAACAAAGCAGGAAGTATAAACTTCATAGAAAGTCCATTTAAATTATTGTTGTAACAGCAACTTTAGCATAGCCATAATGGGAACTTCTACATATTCATTTTTCACACATTGAACTGCAGCTCAAATTACACTTGCTTACAAAACTAAGATTGTAAAATCAGCTTAACTGTTAATAATGTATTTACAAACATTACCAACGATTAAAATTAAATGGAATTAAATATGCTCAAAACATTTTTAGCCACGTCAACTCTCTTAGCATCGTCGCTTGTACTTGCAAGCCAACAACTTGCTATTAAAACAAACAATGAATTAATAACCACAGACACTTCAATGGCATTTGCCTACAACGATGAGTTACAACAATTAGCGCAAGTGGATTTAGCAAAAAATCTTAATTATATGCTCACACTACCACAGCACTCTTTGGGCTTTGACACGGCTATACTTGCCAACAAAGAGCACCCTCAGGCATTGATTTTGACCACAGATGGAGTCTACCTTAGTGAAAAAGATAAAAGCGTTTTATTATTCAAATATGAGTCCATTTTAAACCGTTTAGAAAGTGATAAATTCACTAAGGTAAACTTTATAATTGATGCCAACAAAGATGGTTTAAGCGATATTCTTTTGCCAGATATTGAAACAAATACCTTGTACATTCAGGATAAACAAGGCAAATTTCACGCGCATACCTTTACTAAACAAGCTCAATTTAAGGGTGACTTTAGATCCAACCGATTTAAATTAGATATTGATATTAGTATTGCACCACAAGTCATCGATTTAAACCAAGATGGCCTGACTGACTTAGTATTTTCAAACAAAAAGAACGCCCAAGTATTATTGGCCAATGAAACTGGTTTTGCACAAAACACCTCCTATTTAGACTTCAACATGCAACTTGGCAAAACACCGAATGGTGAAACTCTCGAAATTGAATCACTGCTGGATATAAATAACGATGGTTTTGTTGATCTTATTACCAAAAGAGTACCTGACGTTGATGGTATGGATGCGATGAGTGCAACAGTTCACCACCAACTTCACATGGGATTAGCCACAGGCGGCTTTGCACAAAAAGCGACCAAGCTGCCTAAAACCAGTATGATAGGCGATTTAAAGTTTGATGAAGATTTTGATAACGATGGCCTGATGGACCTACAGCTATTTAATATCGATTTTGGTCTAGGCACCATTGCATCAATGGCAATGGGCGGTGGTGATACTGAGGTAGATGTTGAGTTCTCCGTGCATAAACAGCTGGCAAATGGTCAATTCAGTGAAGACCCAAATGCCGATTTTGAAGTAGAAATGCCACTTTCAATGTCTAACAACTCATCACTCAAACCACTACTTTTAGGTGATATAAATGGCGATAATAAACTGGATGCTATTTATAAAAGCGGCAGTAAAACGCTCTCTGTTTACTATGGTGGAGGCGACGACTTACTCACCAGCAAACGCAAAAAAATAAAACACAAGTTACCAGAAAAAAACCACAACATTCTACTGCTCGATATTAATAATGATGCAAAAAAAGACTTCGTATTTAAATTTACCGACGAAGACGGCACTAGCACAATTAAAACTATTATTAATTAACAGCCAGCGTACTAGGCTTATTACAACTTATCTGTCGTATAGCAACTATTGCTATACGACCACTCGCTTGGTGTAAACGTTTCAACACGTAGTCGCTCATATCTGCTGTGAGACTTTCTACCGAGTAAATTTAGATTTCAACTCACAGACATCGATCAGCGTAAATCGGACGGTCGAACAAACTCATTTTTGGACATAAATGAGTTTCATGGAATCGTAGATTAGCACTTCATGAATTACCTCAGATATGTCAAACTCGGACAGACAAAAGGCAAGAGGTGCCCCCCGTTACACTCTATATTAGTAACTACTAAACCGCTTTTATCTTACTTTCAAAAGGAAGAAAAAAGTGAGGAGGTACTGGAAGTTTATATGCTCTACAAGCCATCAATACTATCGGGTATAAGCCATACTTAATAGCTGATAAGTTTTCAAAATACAGGGTTTCACGACATTCACTAAAAATATCACTTAATAGTTCATTTTTAGTTAATTTAAAATCAAAGTCAGACAAACAAAACCCATGATACTTTCCACCAATATACAATTCTTTCTCAGACTCTTCATCGGGATACCATAGTTGAATACTACAATGCGACAAGTGGTTAGTTTGAATTTCACTTAACTTGGTATAAAGCTCATCAAAGTTAAATAAGGCAGAAAAACACCCAATATTAGAGTACAATATACTACCAGCTGTAGATTCTTCGAAATATTCAGTTGTACCATTTTTAGGGTGTTCGAGTAAGTCCATATAATCGTGCAAAATACAGGGGTAAGCACCGTTATTACTTAAGTTAACAGACACTCTTAATAGCATTTCTTCTAGCCAACCTTTCACTTGAGTAATCTTAGATAGTGATGCTAAAAATAATACAGCAAGAGTGATATCAATAGCTTGCTCATCTTTTAATGGCGAAAATAAGATAGGGTTATTACTTATCAAGTTTATTATACAATCAGCTACAAATAATGCTTGCTGTTCACTAGCTTTAGATTCACTATTACTTTGTTGACAAATTTCTAATTCCCATAGAAGCCATATTCCTAGTATAGAGATACGGCCAAGTAAATCGAAAAGTTTGAGGTTAATATCAACTGTAGATGAAGAGCACACTCCACGAGAGATAGCACCATATTCATGTGCGTATGGGGTGATGACTTTAGTCATAAAATCATGATTAATTTTAAAATACGTATTCTTAATAGAGAGTATGACTGATTGAATTAGTTTGGCATTTTTAGATTTTCTTGAAAAATAATCATTACCGACATGCCAAGCATTCAACAATGCTACCTCACTAGAAAGATAAGCACTTTCAAAGTTTTTCTCTTTTCTTGACCAGCCATACAAGATCCAAAGACATATGTTGATTTGTCTTAGGCTCTTTAACACTTTTTCAGGAGGCGCATTGTCGGCTGCCTCTCTTAATATACTAACAAGGCATGCAAAGTACCTAAATGAGGTATCTGGCTCGTCAATCATCGAAACAGACTTCCTTAACAAGGAACGAGTGTCATCAGGCATAAAATTTTCATGTAGAAAGTTATCATTAATAAGGCTTGCAAGTTTATCCCCGTTCCATTCCTCGAATTCAATATTTTCATTCGTCTTCGTTCTAGAATCTATATAACCAGTAAATAAATCTCTAACAGGGGTTTGCACATCGCCACCAAAACAAGGGCAAATAACAATTGGTTTGCCTTTGTGCTCTGGTGGTAGCCTATGAGGAATATAGGAATCAATAATTTCATCTAGAGATGGTCTTAATACTTGGTTTTCATTTCCATTCCATGTAGAGCGAGTTAAGTCTCCCGCTTTAATTGAAAAGAGGTAAACCTTTTCAACTCCACCATATAACGAGCCAACAGCGGCAACATCCACGCCTCTTTCGCTTGCCCCCCTTATTGGTTTGCCAAAGACAGTCAAACCAAGCTGGCTTAATAAATCAGGCAATATTGCATCGAGTTCATCTCTTTCATTAAGAGAGGATAAATATTCTTTAATAACAAGCTTCATAACTTACCCCTCATACCTAAATATATTAATTAGTCGGTTTAATCCAGCGGGATCTATAGAAAAAAATATAGGCACTTCTGTTGAGTGACTTATTGTGCTGAGAGGCATTACCTGCCTTTTTGACTCTCCATTGCCATCATACTGTTTAAAAACAGATTTATTTCCATACAATAATACTTTGGAGTTATTACCAAACAATGATGCCAAGAAAGATGTCTTGTGTGCCTCTTTCATCATAGCTTCATTTTCAAAGTATTTTTTTCGACCCATAGCCTCTCTATGCCTAGTGCTAGGGTGAAGTTCTTTGTTTAAAGATGCTTTCTTTAGAACATCATGATAGGCATCATTTTTCTTCAATATATTGAGTAACACTTGGGTTTTCTTTTTCCGTTTATCCAACTTCGCTATATGCTCTTTAATAACCCCCTCAACAGCTTGGGGTGTATTCATAAGTAATGGGTAAAATAGTAACTCAGATATTTTTTCAAAATCAGAGTCATCACAAATTTCCAGTACCGAAAGTACATAGAATGTAGCTAACTTCGGTTTGAGAAATAACCAGCCAACGGCTTTTCTTGCGATATAGAAATAGTCCTTGGTCTCTTCAATTTTGCTTACTTGAGAGGGAGAGTTTTCATGTTCGAAAATAATGTCTGAAGCAGCCTGACAAAGGCAGTGATTGCCCGAATAAAACCAACGAGTAAATAACTGTTCATGATCTATGTATTCACTTTCCCATATCGCTCTAGAGATATCATGAAAGCTGGTGATTTCGAAGTTGGCATCGCCACTGACAATAAGCTTTTGTTCTAATAACCCTATAACTTCAGCGCTCCGTTCCCTGTTTAGAAGAGCCGTTAACGCATGGTCGACAGTATGAGTTTTTTGCCAATCAGTAATTGAAAATTTATCAAAGAAACTTAAAAACAGCACCTCACATTCTGTTGGTAAATGCTCTTTATCCAACCAAACTATTCGTGATACTTCTTCTAGCAACATAATCGATTCGTCAAGTAAGCATAATGTTATGCTTTTAGTGGCATTAGCAGCAAGTGAAGAGTCTTTTTTGCATATTTCATTAATAGTCTGTAAACAACTTCTAGCAAGTTCATCAGTATGGTTTTGTTCTAATAGTGAATGTATATGCTCAAGGGCTTTTGCTAGTAAGTCACTGTTGCTTGAGTATTTTAAATAACCTAATGCTTGTATTGCTTCTGTTTGTATTTTTTTATTTGAATGAGCAGTCAGTTCTAGGGCAAATTGAAAGCTTTCTTCGATAGAGATCTTCGATTGACTGATTAAAGTCGCTCTTAAAAAAAACTCCCACTCAGTCGGTGACTTAGCCAACATTTCAACAGCATCTACAATTCGTGGCTTATTTTCTCCCAAAAATTCACTTATAGGTATATAGCAATATTCTCCCTTACTTTGAATGTTTCGGCTTGTTTCAAATACAGATTTAGTAGGAGCTTCAATTAAACCAATCACACCCAAGTATTGTCGTATACGAGAAATATTTTCATCTGAGAAATGAGGGGAATTTAAAAATTCTAAAACGTTCAATTTCCCTGAGTTATGAGCACTGGCTAGTTTTTGGATAACCTCTTTGTATTCAAAACGATAATCATCAAGAAGCTCCACTAACGGCTGATAGTAATCTTCAGTCGCTAACACTTCTTCTAATTTCTCATTAAAATCGACTTTTTCATTCTCTTTCACAACAGCCTACACCTTGTTATTATCATTTGATGTCAAACAACCATATGATTAATATGAATTTATTTGCAAATTCTTGTAGCTAAATAGCATCTGCGAATTGAGTAGCAATCATATCAGTAGACACGGTTCAACCCTGAAGTTAATCAACTAAGCACATATTGATTCATTATAAAATTTTGGTCAAACACAGATTTATGATCCCGTGATGAACTGTGACTCAAAATGATAATGGGGCAAATTGTAGTTGGCTTAAATGTGAAGCAAATCGGAATCAGCCAACTGTTATTTGTCCCGCTGGAACAGCTTGTATGGCTAATCTTCTTGCAGAACTAAATTAATATGATCACTTTCTTCAAGTGGGACAATTAGATCATTACCTGTAAAGTCGTCATCACTATAAGCCTCAAGAAAGAGCTTATGAAATTCTTCAACTGCATCGTGAATGAAGCCAATGTCGGCTTTAATACCTAAAGTAAAATCTTTTTCGTTTAGAGCAAAACTCTTCAAGGCATCGAAATCAAGCCCCGCGACATTACCTGTTTCATCTTTTTCTAAAGAAAAGTCTTCTTCATCAAAATCACTCTTGTTATGAACTAGGCTGTTTCTTAGTTTGATTAACTCTACCAAGGCAGCGTAGATTTTGTGGCTGGTATTTAATGAATATTTATATTGAGTTAACAAAGGAACAATATTAATCAATTTCCCTTTAAAGTTCATAGACATAAGCCCTGATAACATTTGCTTTGAGGCTTTACCATATTGATTATTAAAATGTTTAATCAGATGATCATTTAAAGAACACTCCAATGCAGCTGCTAGAGTCAGCACAAAAGGAACCATAAACAGTTTTGACTTCTCAGAGTCATTAAAGTACCACCCCATTTCCCCTCTAAGATCTAAGAGCAATTGCAGGTAAGTATTGTACTTATTCTGAAATCTAGATATTTGAATACTCTTTGAATTCATCTCATTCCTTGACGAGTAGCCGCGAGACCTTGCAAGGTGCTCCACCTTGTGAAGTAGGAGGCCAAGCATGTATAGATGCAATAATAATACTCAAAAAAATTACTGTAAATCATACAATAAAGTAAATGTTGCCTCGGTACAATGCGAACAAAGTGATACTGCAGTTCAGCGTATTTCCGAACTACTTAGAGTAATTGAAATTACCGATTACGACAAGGGTGTACCCACTGCACACAGATTAGAGCTATACAAAACCAATCGTATTGACTGCTATAGAGTCGTAGTTGATGGCAAGCTTTGGAAGGAGCGTAATGGTGGAGCAACATTCTTGCTGGCATAAGAAAGGCACTATGGTTGCAACTCGCAATGGGATAAAAATGTGCCTGCCCAGATCCGACTGACTCGAAGCTGGACAAAAACGTTTTAAGTCGTCGGCTGTATAAGGCGAAATTCTCATAAATATTTTATGGGCAACGCTCGATTAACGGGTTAAAAATTGTGGGCTAAACTTGACCGAAGCGAAAAGCCCGCAAGTTTTTAATCTCTGTTTAATTGCTTATTAGCAGTTTTATGCTTAGACAAGAACGTTTCATAAGAAATGCGTTTTGGCTCTTTAGACAAGAAAAACCAAGGCTTGGCTTCTTGTTTCGCTCTCTGCCAATCATGCTTAAGAAGTAGTGAAATTCGCTCTATGAATTCAATATGCTTCTCAGTGGCTAGTTTATTATCTTTAAATCCTTCCAGTAAACCCAAAATGGCAATATCCATTTCATCTATTGGGTTTAGCAAATGAAAAAATTCAGTATATAGTTCAGACAGCCTAGAAAGGGATTTACATTCAATAGCAGTTGTAACATCAAGAGATTTAGTTCGAATTTTATCCCGCCAAATTTCCCGCTGCTTAGTTATATGTTCCATCGCAATCTTTCTCTCAGATGTTCTGAAAGTCACTAATCCAGCAACTAAACCGGCAACGACGCCAGAACCCAAAATAACACTTAAACTCATATTAATATATCCATGAATTACGAATCCGACTTAAAGATCTTGCTAGCAGTTTTACCCAAGAATTCTTTTTGCTCGTTCGACTACGTGATCAAAAGTCATAATAGACAAATTATGGTAGCTAGAGTTAAGAATTCTAAATGCTTCTTGCTGCTCTGAATTCCAATTCTTTGAACGACCATAAATAAGCGTACAACGTGGCTTAATGGTTCTTACACCACCAACTCTTTGGAAGAATTTATGACTATCCGCTTCTCGTTCTACTTCATGGATGTAAATCGATGCTTGAGTAATAGCTTTGATCAAATCTGAGTGTGGAACATAATTTCCATGATCCAAAGAAGGATACCAAAACTTAAGTCCCCCTTCTGGGCGCTTAATTTCAACTATATCAAGAAAACCATCATAACTTTGCATCAAGAAATCAGAGATATTAGATGTATCAATGGTTCTTTCATCAAGTACTTTCACAAAGTCAGTACCTAAAACCCATGAATTAACTTCAAACCAGCTTTGCCAGTTATTCTCCGTTAGATCGAGTTCCAACATTGCATTGAATTCATCAATTGCTCTCGAACGTTTCGCATGAGCTAATCCAGCTTCAAGATCACTAGGTATAACTTCATTTTCTACTAAAAAATTAAGCATTCGATCTCTATCATCAAGATTTAGCAACTGCTTAACTTGTTGTGCGACACTTGAGTCATATGGGTTATCTAAAGGGATATAGGCTTTTGTACCATCTTTAAAAGGCTCATAGTTTTGTTGAATAAAACCAATTAAATTTGAAAATTCATCGCCCGTTAAAGTAAGCTCACTTTTAGGGTTATCAAGTTCTACAATTTCAGATTCATTCCACTCTTTAGGCTTTTTATAACGGCCTACTTTTAAATGAATTTCGTCTTCACGCGTATTATGTGGCACTTTCCAAAGCCCAGCACGAGTGACTACAGTTTTTTTATCTTTTAAAACTGTAAATTTTTGACCGTTGACTTTTGCCACAAATTTCTCCGTGTGATTAGACTGCTAACATTTTAGTATTAATACAGCATGCAGTTTATGTTGCATAATCGATTGTTGGACTGAGACGTTAGCGGCTAGGTGTCAGAATTGGTGTTGTTTATGTGATGGGAATTTGCTTTTAATGACCTAAGCTGTAATAAGCCAATTTCATTGCCGTATCTGGTCTTATTTAAGCTTTCCCTGCATTGCTCAGCGCTTATTATGTATTCATTACACCTAAATTTTCCTTAATATGCAATTATATTTTTATACGTAGACCACTAGCCTTAGCAATTAAATAGGTTACTAATTGATTTTAAGCAGCTACCTAGCTGCTCAGTCGTTCTGTTTTGGGTAACTTCTGTAGTTCGTTCAAATTCGACTCTAGAGCATCTGCTCTGAATTATTTTGGGGCAAAGGCGAGTTATATGTATAACTCATCGATGGACAAAATTACGTTAGATTGTTTATTCGGTAACGCCAAGCTTAGTAGTGCAGCTCTTCTGCGCTCTTGCTTGAGCGCCTTGTTGGAGTTTATAGTGTGAGGTAAGTCCAGCTTTTCATTATGAGTTTGTGCATCATCTTCCCAAATTAGCCTAACAACGTGCTTTCGTTTCGTTTGCATGTAAATAGCTGCAATAAGCTCAACGGACTGATGTCTCTCAATGCTTTCCATTGGGAATTTATTTGTTCTTATAATCATGTTTCCGCCTTCTACATGAAGTAAAGGTTGTTTTAGCACTCTTTAATATTTGCCATTCAACGATTCAATCAAAACCACCTTTATCTCAATTACATTTTATGCAAATTACTAAATTTATTTGTGATTATATGAAAAAATATTTTTCACCTTGTTCCCATAATCTTCGGGGGTTTTAGCTGTTATGAGTATAGAAATGTGTGTGAATTCTGCATGTTAATAAGTGTAATCGGTTGTAATCCTAAAGTCTGAATCTATACTGAATGCAAGTATATTT
Source organism: Pseudoalteromonas sp. RWi3 (assembly GCF_054960735.1). Classification (NCBI taxonomy): domain Bacteria; kingdom Pseudomonadati; phylum Pseudomonadota; class Gammaproteobacteria; order Alteromonadales; family Pseudoalteromonadaceae; genus Pseudoalteromonas; species Pseudoalteromonas sp. RWi3. The sequence goes on from NZ_JBHNYL010000004.1 coordinate 168,938, forward strand.
GTCATTTATATGGATTGTTTATGAAAAAGCTGTTGTTTGTACTGTTTTCTATGGTTTTGTCTGGAGTTGCGTTTGCTAATGAGGCCCCAGTAGTAACAGTGACTGATTTTGGTGAATCGAGTGATGGAGGTATCTACCTTCTTTTTAGGTTGGATGATGCTGAAGGTGAGAATATGGGGGTCAATGCCTATATATCAAAGCCAAACTCTACAACAAACTTTGAATATGGTACTAAAAATGGCCTATCTAGTAGGGGGAATGGTATTCATACTATCACCTGGACTCAAGAAGATATCAGGTCTTATGTTGTTTACGGTAACGCATATTCAGTCAGATTGAATGTGTTTGATGAGCAAAATAATGAGACAGTAGTCTATTCTGGACAGATAGCTTATACATATGAAGTGGATAACCAATCCCCTGTTATCTCAATTAATACCTTAACTGAAAATGATTCCGGTGATTTGGTGTTAACTTTTTCATTGGATGATCATGAAGGTGAAAATATGGGAGTGGATGCATATATTTCGAATGCAAACTCTACTTCCTCTTACCAGTCCGGAACTAAAACAGGATTGTCTAGCCGTCAAAACGGTAACCATACAATTACTTGGCAGCAGGAAGATATAGCGGCATATGTAAGCTCTGGTAATAATTATACTGTGCGATTAAATGTATTTGATGAGCAGAATAATGAAACAGTCGCCTATTCTCAGTCTATTCGATACTCTTTTGAGGTGTCAAATAGCCCCCCTTCAATTACAAATGTCGGTATCTATCAAGCTGATGATAACAGTCTTAATGTTCAATTTTATATTAGTGATGAAGAAAATGAATTAATGGACATCGCTGGTTTTTATTCTTGGGGAGATTCCCCAGGAAGTAAAAATGAGAATTCTGAGAAGAATTTGTATAGCAAAGGTGACGGCCAATACAGCTTTACTTGGTTATTTGAAGAGAGTGAGTTTTCAGGAGGATTCTCTTATACGTCTACTATTGAAGTCACTGATAGTGCTGGTAATAAAACTACATTTACCACCGAAGAAATCGATTTAAGATATGATCCGCCAACGCCAGAGTACCCCATACTGAAGGACTACAGTTTTTCTCAAATTGAATCTGGTAAGGTTGAGCTTGTTGTTGTATTTGAAGACCCTCAAGGTGATGGAGTTAACCTTGAAGCGGAATTGTTTATGTGGAATCCTGATTGGCAGGCTCAAACCCGTAAGGCTTTTGAAAACCTTGATTCTGGAGAACATCGTGTTGTTTGGGGTTATGATGAATTCTCAAGTTTTGCTGAAGATGGTCAACCTTTGAATGTGAAATTTTCAATTGAAGATGAGTATGGAAATCATGAGTCGGATTATATAACTAATGGTTTGACTTATAGAGTGGTAGACAATTCACCTGCCAGTGTAGATATTCGTGAATTTGCTTTGGCAGATGGTGGGGGGATTTACCTCACTGTTCAATCAGATGACCCAGAAAATGAATCACTTATTGTTCAAGCTACAATTTCAGAGGCGAATTCAAACACAAGTTTTCCTTCCGGTACTGATAAGCTCTTTACAGGTGTTCCAGATGAGCAATCAAAGTTGATAACTTGGAGTTATGATGAGCTTTCATCGTATTTAGAGGTTGGAAATCAATACTCGGCCAAGGTTGTGGTTACAGATTCTGCAGGTAACGAAACAATAGAAATAGCGCCCTTCATTTCTTATAATTTTGAGCCGTCCAATGATGCCCCAAGTGTTTCGTTTGGTGCTATAAATATCACTGAGGATGGTTCTGTCTCGGTTGTATTTACAGCTACCGACCCTGAAGGTGGGTTAATGGATGTGCTTGCTTTTACTTCAGAGCCTGATGATCCTTCAAGTTTTGACCCAGCGACTGCCAATCGTAAAAATGGTATATCTAGTGGGAGTCATACTTTAACTTGGGATGCTGATAGCTTTGAAAATGGTCGTGAATATGCTGTTCAGTTGAACGTTGTTGATGCAGAAGGTGTGCAAACTAAAGTAGTTTCTGGTGTGTTTCTTTATACCTTTGAAAAAGAAAACTTACCGCCATCAATTACTATCCGTGAATTTGCAATGTCGGATGATGGTGGTTTATATCTGACTGTTCAGCCAGATGATCCTGAGGGTAATCCTTCAAATATTGAAGCTGTAATTTCTTTCGCAAATTCAACGTCTCAGTTTCAAGAATCTACATCTAAATCATATGTTAATAGCCCTGATAAAAGTTCAACTTTTGTTCTTTGGGCGAGAGAAGAAGTTGCGGCCTATGTTGAAAAGGGTGAGGAGTATTCGGCCAAGGTTGTTGTTACAGATGATAGTGGGAATACATCAACGTCTATTACTGCATTAATTCCTTATACTTATGACCCTGTAAACAACAGTCCGTCTGTTACTATTACAGCGCTAGAATTAGCATCTTCTGGTTCAGTATCTATCTCTTTCACAATAAATGATCCTGAAGATGAAAGTATGTCAGTGAAGGCTTACGTATCGGAGCCAAATGATAGGGCTGCTTTCAATCTTGGTAGTAAAAAGGAGTTGTCTGGTAAAAGTGATGGTAATTTTACCCTTGAGTGGGGGCCGGAACAATTCGAATACAACAGCGCTTATGCGATACAATTGAATGTGTCTGATGTCGAAGGTAATGTGACGACTGTTGTCTCCGATAGTATTGTGTTTGATCATGAAGCGAACCAGCCACCTTCAATTGATATTTTAGAGTTTGCTGCCACTGATGACGGTGGTATATATCTGACAGTTAAGGTAAATGATCCAGAAGGACTGCCCTCCTCTATTAGTTCAAAAATTTCTTTTGGTGACTCAACGACTCAATTTCAATCTGGAACCGAGAAGAGTTTTGTGGAAGCTGAAGATAATAAATCAGTTTTCATTACTTGGTCGCGAGAAGAGTTATCAGCTTTTGTAGAAAGTGATAAGAATTATTCGGCATTAATTGAGGTGGTTGATGCAGCTAATAACAAAACCTCTAAAATTTCACCTACTATCCTTTATGACTACGAGCCAGAAAATGAGAGTCCGAGTATTGCGGTAACATCACTTATGATTGGTGTTGATGGTCAAGTGACTCTTTCGTTTAATGTATCAGACCCTGAAGATGAGTTAATGTCTGTGGATGCTTATTACTCTGAGCCTGACAACACAGATTCATTTGTTGCAGAATCAAAGCAGGAATTGATAAATAAAGAAGCTGGCTCCTACCAATTTTCTTGGCCTGCTTCTCACTTTCAAAGAGGCAGCGAGTATAAATTTTTGTTAAACGTGTCTGATGAAAATGAGAATACAACTTCAATTTATAGTGATGTTCTCAACTATGAAGGTCAGTTCGTAAATGAGCCTCCAAGTGTTGGTGTTATTTCGTTTGATGAAGGTGTCGACGGTTCTTTGCAGCTTGTTGTTAGTGTCGGTGATTCAGATGATTCTGCCGTTGATGTTGTCGTCGATTTAATTGAGCAAGGTGATTCTGGTTTTATAAGCGCTGCGCGTAAAACATTTACTCATGAAATTGCTAGCGATAATTTGGCTTTATCTTGGTCGCGAATTGAGTTGCTCCCTTATGTAAAAGCTGGTTCGAGTTACATGTTTTCAATTCAAGTAACAGATGAAGCGTCAAATACTGCAGGCATCGAAACTGGTTGGCTGGAATATCAGTTTGATGGTTCTACTGGTATTCCTACATTGCTACTTAATAGTTTTGATTTAATGAATGGAAATTCATTGTCGTTGTCATATTCAGTTTCTGGTGTTGATTCTACTGGTTATGAAGTGTCTGCTATGATTTCGAATGCAGATGCTGAGTCTGGGTATATAGAAGCTAGTAAGAAATCAGTGTCTGTCGACTCTGCAGGTACCTTCAATATAAGGTGGGCTAAGGATGAGTTGGAGGACTACCTTCTTCAGGGTGAGACCTACCATGCTAAATTAGTTTTAAGTGATGAAGACGGTGATATTGTTACTAAATTATCTAATCCTATAGCGTTTGAATCGAGTGATTTTTCTGTAGGTGAAGTCAAATTAGAAAAAACATCTGATGGCTTGCTTGTGAACTTTGAGATGACTAACCCTGAGCTGGAAATGCTTGAATTGGTTATTCAATTATCTGAATTGGGACATACAGGTAGTGATGGCGTATATATGGAGGCTTCAAGTCAGTCAGCGATGATAAGTGCTGGTGGCTTCTTGACTGTTGATTATTCAAGAGATGAATTGAGTGACCTTTACTCCAAATCAGGCTTTATCAGTGCTCGTGTGTCACTAGTTGACTCCGATGGTAGAGTTGTGAATTCATACTCTAATTCAGTAGCGCTAGCTACAGGATTGACCTTTGAAGTTGTAAATGAAAACATTTCTTTTGAGCCAGGTACTCTATCAAATATAGATGTGAGTTTTTCTGAGCCATTAATTGGTGATTCTGTATTTAAAATTGATGGCCTCAGTGTTTCTGTGAATAAACTTAGTGATACTTTTTATAGTTTTAGTTTTCCTCAAGAAGATGCATGCAAGCTTTCTGACACAATTGAGATGAGTGTAAATGATAGCTTTGGGAATTTGATATCATTGCTTGCATATAGCTTCACAAATTCAAATAAAAAGCCTGTCTTGGTAAATAATTTCAATGAGGGAGTTATTACTAAGGATTTCAATTTTGTTCAGTATGTTGAGTCTGTTGTGGAGGTGGCTGATCCAAACAATAACCTTCTTCCATTGCAAATTACCCCACCCGATCAATCTAAGGTTGGCGTTCATAGTACGTGGACTGTTGCTGTTGAAGATACGTGCGGTGAGATTGAATTTTCCACCGGAAGTGTATTTATCGCAGATAGTAAAAATAGTTGGGATTTCAAAGATGGTTCTGACGAAAATTTTGATGACGAATCTAATGTAGACATAGGTGTTAGTTCTACCAAAGAGTGGAACCTTAGAAATGTTGGCCCAAATGCTTGGGAAAACTTTAAAGTGCTGCAGTGTAATAGTATTACAGGTACTGATTGTGTAATGACAGATATCGAAGTCCCTTACACACCAGTGTCTCAAACTGCGAAAATTAAGTATGAATTCACCGCACCTGATCAAGAGGGTACATTTAGTTATTACTTTAAATTGGTTGATTCTGAAGGTAATGCCGTTAGTCACGTTGGTGGGCACCCTACTTTCTATCTCACTTTGAATGCGATTGATCGGTTGAAAGGTGTTTGCAGTGTTCTGGGTCAGGACCATGCCTTATGTGTGACAGGTAGAACGATAGAAGAATATATAGAAATTTGTGAGGCTACCTCAACTGCTTCAAGAAGTATCCCTATTGGTATTCCAGTTAATGTAACAGGATTCGGTTATAAGGTTTTAACTCAGCTATCTTCAAATGGCGAGTATTCACTCTCAGCTCAATATAGTGCATTTGATGAATCCGCTGTCACACAGGCCATTAGAAATAGTGATTATTTGGACTACGTTGATCAGATGAGGGAAACGGTTCATTTTACACCCTCTTTCTTGATTAATAACCCATCCGAGAAGGCGTTAACATTTTGCCAATGGGACTTAGAGGCCAAATTATTCAGTACCGTTGTTGAGCCGATGCGGGTTGATCAAATTCTTTATAAATCTGGTCAGTTAAAACAATTGGATGCAGAGTTAGTAAACCAATCTAAACAAGATAGTGTTTGGTATAGCCACGTATCAACGGGTTCATTGGATGCGGTTTCTGACATCAATGAACAAATATCTGCAGTGCTTCAGGAAAGAACGTCAGTGTTGTATGCAGTTAAGTTAAGTGTTTCAGATTTCTTTGTAAGGGACGCTGTTGAAATTGCAGAAATGATCAATTGTGAGAGTTCTGATGGGCAAATTATGGGTGTAGATGCATGTTTGCAGTCTAAGATTGATGCAATTGCTTATGATATCCAGCAAATTAATAGTTTACTTACTGGTATGGACCACGGAAGTTTAAAGAATCTTCAAAATGAACTGTTAGCCATGGTCCAAAACCTAGATGTTGAGGGAACATGGAAGGGTACGATTAGGCATGCAGATATTATGAGGCGATTCGACTTCAAGGGGGTTTTTGCACGTTATTATAATCTTGAAGGTACCGAAGTTATTAATTCTAATGAGTTTGCCTATTTAGTAGGCTTTCAAGGCACTATTCTTATAAATGAATATCTGGAATTGCTTTCCATGAAAAAGTTATTGGCACTTTTAAAGAAAAATGGTGCAAAGGCTATCGCAAAGAAAGCTGCTTTAAGTGTGTTCAAAATTGGCAAAATTGGTTCGCGATTATTGAAAGGTGGTATTGCTGCTGAAAAAATAAAAACAGATTCAATTAATGTAATTGAGCAAATCAAAGGAATGCGTGAGTTGCTTAATGAAATTGCTAATATGAAATTAGAGCCTGATTACGAGCCTGCAGCATCAGCATCATCCCCTTTGCAAGCTGAGTTTAACTCTGATGCAAGTAGCGCTTCCAATGTATTTAGTATCTGGCGACCTTGTTATGAAGATGCGAGTCTTCAAGTTAAGCATGATTGTTTTAAGCCTAGTTTTTCTCCGAAATTAACTGACAGCAAGACAGTTAAGAAAGAGGCTATAAGATATATTAGTAGGCCGAAAATTAAATACATGTATGTAGAAAACCTTGACGACAAAGGTAGTCTAAGCTCATCTAAGTTAGCTAAAAACTTGTTTGGTGTTAAGGGGTACTTAACTGGGGAGTTGTGTCAAGTCCATCACATTATACCTAAAGAGCTTAGTACTGTTATTTCAGACCTCTCAATAGATGGGGGAGTCAATTACTTTTTAGATGAACCAAACAATGGTCTCCCTCTTCCGTCAAATAAATGTCTAAAAACCGCTGGATGTGTTTGTGATTTGGATGTCAACGTAAGACATCAAGGTAGTCATAGTTTCTACAATTTAATTGTTAAGGAAGCTATCATTGGCTTGGCTAGTGCGGATGTAATTAAAAATACACGAGATCTATTCAAGTTAAGAGAAACCCTAAGGTTGGCATTAACTAAAGGTCGAGCAGTTTTATCTTTAAATAAAAAAGAATCTGATGAAGCTAATGCGAAAGAAAAGCGTGTAGCTAAGCCTAAAAAGAATCAAATGCAACGTATAATGGTTGTTTTTGGTAAGTACGCACTATTGCATGGTAATGGCAATGCTGAATAGGGATATTGATATGAAAGCCAACAAAATTAAAATGCTTTTTTTAACGCTGTTTCTGGTAGGTTGTGGCGGGGGAGGTTCTGAAAGTAATGATGAGCAGCCATTGACGATTGATCCTCCTCCAGTTCAGGAAGTTGAGCCATTGCTTGTTACTGTGGCAGTGCAAGGTGAAGGTTATGAAACCGCTAGTCTCTCTGTTTTGACACTTGAAGGTGACGTTGTGTTGTCTGGGAGTGATAGCTTTAAATATGCAGAAGATGGTGCGTATATTTTTGATGTATACTCTCTTCAAGATAATTTAGAGGAAAGAGGTTTTAACCTGAATTCACCTGTAATATTTGAAGCGTCCTACGGGGGACAAGTTTTTAAATCAATGACGGTGGGAAGCTACTTTACACTTTCGGGCAGCTATTTGCTTTTAAATAAGTATACCGATTTTTTTGTAAATTATGCTGAAGGTGAAGTGATTGAGTCCCATAACGATATTACTGAATTGGCAAATAACTTTTTTGTTGAGTTTGGTTACTCGGACTCAAACTTAGATGGGCTTCTAGATTATATAGATATTGGCTTATTTGATGTAGAGCGCGATCAAAGTGACCTGCTGGTTTATATCGATGAGTACTATGCTTCTACTGCTGAAGTAGATATTGTCAGTTACGTCAGAGAAAATCTAAATCCGTCTGTTGGAGATATACCATTCACTATCCAGTCGAATGGAAGTGAAGATCTGCAGATGTTGTTAAATGATGTGGGTGAAACTGACTTTTATTATTCTATCGAAGAGAGTTGCCCTTCAGAGCAATCAGTTACTGATTACGCTCTATCTGCAGGTGAGAGTTTTACATTTAGTAGTGGTTGCGCAATCAGTTATTCATTTTGTTACGATGAAGAGTTGGAGAATTGCGGGCTACCCAGTTACTTGTTCAATGATTCTGGCCTTTTAAAAACTGATTATATCTCTTTGGATTTTGATGGAAACCTGTCCGGCATTTCTAAATCTATCTTGCAAATTAGTGCCTCACAGTTAAGGGAAAACTCTGATTTTATGGAAAAGTTGGATAATATTACGCGTAATGAGACAATCGGAAGTTCATTGAAAAATTTCAGAGTCTGTAAGTTATTCGGAGAGTACGGCTCGCATTGCGGAGTTTGATGCCAACTTAAATTATGAGTATTGTAAATTTAGCCTCAGGTTACGCTGAGGCTAAATAGTCAGTTTACTCAATGCAAATTTTGTATCTGAAATAATTTCGAGCCTCACGGAACAACCCCGCCCCCTTCAAAGAAGGTGGAGTTAATACTTATTATTTGAAATCAGAAATTGCCTTCAACTTCAATAGATGAACAAGCAAGACCTAAATTCCTTTGCATCGGTAGGAGCTGAATCCCATAGCATAACAACTCTTGTTGGCTAACAATTTAATCTACGAGCGATTTAGTCATTTTCCTGACTATGCAAACGAAATAGAAAACTAGAATTGAATACAAATTGACTAAAGCAGAGCCAGGTCGCTGTGGTTGTATTTGGTATGAAGTAGCAAAGCAAGATCAATTTGGCACGGTTTATGGGGAGTTGGCTATCCATCGCCAAAAAACTCATAAAAGCAAAGCTTCGCACGTGATTATTCCTATAAATGACACGTTAAAAACTATTATCGACAACAGCCGAGATGCAATCTTATCTCCTTATGTTGTACATAAGCTGCCGAAGAAAAACTCTAACCCTACTAGTTCTCTGGTTAATCACGCTACCCAGATAGTAAGTAAAAATATCAGTAAAGAGTTTTCTAAAATTCGTGATGAGTTAGGTTTATATGACCATCTAAAGTCAGAGGAGCGCCCTACTTATCATGAAATACGTGGCCTTTCAGCGCGTCTAATCAAAGCTCAAGGTAATGACCCTCAAAGCCGTCTGAGTCACTCAGATAGTAAATCTACAAAGGTTTACACAGAATTTGGAAAAGAGACTGAGTGGGTACAAGTACCAAATCTCACTGTTAACTTTTAAGTTTTGGAGTAATCTAACCTAATAAAAACCCGCTAATTAGCGGTTTTTTATTTATTAGCAATATATTAAGCTGAGTGAAGTTTTCTATTAATTAGTTGATATTAACAAAGCAAAATCTAACTCATATTTGGACAGAAACAAGTTAGAGTCAACCCTTGTGATAACGAAATTCGAATTAGTTTAGTTGGACTAGTTCACTAAAATAGATTGTCTAATAGTGTGACCGTTATCTGTTTCGTGATATCAAAATCAACGTCTGATAATATGATTTTGATATCATAATGCAAACTACATATACAAAAAGGACGTTGGCAATATGCCTAGATTAACAAAGCAGCAGAAACGAGATAAGAAAAAAAAAGTCGCTAAAAAAGCAAAAATCACTCAGCAGCAGCAAGAAGCATTTAAGAATAAAAAACTCAAAAATATTTTTGTAAATGGACGACAAATTACTCGTCGCCAGTTTGATGCTTACTTCTACTCAAGAATGCCGCTTGTACGATTCCAAGCTACTGAAGTCGAATGGTATTCGTTCTTAAACAACACTCTCCTTGGCATTGTCTTCAAAGATACAACAGATCGTGACTACGGCTTTGCTATTATGGGTCGAGATACTCGCAAGTTGTTCCGCTGGATTAACGGAAGCAAAGACTTCCATACTACTCCAGCCAAAGCCCGAGAAGACATGGCTGTACTTATCAACTCACAATATGCGACAGATCCACAAGAGATTTATCCTCAGGGTGATGAAGTAGATCCAACTATGGATTTGTTCAACCCAATCATCCATGAAAACAAACAACACCACGGATATAGAATCATCTCTAATGAACCTCGTTTTGATGCGGGACGAAACATCATTAACGAAATAGCGAACTCGTTTGTAGACAATGACGGTCACTTTGTTCGTGAGTTCCAATCAGTGAACTTCAATGCTCGTCTGTGGGAGATCTACTTACACGTGTATTTGCATACTCAAGGTCTACAAATACATAACAATCATGCTGCACCAGATTTTGAAGTCAATTATTTCGATGAGAAATTCTTTATTGAAGCGGTTACCGTTAATCCATCTGGCAACCCTGCTCGTCCAGATCTACCGCCACCAGAAGATCACAAAGACATTGTTGAGCGACTAAGCGACTACATGCCAATCAAATTCGGCAGTCCACTGTTTTCGAAGCTACAGCACAAGTACTGGGAGCAAGAACATGTTAAAGATCACTCTCTGATTTTTGCTATACACGACTATCACAACGACAACTCAATGACTTGGTCACGAACAGCGTTGTCTGAATATTTGTATGGCGCAAGAGCTCGTATTGTAGACGGAAATCCAGAGATTGAAAAAATTGAGTTCCATGAGTGGGATGGTAAAAGAGTTCCGTCTGGATTCTTTAATCAAGAAGGTACTGAGAATATTAGTGCCGTTCTATTTAGCAACCAAGCAACAATACCTAAATTCAACCGTATGGGTAAAATTGCAGGTCTAGGTAGTAAAGATGTAACAATGATAAGACAGGGCTTTTTGTATAATCCAGAGGGCTTACAGCCAATTCCATTTTCGAAAAATGTGGCCGACCCTGACTATGAAGAATCATGGTCTGATGGATTGGTTATGTTTCATAACCCTAACGCTGTACACAAGGTTAACCCTGATGCGTTCTCGGATATCAGCCATATTTTCTACTCAGAAAAAGAAGGATTTACTGGATACCACCAACCTTATGATGTGTTGAACTCCATGACGGTTGTCGTGACAAATAGTCAAAACCTGAAGTAGACGCCGCTTAATTGTCTGTATAGAGGTGCTGTCTCGCACTTCTATTCTTTGATATCTAAATGGCTTGTATGAATAATTCAAATTACATAGAGTAAGTCATGCTGAAAGTTATGATTATTTTAAGTAGCCCAAAATTCGTATCGAGGACATGTAAACCTAAGGTATCCAAAACACGTTTGGGGCAAAAGTGAGTTAGAGCCGAATGTCCGGAAATGCCACTTTTCCGACTGTCAGGTCGCGTCTGTTAATCCAATCTGCCTTTCAACGTTAACACTTCTTCGCTTAACACTTTAAAAAAGCATTACCTCTATTACGTTTAATGGCAGCGCTATAAGCTTGGCCGCTTCAAACTAAAAATATCCGTTGTTTTAGCAAACTCATCTCCGCCCAATTTACCTACGCTCTTTAAAGCAACGGGGTCGATATAACCATCAACCAGTGCTTCATCGTCAATATAAACCCCCGCAACATCAAGTAACATCATTTGCCCACCAGCAGATTGCTCACTGATTGTGATCACCTCGCGGAGGGTGCATTCATAGCGGACTTTTGACGCTTTTACGCTGATAGGTTTAACAAGCCGACTTGCTGTTGATTCAATATGTGCCGCATCAAATTCACTGACTTCAGGTGAGTAGTTTGCACAGCTTTGGTTCATTTGCTCCACTTGCTGTTCACTGACAATATTCACAACGCACTCTTTGGTGTCGAGTAGGTTGCTAAGGGTGTCTTTGTTGCGCTTTGCACCGGGATTAACCTGCGTAACACTCAATACCGGGGGGTTAACGCTCGCCACAGTAAAAAATGAATAAGGCGCAATATTTGCCACGCCATCACGACTAAGTGTACTTACCCACGCAATCGGCCTTGGCGTAATGCCGCCGACTAATTGACTGTAGATAGGTGGTTTTTCGAGGGGTTGAGTTAAATCTACAAACACGTCTCGCTCGCTTTAATGTTGATAAAAATAAAAAGTCACACGTATTAAACGCGTTTACCGTTTGTCACGTATTGACACAAAATGGATTAATAAAACCCCAATGGCAAGTTTATTATATGACACACTCTGTATATTGGTTCACTCATGACCTACGCTTATCTGACAACGCGCTATTACGCCGTGCATGCGAGCAAAGCTCATCAATTAGCTTTATTTATTGCATTGACCCTGAGTGGTTTAAAAGCAACCGTTTTAACTGCCAAACACTGGGCGAGCAACGATGGGCGTTTTTGGTTAAATCGCTGCACCAACTAAACAGCCAGCTAAATGCACGTGGCCAACACTTGGTGGTTTACTTTCAAGCACCGCTGGACGTGATTGATCATTATTACTCTCATCACAATACTCGAGTAATTTATTGCAGCGACCAAATTGGCTTATACGAACGGCAATCCCTCAATGCTATCACCAATAAATATAGCGATATTACACTTAAACAAAGTAACACATTTACCTTGTATGACATGTATCAATTACCTTTTGAGCTAAGTGAGTTGCCGTCAACATTCAGTAAGTTTCGTAAGAAGGTAGAATCATCAAACCTCTCGATAAAATCACCTGTTGAGAGACCAAGCCATTTCCCCCCGCCGTTAATTGCGCCGGTACCTTGGCCTAAATCTTTGCCTAAGATTGAACAGGTTAACTGTGAGTTTGATGCGGGTGAAATAGCAGCTAAAAACCATATTAACCAGTACTTTTCAAGTTCAGCTCCAAGCGAATATAAACTGACTCGTAATGCCCTTGATGGCATGGCAAATTCAACTAAATTTTCGCCTTGGCTTGCCAACGGCAATGTGTCGGTGCGACAAATCATGCACGCACTGCAAGAGTATGAGCAACAACACGGCGCGAATGATTCAACTTACTGGATTTACTTTGAGCTACTTTGGCGTGAATATTTTCAGCTTTATAGTGTGCGCTATGATCATCAATTATTTGCATTTAGCGGCATAAGCGCAAACAAGCCACTCACCAGTTTTTATCCTGGACGCTTTAAACAATGGTGCATGGGCACTACCCCCTACCCCATTGTCAACGCCTGTATGAAACAACTTAATAAAACGGGCTACATGTCTAACCGTGGCCGTCAACTTGTTGCCAGCTGTTTAGTCAACGAGCTCAAATTGGATTGGCGTTTTGGTGCGGCGTATTTTGAGCAACAACTTATTGATTACGATGTGGCAGCAAACTGGGGCAACTGGCAATACCTTGCTGGGGTGGGTGCTGATCCTCGCTCTGGCAGGCATTTTAATCTAGTTAAACAAACTCACACTTATGACCCCGAAAATACCTTTATTAAGCGCTGGCGAGGTGATCAGGTTTATAGCATAGACTCAGCCGATGCAGCAGATTGGCCATTAAGCAGTTAATAATGCGCGAAAAGGTTAATTTAGTCTGGTTTAAACGAGATTTACGTTTATCTGATCATCAGCCACTTAAGTACGCGTTTGACACCGCACTGCCAACCCTACTTATTTATAATTTTGAGCCGCTGCTGCTTGATGATGCTCACTATAACGAGCGTCATTGGCGTTTTGTTTATCAATCGTTGATTGAAATGAATAAACAGCTCGCGCGCTTTAATGCCCGCGTTTATCTGTTTAACAGCTCTATGGATGAGCTACTCGATTCATTAAACAAGCAGTTTGAAATTGTTAGCTTATTGAGCCATCAAGAAATTGGCTTAAATAATACATTTGATCGCGACAAAGCAGTAAAAAAATGGTGTAAACACCATGCAATAAACTGGCTTGAATTTCCTACCGGTGGTGTTATACGCGGGGCTAAAAGCCGTAAAGGCTGGAACGAACATTGGCATCAATACATGCACAGCCCCATCGCTATTCCAAACTGGAAAAACGTCAATACGGTGGCATTAAAAGATTACCAAATGCCTGCATTACCCGATGCCTACACAGAGCAAAACCCGCACTTTCAAATAGGCGGTGCGTTGGAAGCGCAGCAAGTCATGCAAAGCTTTTTTGAAAGTAGAGGCAAAGGCTATCAAAAAGGCATTTCAAGCCCCAGTTTAAGCCAAACCCATTGCTCAAGGCTCTCGCCTTACTTAGCGTGGGGCAATATTAGCCTTAGGCAAGTGTACCAAAAAGCAATTGACACATATGACTCAAAACACCCTGACAAACGAGGCTGGAAGCGCCCACTCGCGGCATTTGTCTCGCGCTTACATTGGCATTGCCATTTTATGCAAAAGTTTGAAAGTGAATGTTCAATGGAGTTTAAAGCGCTTAATGCGGGGTATCAACAGTTTCCCTATCGCGATGACGATAAAGTTGCTGGCGATATAAAGCGTTGGTCTGAGGGGCAAACAGGTGTGCCGATTATTGACGCCTGCATGCGCTGCTTAAAACACACCGGCTACATTAACTTTAGAATGCGCGCCATGCTAGTGAGCTTTGTGACCCACCACTTAAACATTAGCTGGCAGCAAGCAAGCTTCCCCTTAGCTAATTACTTTTTAGACTTTGAACCGGGCATTCACTATCCGCAAATACAAATGCAAGCCTCAGTGACCGGTATCAACACCATTCGCCATTACAATCCGATCAAGCAGTCTGAAGATCAAGACCCTAACGGAGAGTTTATAAAAAAGTGGTGCCCAGAACTTGAAAAGCTGCCCATAGAATACTTACATGAACCATGGCAGCAAACGCCGATGGAAGCGTTATTTAACGACTTTAAAATAGGCGAAGACTACCCCGAACCCATGGTAGATTTAACAAAAGCCTCAAAAGAAGCGCGCGATAGGCTGTGGCAATACCGTGAACGGGTTGATGTGCAACGGGCTATCCCTGCGATACTCAAAGCTCATGTAAGCATTACACCGCGACCAAAAAACACTAAAAAGCAGCGTAAACATGGCGCATAAGAAATTACATTTACCGAAAAAGACCTGCCCAATTTGCAACCGTGACTTTACCTGGCGCAAAAAATGGCAACGGGAGTGGGACAACGTAATTTATTGCTCGCAGCGGTGTAAGAAAACAAGCAAGCTTATTTTAAATTCAACTAGTTGACTAAACATAACAAAGCTTTGTTATCACCTCTTAAAATACGGTAACATAAAACTTCTTAGTGCGGCCGTTGTCGCAATCAAACTTGAACGCAAATAAAAACTAAATTATGAGATGCTTTTTGGCGGCTTATAATAATTTTAAGCATATAAGCTCTTCAAGTAACATATAAATTAAGGGACACTATGAATTGTACAAGTTGTGGTAAAGGGTTACTTAAACCTAGTTTTATTGAAGGTCAATTTCGTTCGCATACATGCACGCACTGTAATGGCCACTGGATACTAATCGAAGACTTTGCAGCTTGGAAAGAGCGTAATCCAAACTTTGCGTTTGCTGAGAACATCTCATTCGAAGCCGACGCTACAGACACTAAAAAAGCATTAATTTGCCCGGTATCAGGTGTCATTATGCGGAAATTTCGTATTTCATCATCAACTGACCACCGTATAGATTACAGCGCACCGGTAGGTGGTATCTGGTTAGATGCGGGTGAGTGGGAATTACTAAAAGAAGAAGGCTTAGCTGGTACACTGAACGCAGTAGTAACACAACAATGGCAAAACCAAATTCGCGAGCAAAGTACCAAGCAAAACTTTAGTGACATATATGCTGATAAATTTAGCAATGACACTTATGCAAAAGTAAAAGAACTTAGGGAATGGTTGAATGCACAGCCGCAAAAAGCCGATTTAAGAGCCTATCTTTTGGCTGAAGATCCATACTCTGCAGAGAAGTAATATCTGAATTTAACAAAATTATACTGCCATTATTGATACTTAAAAATAAATAATGGCAGTAGAGTTACCGTTACCTCAAAGCTCATGTAAGTATTACACCGCGACCAAAAAACACTAAAAAGCAGCGTAAACATGGCGCATAAGAAATTACATTTACCGAAAAAGACCTGCCCCGTTTGCAACCGTGACTTTACCTGGCGCAAAAAATGGCAACGGGACTGGGACAACTTAATTTATTGCTCAGAGCGGTGTCGGCGTAATTCAAAGTAAAGTGAACAAAAAATCAACCTTGCTTTATTACGCCAAGATGTTACATTTTAGGTACAACCAGTTAAAGCTATATTTCAAAGCAAAAACATGGAGTAACATAATTCTTAACAAGGAGTGATTATGAAGTTACTAAGTCTATTTTTAACCGTTTTTACACTGACCTACTCACTGTCTGTAAATGCTGCGTTTACAAAGTACTTCTTTGAAGACCGTAATAAAAATGAAGTTGAACTATTATTGGTCGGCCATTTTAAAAATCCGAGTGTTGTTGGCTTTATACAAGACTGTTCGTTAAATAACTGTGATGACTTAGAATCAATCAAAAACAACGTCCATGATTTTGTAGCATCAGTACAACGCAATGAAATTTATACGTATAAAAATACAACCATGATGTATTCAATGCTTACTTGGCTTAACTCCATAATACCAACAAAAGACTCTTCAACACTCAGTATTCAACGCACTGAGGCGATTACACATTACTTAATGTCTGCTGATTCAAAAAAGCCACCTATTATGATGGTTAGAAAAGAAGCCGGCTCGCCTGTGGATGTATGCGCAATAAACAGTACGGGTTGTAAAGTGATTGACGACATTATTTTCACAAAAGCACCTAATGGCGGCGTTTCTGTAGGAATGACTGCAAACCCTTATGAAACAGAAAGTACGCTGTTGTATAAGAACCTGTTAGAAACGTTTATGCTTAGCATACACAATAAATGGCGCTGTGCCAGTACAGAAACTAATAGTGATATAAAGTGGTCTATGGCATGTGACTATTGATGAGAGTCGTCTCTCAATGACTACTTTTAACACCATTGCTTACACTTGGTGTTAAAAGGGGTTTAAATTTAGCCCTTAATGATAACCCCGCACCTTCCTCAATTATCACCGCTGATATTGTGATTACTGACAATGACAATATGAACATTCCCCCAAAATTAAACACGCCGGCGATAAACTTAAAAGCACGACTCCTAGATTACATTTATCGCAACACTCATTATTGAGTTAACGTGATATGAATTTCAGTCCCTTGGTTATTAACTGTTTTGAATAACCAATTTTGATGCTCACATAATCGCTTAACTATTGATAAACCAAAGCCATAGCCTGTGCTTTGCTCCCCTTTCACAAAGGCGTCTGTTATGTTTGCTGATATGCTTTGTTCAATACCAGGCCCGGTATCTGCAACAATTAATGTCATACCCCGTACTTCAATACTCACCTGTCCTTGTGTTGTATATTGAAATGCATTGCCAATAATATTATCCAGTAACACTTTAACCATACCCGGTTGCGCCATCACACTAATATCGCAATTATCATGCACTTTAACGTCTATTGGCTTGTTATTAATCAAGTGGCTATGCTCAATAACCGCCTGCTCAATTAAGGGTAATAACTTTACGTTGTGTTTATCCGCATCAGTATGCTCTTGCCGTGCTAAGGTTAACAACGTAACCACGGTTTGCTCCATTTGAGTGCATGCTTGCGATATACGACTAATCACTGGATTACTCACATCGTCAGGGTGTGTTGTACGATACACTTCAACTGCGTTTTTTATAATCGCGATGGGGGTTCTTAACTCATGGCTTACATCGCGTGTGAAGCTCTTTTCGCGAGTAATCGCCTTATTAATGTTCACCATGGTGTCTTCGAGTGTCTGTGCCAACAACCCTATCTCATTGTTTGGAAACTGCGCCGCAAATTTAGCGGGCACTTTATCGGGTTCAACACCATGCACTAAATCTGTTAGCTTCTTTAATGGCAGTGCCGTTTTTCTACCGAGTAGCCATGAAACAAAAAAAGTTAACACCACTAATACAGCGCTTAGTATCAACATCAACCTCAGTGCTCCGTTGGCATAAGGCCTGATGATTAGCATATCACTCACCTGTGCTACAAGTAATGGTGTGGCATCTGCTTGCAGTGCAAATATATGGTAATGCCGCCCTTGCTCACCAAAAAACTCCCTTCCTTTTGGGTTGGCAATGTACTGAGCATGTATATCCTTGGGTAAATCATTGGGTGTAAAAACCAGCTGCATATGACTCATGCGAGGTGACACCCACGTACCCGTTTGCGTATAATTAAGCTGTAAATAATGCGCTTCTTTTTTTACCTCACGCTCGATATATTCATCTTCAACAAAATACAGTAGCGTAAAGCTTAACCCACCCCACAGAGCTGAGGTTATCAGGCTAATCAAACAAAATTGACGCACTATTTTTTTACTTAAACGATGAAGTTTAATGGGTCGAGTGTGTGAATTTTTTAGTGTGTGCTTACTCATCAAATAACACCTACTTTTTTACGTCTAACACAAAACCAATACCATGGATGGTTTTGATCATTGGGTATTCAAACGGCTTGTCTATTGTATTTCTGAGTTGGTAAATATGCGATCGTAACGCATCTGATTCGGTGGGTTCATCCCCCCATAATTTTTGCGACAACTTAGAGCGGCTCACTACCTGAGGGTATTCCTGCGCTAATATGGTGAGGATCCGATACCCCATGCTATTGAGCTCAAGCGTTTTATCTGCACGTGTGACGTGCTGTTTTTTCCTATCAATTATAAGTGTATCAAATGTAAGCACATCACTGGTTTGCAATAAGTGTCGTCGCGACAACGCAAAGCAACGTACCTCCAGCTCTTCCAGTGAAAAAGGTTTTGTTAAATAATCATCCGCGCCTTTTTTAAACCCTGATATTTTGTCGTCAATACTGTCTCGTGCTGTTAACATTATAATTGGTACATGGGCCTGCGCTTGCGCACGTAACGTTTCACATACCGCAAGTCCGTCCATGCCTGGTAGGTTCAAATCTAATATAACCACATCGTAAGGGTTCGCTAACGCCAATGACAACCCTAATTTGCCTTCGCTGGCAAAATCCAAAACATGGCCTTTGCTTTCCATGTAACTTGCAATATTTTGAGCAATGCTTTGTTGATCTTCAACAACCAGAATATACAACGACTGATCATTCACAAGAGTCACCCTTTTGATTGTAATAAATTAATATGCATACGCTTATGCGTTGTTTGCACACGTCAGTTAATCTAGTCAATATTAAACATCGCTCATTAATGCTTTCACCGAGCTTTTTAAACTATGCCTGCTGGCGTAAACCCCCAGTAGAGTTACCGAGCTTAAAATAATACACAGCGTTGCTATCATCACACTTAGATTAGGGATATAAGGCAATGAAAACTGTGATTGATAAATTAAAGTCCCTGCCACATAGTTACCAAAAATAGCCCCGACCCCAACCAGAAGTGCCGTGATTAACCACTCAATAATATTAAGTTTTAAACACGTACTTTTTAGTAACCCAAAACTCATAATAATGCTGTTTTTCTTTTTATCATTCGCCTCAAACACATGAATTGACGACAATATAACAACAATCGAGAGTAGAATAATCATCACTGAAAAGCCACTAATAACCGCCGTAATCATCGCTAGCGTATCATCAAATTGCTGGGTAAGCTCTTGTAAAGAAACCATTCTAATTGTTGGGTGTGCTTGCCAAAGCTGCCCAAGCAGAGGCCATTGCTGGCTGTTTAACTCCAAACTCGCCATGTAGTAATGCGGTGCGTTTATGTGTGCGATTGCCGCTGGTGGCATTTGCACCCAAAAGGTAATTGAACCCGCCCCCGCTTTATAAGCATGGCTTGCACTAATACTAAACGTAAAACGCTGCTGATTGATAACCAACGTTATTTTGTCGCCAAGCGAGAGGCCCAAATCGGTCATGACTTCTTCTTCGATAGACACTTGCTGCCAGTCTTCAGTCGTTTGCGACCACCATGTTCCATCAACTAATCGATTGTTTTGTGGAATATCATTGTTCCAATGCAATCGAATGGAATGCGATAACGTAGCTAAACTTTCACTGGGTCTATCGGTAAATTCATCCAGCGCTTGGCTATTAATCTCAATCACCTTGGCAAACAAATACGGTTTTGACTGACGCAACTCAATAGCATGCTGCACTGCCCAATCCTTAATTGCATCCATTTGTGTTTGATTTGCTTGCGATACCAGCATGTTACCATTGTGCACTCGCTCATAAGAGGAAATAGTCTCGCCCAAGTCCCTTAAAAACATAAGCGTAAATAACAACAAAAACGTGCTTAAACCAATGCCTAAAACTTGGGTGCTTTTGCTTACTAATCGCTGCTTCATCATAAATAGAGTAAAAGGAATTAACCCCGAGAATCGTTCAGATACTTTTTCCCCTAGGGTTAAAAACAACCAACTGATAAACATCATCATGATAATGGTTATCCCTATGCTGCTTACTAGCATCAGCGTAAGTAGCCCGTTGTCAGAATAATTTACCGCGACCATAATCATCACTGCTAACCCAGCTAAATTAACAAATGCTAATGAGAATGACGTTTGATTTTGAATAAGCAACTTTGATACCGACACGTGATACAAGCTCGCCCAAATAGGCGAATGAAATGCCATAAAGATTAAGCTACACGCCATTAATACATATAGGGTTGCTTCGCCTTCAAATTGCCAGGTTACGCCAACAAAAGTGGAGGATAGCCATTCGACAATAACCCAATGCAGCGCACTTGATAGCACCACCACCAAGGGTATTAATAGCACAAGGTTAATCAGCCACTTGAGCAGTGACAATACTAAACCTGTTGATTTAGATGCCCCCAAACTCATACAGACCGCTGAAAAATATTGCTCTTTTTTTATGTGTACTTGGGCAATTTGTGCAATCGCAATAGCCGCCATAAAAAACAAGATAATTGAGCTTAAACCGAGTACATTTTCGGTTCGTTGCCAAAATAGCGCTAAGGGGTGCTTACCCTGTTTATGGTGCAGTGTTGCCGCGGGCAAGGTCTCCTTTTGCCAATCAATAAGCCCATTAACCTGCGATTTAGTCGCCGCTATCAGGTATCGATAAAGGACTGCCCCATCATCAATATTCAATGCGGTCATATCATCCAGGTTTATCATTGCTCTCATGGCAACCGTGTGGCTTTCCATTAAACGATCTGGCTCATGCACTAATACACGTGATACTAAAAACGGCCTTTTCGCCAGATAAAGGGTATCTCCTATGGCGATATTTAAACTCGATAACAATCGGCTATCTAACCAGATCTGCCCCGATTGAGGTGAGCCATGGGTTACTTCTGATGGACTTTGCAAAGAGGGTGACGTTAATAACTCACCTTGCAACGGGTAGTCATTCGCAATCGCTTTTAGCTTGGCGCTTTGCCATTGGTCATTAAATGTTAGCGTCGCATTAACTTGCATGGTTTCAACAACGGCATCGCTAGAGCGTGTTAAATGCAGGGCCTGTTCATTCGTTAATTTATTTTTTTGCGCTAAAACGGCATCAGCCCCCAGCAAGCTAGCTAAGTTTTGGTTGAGGTAGTGTTGAATGGTGTTACTTGATAATGTCAACGTGGTGATAAACACCATAAGAATCACTTGCACCCACCTCAACAGCTTTTGATGAGGCTGTGAGTACTCTTTAACAAAAAAGTGCCAAGCCAACTGTAAGTGAAGTTTAAGCATACTGTTGGCCTGTATGTTGAGTTAAATGGCGGGCAGGTCCCGAGTTTATATTTTTGCAATCAAGCGTGAGCCTTCCCTCAGTAAATGAGTAAATATTTTGTGCTTTATTTGCAAGTTCATTGCTGTGAGTCACAATAATTAAACCGGCGTTATGCGCTTGGCTGCACTCAAATAACATATCTGAAATATCACTGGCATTGCCTTGATCTAAATTACCGGTTGGTTCATCAGCAAATATAAATTTAGGTGAGAAAACAAGAGCTCTGGCAATGGCAACACGCTGCTGTTCACCACCGCTTAATTGTGAAGGGCGATGATCAGCACGCTTTGATAAACCGACCTTCGCTAACCAATGCTCGGCTTTGGCTACTGCCTGTTTATCACCGCGTAATTTTAATGGCAGCGCAATATTGTTAAGAGCTGATAGTTCTGGCAACAAGTGAAACTGTTGAAAAATAAACCCGACATGTGACCGCAAGCTGTCCAAAGGTAAAACAGTCTCTGCGTTTATAAAACGCCCTTGCCCTTTTGTTGGCTTTTCCAGCCCCGAAAGCAACATAAGCAAACTCGTTTTACCGGACCCAGAAGGGCCTGTTATGGCATAAGTCTGGCCTTGTTCAACAGTTATATCGAGCTTTTCAAATAACGTAATTGTCGACGTAGTGGTTTTAAATGACTGAGAAACACCTTCAAGTTCTATTTTGCAGGACATAACATGCACCTTAACGTTTAATTAGAATACAACGGTATGCCACTGTGTGTGAAACAAATGTGAAATACACCCCTTCCCTTTTTTATGCAACACGCTGGAATATGAAGGTGTTTCATTTCACTCATTTTTCACATTAACTGATTTAAGGTCTCATTTTTATTGCCTAAAAGAGACGACCCATGAAAAAATGCTACCTACTTCTATTTCTACCTTTCATTTACTTAATCATGTTCACTCAGGCGATTGCCTCAGACAATGAAGCCACCCAGTACAATAAACTTAAAAATAGCATCGACGCCGCCATTACTAAATTTGAACAAACAAACAGCCAACGCTGGTCATTCACGGTTTCTCGCTTTGAAAATGAAGAGGGCGATATTACACGCTCTGTCGAACACTATAACCCACATGCAGCAACGCCTTGGCAGCTTATAAAAACCAATGGCCAATCCCCCACCTCAGCGCAAATCAAGCGTTTTACAGACAAAAAAAGTAAACAAAACAACGCACCCGATAAAAAAGAGCGTATTAGCATGCCACTGCGTAAATTTGTTGATCTTGAAAGCCTCACGCTCATCTGTGAGGACGAAAGCACCATGGTGGTTGATTATAATGTACACATCAAAAAGCTAGGCGATGACGCCATCGGAAAACTGCGCGGCACCTTGGTTTATAACAAATCATTGCACTTTATCGAAACGCTATCTATTGTAAATAAGGCTGACTTTTCACCCATGCTCTCCGCCAATATCACCGACCTTGCCCTTTCGTTTAACTTTATAAATAACGCAGGGAGTATTTTACTTAAGCAAAATAAAATGAACATGAAAGGCACTTTTGCATATTTTACGCAAATAAACGAAACCTCGACTGATCACTACACCGACTATCAGTTGTTACCAACACAACATGCCCCTGACATTTCACACTGATTTCACATACTCACCGCTACACTGAACCCAAATCTCAAGAGGAAAAATTATGTTTACTCACTATCGAAAGACAAAAATTACCCTAATCACAATTGTTAGTTTATTTGCGTTGCTCGTTGGCTTTATTCTTTGGATCAGAGCTGTTGTACCTGCTAGCCCTAATAAGCTCAACGTGATTAATACAACGCCGCACGATTTAGTCTACCTAAAGCAAAGCGTTAAAGAACCACGAGGAAAAATACTGGCTGTGGTAACAAGTACTGACAAAATGGGCAGCAGTGACAAAAGCACAGGGTATGAGTTAACAGAGCTGGCGCGTGCATACTATGTATTTCAAGCGAATGGCTTTGATGTTGATATTGCCAGCCCTCAAGGGAAGAAACCGCCCGCAGTACTCGATGATGATGACATGGGACAATACGACTACGCGTTTTTAAATGACCCCAATGCACAAAGCAAAGTTAACAATAGCATCGCACTGGAAGAGGTAGATACGCTCCAATACAGTGCTGTTTATTTTGTTGGTGGAAAAGGCGCAATGTTTGACTTTCCTAACAATACAGCAATCCAAGCCATGCTGCGTGAATACTACGAGGCCAATAAAGTCATTGGGGCTGTGTGCCATGGGCCTGCAGCACTGGTGAATGTTACTTTGTCAGACGGCACGCCGATGATCAATAACAAAACCGTCGCTGCATTTACCAACGAAGAAGAATTACTACTCATTCCAGATGCTAAAGAGGTATTCCCCTTTTTATTACAAAACAAATTAGTTGAACAAGGGGCGACCTTTGATGAGGGGTATCTGTACCTTAACAACATCGCACACGACGGTAACTTAATTACAGGACAAAACCCATGGTCGGTCTGGTCTGTTGCAGAGTCGATGATTAAGCAGCTTGGTTACACGCCAGTTAAGCGCCCAATCACCCCTGAAGAAAACACCATAAAGGTACTGATAGACTACGAAGAACACGGCATCGAACAAGCCAAAAACAGCATCACCTTTTTGCGTTCAATCGACGAATATGCGCTAGATAGGACGATTATCGCCATTCATATGTTTGTTTATGCATTAAGGTGGGAACTAGGTAAATCAATTGACATGATACGACTGCTTTCATTCGCCAAAATATGATTTAAAATAATGCTAAAGCATCACGTGCCCTGGCAACACAAAAATGCTTGCAGGGCACTATTTACAAGGCCCGGTGAATGCTCAAAAAGCTTTATAAATTTTTTGCCGCAGTCACCTTATATCAAAAGTTATCTTTACACGCTTGAGATACACCACCTGCCATGGTCACTGTTTTTATTAGCGCCCTTTTACAGCCTGCTGATTGCTTGGCCGAACCCTAGTTTTTCCTTATAGGGCCAGTTTTGATGCATTTTTTATATTTGAAATACTCTATTTTTCAATAATTGGCGGGCTTAAATTAAAACGGAATTTTATTTTCTCTTTAAATTCAATTGGAAAATCAATTGCAATATTATGTGATGTAGCTTTCTGCGAAGAAAAATGTCGTTTTGATGAGTATAAAGCCTCTTCAATTGGCGCTAAAGGCAAAGAAGAAGGCGTCAAATCCAAATTTTTAATTTTAACAACTTTCCCTTTTTCATTAAAAGATATTTTGGCAGTCACCTTTCCTGTCTTCGCGTTAATAACCGTTCCTTCTTCAAAAACTGGATTAGGCACTTCCACGAATACCTCTGCGATATCGATATTCACCGAAGGCATACAAGCAAGGCTTGAGAAGCTAAAAGTTAAAAGCACAATAAAGAGATATTTCATAGTGACCTTTCAAATATAACAATTTAATCAAAGAGTCCTTTCCCCATTTTTACTTGGGAGGAAAACACAAAAACAATAAATACACTCAACCAAAACTTTACCATTGGGTAAAATAGTGGCTTGATCAATTATTCTAAACGACTAACAAGCAGCTGTTAGTTGCTGTTGTGCTAGCAGCTTTTTGAGTCGCTCGTTTTCTTCTCTTAAAAATGCGAGCTCTTCTTCCAGCGGTAATTTTTTATCTGCGGTGTGCTCGCCGTAGCGTTTTTCACGTAGGTGCATAATCACTTGCTCTGAGCTGACAATATCACCTACTTTTGCTTTAAAGTTATGAATAACGCCTGCTTGTGGTGTCACAACCTCTAACACGGCTTTTTCAAGTTCTACATCAAACAATGCTTGATTCGCGATAACCTCTTGTCCATCATTCACGTAAATAGCGGCAATTTTTGCCTCTCCCATTGAGTCATATAATTCTGGCGCGTTGATTTCCATTTCTTTTTCTCCTTTAAATTCACAAACAACTGATGTTTTTTATAACAGTGTTGGCATAGAACCATCTTGCTGATCTTTTTCGCTTACCTGCGTAACCACTTGCCTAGGCTGATTTTTTATTGCACTTATCAATACCTCCAAGGCCTGTTTTTGTTCGCTGTGTTGCGCAGCGTGTTGTTTTGTATTATCTACGCTTTGCTGTGCGATAAGCTCAAGCACATCACGATTATTCGCAGTCTTTAACTCACTCAGCAACTGGCTTATTAAGTGTTGAGTTTGCTCGTTGCTATTGGTACTTTTTAACGCGGTTAATATTTCGGTTAATTTTTCACTGTGATCCAGTGTAGTCAATACGCTAAGCAATTGCTCACTGAGTGTTTGTATTTGTACCTCACTACCAGCAAGTATCGCCTGCTGTAATGCTAAAATGGCAGTATTAGGGTTAGTGTTGGTTATCGCTTGGGAAAGCTCGTTAAGTTCGGCTTTGGTGTTTAATTGCTCGGTTTGGCTATTTAACGCAGCAATAAGCTGTTGCACACCGTGTTGCATATTATTATTTTTAAGTGTGTGGTTGAGCTGCTCACTTAGTGCATCAATATGCGAAGCCGTATTATTACTCGCTATGGTATTTATTAATGTTTGTAGCTGATCTTTATTATCTAAAGGGGCTAAATACTCTGCTAACTGTTGCCCCAGCATAGCTAATGATTGATTCGTGTTATTTGCAGCAATGCCTTTCGTTAGCGCTGTAATTTCACTTTTATTGTTGATTGAGCCGATACTTTCA
Source organism: Pseudoalteromonas sp. RWi3 (assembly GCF_054960735.1). Taxonomy (NCBI): domain Bacteria; kingdom Pseudomonadati; phylum Pseudomonadota; class Gammaproteobacteria; order Alteromonadales; family Pseudoalteromonadaceae; genus Pseudoalteromonas; species Pseudoalteromonas sp. RWi3. The sequence goes on from NZ_JBHNYL010000004.1 coordinate 195,261, forward strand.
CCTAGCTGTGCAGCTAATGTATTTAACGTGTGATTAGTATTATTTTCAGTTGTTGCTTTAACTAACGCGCTGAGTTGTGCTTGGGTGTTATTTTTAGCTGTGTTGTCTGCTAGCTGCTTGAGCACGTCTTTGTACGGTGTTTGCCCAAGGCCGCTTTCAACAGCTTGCGCAAGCGCTTGTATTGCATGGTTGTTGTCTGTCCCTTGTACATTGAGCCCCAATGTTTGCAATAATTCGCTGTAATCGTGACTGAGGTTAGTTTTGCTCAACTTGCTGGCAATACTTTGCAGTGATTCATGCAAGTAACTCATTTGCTCAACTGCCATCATTACGGGGCTGCCTGCGCCATCAAGCTTATTTAATCGAACAAAGTCTTGTTTGATTTGTGCAAAGCGCTGCTGCTCTTCATCACTGAGTGTACCGCGTAGTTCACCTAATTTAAGTAAGTTTTCTTCTGAGCCTTTACTGAGAGTTTGCGCCTCGCCGCGATAGTGATCGCGTATTAAGTTTTCAAGCTCTTCATCGTTCATGGCAGCGACGACCTTCTCTGCCATTTTGTTCATATTACGGTAGCTACCTTGCAGTTTAAAAGGCGGCTCGGTACGGTAGTTGTTATCTTGTGCGGCAGAGGCTATATACTGAGCGTTTACTTTTAGTACTGTGTTACGAATGGTCATTAAACGGGTTAACACCGCTTTAATTTCGTTTGCCTCGGCTTGAGAGTAGCCGTGTTCAAGCTCATTTAATGAGATGTCTTCGCCCTCGCAAATACGCACAAGTTTGTATAAATCTTCCATATTACGATTAGCAAGCTGCGCAAGTACTGAATTTGAGGTCAGCGAGTTTTCAATAAAGCTCATGGCAAACTCTTGTTCGCAGCCGGCTAAAGTATCACCTAAGTTATAAATATCAGCACGGTTGGCTAACATGTCAGGGATTTTAAAGCTCTCGCCAGACTCAGTGTACGGGTTACCCGCCATAACTACGGCAAACTTTTTACCACGTAAATCGTAGGTTTTACTTTTACCATTCCACACCCCATCAATACGGCGCGAACCATCACACAATGAAATAAACTTTTGTAAAAACTCAGGATTAGTGTGCTGTATATCATCCAAATAGAGCATCACGTTATTGCCCATTTCAAAGCTTTGGTTAATTTTAGCAATCTCTTTTTCTGCGGTTGCATTAATTGCTTGCGCTGGGTCAAGTGAGACTTGGTCGTGCCCTATTGATGGGCAGTTTACTTTTACAAAGGTCAGCCCCAGTCGATTTGCCACGTATTCAACAAGCGTTGTTTTACCGTAGCCGGGTGGTGATATAAGCAATAACATGCCCATTAAATCACTGCGTTTATTTTTACCCGCAGAGCCAATTTGTTTAGCTAAGTTATCGCCAATAATTGGGAAGTACACTTTATTAATAAGCTGATTACGCACAAATGAACTTAAAGGCCGGGCTTTAAATTCATCGAGTTGTAGGCGCTCTTTTTGCTCTGCAAGTATATCAGTACGCAGGCGGTGATATTGCTCAAATGCAGGCACTTGCTCGGTGATATAGTCCCGTGTACGAGCATAAAATTCAGCGTAATCAAGATTAAGAACCTGCTCTTTTACCCGCTTATGTTGCCCCATTAGGTTTTCAACTTGCGTTGCTGGGGTTACATCTAGCACTTGGTAAGTTAACTCTGTGCTGGCACTTACATGTAAATAATTAGCGGCCTCTGCCTGCACAACAGGGCTTATCTCAGGATAATGTAAGCAATACGCGTTTAACCAACTTAAATACAATAAAGCACGCTCATCGGTGCTGTTTACATTTTTACGCGCGCTTTCTAATTCACTACTAAAGCCTTTTACCTTTGCCTCACTTGTAAACTGTTCTGCAAGCTTTTTAGCCTGTTGCGACACTACAAAGCAAAGCTTATCAGGTGCTTTTTGTTGCGCTAATTGTTGGATCAAATATCCGGCGGTTAAATCGCATGAAAAATCAGTGAAGCGTTGGCACAATAACGCAACTTGCGGCAAGAAATGACTGACTTGCTTACTTATTTGATCAGTTAAATTAGTGATAAATTGTGTTGCTGCAAAGTGTTTATCCATCAATATGGCATTACTTGCCTGATGATAAAAATTGCTTAACTGCTCTGTACTTAATTGCGCACAAAACAACTGCGCAATAATACGGCAACTGGCAGGGTAAATAAGTAAGTCTAGGGTACTTTTTTGTGTCAGTAAGGTGCTTAAAATAGCGCATGCATCGTGATCATGTATGCCTTTTTCATAACCCTCTTGGTAGCGTGGTTCAGCAAATTTTTGTACTAACGTTAATAGGCTGCCATCCGCTTGCGCATCGTGTAACTGGCTAAAAGTAAGCGAGTGCTCGCTATTCTCACATGCCAATAATAGCTGAGCCGCAAGGTACTCACCGCGATAAACTGCGTCATTTTCAGATACCTGAGCTTGTTGCCATAAATGCTTGCTTTGCTCAAGTGTGGCAAGGCTTTGCTCATCTTCAATGGCTTCAAAATAATCAGTGCCTGTTAGGTGCAGCATTAATTGTTCATCGCGCGGCAACAGCGTTAAATCAAGCAGTTGCTTGTTTACACTAAATGCATGCTTGCCAATGCTGACCGTATTACCGCCATCGGTGTAAATATCTTGCTTGTCACGCAGTGAACGAATGCCCTGATCTTTACTGGCTTTGAGTTTAGATTGAATATCATCAGCGCGTATTTCATCGCCTAGCTCTTTGAGCTCGTCAGTTAATGCGCGTAACTTGCTGATCATTGGATCGGCAGCAAAGTAAGTATTGAGTTTATCGAGCTCAGTAAAGCTTTGGGCGCGGCGATTTACACCTTGTAAAATACGCTCTGCGGCATTGGCTAAATTAAGAGCGCGACGTTGGCGGGCATCAATCAGGCTTTGTTTGTGTGCTTCAAAGCTTTCGTAGACGTCATCACGTTTGGCAATAATTTCGCTTAGGTATTCATCAAACTCACTAAATTGAGACTCAAGCTCCTCAAGCTGGATAAGCAGCCTTGATAATTGGTCGTCACAGGCGTCAGGGGTTTTTGCGTTATTCAGCGCATTAGTAATGCTTTGCGAAAACAGTTTAAACCGTGCTGCAAACTCCGCTTTTGCCTCAACACTGCCTAAGCTTTTTTGGCGTATTTCAATACTAGCTTTTGCACGATTAACCAGTGCATACACAGCGCTGATGTCTTCTAATATTTGCGTGCGCACGCGGCTGTCATCAATATCTAAATCAAGCATGGTGTGGTTAAGCAAATCAAGCTCTACACTTTGCTCATCCAGTGCTGCAATATAGGTTTTGAGCTCGCTGACACTTTCGCTTTTTGTGCTAAGTGCTTCAAGCTCGCCTAACTTATCATGGTAAGGTTGCAAGGCACTATCTTGCTGTAAAAATGCGGCTGTAGCTTGGCTTACTTCGCTGAGCTTTTCATCCACTTGCTTTTGTAGATTGTTGAGGGCGTCGAGATCAATGTACTTAATATCTTCAAGGCTAATTATTTGCCCTTTTAATATTTTGAGTGCATCAATAGCTTGCACAAACTCAGGGGCGGCTTTAAAGCTGTCTGGGCGTACATCACGGGTAACCTCAGTGTACTGCTTATTAATATCAACCAGTGATTGTTTTGCTTTGTTTTGAATTTCAGTGACTTTTTCAAACTCGTCAAGCACTTGCTCAGCAGTTTCAAATATACTGTGCAGGCTTGTCGCAATCTCAGCAAATTCGCTCTCGTTAAGCCAATGGTAGCGGTCAAAAATGTTACGACTCAACGCTATCATGTCTTCATAATGATTGAGGCTTGGGCTTTGCTCGCTAATGGCTTTGCACACACTGTATAAATCAGAGATACCGCGCACTAAATCAGGATTACCTATTTTGCCAAAAAAACTGGTTAAAGGCGGCGTATTGGCGGCAAACTCACTGGATACAAACGGGCTTTGCCAAATTTGTATTGGGTGTACGCGCTCCGCTTCGTCTTTATCTGCTTTGAAGGTCAGTGTTAAACCATCGTTGTAAATAGCGTAGCCGTGGCAGTAGATTGGGTTTTGCAGGTTTTTATCAATAATGTTGTAGGCAAACAGCGCATAACGCCCTTCACTTGGCTCGTAAAACACGTACAAAACATCTTCACCGTTAGGTGATTTAACATGACGGTGAAACTCTAAATCATCTATTTGCTCTTCAAATGAACGGGCTTGGCCTGATTGTAAATAATAACCGCCAGGAAAAATAATCCCGTGGTCTTCTGGTAAGGTTACACATGCACTACCAATGGCTTCTTGGCGCATAACCTGTTGCGTGCGGGTGTTATAAATAAAATAGCGCCATATTTTTTCGCGGTATGGCAGTATTTTAAGAAGTATTAAATCACCCACCAGCGCGTAATCAACATCACTGTCAGCAAGGGATTGATTTTTATCATCCACCGCTTCTTGGTAAATACCTTCGCCTGTGTCTGTGCTGTTTTCGATTTTAATGGTGAGTGTTCCACCGGTGGTTTCAACAAACAGTTGGTCGACAATGTTTATGTGGGCAAAACGCCCTTCAATGTGATCGTTGCGATCGGTATTGAGCCATTCAAAATCGTAGTCATGAGCGTGTTGAATATCTCGCTCACCGCGGTTATCAATGTAATTAATGGTGTTATCTGGGTGAATTTCCCAGCGGAACACGCGCACATCCGATAACTTGTCACCAATTTGGAATAACGCAAACAGCTTGCCATTTTGCTGATATAAGTGCTGTAGGCTGGTTTGTTTGTAATAGGTATATAGTTCTTCAAAATCACGAATAAACCGGCTGTCGGTTAAAAATCGGGTGGTATCAGGGTAAGGTTCTATTTCGTAATGATCATCTTGTTCAACCAGCTTTTGAACACTGAATACATCACTAATAGCGGTTTCTTTTTTTAAGCCTAACTGTACGTTATAGGCAAAAATAACTTTATCACCCACAATAACAATATCGCGAGGGGTGCAGTTTTGTTCAGTACGAACGCGTACGCGCCCTTTGACTTGTAACTCTGTGCTGCCAAACTCTTCAATACGTTGCTTATTTACTGTGTCTATTTGGGTTTTTAAATCAGTGCCAAAATTAGATAAGCGGCGCTTAATTAAATCATAAGAGCCTTGCTCTAGCGCTTGTTGAGTTACGTCCGTCATGAAAACCTTTCCTGATATTTAATAAAAGCAAGCCGCAACATTTGCTGTTGCGGCTCTTAGCATTGGCAAAACTAGTCTTTGGGATCTAGTTTAATTTTATCATCTAAGCCGCTACCTAAATTGCCGCCTAACATGCTCAGTAATTGGCTTTTTTCAGCTGCCGTTGTATTACTTAGCTGCTTAAGTAATTTACTCATGTTAAAGTTTTTTAGTGTTTCAGCTGAGCCATTTGCCCCTGCTAATACACCTTTTAGGTCTTCTATTAAATTACGGTCGCCGTTTAAGTGGTCTTTAAATACCGTTTGTACTGTTTGGCTTTCATCAACTAAACCATCAATTGATTTACCTAAACTAATTGCACTCATAAACTGGTTAAAGAACTGGCCGTCTCCGCCCATGATATTAATATCAGCGTCGCCCAGTGCTTTTGCCATAATATGAGACTGATGCTCTGCAATGTCTTTACTTGCTGAAATTTTAGCAAGCACTAACTCTTTTTGTTGGTTTAGTTGCAGGGTAAAGCTTTCGTAATCACGGGCATCTTGATCCATTGCATTGAGTGCTTGCAGCTTCTCTTCAAGGCCTTTAGCCTCTGCGAGCATCTTACGCTCAAGGTTAATTGCTTCAACTTCGCCTTGTTTCTCGTTTGCATCAGCCATCGCGGTTTGTACTTGGGCTTGAGTTAAGCCTATTTCGCGGTCACCTTGTGCTTGCGCTTCAAGTTTTTGTTGCAGTACGCGCGCATCTGTTTCGCCTTGTATTGCATTTGCTTCTGCCTTCGCTTTAATTACGTCCGCTTCTGCAAGGCCTTTAGCGGCTGTTTCAACTTGCTGTGCTTGCGCTAAAATCTTCTTAGACTCAGCCTGTTGGTTGGCAATCCTCAGCTCAGCATTAGCCATTGTTTCAAGCTCACGCGCTTTGTATTCTGCCGCTTGCTCTTGTGCTTTTGCCGCTTCTATGTCTTTTACCAGTGCTTCTTCGGCCTCTGCCTTGGCACGAATAATGATTGCTTCTTTTTCACGTTCCGCACCTGCCAATACTTTTACATCTTTAATACGTTCTTCTTCTTCAGCCACTGATTTTTCAACAATCACGCGGTCACGCACTACATCAGCAATTTCTTTACGCTCAACCTCTAGGGCTTTTTCTTTATTGATGCGTAAAATTTCGGTTTCTCTTTCACGTTCGATCACTTCGATTTCACGCGAGCGTGATACCTTTTCTTCTTCAATACCGAGCACACGCAATCGGTTTTGTTCTGCTATATCAAGCTCACGTTGTTTGTTCTGTTCGGCGATTCCAATTGCCTCATCTGCCTGTAAACGTGCTTGCTCTGATTTGAGGCGTTCTTCTTGACGCACTTTTTCAGCTTCTGCAAACTCACGGGCTTTAACTGTCTCTATTTCACGCACTTGACGTGACATGGCATCTTGCTTTTGACGTTCAATCTCGAGTGTTTTCTCAGTGGCTTCTTGGTTTTGAATCTCAATTTTAGCGCGCTCATCACACTTTAATTGATTGGTCGATACATTTTGCAAAGCCGTCATTTCGGTAATGCGGCGAATACCTTCAGCATCCAGAATATTTTGCGGGTCGAGCTTATCAATTGAGGTTTGTTCAAGGTAATCAATCGCGACATCTTCAAGGGTATAACCTGATAAATCTTGGCCTATCACTTCTTTAATGTTGTCACGAAATTCATTTCGATGTGTAAATAGCTCAACAAAGTCCATGCGTTTACCAACGGTTTTAAGCGCTTCTGAGAACTTCGCCTCAAATAGCTCTTGCAGCGTGTCGTGCTCTGAGGCGCGAGCACACCCTACATGTTTAGCTACACGCAAAATATCTTCTTTGTTTTCATTAACACGTATATAAAAAGTAATGGCTATATCGGCACGGATATTGTCTTTACATATTAAGCCGCCTTTGTCTTTTCGCTCAAGAACCATGCGCTTAGTCGAAATATCCATTACTTCCATTTTATGGATCACCGGATACACAATGCCACCCGTAGTGGTGACATCTGGCTCGTTTTTCATTTTATTAATGATCAGCGCTTGGCCTTGCTCAACCTTGCGGTAAAACTTGCCAACGATAAGTAAGATAGCAAAAACGATCGCTATTGCTATACCTACAAATGTTAGTATAGGGATGAGGTTATCTAAAAATTCCATGTTATGTCCTAACGTGATTATCGATTTTTATAAGTTACAAGCATTACTAAGCCGATTACCACGGCTTCCTCGTTATGGTGTAACAGTGTTGCTCTTTGAGGTGTTCAAGCAACACGGCTGTGTCACCTGAGGTAAATTGTTCATCATCGCTGCTGCGAACTTGAATGAGTTGCTCAGTCCCCTGAAACTGCACGCGAGCCTGACCAAATGTGGGGGTCACTTTTCCTGTAACTACAATGCATTCTAAACCGAGTAAATCGGCACTTGATGATGTTTCAGCACTGGTAAAAAAGCGTTGCAGTGGTTTTGAAATAATCGCTGCAACTGGCATGCTCACTACCATGCAAATAACGACCATTATTAAACCCGAAACATAAAATAAGACGCCATCTCCTAGCATATAAGCAAAAAACTTATGGGCATATATACTCACAAGCCAGCTGATCATGACAATTAAACTCACCGATACTGTGATTGGTACACCACCAAAACCCATATTAAACCATGACGGCATACTTGAGCTTTGCGCAGCGTCGGCATCTATATCAATATCTGCCTCAAACATATCAATATCAGCAAAACCGAGTAAGGTTATTAACCAAAAAAGAACGACAACTAAAAGAAGGGCTGTAAAAATAGCCGTGGGAAAGGTAAGCGCTAAATTTAAAAATTCCATTATGACTGCTATCCAGTTTTTATATTTATTATCCTTATGAAATCTTTTTACCATTTTACGGCACAATTGTTAAGAAATTTATAAGAACAACTTTCTCTATTAGCAAATACTAGTTAACCACCTCAAACGACTAAATTATATTCGTTCTTACTCACTTGTAACCCATACTCCTATACATCATGCTTAAATAGCCCATTCAAAAAAGCACAAACAGCAGAGCATAAAAACAAAAAATAAACATTTCATTGACATAAAGAGGGGTTGTTGTACCTTTTATTTATAGAAGATGGTTACCCTTGTCTATATTGTGTGCTTTTTATACTAAATAAAAGTGTATATAAGGTGACCAGCTCATATTAAGTCCTATTTTGCGCTTGAGACCAATAAATACGAGGGAATGATGAACAAAAATTTTATGATTTATGCTGTAGTGCTCATGCTAATTGCATGTGGTGGTGGTTCAACAAACACTTCACAAAGCGCAACACCAGTTACTACTCCCCCTGTTCAAACTGACCAAACAACGGAAAATTTAGCTATTCCTAACAATCAAGAGTCAGAGGTTTATAACATCTTAATATTAGGTAACAGCCATGTCGCAGGCATTGATGTTTTACTAACTAAAATATTTACTCATGCAGATGACGATAAAACCGTAAATATTGAAACTCGTGGGGGAGCATTTCTCGATAGTATAGTGAACGACGCCAGCATTATTGAAACACTGCAAAATAACCAATGGACGCATGTTATTTTACAAGGGCAAAAATACTCTCAAAGTCACTCTGTTTTATACCCTATTGATGCATCAGTTACTTGGATTCAGCGTGCTAAAGCGATAGGAGCCACACCAATTCTTTTCCCAGAACACCCGCTAAAAAATAGGCCGGATGATGCCGTTTACGTGCATGGTATTCACACTGGCATTGCTGAAAAACAATACAGTTGCGTTGCCCCTGTTGGATTAACATGGAATAAAGCGTTAAAGCTGTCTCCGGGGTTAGACGTTCATAGCTCAGATGGAAACCATGCAAAACAGCTCGGTAAACTACTCACTTCACTCGTTTTATATGAAACAATTACAAGTGAACCTGCTGACTTATTAGCGTTTGCCGATACGCTACCAGGTGACGACAATACACAAGCCTTATTTGGCCAAGTGACTTCACAAACGATAATTGAAAACCCGCCCTGTAAGTTTTAATACAAGGCTTATCCATTTATTACATTATAAAAAGTGAATAAACGTTCATTAACTGGTTTGGTGCTTCTGTGATTTGGGCCACCCCATTATATTGTCTACCAGAAACCTAATGCTAAAGCGATAACGTTAATGATACAGGCATGATTTATAATTTTTGCAGTTTAACTCTACTCATAAATGCAATTGTTTAGTATGGTATTTAAACAGAGGTAAACTCTGTTAACCGATTAAATGGAGCTTAAAATGAAGTTGTTGTTAATTATTACTATGAGTTTGTTTGTACTTCCTGCCTTCGCAGATTCGCCAAGCAACTTTCAAGATGCACAGCCAATTGTTAGGACCCATCCTAAATATCCTATTGAATTAGCGCGTTTGGGAATTGAGGGCTGGTGCCAGCTAAAGTTTTCAGTTAATGATGAAGGCGCGGTGGTTGAAGCTGAGATTATTGAGTGTTCCAATAACGGTTTTGCAGACACCTCTCTAGAAACTCTTGGCAAGTGGGTATATAGCCCTAAAACAGTAGCGGGTAAACCCGTTAAGCAAGAAAATCTGACCACCCAGCTAGACTTTAAGTTGAACTTTGAATAACCAATCTCAAAAAACATTTGCCTCTTTAGGCATTTTAACCTCTTAACCAGCTCTTTGGTTAAGAGGTGTGCTAATGTGCTCAATGTAATTCGCTTTAAAAGTAGTAGCTAGCGATAGATTTATTATTCAGAGTTTAAATAAATTACATATTGCCCAATCTGATCATCATCGCAGTATACATTTTGAGGTTTAACTTAAGCTGCTCAACCGTAATGAACTCATGCTCTGAATGGCCTGTGTACTTTTTGCCAGGCATGGATGGACCAAACGATACCGCATTTTCAAATAGCTTAGCGTTCGTACCGCCACCAATTGATACAAAACCTGCATCTTCGTCACCGGTGAAATGTTTAAATATATCAAGCAATGCTTGAGCATGTGGTGCGCTGTCAAGCAACATTGGTGTGCCTATCACTATATTAGTGTTCTTTAATTGCACTTGATTACTCGCTTGCCAGTTTGCCAGAGCTGTATCTATTTGCTGTTGCAATTTCGCTTCATCTTTACCAACAGGGCGGCGCATATTTACAGATAAAGTAATATCATTACCATCGCGTTTTAATAATGTTGGTGAGACCGTCATCGGGCCCATAAAGTCATGGCTATACGCAATTTCGCCAAAGTTATTACCATATAAATCAAGGCCAATAAGCTGATTAATAAACTCTATGGCTTGACCGTCACTGTTGTTCTCAAGCTCGATACCTTTAAATACCTCTGCTAAGTGAGCAATGGCATTAAATCCCGCCTCTGGCTCAGATGAATGCGCTGACGTGCCTTTTATTGATACTTTGATGCCTTGATTAACCTCAGTAACCGCCACTTTAACATCCTTGAGTGTAGCAATATTCGTATTAAGGGTTTCAATATCCGCATCGGTTGCGTTATGTAACACAACGCTGGCGTCCTCTGGAATTTGGCTAACAAATGCACCACCTTTTAGGTCACTCACATATACACTGGTTTGAGGTGATGTACCTGTAAAAGTTGGCGCAACTAAACTCCAGCCTTTCTCCGCGACAACCACAGGATAGGATGCGTCAATAGTGACGGCATATTTAGGTTGCTGATAAGTTTTCATAAACTCTTTAAGCGGTTCCCAATCCGACTCTTCGGCTAAATAAACCATTAACTCTATACGGTTCTCAAGCGTTATACCTTGATCTTTAATCGCTTTCATAGCATAAAGTGCTGTAGCGATTGCGCCTTTATCGTCTTCAGTTCCGCGAGCAATTAATTTGCCTGGCTCTGAGGTGCTGTCTATTTTAAACGGACTTTGTTGCCATTTACTGGCATCCGCTGGTTGCACATCGCCGTGAGTTACAATCGTCACTTTTTGCGACTGTTCACCCATACCAATCAACACTGTGTACCCTAAGTCTTGGTAATCAAAACCAAGTGCTGCCGCTTTCATTTTTAATAACGCTTTAAAGCCAATAAAATCAGGGTTCGTTAATGTTGAAATCCCTTCTTTATTAACCGTTGGATAAGAAACTAAATTAGCCAAGGTATGAATTTGGGTGTCTTGGTAGGTGTCTACTGCGTACTTAGCAGCATCCTGACTAATTTGGTCAATATTCGCATGGCTACTTGCAGCCATTAATGCAAGACTTGCTAAAACAAACTTTTTCAAAGCAAATTCCTATTAAATGAAAGTGAAAGAAGACACTCTAATTGTAACGCTGTAAAGACACGTTACGCCAGCTTTGTACAAAGTATCTTGTTGTAATTAAATGTTGGATATTTAAATAGCTAAACATAGCTTATACGCTGTATACTACGCCACCAATTTTAAGCATATGTGTATAGGGCTTGGCATGAACCGCAGAAAGAAAATCGTCACTAAATTTCAAAAGAAAGATAAGCGCGCAAACGCTAAATTACACAAAAGTAATAAGCCTGCGTATGTGTCAAAAGCTGATCGTGAAAAGCTAGCGCTTGAAGATGCAGTAATAGAGCCAAGTGAATCAACGTAAGCACTAATTAAAACCCATCATGTAAACAAAAAGTTAAAATAAAGTTGTAATATCTAGAACCCTGTGCAATATTGAGTATTCAGCAATTATGCTGAAACACGTCAATAACCACTAAGGAGGCGTTTATGAATAACTTATTTATCGCTGCCCCTAGTGCTCCTCAAGAATGCTCTGTTAACTATCACCTAAGTGAATGGTTCGACGAGTAACCCTTAAATTTTATAAATAAAACACTCAGCCTCGTTGTTCGTAGGCTTTGCTGAAACTCCTATTGCCGATAAAAATGTTGGTAATAGCTCTATAAGATTTAGGTAATTATAATGAAAAATAAATTCTCAATTCTGACAGGAACACTAGCTGCATGCCTGCTTTTCTCAGGTGCAAGTCATGCATGTTTAACCAGCGAAAACGAATCAAACGATACAGAAAGTAATGCCAACGCAGGCCTTTGTAGTAATACTACATTGGCTGGGTCACTGAGGCGAAATGATACCGACTGGTTTTCATTTCAAGTAACAGAGCCTGGCAATATTGATATTTCTGTTGCACATAATAATAATGATGATTTTGACTGGCACTTATACCAATCAAGTGGTGGTGCAATTGCACAAGGTACTACTGGCTCACAGCCTGAGCCAGGGAGTTATTACGCAAACAGTACAGGTACTTATTTTATTAAATTAACACGTTACTCTGGCACTGGTTGGTACGATTTAGACGTAAGCTTTCCTGATGGAGGCTCATCCAACCCAGGTGACAATGAGTGTGGATACGGTAATAAACCCACCAAACCCAGTGCTCTTAGCACTTATATAGTGGGATCTAGTGCTGATAGCTGCAACACTTTAGCTGCAAATGATGGCGCAGTGTTGTTAATGGGTGGTGGCAGTGATGTTGACCAAGCCTTTAGCAACCGTGTTGCAAGCCATGTAGGCAGTGGTGCTGATGTTGTTGTACTGAGAACATCAGGCAGTGATGGTTATAATGATTATTTATTAGGTCTGATGAGTGCTGACTCTGTAGAAACCTTGATTATAGACAGTACAACTAAAGCAAATAGCGACTATGTAGATTGGGCAATTCGCAGTGCTGAATTTGTTTGGGTTGCTGGTGGTGATCAGTCTGATTATTTAAATCAATGGCAAGGCACTAAAGTGCAAGCGGCTGTTCAACATGTTTTTGATCGAGGCGGTGTTATTGGTGGTACGTCTGCAGGCATGGCATTGATGGCTAACAGTATTTATGATCCTGATGGAGTTGCGGGCGCTGTATCTGATGAAGTTGTCACTGACTTTTGCCATCAAACACTTAACTTTAGTAGCCGATTTGTTGATGTGCCATTTTTAGATAACAGCCTCACTGACACTCACTTTCTAGAGCGTGACCGAATGGGCCGTGCAATTGTGTCGCTTGGGCATCATAGTAGTCAGCACTTTTCAATTGCAGCGAGTGAAGCAACATCACTGTTTATTAATGCAAATGGCGATGCCGTTGTTGATGGAAGTGCTGAGGTCTATATATTTAAAGAAACAACACGAACTAACCGAGCAACACTGCAATGTGGCAGTGCGGTAAATTATCAAAATGTAAGCCGTGTGAAGCTACTACCGGGCGATAGCTATAATGTAAACACTCATAGCTATAACGGTACACAGCTAGATGTGAGCGTTAATGGTAATAACAGTAACTATTACTCACCTATTAATCCTTATTAATCTGCTTAATTAGGAGCCCTCGGGCTCCTAATATATACCCAAGCTACCTCAAGATGCAGAATTCAGCGTTTCACAGGGGCTTAATATCAAGGCGTTACTTTGCAACAATGGCCATCCCTTTTAAGAAGGAACAACACTGAGAGTAAGTCCCTGTGAAATGCCCAACGGGTTGGTTTAAACGCGATTTATACTGCGTTATTGATTTTAACAATAGAACCACTATTACTTGCAATCAATGCCTGGCCTAAATCGCTTTTAATTCCAACTGAAACTTGCACCTTGAGGTGGCTTGGGTATACAACACATTTAAAACGCGTAACTCATTCCAATATTCACAGAGCGGCCCTGCCCTGCTAACTGATTAAAGCCTTTGCTCATGTCGCCTTTAAATTCTGCAATACTCACTCCGCCTAGTGGCTGTTGATAGTACTCATCAAGTAAGTTGGTAATCGCAAACTTAGCCGTTAAGTTATCCCACGTTGCCTTTGTTTCTATGTTAAGCAAATGGTAACTATCGGTTTGGTTTTCTAATCGGCGTGGATCTACGCGAGTTTTGCTGTCGACCCATTGCCACGTGAGTGAGTTTTGCCATTTACCTATGGTTTGCGCTAGCGCAAGTTTACTGTGTAATGGCATAATTTGATAAAGCGGCTCATTAGATGTATCTCTCTCACCGCGTGTTGCGGTAATAGCGCCTGTTAAGTCCCATGTGCCTGCACACTTGGTGTCGCTTATGCGTACTGCACCTTCAAGCTTCGCGCCATAGAGCGTGGCATCCATATTGGTAAATTGTAGTTTATTGCGTTCAGTGGATGCCATATTCATGCGCTGCGTAGTGCCTACAACGATTACATCAATGTAATCATTTACTTGGGTATACCATGCATTTGCACTGACTTGCCACGTGTCGTCATGCGCTGATTTAGTATAACGGGCACTGATAGTATGTGCAGTTTCTGCGTCTAAATCCGGGTTGCCAATATAACCATTACCATCACCAAACCAACCTATCATGCTTGTGGCCATGGTACTTACACCCCAGCTATAACGCTCATATAAATTAGGCGCACGATTTTTACGCGCAAGGCCAAGTTGTAATTCGTCATTATCACTGTATTGATAGCGCAACAATAAGCTGGCATCAACAAGTGTGTCACTGCGTGCTCTGTCCATAGCATTAAAAGTTTTAGCGGCCTCTTGGTTTGGATCAGTCATGTTCATACCATGCATTCCCCCCATATCTGACATATCACTCATACCTGACATCGAATCCATGTCGTCATTCATACTCATTTTAGTGTATGGCTGAACCTCCCCTGCGTTTGTTTTCACATGCTCAATACGTGTTCCTGCTGACAGCCACCACCTTTTATTAAGTTGATGTTGCAGCTCTACAAATCCAGTGAAGCGGTCACGCTCGCCGTCATTAATATTTACGTATTCGTTTGGCCCCATCATCATAGAGCCTTCAACCGCAGGCCACCAATCATCAATACGGTAACCATAATATTCTTGGCCTAATAACAATGTGCTGTCGGCATTAAGGTCCAAGCGCCAATTAAGTTGGTAACTCATATCTTGCGCATCGGTATTCATTGGCATCATGCCGGTTTTTTCTTCGGTGAAAAAACCCATCTCATGCTGCACATCATTAAAATTCACTTGTGCTTGAAAATCCCCACTATCGATGGTGCGTTTATATTGGGCGATAACGCCATAACTGGTGTTATCGGTCATATCCATGTATTGATTAGGAAAACCCTGAAAGGGTATTTTTTGATGCGTTAGCTTCACAACAACCTGTTGTTTTTTATCACGTAGTGCGGCTGTGAGTGCGTGGTTTTGCACTCTATAAAGCGTATCTAGTACCAAATCGCCGTTACCATCTTCATAGCTTTTGGCATCTTCAAAAGAGCCTTGATAATTTAAACTAAAGGTATTACTGGCCAGCCGTGCACCAAGTCCAATCGCTTTTGCGTTGTTGCTACTGCGATACTGTGCCGAGGCATACCCTGAATGCCAGTTAATTTCTTCGCTTTCACTATATTGAGGAGCAATAGAATTAACATGAATAACACCTGCAATATTATCACCGCCCGCACTTACGGGTGATACATCCGCCACCACTTGGTATGACGTAATCTGGTTAGCTGAAATATAAGACAAAGGCGGGTTCATTTGATTACCACACGCAGCAGTTAAATCTGCACCATCCACTAACACTTTGACTCTATCGCCCATCATTCCATTTAAAATAGGTAAGTTAGACACACCACCCGCAGCTGAAAAATCGACACCTAAGTCATTTAAAAGCTGATCTGCAGTGCCTAAATTAGCGTGTGAATTTAAGTGTTGGCCCTGCACTTCAATGTGCTCAATTGAATCATCAGCAAAGGCTGAGGGAGTAAGTAAACTTGCGATACACAGTGCTAAAGGAGTGAGTGGGTAGTGAGAGTTAGAAAGTGATAATTTGCTGCTCATTTTATTCTTTAATCACAACAGGTTTAAGGTGCTCAAAGTATATAGCGTGTTTATTAATGTGAACACGCGACAAATTGTCGCACCCTTTTTGTAATTAAACCGCATGCTACCTAAGGGCAGCATGCTAATGAGTATATTTACTTCGCAGTCAGCTCTTTATTCAATAGGGCAATAAATTGATTAATGCGCTCGGCGTTTTTACCCAAATCGCTTTTGCCTACGCGTGATTTACTGCGAATATCTAACGCACTTGAGTCACCATGTGCAACGACTCTTATCACTACATCATCTTTAAAGCCAAACCACGTTGTTGTATCAGTAGCTTCAATAATACCTTGCTCAACGTCAGAATTAACAAGTTCCCAGCCTAAGCTTTTTACAGTATCGATAGAAACACGAATCACATGCTTGGTGTTTTCTTTATAATTAAGCGTGGCAAGTTCAGGGTAGGCTTTTAACTGTTGTGCTGCTGTTTCTGCACCTGCATATTCAACAGGGTTTGGCGCATCGGCACGTAACGGTGCAATAGCAATAAATTCCGGCGGTGTTATTACATCGGTAGAAATATCATGTATTGGAGGCACACTTTTCGCTTTATTCATAATGCTTAGAGGCATAACAATTGCCACAGCCACAAACACACAGCTTACACCAAACACAGCCCAATTTGTTTGCTTACGAAAAAAGCCAGCTTGAATCACAAGTAGCACAGCCCCTGCCATTGCAGCAAACACACCATAGCGGATCCCGGTAAATGCAGTCCCTAACTCAATTAACTGCCATTTATACAAAGGCCCTGGCAACACCACTAACAAAATGGCTAACAGACACACCACGCTACTTAACTTCTTCATCTAACTGCTCCGTACTATTCGATAAATATACACAATCATAACAATACCTTAATTATGCTGATTAGGATCAACTAAGTGTAGTTTATTCTTCATCTTGAAAGATGTCCTCAATTGTTAAATTAAATAAACGAGCGGCTTTGAATGCTAAAGGCAAGCTAGGATCAAACTTACCTTTCTCTATTGCATTAATTGTTTGGCGCGACACATCTAATAATTCGGCGAGTTTCGCTTGAGTGTAGTTATGCTCTGCTCGCAACACTTTCAAGCGGTTTTTCATTCTTCATCTCCATCATTTAATTGCTTATTCATCACTAGTACACTGATCAAATAAGTCAGTCCCATAAACAATACTAAATGTGAAATATCTTCCTTAAATTGCAGCAACCCACTCGATTGCACCACAGAATAAGCCAAACCAAAAACTAAGCTTGCGCCTAATGTAATCGCCATGGCATTTAAGTGTAACCGCTGTTGCAGCTCGTCCATTCCTTTAATTTGGCGCTTATTTGCCATGATCATCATTATTCCTACAACCACATTAATAGCAATCGCGACCACGCTAAAAAGCGCATCTTCTTGCCATAAAATATGTGGGCCAAATGAAGCAATCGCGAGTGTAATTACCCACGCCGACGTCCATTTAGCAAGGTTAAGGTTATTCTTTTTATTGCGCTGTTCAAATGTAAGTGCTGACTTTTTCATGTTTTCCACCTTAGAAGTAAAGTTAACTTGACTTAATAATAGGCAGAACAAGTAAAAAGTCAAGCAAGCTTTACTTAAAGATTATAAAACATGACTTTTTACTATTTTTTTAGTTGCAATAGCAGCCGCTCACTTGCTGTTAATCTCATAGTATTGTATTAACCTAAATACACAGTGCATGATAGAGTTATCAACGCTAACAGTGCTTCTAATAATGAGTGATACATGAGTTCTCCTATTTTTTTTGTTGGTGACTGGCAAGTTACCCCAGCTACAAATACCCTTCGTTTAGGTGAAAAGGTCAAGCAACTAGAGCCCAAAGCGATGGACGTTCTATTATTGCTATGTGAAAAACAAGGTGAGCTACTTACTAGCGATGAAATTATTAGCCACTGTTGGCAAAACGTAGACGTAGGCGATAACCCGCTGCATAAAATTATCACCCAATTACGAAAAGCCTTTGATGATAAAGCAAGCAGTCCCCAGTTTATTGAAACCATTCGTAAACGAGGTTATCGCGTTATAGCTCCTATTCGCTTTGTGCTTGATGACGAACAAAAAGCAAGTAACATCCCTTGGCAAGGTGACTCGCCCTTTGTTGGTTTAAGTGCTTTTTCGCCTGAGCAAGCCACTGTATTTTTTGGTCGTACTAAACAAATCGCCACATTACTACAGCGTACGTCTGCGCAAATAAGTTATGGCCGTGCATTTTGTTTATTGCTTGGTTCAAGTGGCTCTGGCAAGTCATCATTAGTCAACGCTGGTGTTTTACCAGCATTAATGAATAGCGCAGGCTACGATGGTTTTAGAGTTGAATCTTACTGTCAGCTCGATTTTGCCGATATTAATAAAGGCCGACTTCTGCTCGATTTAGCTTCGACTTTGCTAGATTTAGACGTTAACGATACCCCTGTGCTCGCTGATATTAGTGCAGATGCGTTGTGCGAATTATTAATAACGTCACCAGAGCAAGTTATTGAGCAATGTAAACACGCATTAAAACAAAAAACAAACCACTTAAAACCGTACTTATTTTTGTTTATTGACCGCCTTGAAGTCTTACTCTCATCAGCGTTATTTAGCGAGCAAGAGCGCAGTCAGTTTCTTAGCCTTATAGAATTGTTTGCTAGCAGCGATTGCATGATTATATTTAGTGCCTGTCGTAATGACTTCTATCCACATATTGTCAGCCAACCAAGCTTAATGGCGGGCAAAGCCAACGGTGCTCATTTTGATTTACTTGCACCAACGCGCGCTGAACTCAAACAGATGATACGCCTTCCCGCTTTAGCTGCTGGCCTTAAATGGCAGCTTGATCCTGAACACCAAACACCACTGGATGAAATACTCTGTAACGATACCGCCAATAACCCAGACGCCCTACCAATGTTACAATACACCTTGCAACAATTATATTTACAACGCAGTGAAAATGATGAGTTATTGGTTTCACACTACCAAGCATTAGGCGGTATTGAAGGCGCAATAGGTCAAAAAGCCGAACAAGTATTTACGCAATTACCCAAACCACAACAAGCTGAGCTGGGTTTAATACTATCAAGGTTAATTACCTTAAACGCCGATGGTGAAACCCTCACCAGCCGCGCAGCACGTTGGGATGAGCTAAGCAACTCAGCGCAAAACCAGTTAGTACAGGCGATGGTCGATAGCCGCTTATTTGTATCACACCTTAAAAATGAGCAAGCCTGCTTTAGCTTAGCCCACGAAGCATTACTGCGTCATTGGCAGCGCGCCATAGATTGGATAAATGAACACCAAGAAAGCCTTGCGATAAAAAGCCGATTGCAACACGCTGCTGAGCGCTGGCTAAACGAGCAAAAACACCCTGACTTTTTATTAGCTCAAGGTAAACCACTACAAGAAGCGAAAAGTATTGCTAATAGCCCACTGTTTAAAATATCAAACTCTGAAGCTGCACTGCTTAAAGCTTCAAACAAAAAAACAAAACGTAATAAACGCTTACTACAATTAACCACTGGGGTGTTTTTTGTTATCAGTGTCATTGCTATTACAATGAGTGTGCGCAGCTACCACGCTGAGCAAGTAGCCCAGCAAAAACGCTTAGAAGCAGAGAGTTTACTCGGCTTTATGGTGGGTGAATTTGCTGACAAACTACGTAGCGTAAAACGTATGGACTTACTCGATGGTATAAGTAATAAAGCGTTGGAATATTTTACTAACCAACAGCATAACGACTCGTTATTTAATTTCACCGATAACCAAGCTGACTTTAACAACCGCTTTCAATATGCACAAACCCTTGAGGCCATGGGAGAAGTGGCCTATTCCCGCGGCAAAACAGACGAAGCCTTTACCGCCTTTGAAAACGCCCGCACTCGTCTTGAGGCATTATTAAAAACCCAACCAAACAACATAGAGCTACTCACGCTTGCAGGGGCTAATGCCTTTTGGTTGGGTCAACTTAATTATGATAACAGTGACTACGCCGCCACTGAGCCATTATTTAAAAAATACCATGCTTATAGTGAAACCATGTACTCGTTAGCACCGAATGACTTTAACTCGATTATGGAGTTATCATATTCGCATAACTCGCTGGGGTCTTTGTATTTAAAGCAATTTAACTATAACGCAGCAAAACAAAGCTTTACAGAGTCGCTCGCCCTTAAAAACAAAGCCCTTGAACTAAAGCCAAACAATAAAAACTTATTGCGCGATAAAGCCGACACCATTAGCTGGCTTGCTAAAGTTGAAGAAAATTTAGGTGATTTTAACGCAGCATTTAATATGCTTGACCAAGCAATAGCTCAGCTAAATACCTTATTAGCTATAAAGCCTGAGGATGCTAGCTTACTAAACTTATTAACTAATACCTACATGCAACAAAGCTATCTTTTAAGTTACTTCCCGCAAAAAAATAGCGCCTATTTAAAAGCAGTGAAAGCAACGGATGCAATAGAGCAAGCAATAACTCAAGATCCAGAAAATAAAAACTTCATACGAAAATACTATCGGTCTCTTGCATATCAGTTGATGCTATTAGAAAACAACAAAACGAGTAACAGACTCGAAGAAATTATAGGTTATGTCAATCAGCAGGGGTTTTCAAACACAAGTATTATCAACATCCAACTTAGCCTGGTTCACTACTTTATTAATCGTAAATATTTTGATGAAGCGAAAGAGCTTTTAGCCAAGCTTGAAAATAGCTCCGATTTTAAAGAGAAAATTAATGACATCAGCAAAGCTGAAAACTATTTAAACTTTGTAAAAATAAATATAATAAAAGCAAAACTTGCTAGCAATAAACTTGAGAAACTGGCAGCATGCAATAAAATTATAAATACGAGCAATGAAAGAACTCATGACAGTAAAAGTATAAATAAAATTTACCCTCTCATTCAAGCATACACCTGCTTAAATAAAGCGAGCAAACTAGACACATTAAAAAGCAAACTTATTGATTTAGGAATTAGTGATTTCACATTATAAACTACATTAAAAAGGAAGTAACATGAGCGAGAATAAAATCCATAACTTTACGGTAAGCATTAAATTAGATAGTAATAATGAAGCCGTATTTACTTATTATAAAAATGGTCAAAAAGTATCTGGCGGTGGAAAAGTTAACGAAAGAAACAGCCTAGGGATTTACACGTTAGATGATGCAACAATTGAGCAAGGTTTTGCATTTACAGAGGCAAGGTTTACAAATATTGAAGGCGACTGCGCTCAAGATTTTAGTTTCTCTTTGATTGAGAACGGCCAGTCAATACATATTGCTGATACAGATAAAAATACTGGTGTAGTGTGTATGATTTTCATCGTAGAGTGCAACGGAAAGAGCTATAAAAGCCGTGATCCTCAAGTGGAAAATGAAGAAGAGGTTTAATTAAGGCGCTAGTACTCACTAAGTTTATACAGTTCACAGGTTTTTTAAGAACCTGTGAACTATTTATAAAACTTTAAAATCAACAACTTAAAACCAGAAGGTTACCAGAAGGTATATTTGCTGTTTTTTTCATAAATTAGTAGACACCAAAAACGTATAGCAAAGCGTAAAGGAATTAACGTGTCTAACAAAACTAATAATAACAGCCAACTGTTGTCTACACATGCACAAACAAATCAAGTCGGCAGTAGCCTTTGTTCTTCACTTTCTCATCTGCAATTTGGCGCCTTAATTGAATTATTTAATGGCACTGCCGAAGGTATTTTTGTGATTGATCAGCACGGTAGTTTTGAGTTTGTTAACCCGGTTGCAGCTCAATTACTGGGGGATTCACAACAAGCGTTGATTGGTAAAAGTATATTAGATTTTTTATATAATACTGATCGCGATAAATACATGTATACATTATTAAACTGGTTAGACATAAAAGACACGCGACTTAACTTTGGCCCTAACGAAGTAAAAATAAATAAAGCCGATGGCAGTATTATTGAAGCAGACTTATCATTGTCAAGCATGCCAAATAGTATAGCTAGAGCACAAAAATTATATGTGTGTATACTACACGATCTTAGCTCACATAAAGCAATGTATAATAAATTGAAAATACAAGCTTCCACCGATCATTTAACAGGCTTAGCGAATAGATTAACGCTCGATGAGTCATTAAAAAAATACTGGGCTGACAGCATTCAAAGTAAACAAGCGTTGAGCTGTATACTGGTTGATGTAGACCACTTTAAAAAGTTTAATGATACCTATGGTCATATTAAAGGCGATAAATGCCTACAGAAAATAGCTAAAGTTATATCAAACTGTGTGCCTTCTCGAGATTGTTTAGCAGCGCGATACGGCGGTGAAGAATTTGCTATTATACTACCGCGTTGCAACCGCGAAAGTGCTAACGTGGTTGCTAAAAGTATTCAGCAACAAATAAATGCAATGACATTTAATGATATTGGCCTACCACCTGGTGTAAAAATTAGTGTGAGCCAAGGTATTGCGTGCGAATTTAATAATCAATACCGCACCAGTGAAGCATTAATCTGCGCTGCAGACACCGCACTTTACAGAGCAAAAACAGACGGTAGAAATAAAGTCATTACCAGTGCTTAATACGGTTTTTGTCATATAATAAAACGCAAACACCCTAAATTTTAAATACGCTGAGAAAAACACCTCTTACACTATAAGAACAAAGTGTAATGGGTGTTTTTTATTAATTTAAAAAAGTGCAGTGGGCTTTTTAGGGTGGCTAGTTTAAGTCTTTTTTTAGTTTCATGTAGAGATTCAAATGCCCATCTTTTAGTTGCGTTTGATCTACCTCACTCAACATAGCTGCCGCTTTATCGCGGCGTTTACTTTGCCAATGCGCCTCAGCACTTCTTAATGTATAAACCGCATGAGTACCCGTGTTTTTAGGGTATTGCATGTAAGCAAACGAGTCAGCATAGTATTTTATTGCTAAATCATAATTCGCTAGTAATTGGTGAGTACGGGCAACATTGCCAATTGCCAACGTTATTTTACTTTTATGATCGGTATTAATAATTGCCTCAAGTGCCAGTAAGCGAAATTTGAGTGCTTTCTCTAAATCCCCCCAGCTATGAAACACATTGGCTTTATTGGCATTAAGCTCAAAATGAAAAATAGGGTCTCTGCTTTTTGCAAACCGGCTACCAATATTCAAAAGCAAGTTATACGAGCGTTCCTTATCACCAAAAACATAATGTAAATTTGCCAGTTCGAGTAATCTAAAGGGGTTTTCAAACGCACTATACATATTTTCGAGCTTCGCCATGGCCTTGTTAGCATAAATTATGGCCTGTTCTTTGTCTGTGCGTGAAATTGCTTTGGCGTAGTAAAAATATAACTGTGTTTTGAATACCGTAGGAGTTGATTCTAAATCAACTAATGGCTCAACTTGAACGATAATTTCATCAAAGTTTAAGGTGTCATATAGGTAATCAATTTGAAGCGTTTTAAGCTTATACCATGATTTAGTATATTGCGGCTCATTTTCTAACGCGGTTTCAATGTGTTCTATGCAATTATCTGTAGATAAGGCTAAGCAGTATTGTTCGTGATCGCTAAAGTGCTCAGAAGCAAATGCAATTTTACATATAAATAAATAAAATAATGGTAAAGAAAGAAGTGCTTTAGTCATTACATTTTGTGCCCGTAAATAGTTAGCCCTACCATAGCATAAATTAATGGTGTGTTAATCAAGCTGCTGAGTGAAAACTCAAACAACAGCAAAAAATATGATTTCGATGTAAATGGCTGCTTTATCCAACCATTTACGCTCGTTTTATTTACACATGCGTTGAAGTTTATTCACTTTGATACATTAAAGTAGCAATAAACTACCTAAACCTAAGAAGGTAACAAACCCGACAATATCCGTTACTGTGGTTAAAATTACCGACCCTGATAACGCAGGATCTATTTTCATCTTATCGAGTATAGAGGGGATTATTACCCCAGACAGCGATGCAGCAATTAAGTTTAAAAGTATCGCAACTGTGATTGTGATACTCAGCATCACATCATCAAACCAAAGGTTAGTCAGCACACCAATCACGATGGCCCATACACAGCCATTAACTGCCCCTACTCGCAATTCTTTTTTAAGTAATGCCTTACGGTTCGAATCTGTCACCTGCCCTAGTGCCAAACCACGCACAATTACGGTAAGTGTTTGACTACCCGCTATACCGCCCATTGAGGCAACCACTGGCATTAACACCGCAAGGGCCACTACC
This sequence comes from Pseudoalteromonas sp. RWi3, assembly GCF_054960735.1. Classification (NCBI taxonomy): domain Bacteria; kingdom Pseudomonadati; phylum Pseudomonadota; class Gammaproteobacteria; order Alteromonadales; family Pseudoalteromonadaceae; genus Pseudoalteromonas; species Pseudoalteromonas sp. RWi3. Next base: position 219,525 of record NZ_JBHNYL010000004.1, read on the forward strand.
TGCTCAATAGTGGCACCAAACAAGCCAATAAACCACGAGGCTAAAAAGGCCGTGGCCAAGTTAATACCTAACCAAATGCCACGGTTTTTTGCTGACTTTGCAACACTTGAGAACAAATCTTCATCCTCGCGTAAACCACCGGCTTTAGCTGCGGCTTCGTCAGTCATTTCTTGGCGTAATTCGTAAGCCGATGAGACTTTTAATCGGCCAAGCAGTTTATTATCGGCATTAACCACAGGCATGGCCATTTTTTCACTGTGGATCACCACTTCAGCCGCTTCGTATAAGTCATCATCTGCGTGCAGCGAAGCTACATCTAAGTTGGCATAATCTAATAATGAATCTGCGTCATCCGCTTTAAATAAAGCGTTTACGCTCACTTCACCTATTAAACTGCCTTTACGACTGACTAAATAAATGACCTCGGTAAATTGCGGTAATCCTTTATGTAAAATCTTTTGTGCGCCACCTACGGTGAGCTTTTCTGATACTTTTAAAGCATCAAAATCAAGCCAGTGACCCAATTGCTCAGGATTAAATTGCTGTGCTAATTCATACTGCTTGGTTTGTACTTCATCGAGTTGCTGGCGAGCGTATGCAACAAATCGCTCAGGAATAAACTCTTCCAGCTCAAGTAACTCAGCAACGCTTACTTCGTCTAATAATTTAAAACCTTGGGTTTCATCTAAGGTTTGTAATAGCCAGCGACAACTATCACCGCCTAGGTTGATGAAAATTTCGTGCTGGGTGTCTTCATCAAGTAATTCCCACACTTCCAAGCGCTGCTCTTTTGGCAAGGCTTCGAATAATAGCGATAAATGCTCGGTGGAGAGCTTTTCTTTAGCATCTGCTAATAATTTGTTTTTTCGTGCTGTGGTGTCGCACTGTAATAGCTCATCAATAAGCTGAGGGAGTTGATCAACAGGATACTCAATCATATTAAAGCTCGATAAAAAATTGTAATAACATGAGTCTAACTTAGGGTGGCTAAAATTGGCTATTATATTTTTAACTGACTCGGCGTAATGCAGGTCCAACGCTTAATAAAACCAAACTTTAAAAAATATCGTCAATTGTAATTTAATTATGCATTACCACTTAACTTAACGATGTGCTCTTTAATCTCAATTATCTTGTTCAAAAAATTGGGGCGTCATAGGATGGTGTTTTATTATACAAAAATGAAAAACTATGAAATTAAATGCATTACTAACGTTAAGTTCGGCGCTGCTATGTGCATCCTACAGCGTAAACCTTTACGCAAATGACACCTTCTCTGCCGAAGACATTTTCCAGCTAGAGTATGTGAACAATCCACAAATAAGCCCTGATGGTAAGAAAATACTTTACCTAAGAAGTGGCTATGACATCATGCAAGATTCTGCAAAACGCAGTATTTGGATGTACGATGTAAAACAAAATCAGCATTACCCATTACTCGCTGATGAACACAATTACGGGCAACCGACTTGGTCACCTGATTCTAAAAAAATCGCGTTTACTTCTAATCGAAGCGGAAGTAATCAACTTTATGTTTATTGGTTAGAACAAGACAAATTAGCGTTATTAACGCAGCTCCCTAAGTCAATTCGCAGTTTAAGTTGGTCTAATAATGCCAACAATATCGCATTTACCATGAATGTAGCTGCTGGTAAAACAGACTTTGTAAAGTCAGTTAAATTACCTAAAAAGCCAAAAGGAGCATCTTGGTCAGACCCCGTAAAGGTTTATGAAAAAGCGCGCTATCAAGCGGATGGTTCAGGCTTTTTAGAACCAGCTTATCGTCATGTATTTATTGTACCCGCTAATGGCGGCACAGCTAGGCAGTTAACAACGGGCAATTTTCAGCATTATGGGCCACTTGCATGGTCTCCTAATGATAGCAACATTGCTTTTTCATCAGATCAACATGCTGATTGGGAGTACCGCACCACTGAATCTGATTTGTATGAAGTTAATATTAACGAAGGCACTTATACTCAGTTAACTCAAATACCTGGCCGAGAGTCTAGACCTACTTACTCAGCAAATGGCAAACAAATCGCTTTTATTGCCCGTGATAATGCACCTGTTCCGTATATAAATTCAACGCTTAATGTCATTACTAAAAGTAGTAAAAAAATTGCCAATGTCAGTAATGACTTTGACCGCTCCGTTGCTGATTACAAATGGTCAGGTAAAGGTGATTTTGTTGTTCAATATGACGATTTTGGTAAGCGCAAGCTGGCAAAGTTATCATTCAACGGTAAAGTAACGGACCTCGTTGATTCACTGTCAGGCACTTCAATCGGTCGTCCGTATATCAGTGGTAGTTTCAGTCTCGCTAAAAATGGAGCAATTGCCTATACCCAAGGCAGTAGTCAGCGCCCTGCTGATTTAGCCTATTTATACAAAGGAAAAAGCAAAACCTTAACCTCTTTAAATGAAGACTTATTGGGCCACAAGCAATTGGGTGAAGTCCATGAGTTAAACGTTAAGTCATCATTTGATAATGAAAATATTCAAGGTTGGTACATTACCCCACCAGATTTCGACAAAACCAAAAAGTATCCTTTATTACTTGAAATTCACGGCGGCCCACACCTTGCCTACGGTCCAAGTTTTACAGCTGAGCTACAACGATATGCCAGTGAAGGTTATGTGGTGGTGTATGTCAATTATCGAGGCTCAACCAGTTACGGTAAAGACTTTGCCTTATTACTCGATGGAAAATATAGCTCAAAAGAAGATTTTTCCGATCATAATTCAGCGGTTGATGCCATGATAGCCAAGGGGTTTATTGATGAGGAAAACTTATTTATTGCCGGTGGCTCTGCAGGCGGTATTGCCGCAGCTTACGCCATTGGCTTAACCGACCGTTTTAACGCGGCGGCAATCACCAAGCCGGTAATTAACTGGCTGAGTAAAACCTTAACGGCTGACAGTTATTTAGGCCAAATCCGCAATCAATTCCCAGGCATGCCTTGGGATAATGTGGATCATTATTGGCAGCGTTCACCCTTATCATTAGTTGGCAATGTGACAACACCAGCCTTACTGATGACAGGTGAAGAAGACCGCCGTACGCCGATTTCAGAATCTGAGCAGTTTTATCAAGCGCTGAAGTTAAAAAAAGTAGACACGGTGCTTATTCGTGTACCGGGTTCGCCCCATGGTATTGCAGGACGCCCATCTCGTATGATCTCAAAAGTAGAGCACACGCTAGCATGGTTTGAGCGCTATAAAAAATAATTCAATATACTGAAATATTTAAACTTTAATATCAAAATGCCGCTTAGTTGCGGCATTTTATTTATCTACTTTATTAAATAATAATTGAGCACTTTACTTAAACCAACCTTGGAACCGATCCATAAGCATGTAGTTCACAGGCACCAGCAACAACGTGATAAACGTCGCAAAGATAATACCAAAACCAAGGCTTACTGCCATCGGTATTAAAAATTGTGCTTGTGTGGCTTTTTCAAACAGCAACGGCATTAAGCCAATAAAGGTCGTTAAACTGGTTAACATAACAGGGCGAAAACGTGCAACACCGGCTGTTTTCACTGCTTCCATTAACTCAAGCCCTTCATTGCGTTTTTTATTGATGAAATCAACCAATACTAAAGAGTCATTCACCACAACACCAATCAATGCCAACATACCGAGCAGGCTCATAATGGTGAGCTCCATCCCCATGATCCAATGCCCGATGACAGCGCCAATCATGCCAAATGGAATGATGCTCATGACGACTAATGGTTGTAAGTAGGATTTAAATGGAATCGCCAGCAAACCATAGATAACAAAAAATACAAATACCATGCCCCATAGTAACGAACCAAACGATTCACGTTGCTCTTTGGCTTCGCCCTCTAGCGAGTGGCTGATACCTGGGTATTGCTGTACTAGTTCATCTAAATACGTTTTTAAATCCGCTTGCAAAACTGTCATATTAGTATCGGTTTTTTCTACATCGGCTGAGACATTGAGCGTGCGATAACGGTCAATTCGACTGATTGTAGATGGGCTTTGACCCGGCACTAAAGTCGCCACATGCGATAACGGCACTCTTCCGCCGCTAGGGGTTTGAATTAGTATATCTTTTAAGTCTGCCACGGAGCGCCTTTCATCAATCGGTAAACGCACCATTACACGTACGTCGTCACGACCCCGTTGAATTCGCTGTACTTGGACACCAAAAAATGAGTTACGCACTTGTCTTGATACATCAACCCTGTTTAACCCCAGCGCCAGACCTTGCTCTGTCAGCTCGATTTGCAGCTCTTCCTTCCCATCCGACATACTATCTGCAATATCGAATACGCTTGGATACGTTGCCAACCGCTGCTTTATTTGCTCTGCAACCGTTTGTAACGTTGTAATAGAATTACCAGATAATTGAATATCGATTGGGCTGGAACTTCGGCCAATTTCAGCTCTAAACGTAAGGCTTTCTGCACCTGGGATAACACCGATGAGTTGCCGCCACTCTTTTACTAACTCTCGTGAGCCAATATCAGACTCTCGTTTTTCAGCTGGGGTAATTTCAAAACGAACACTGCCTGAGTTAGCTGCACCACCTCGTCCACCTGTGCTGGCCAAAATATTAAGAATAATACTTTCACCCGTTTCTTCATCTCGGTATTTACTTTGCAGCTCTCGGGCTTTATCTGACATATCAATAATGTATTTATTGGTCACTTCAAACGGTGTCCCCGCTGGGAAGGTTAAATTAACCCGCACAGTTTCACTGGGAATACGCGGGAAGAAAATAAACTTAGTCCACCCACTGGTGATCATGGTTAGGATGATTAAGAAAACCCCCATAAACAAGCTCACTGTAGCCAGCTTATTGCGCAGTGCTAGGCCAAGTACAGGCTGATAATACTTTAAAATAGCGTGCTCAAACCCATCTGCAAATCGCTGTTGTAATCGCTCTAACTTAGAGCCCTCACCTTTTTGATGACGCAATTTAATGTATTTCAAATGCGCAGGTAAAACGAATTTAGACTCTATAAGTGAGAATAGTAAAACAGGAATTACCACCACAGGTATTTGGGCGAAAATAGCACCTCGCGCCCCTTCAATAAAACCCAGAGGTAAAAATGCAGCAACCGTCGTCAATACACCAAATGTCACTGGCGTTGCCACTTCCTGCGTCCCTTTAATGGCAGCTTCTTCTCCCGATTTAGCTGTTTTTAAGTGGGTATAGACGTTCTCCCCCGTGACAATGGCGTCGTCCACCACAATCCCCAGCACTAAAATAAAGCCAAATAAACTGATAACGTTAATGGTAACGCCAAATGCAGCCATGGCCATAAATGCGCCCATAAACGACACTGGAATACCAATAAACACCCAAAAAGCAATCGCGGGTCTTAAAAATAAAGTCAGTAAGCCCAGCACCAAAATACCGCCCTGTAAGGCATTACTCGTTAGGGTAGCGATACGGCTTTTTACGACTTCGGAATCATCATCCCAGTAGCTTAAATAAAACCCTTGCGGTAAATTTGCTTGCTCGCTGGTAATATAGCTTTTAACCGCATCAGCGACTTCTATCGCGCTTTGCGGGCCAATACGATACACATCAATAAACGCAGCCTGCTTACCATTAAAACGAGTTCGCACCGGGGTTTCTTCAAAATCATCATTGACAGTTGCGATATCGCTTAAGCGAATAATTGTGCCATCAGCTTGGTTTTTAATAACAATATTAGCAAATTCATCTTTACGATAAGCCTGCCCTTTTGAACGAATAAGTACATCTCCCCCCTCAGTTTTTAAATTACCCGCGGAGATATCAGAACTGGAGTTGGCAATAGCATTGGAGATTTGTGCCAATGTTAAATCATATTGGCGCAGTGTATCTTGGCTCACTTCAATGGCGAGTTCATAATTACGTACACCACTTAATTCAACCTGTGTAATGGCGGGTATACGCAGTAAATCGTCGCGCACTTGCTCGGCATATTCTAGTGTTTCTTTTTCGTTGTAATCACTTGAGACGGTCACCGCGATGACTTCGCGTTTTCGCTGTATCAAACCAATTACTGGCTTTTCTGCATCCGCTGGAAAGGTATTGATTGCATCAACACGGCTTTTTATATCCGCTAGTAATTCGCGCTCATCATAGCCGGTATCAACCTCGACACTCACTTGCGATGAGCCCTCAGACGAGCGACTCGATATCTGTTTTATCCCTTCAAGATCTTGAAGTGCCTCTTCTATGCGTATCGTAACACCTTTTTCAGCATCTTCAGGGGTTGAACCCCGTAAGCTAACACTGATATTAATACGATCAGAAACAAATGAAGGGAATACTTCTAACGGTAACTTGGACGATAAGCTAAATAATCCACCCAGCACAATACTTATCAGTAATAAGTTGGCAGCCACATGATTACGGGTAAACCAAGCTATCATGGCTGCTCTCCTCGTTTTTGGGCTTTCTTCGTCTGCTCACCAATGATTTGCACAGGCGTACCTGAACTCACCTGACCCAGCGGCGTAAGCACAAGCTGACTACCCGCTTCAAGCCCTTTGCTAACAATACCTTGTTGTGCATTTTGCCATGCTAAAGCAATGTCTTTACGTTGTAGCACACCATTTTCAACAACATAAACATAAGTACCTTGGTATATAGCACTGTTTGGAATGACCAATACTTGCTCGGCAACTTTGCCATTAATTTTAGCTTTTACATACTGCCCAATTTTTACCGGATATTGATTATTACTGGTTGATTTGTATGGGTCGTTAATCTTGGCTACAACGTAAAGCTGCTGTGCGCTTTCATCTATGGCGCCTTCAGTGCGAATTAGCTGACCTTGCCAATTTTGCTCGCCAATTAAATTAGACGTAAAATTAACGGCTGAACCACGCGTATCCGCCGCTCCATCACTGTATTGCTCTGGCAAGTTTATAAAAGGCAGATCTTTATTTTTCAATGGCAAGCGAATTTCTACACTGTCAGTCGCAAATATAGTTGCTAATTGCATGTTATTAGATACAACTTGGCCAAGATCAACAGTACGACTTAAGACCCGTCCTGCGTATGGAGCCTTTACTTTTGTACGCTCAAGATTAAGCTGTGCTTTTTCTAATTGTGCTTGTGCAGACAGCACTTGGGCTTGAGCTGCTGCTAGTTGAGGCTTTCTGAGTACTAACACACTCGGCTCAGATTCATTTCCTAAACGCTGCCAGTCAATCAGGGCTTGGCGCCCTCGTGCTTGCTCTTCAAACAAGTTTTGCTCTGCATTGAGAAGGTTGGCTTGAGCTGACTTCACTTCAGCCTTTAAATCTCGGTCGTCTAACTGCAATAACACATCACCTTCAGCAAAAAATCCCCCCTCACGGAACTGCTCATTGATCGCTGTAATTTGCCCAGCTACCTGCGCCACTAACATACTTTGAGTTCGCGGTTTCACCGTGCCAAAGCTATCAATTTCTACTGTGTAATCAACTGGTTTCAGTTGCTCTACTGCAACATTGATTTTAGCTTTGGGCGGGGCTGAAAAGCGAGATGCTTTAGGGGGGTTACCTTTGATAAACATCATTAACAATACAGTCGCAACAATGATAACGGCTGGAATAATTATTTTTTGTTTATTGATTTTCATAATGCTTGCTCATCCTGTGCGGATCTTGATTTTGCAAAATCGCCACCTAGGGCAACATGTAAATTGATTCGATTGGTTAATAACTGGTTTTTTATGTCTATGAGTGAGCTTTGTGCATCAAACGAACGTGCTTGTGCATCTAATACTGTGGTGTAACTCACTAAGCCACTTTGGTATTGCTCAAATGATAATTGCTCTGCAGCCAATGCATTCTCTTGGGCTTGTAACGTACTTTGATAACGTTCCTGTAAAGATTGTTGCAGTGCAATGGCATTTTCAACATCACCGAATGCATCATATAAAGTATTAAGATAAGCTTGCTCTTGCTTTTGCGTGTTTAATCTTGCTATCTCTTCGTTAGCTTCTAACCGACCACCTGCAAAAATAGGCGCTGAAATGCCACCGATTAATGACCATGCAAGACTCGATGGCGAAAATAAATCACTCACTCTGTCAGTACTGTCGCTAAGCCCTGCCGATAAGTTCAAGCTTGGAAACCGCTGTTTATGGGCGTAAGCCAATGAGGCGTCAGCGGCTAACAATTGATACCAGCGGGCCCGTAATGCTGGTTTGCGAGTGATTAGCTCAGAAGGGATACCTAAAGGGACATTCTCTTTTATCACAGGCAACTGTTGATTTGCTTCAAGCGCTCCGCGTGGGTAATCGCCAAGTAAGCGCTCGAGTGTACGCGCAGCTTTAGTTAAATTGGCCTGTTGAGTGGCAATACGCGAACGTTCATTATTTAACTCATTTCGTGCTAAATAAACATCCAATGCTTGGTTCAAACCCTGGCGATAACCTGACTCAATGATCTCCAAATTCTGTTGTGTGTTGGCTTCTCTGCGTTTAAATAGCTCAAGTAGTTGCTCAGCACTTATAAGATTGAACCAGCTGGTGACAACATCAGCAACTAATTGCTGTTTCTGCTGCTCATAACGTGCTTGCTGGGCTAAGTAATTTAGATTATCTCTGCGTTTTGCGTCAGAAAGTTTGCCCCATAAATCAATCTCATAGCCAAGCTCCAAGGTGAGAGAGCTTGAGTTGTTATAACTAACAGGACGGTTCCCTTTACTACGACCTACGCGAGAGGATATATCCAAGCTCGGCCATAATGCAGAGCCTGAAACAATGAGTTGTTGTTTTTGTATTTCTACATCATAACGACTTTGAATGAGTTGCTGATTGTTTTTAAGCGCACTAAAAACCAGTTGCTCAACAGCTGGTGTGGCTAAATCATCAAACCATGCATGATCCACTTGAGTAACCGACTCAAGAGTAGCTTGTTGCCACTGGACTGGGATTGCATTAGGTACTTGCTTTCGTTCTTGTGGGTTCAAAGTACTCGCACAGCCGCTGAGCAGCACAATACTTATCGCTAATAAAGATGGCTTATGTTGCCAAATCATATTTAAACCTAGTTAATGCTATTTATGAGCGTTATTCAAACAGCTTATTGAGCATCGCTCAATTCACTTTACATAACATTACATATTTAGCGATATAATTATAAGTTGTATCAATACGCCAAAAATTAACATGTTGATCACAAAATAATTTACATTTATCAACCAACTCAATAAATACGAAAAACCCTGATGTTTATTCGAACATTTGAATTTCAATAATCAGAATAAGCGCTTGGAAGTTTGGGGGAATTGAAGAGCTTAGAGGATTTAAAATAATAAACAAAAAAGCCCTGCGGATGCAAGGCTTTAGTATAAATGGTGCCTCGACCCGGAATCGAACCAGGGACACGAGGATTTTCAATCCTCTGCTCTACCAACTGAGCTATCGAGGCACTTAAACAGTGCTTGTTAACAGCCTAAACTATTAACTAAATAAATGGTGCCGACTAACCGAGTCGAACGGATAACTTAAATGAATTACTGATTACAAGTCAGTTGCTCTGTTCAAATTATCTAAATAAATGGTGCCAACTAATCGAGTTGAACGGATAACTTAAATGAATTACTGATTACAAGTCAGTTGCTCTGTTCAAATTATCTAAATAAATGGTGCCGACTAACCGAGTCGAACGGTTGACCTACTGATTACAAGTCAGTTGCTCTACCAGCTGAGCTAAGTCGGCACACTAAACTGTGTGCTATGGCACATATCAATTTTGAAGATTGATTAACTTTCTTAATTAAAAAAGCCTCGCTATTGCGAAGCTTTTAATTAAATGGTGCCTCGACCCGGAATCGAACCAGGGACACGAGGATTTTCAATCCTCTGCTCTACCAACTGAGCTATCGAGGCACTTAAATAGTGCTGTAAAACATATTTAAAAATACATTCTACTTTTATAAATGGTGCCGACTAACCGAGTCGAACGGTTGACCTACTGATTACAAGTCAGTTGCTCTACCAGCTGAGCTAAGTCGGCACACTAAACTGTGTGCTATGGCACGTGTCAGTTTTAAAGACTGACAACTTAATAAATGGTGCCTCGACCCGGAATCGAACCAGGGACACGAGGATTTTCAATCCTCTGCTCTACCAACTGAGCTATCGAGGCACTTAAACAGTGCTTGTTAAATGTTCAATTGAACAGATAACTAAATAAATGGTGCCGACTAACCGAGTCGAACGGTTGACCTACTGATTACAAGTCAGTTGCTCTACCAGCTGAGCTAAGTCGGCACACTAAATCGTGTGCTTTGGCACGTGTAATAACGTTTATATTATCACTTAAACACTATTACTAAATAATGGTGCCTCGACCCGGAATCGAACCAGGGACACGAGGATTTTCAATCCTCTGCTCTACCAACTGAGCTATCGAGGCAGTCTCAGATTTAACTAAAACTACATATATTTTTAATATACATCCCTAGCACTCTTCTGACTGAGCTGTTTGGGCGTGCGGCGTATTAAACTGGTTTTGCCCCTGCAAGTCAACTTTTTTTTTGTAGAGCCAAACTGTTTGAACAGTTTTACATCAATGTGATTAATTAACACAAGAAATGCTGCTTTTTAGAGCGCTTTTAGAGGTTTAATAGTATTAATGCGCTTTTTTAACGAAATATCATGTAAATTTCATATTAATGTATATTAACCAGTGAATTATTTCTGGTAAATGATAGGATTAATTTTCAGTACAAAGCAGCTATTTGGCCGCAGTTAATAATGATAATAATTGGAAAATAAATGCAAAGTAAATTTTCTTCTCCGGTGAAAGGCTTGTTGCCACTTTTAATAGTCATAAACCTTGTTGTAACTACGATCGCACTAGCGGCTTTCGCTTTTTATACCTCTGAGCAAATCAGTGAGTTTGCACCTAAAGAACCCGTTAGCTTAGTTGATTTATCTGAAAAACTCGCCTCACCTCTCGTTACAGCACTGACAGAACCTGGGCAAAATAAAGCCGCTAAATTGCTTGATGTAAGTGCTGCGTTTGGCTCTGAGTTTGAATACCACTTATATAGATATGGTGCTAACTCACCAACAGAGTTAGTTTACTCAACTACTAAACCAACGATTGAGCCATTGATGCTTGATTTACACACGCCTAATAAAAATACGGTCTACAGGCAATTAAAGTTAAATGACCAGCCTGTTGGTGAGTTGATTATCAAAAGAGTAATACCCAAAGACTCTGTACTTACTTCTGAGTCTTCCTCACTATCGATAATCCTAGCTCTGTTTGCACTTGTGTGTTTAATTATTTTTTCTCTATTCATTAATGCTTATATCAACGTAAGAATTCGTAAATCAACCAATACGTTGGCTCTTGAATTACAATCAATTACAGAATCATCAGATTACAATAAAACCGTAGATGAAGGACTCGACGTTGGTTTAGATAATGTTGCTCAAAACGTTAATTTGTTGCTAGGCCAAGTACAAACAGCTATTAGTAATAACCGAGTAGCTCAATCAGATCTAGAAAAATTACAAAGTAGCCTAGAGACAGAAGTTCATAATAGAACGCTAGCACTTGAAAAAGCTACACACAATGCTGAACAAGCTAGTGAAGCAAAAACAACTTTCTTAGCAACCATGAGTCATGAGATTCGCACTCCTATGAATGGTGTTATTGGTACCATTGATTTATTAAGGCAAACCGAGCTTGATGGCGCTCAGCATAGATTGAGCACAATAATCCGTGACTCAGCGTTTTCTTTGCTTGGCATTTTAGATGATATTCTAGATTTCTCTAAAATTGAGGCTGGTAAATTAAACATCGATACAACACCCTTCTCTGTTACAGATACCATAGAAGAAGTTGCTCGTGTTCTTTCTTCTATTGCTAAAAAACGCCAACTAGATCTTGAACTATCTATTGCACCGGATATCCCTACAAATTTAATAGGTGATACCATTCGAGTGCGTCAGGTACTTTATAATTTATGTAGCAATGCTATAAAGTTCACGAGTACTGATGAGTCGCGTCGCGGCCATGTTCGCATTGGTGTTGAGGTTGCGCAAAATACGACAGACCATTTTACCCTAAGGTTTACCGTGAGTGATAACGGTAAGGGAATGAGCCAAACTCAGTTAAGAGAAATATTTAGTCCATTCATTCAAGCTGAAAGCTCTATTACGCGTGAGTACGGTGGAACAGGGTTAGGGTTATCTATTTGTAAAAGCCTTACTGAGTTAATGCTTGGTACTATTTCTGTTTCGAGTGATGTTGGTATTGGTAGTGAGTTTGTTGTTGAACTTCCTTTTAGTACTGAAAGTACCATTAATTATGCTCACAAGAATGCATTAAAAGGCAAGCACGTAGCTCTTGTAACCAGCGACTCATCAAGAAGACAAACATTAAGCCGTTACTTATCATTTATGGGCGCCAATACTCATTACGCACAATCAATTTCTGAAATTGAAGAAATTCAAGAACACAGTGAGTTGATATGGGTTCTTGATGGTATCGAGTCTATTGATAAAACAAACTCACTATTACGCCGATTAGTGTATACGTTAGAAGATTATAACCAGCAAGTTGTGGTTTTAAGTAAACTTGATGAAGCTGCGATTAATCATAAAAATATCTTTTACCTCAACGCCACCCCGTTATGTAAGTCAAGTTTTATGATTTCAGTGCTTGTAGCGGCCGGACTACATACCCCAAAAAAAATAAAACAGGTAAAAACCCTCAATAATTTTTTGAATATAGAGCAAGCAAGAAGCGAAAATAATCTGGTTTTATTAGTAGAAGATAACCTTTTGAACCAGCAAGTGCTAACAGACCAACTTCACTTGTTAGGGTTTGGTGTAGAAGTTGCTGACAATGGTGAAGAGGGGCTTAAAATTTGGCGCAAAGAACGTCATATGCTTATTTTAACTGACTTACATATGCCAAAAATGTCTGGCTACGATATGGTTGAAAAGATCCGAGAAGAGGCATCTCAGTTAGACGACATAAACGCACAACCGTATATTATTGCAATAACGGCAAATGCACTTAAAGGCGAAAAAGAGCGCTGCTTAAATGCGGGTATGAACGATTATATAACAAAGCCTGTTGAACTGAATGCCCTAGAAAAGCTACTTAATAATTGGCGAGATAAAAACCACAAAGATTCGGCTTTGCCGGCCATCGAGGAAGTGAAAAGCCCTTCAGCACCAATTAATATGGACAAGCTTTCTAAATACGTTAATAACGACGAAGCAAAACAGATTCGCTTTTTCAAAATGTACATTGAGCAAAGTAGCGTACTAGTTAAAGACATTAATAGTGCAGTGATTATTAATGACACGCAAAGTATTGCTCAAGCATGCCATCAATTAAAATCAATCTCGACAACTATTGGGGCTGAAAGTATTGCAAAACTAGCCATAGACTTTGAAACACATTGTAATCAACAAGATTTAACAAGTGATGAACTAATTGAGCTTAGGGATAATTTAGAAATTGAATATTCACGGGTTGCTCAGTTTTTAAAAGAGCAAATAAGGCAATCTGAACAAGAAAACGAGTAGAGCTCTTGCTTTGTTAGCTACATTATTTACATTAAAAAAGGGCTTACGCCCTTTTTTATTACTACAAGTTACTTTTCCGGAGGACGATAGCCTTCTATTTCAACATCTTTATCCTCAAACAAAAAGCCAACCATTTGCTCTTCTAAAAATGTACGATGCTCAGGGTCCATCATGTTTAGGTGCTTTTCATTAATTAGCATAGTTTGCTTGTGTTGCCACTGTCCCCATGCTTCTTTTGAAATATTATTAAAAATCTTTTCACCCAACTCACCAGGGTAAAGCTGGTAGCCAAGACCATCCGCTTCTTTTTGTAACTTTTGACAAAATACTGTGCGTGCCATGATAGACCTCTTAATACGCTTAAATTTAATTACAGCTAGTTTAAACTATTGTAGCGATTTGTTTAACTAGCTTTTTAGTTGGCGCAGCTAAACCGACCTCAATTGATTGATCAAGTGGATACCAAACGAGTTGACGTTCATTAACTACATCAGGCATTGTATTAACTTTAAGCACATGGGGGTTAATCGTTAATTCAAAATGCGAAAACACATGCGTAAACGGATCAACTTCTTTGGTAGTTAGCTCAAGCCCCTGCTGAGCTAAAAAAGCATCCAGCTGATTTTTTTGTTCAAATTCAAAAAAGCTAAACAAGCCCCCCCAAATACCTGTGCTTGGCCTTTTTTCCATCAACACTTTGTCATCACATTGAATAATCAATTGATGACAAACTTTTTTTGGCACTGACTTTTTAGGTTTTGAATGCGGAAACTGTTTAACTACTGCGCCATTGAATGCTTTGCAACGGCTGTTAAGTGGGCAGGGTTCACATTCAAACTTACTGCGTGAACATAGGCTTGCGCCTAAATCCATCATTGCTTGGTTAAACTCAGTGACGTTATCTTTTGGAGTCAGTTGCTCTGTTAATTGCCAAAGTTGGTTTTCTACCTTTTTAACTCCATACCAACCTTCAACCATAAAATAACGCGCTAAAACACGCTTTACATTACCATCTAAGATAGGATGATGCTGGCCAAGGGATAATGATAAAACGGCACCAGCTGTTGAGCGGCCTATCCCTGGTAAGGCTATCACTTCATCTATACTGGTTGGAAATACACCATCGTATTGGTCGCGCACTATTTTGGCGGTTTTATGTAAGTTACGTGCTCTCGCGTAGTAACCTAATCCAGTCCAGTGATGTAATACACGGTCCTCATCTGCATTTGCCAATGCAATAATGTCGGGGAAACTTGCCATAAATTTTTCAAAATACGGTATTACGGTCGCAACCTGCGTTTGTTGCAGCATTACCTCTGACACCCATACTTTATAGGGTGTTTTATTTAGCTGCCACGGTAAGGTTTTGCGCCCATGTAATTGATACCAATCAACAACCTGTGTTGAAAACCAATTTGCATCGCTCGTGTTTAACTTCAAAATAACTACTTTTATAACTCGACCCTTGATAGCGGGCAGTCTATTGCAGTGAGTTAAAATATCAAGTTATAAACATACACAAAGGATAAAGCCTTGTGTTCAAGCCCACGGTCAGGGATAATACGCCACCATTTTAAACATGTTGTTTTCATCAGGCCAAAATATATGAGTGATTCAAGTAACGATAACCTTGAGCAAGCAAAGCAAGAAGGTAAATATATCCGTACAATTCGTAGCTTTGTTAAACGTGAAGGTCGTTTAACAAAAGGGCAAGCTGCTGCAATTGAAAAGTGCTGGCAAACGATGGGCCTTGAGCATCAAAACGGCATGCTTGATTTAGCTCAAGTTTTTGGCAATGACAATGACGTTGTTTTAGAAATTGGCTTTGGCATGGGTAAGTCATTAGTTGAAATGGCTAAAAACGCACCACACCTTAACTTTATTGGCATCGAAGTACACCGCCCTGGTGTTGGTGCATGTTTAATGGACGCAGATGAAGCTGGTGTAACCAACTTACGTGTTTTTGAACATGATGCTGTTGAGGTCCTAAGAGACTGTATAGCTGATGGCGCTCTTAGTAAACTACAGTTGTTCTTTCCTGATCCATGGCACAAAAAGCGTCACCATAAGCGTCGTATTGTACAACCTGCATTTGTTGAAAGCTTACGCAGTAAATTAAAGATTGGTGGTGTTTTTCACATGGCAACAGATTGGGAAAACTACGCTGAGCATATGCTTGAAGTAATGCAAGCTGCCCAGCACTATAAAAATCAATCAGATACCAATGATTATGTACCTCGTCCTGATTTACGTCCACTTACTAAGTTTGAACAACGTGGTCATCGCTTAGGTCATGGTGTGTGGGATTTAATGTTCGAGCGCATTAGCTAAGCAACAACCAATTTAATTAAATAAACTTAAGGTAAAGCCATTTATGAGCGCATTAACCAACCCAAGTTCATTATTACTACGAAATAGCGAGTCACTCAATGCTGAGTCTATTTTGGTGGTTAATTTTGTGCAAGATGGCTTTTTATCTCAACTTAAAAGTTTAAACCCTAATAGTAATATCACAGCCTTTAGCTATAACTATGCAAATGGTGAGTTTGCTAAAAATATTAGTGGTATAGATGTATGCGTGAGTCATGAGGTCGCCAATAAGCAATTTGATTTAGTGATTTACTATTACCCCAAAGCCAAGCCAGAAGCATTAATGACTCTGGATAACATTCGCGCAGTAATTAATGAAGATGCGGATTTACTTGTTGTTGGCGAAAATAAAAGCGGCGTTAAATCAATAGAGAAACAATTTAACGCTAACTGTGAGTTCGGGCGTAAGATTGATAGCGCTCGCCATTGTGCCTTATATTTATTTTCAGGCATTACACAGTCAGCTGCATTTAACATTGGTCGCTACCACAAACAATTTACTGTTGATGTAGCAGGTGCCCAGTTCAATGCGATAAGCATTCCAGGGGTATTTAATCACGGTGAACTTGATGCCGGCACTAAGATGCTATTGGAAAACGCACCAAACATCAAAAATGGCCAAGTGCTTGATTTTGGTTGTGGCGCTGGTTTGATTGCAACATTTTTAGGCCTTAAAAACCCGTCATTATCATTTGTTTGCTCTGACGTAAGTGCACTCGCGGCTTATGCCACAACACAAACTTTAGCCTTGAATAACATTAATGGTGAAGCCATCCTTAGTGATGGCCTTGCTAATATCAAAGGTAAGTTTGATTTAATAATTTCTAACCCGCCTTTTCACACAGGTATTGCTACTGATTATACTATTGCAGAGCAGTTTTTAAGTAATGCAAAACAACATCTAACTAAATCAGGCAAGCTTACTATTGTTGCAAACTGCTTTTTAAAATACCCACCTATTTTAGAAACGCAATTTGGTGAATATCAAACTGTTCATAAAAATAATAAGTTTGCCGTGTATTCAAGCTAATTTAAGTACATAATAAATATTTTTATCGCTACTTAATGCAGCAATAGGGGCTTAAGCTATATAAAAATCGAGGCCTGCTGACCTCTTAAGATTGAATTTTAAGCACAATGTTGATGCTAAGGCAAGGCAGTGCCTATGTAATGCGGTTATGCCTCATTTATGGGCGGTTAACCCTTTAATACCTAAATGGATGTAGGTAAAGAGCGTGAGCAGGATGCGGAAACTTTGCTCGTTTTTTACTTAGCCCGCTAAGTTACAAACCTTGCGCCGCAATCAAATCCCCCCTAGTTTGAACGAATTTTAATCCACAAAGGTCAACAGGCATTAATCAACTCAATAATTTTTTGATATTTTTTAGTCTCTTTCCTTTGCTTTTGCTAGACTTAAAAAACTTACAATAACGACAGCATTCGGGCTTCATCTAAAAAATGCCTAAACCTCTACCACAAACCAGTATACGAAAAGCTCTTATCAGCGCTGTTATGCTGGTTACAGCATTATGCTTATCGTTATCGATTTCAATATCTACTTATCTTGATGTTAAAGAGCAAAAACAATTAATTATTAGTAAACTTAACATTCTTGCCGAGATAATATCTTTTAATGCACAAATCACCGTTTTATTTGATGATAATAAAACTGAGGAGCAACGACTTAAGTCATTTGAGAGTATTCCTCTTGTAAAAAATATCCATATCTATTCTATAAATGAAATTTCAAACAAAGCTGAGTTTTTTACTAGCTTTAATGCAAAGAAAACCCCGCCGGTTCCATTGCGTGTAGATAGTATTGATGAACTCAAAGAAGCAAGGATAACGGACAACCAGGTTGAGCTAATTAAGCCCATAATGTATGAGGGTGAAGTTAAGGGTTATGTATACATACGGGGCGGCTTAGAAAGGTTAAATGATTATATCAACAAAAAGATAATCATTGATATTCTTCTCACTTTATTTGTTTTAGTGCTGGTGTTTTTTGTCGCGAAACGTATTCAAAAACGGATCGCCAACCCAATTGATGATCTCAGCTTACTATTGCAAGATGTGTCAAAAAATCATAATTATAATGTCCGCGCACCAAAAACAAATATCAGCGAAATAAATATGCTCGCTAGCAGCCTCAACATAATGCTTACCCGAACTCAAAACCAAATTGAGCGTCACAAGAATGATAAGCTTGAAATAAAACAATTAAACCAAAGCCTTGAAGAAAAAGTTAATCAACGCACGATTGCCCTACGTGAAGCGAACCAAGAGCTATTGAACACATTAGAAAGAATGCATCAGTATCAAAATCAAATTGTTGAAAGTGAAAAAATGGCTTCTTTAGGTCAAATGGTTGCTGGTGTTGCTCATGAAGTAAATACACCTATCGGGCTAGGTATTACAGGCTCCACTCTACTTAGAGACAAACTTAGCGAAATCAACAATGGATTTGAAAAGAAAACCCTCACCTCAACCCAGTTAAAACGCTTTATTGATGATGGCATTGAGAATTTAGATCTTATCTATCGAAATTTGAATCGAGCGGCTGAGTTAGTCTCAAGCTTTAAAAAGGTTGCAGTAACTCAAGACGGTGAAATTAAGTCTGCTGTTAATGTTAACAATTTAATTTCAGATGTGCTTTTATCAATGCGTGCAGACATGCAACCCAAAGAACCCGAAGTAAAGGTTCATTGCCCAAGCGAACTAATCTTCGAAACGAAAGTAGGTCCATTACAACAAGTCTTACAGCAATTAATCAGCAATTCAGTTATTCATGGCTTTAAAGATAATATCGGTAATGAAATTGAATTCACCATTGAACGTAATGAGAGCAGTTTAATTATTAATTATCGCGATAATGGTGTTGGTGTTGACAAAACAATCAAGAAACGTATTTTTGACCCGTTTGTTACCACAAAACGAGGTGAAGGTGGCAGTGGCTTAGGTATGCATTTAGTTTACAACTTAGTTACACAAGCCCTTGGTGGAAACGTTTTTTACGACGAGAAGGACGAACGTGGAACCAGCTTTATAATTACTCTACCAACTGATGAAGCGAAAATAAAATGAGGACGAGAGCATTATTAATCTTATTAATATGTATATCATCTAGCTCTGTATTGGCGAAATCACCAGAGCAAGTCAAAGCCGCTTTTTTGTTTCAAATGAGTAAGTTTGTAGAGTTTAATCCTGAGTCAAAGAATCAAGCTGTTACGTTTTGTTTTTATAACTTAGAACAAGGTATAGGTAGCGTTTTTAAGAGTAATTCGTCACTAACAATAAATGAAAAGCCGATTGAAGTCGTTTTAATTAATAAAAACCAACAAACTTCGGAACTTTATAGCTTTTGTGATATCACATACATTGATGAAACGTTGGAAGATGATATAATTCCTTTTTGGATCGATACCACTTCATCAGACACCTTAACAGTGGGTGAGAGTATCAATTTTTTAGAAAAAGGTGGTATCGCCGCTTTGGTCCAAGAAGGGAATAGAATCCGACTGTATATCAATAAGCAGCAACTGATGGGCAGTAACTTTAAAGTTCAGTCTCGGTTATTAGCTGTTTCTAAGTTTCATCCAAATTGATTTTACTTGTTAACAAATGGATATACTCCTATAATCTCTGTATTCGGTTTTATAATACAGTACCGAATTAATTGTAAATAAAATATTCCGAAAAGGTTAATTAATAATGCAAACGCCAGTCATTCTGATTGTAGAGGATGAAGACGTAACTCGACTAAACCTCGTTAGTTTATTTGAAGCTGAAGGTTACAAAGTTATTGAAGCCATTGATGGCGATGACATGCATGACAAGCTTACAAATAATGATGATGTGAATCTTGTAGTTATGGATATCAACCTACCAGGTAAAAACGGGCTTATTTTAGCACGTGAATTACGTCAAAAGCGTAACGTTGGACTTATTTTCCTAACCGGTCGCGACAATGATGTTGACCGTATACTAGGCCTTGAAATTGGTGCAGACGACTATATCACTAAGCCATTCAATCCACGTGAATTAACTATTCGTGCTCGTAACTTAATTTCTCGCACAGCCCTTGGTGGTGAAGAGTCTAGTCTCGAAACAAATGGTGTTATTACGTTTAATGGCTGGGAACTTGATGAAAATAGTCGCTGTTTAACATCACCAAATGGTGACGCTAAACGCCTTCCTAAAGGTGAGTACAGAGCGCTACGTTTAATGCTTGATTCACCAGGTCGTATTTTCAGCCGTGAACAACTGATCAAACATATGACTGGTCGTGAGCTACGTGCAAATGACCGTACTGTTGATGTAACAATCCGTCGCATTCGTAAGCATTTTGAAAGTGATAACAGTACATCAGAGTTGATTAGCACCATCCATGGTGAAGGCTATCGCTTTATCGGTAAAATTGACGCCTAAACTACGTTAATTCCGCCTCAGCAACTACATCTCTAGTTGCTGCAAGAATAAATGAAGGGCATGTTGTCCTTCATTTATTTTATCTCCAAGCTCAACCAACCATATTTGTAACAGGTCGATATCCTCATCAAGCGCCCCATGCTCCATTTTTTTAGCATGTAATTGTACGTCGTTTAAACCTACAGAGCCTGCTGCCCCTTTTAGCTTATGTGCAACTGATTTATACTCTTCTCTATCATCTTGTTGTAAGGACGTAGCTAATTCCTGTTGATATTGCGGGTTTAACTTTTCAAATAAACTACTGCTTCGTTTAAATATTTCAATTCCCATTGAATTTACAAAGTCTTCAATTGTTTCCACATCTAACAATTCAACTTTTATATCAGTACAGTCTTTATTGGCTACCGTAAGGCGGTTTTCATCACATGATTGTGCAAGTTTGATGTCAAATAAGTCCGCCAGCATTCTATCGAGCTTAGTTGTATTAATAGGCTTTGCCAATGCGCCTTGAATAGAAATTCCTTCTAGCTCCTCTTCTGCACTTCTTACATTCGCTGTTAAGGCAACAATAGGTAATTTATCAAAGAAACTGTCTGAGCGAATTTGTCTGGCAACTTCATCACCATTAATATCAGGCAATTGCATATCAAGGAGGACAAGATCTAAGTCATCTTCTGTTTCTACAAATGAAAGTGCATCTTCACCTGTTTCAGCCCAAATAACTTCATGCCCTCGCTGCTCAAGCAAGTTTGTAGCGATCTCTGCGTTTAATGGCACATCTTCCACAAGTAAAATATTTAAGCTTCTACCTACATAATTCTGCTCAGCGGGAGCAACACACAGTGAAAGTGGTATTTCTACCACAAAACTACTCCCTTCCCCTTCAGTGCTGCTAACACGGATATGGCCACTCATTGCAGTGACTAAAGCTTTCGTTACTGCCAGTCCAATCCCCGAGCCAATTGCATTTGTGCCGTTTATATCTGGGGCTTTATAGTACATATCGAAGATACGTTGAAGTTGTTCTTGAGGTATGCCCTGCCCCGTATCAGTTACGTTTATAACTAGCCATGTCCCATCGGCGCGATTCTCACGTAAACACGATAATTGCACCTTGCCTTTTTGGGTAAATTTAACAGCATTATTTATAAGGTTCCATACAACTTGGCGTAATCGTGTAGGATCTAAGGCAGCGTATACGTCAAGCATACCTTTTCGTTCTATATTGAATTCGAGCCCTTTTTGTTCGGCAATTAATCCTGCAAAGTTAACCACGTCATTAATAAAGTCTGATACGTTGATTGGTGCGGTAACTATATCTAGCTGTTCCCGATCTATTTTGTCTAAATCGATAATGTCATTGAAGATATTACCCAAGGTTTCAGCGCTTGAGAATACGGTATTACACCAACTACGTTGCTGCTTATCGAGCTCTGTATCCAACAGCATACGAGTTAAACCAACAATGCCATTTAATGGCGTTCTTAATTCATGGCTGAGTGTGGCAATAAATTTCCCTTTGTCCTTATAGGCAGTTTCAAGTGCTTGCGCTGCTTCTTTTCGGCTGGTTATATCACGACCAAACGCCAGTAAACCAATATATTCACCCTCATCATTAATAAAAGGCAACTTACGCATTTCAAACCAACGATTTTCATTATCTACTGGATATTCGACATCGAGCGTAAGAGCTTGGTGTGTTTCTTCTACTTTATTATCTGTTGTGAGTACCTCTGGCAAGTAGGATTCAGGGTATATTTGTTCAGCTGTTTTTCCAATTAGCTCACTAACAGGTTTACCTATCACCTTTTCAAACATTTTATTACACCCGGCAAATACACCATTATTATCACGGTAATAAAATAGATCTGGTGAGGAGTCGACAATAGAACGAAGTAGCATGCCCTGCTGTGCAAGTTCCTGTTGCGTTTTTTTACGCTCAGCAATCTCTCTACGTAGCTCTTCAATCGCACTATGTTTGGCTTGAAAAGCCATTTTACGCTCATCAATCTCAACATTTAAGCGCTTGATATTGTCTTTAAGCGTTTGGTTAAGAAGTTTTTCTTGCTTAGTTGCACTATCGAGGTAGGCATATGTTGCATCGAGTTGGCGAATGGAGTTAATCAACACACTGATTATGATGGGTGATACAACCGCGGTAAAAAACAGCATCGCGAGAACATCAACGATAACAACTTGCCCAACAGCAACGTAATAGAACATGCAGGCCAATATCAGCGAAACAACCAATAATAGGGCATAGCAAATAGCGGCTGCTTTAAATTCACCAAAACGTGTAATCAAACTGGAAAGCATTCGAACCCAAGGGCTCAAAGGAGAATCTATCATATTTAAATCTGTCTCGTGGCTATGCGCTTGATATCATTGTAAAAGCAATTAGCGCAGTGATAGCGTTGAATAAGTGGCTCAATACGCAGATAGATTGCTAATTATACTATCCGAAGGCCTACAATTTAAGTAAAGCTATAAAAGATAGAGAGTAAATACCATCACTATGGCTGAAAATAAGTATTCTCAAATTCAAATTGATACAAAAGTAACTTAATGATTTGAGTTAATAGAACAACTTAGAAACATATACTAGCCATTACTGATATGCCTTCTCATCTAAACCAAGCAATAATGATCTGGCTAGATGAACTAAAACTTATCTCTCTATTGAAGTATTTTAGCATTTTTACTTTAACAATTTTCATGTTCCGCGACGAAAACATAAAATTTTCATCTACCACGTTTTTTTAAATTATTTCGTGTAAAATAACGCCTTTTAAACTTGCCAATAACGAGATTTTTCATGCAAAGTACTATGCCCGATATAGCGGATACGGCTCCAGCCCTTCAAACAGGTAAATTAAACTGGGTGGGTATGTCAGAAATTGAACTGCCATTTATTTTTGAATCTCGTGGCCTTACACCTGTTAACGTTAATTCTAAAGCAAGCGCTTTTGTAAACCTTCATAAAGAAGATGCCAAAGGTATCCACATGTCGCGCCTGTTTTTAGCGCTAGATACCTTATCTACCGAACAGCAAGTTAATCCTAAAACCATCGCTCAAGCGCTTGATAAATTTATATCTAGCCATGAAGGTTTGAGTAACCAAGCTAAAGTAGAGTTTAAATTTGAACTTCCACTGCGTAGAAAATCATTACTCAGTGGCAAAACTGGCTGGAAAAGCTACCCACTCGTGTTAGAGGCAAAAATTGACCGCGGGCAACTAAGTTTTGAACTGAGTGTCGATGTCACTTACTCTTCAACGTGTCCTTGCTCAGCTGCTTTAGCACGCCAACTTATACAAAATGCGTTTGTTGAAAAATTTGATAAACATGCGCTTAACCATCAAGAGGTTCTTAATTGGTTGGGCAGTACAGAGGGAATTGTTGCTACTCCGCACTCTCAGCGCTCTATTGCGAATGTAAAAGTTAAGCTAGATGAACAGATCACAGAGTTTGATGTCGTTAATTTAATAGATACGCTAGAAAATGAGCTAAAGACCCCAGTACAAGCGGCTGTTAAGCGCGAAGATGAACAAGAGTTTGCACGCCTTAATGGTCAAAATTTAATGTTCTGTGAGGATGCCGCGCGAAAAATCAAATCGCGATTAGAAGACGCGCAGTACACCGATTATTGGTTAAGAATAAATCATTATGAATCTTTACACGCACATGATGCTGTTGCTATTGCAGTCAAAGGCATAGAAGACGGCTACCAGCCTTAATAAAAAAGTGACTCCACTACAATTAGGCACGTTAATTGCTAATAATTTAAAGTGTCAATTTGTTGTTGTGGAGTTACCATATGGAATTCGCTTTATTATCAATATTAGTATTAGTTGTAGGGGCATCTGTTGTTGCATCAAAATTTACCGATGATGGCGGCAATCCTTATCCTTTCACCCGCAAAGAGAGTGTATTTACACAAGTAGAGAGTGCTTTTTTAAACTTACTTGAACGTGCTGTTGGCGATCAATATAAGATTGTCAGTCGGGTTAAACTGATAGACGTTATTGATTGTAAAAAGGGCTTGTCACCGAAGGCTAAACGCGCGGCAATTACCAAAGCAAAGAATAAACAGCTAGATTTTGTCTTGATCGACAAAGAAAAAATGACGATTGTTGCTGCTGTCGATTTAGTTAATAACGCTAACAAAGACGGCCACAAAGCGCAGCGCGATTGGTTTGTCAATGGTGCATTAGAATCAGCAGGGATCCCCCACATTCGTATGAAAGTTAAATCAGGTTATCGACCAAGTGAAGTTCGTAATGCCATTATGTTTAAGCTTGGCAAGCCAGCTGCTCCGAGTGTTAGACCAAGCCGTAACAGGGTGACAAAACCAGCAGTGCTTTCCCCCTCTCAGGCAAAAGCGCATTCAACAGCATTAGCCGAAATTTAGAGTTTAAAACTATATAAATGCGAGATTAATCTCGCATTTTTTTGTTTGGTTTTACCCTACTCTCATTTTTACAGTATAATCACGGCATCTAATTCGAGGAATCAAAAATTATGAATGTTGGTATTATTGGCGCAATGGAGCCAGAAGTTAAAATTTTGCGTGAGACAATGCAAAACCCACAAATTTTAACTAAAGCAGGCTTTACTTTTTATACAGGTGAATTAGCTGGCAACACTGTTACCTTGGTTCAATCAGGTATTGGTAAAGTAGCATCAGCCATAGCAACAACATTATTGATTGATAACTTTAACCCCGATTGCGTGATTAATACAGGTTCTGCCGGTGGTTTTGATCCATCACTTAGCGTTGGCGATGTGGTTATTTCATCTCAAGTACGCCATCATGATGTTGATGTAACTGCGTTTGGTTATGAAATTGGTCAAGTTCCACAAATGCCAGCTGGTTTTGCTGCACACCCTAAATTGATTGAAGCGGCTGAGCAAAGTATTGCTCAAATCAGTGACGTTAAGACGTTGATAGGCTTAATTTGTACTGGCGATTCATTTATGTGTGACCCTGTACGTATCGATAAAGCACGTACAGACTTTCCAACTATGCTTGCAGTCGAAATGGAAGGTGCTGCTATTGCTCAAGCATGCCATAGCTTAGAAACCCCTTTTGTGGTTATTCGTTCTATGTCGGACATTGCTGGTAAAGAATCGCCGCAATCATTCGAAGAATACTTAGAAACGGCATCTATCAACTCTTCTAAGATGGTTGTTGCTTTGCTTGAAAAACTAACATCGGTTAGTTTATAAGGTGTTACCCAATCTAGTTCAACAACATTTGGACTTTATTGTGTTTTTATTAGCGCTCCTTGTTGAGCGCTTTTTGCCTTTAAGTAGTTGGTACCACCCTAATACGTTCTTATCTGTAATATTTCGTGCTTTGGGTAAACGCGTTTATCGTGCCAAAGAACCTAATAGCTACCAATATTTGTCCTCAATATTGTGTTTTAGCTTAGTTATACTTGTAATAATAACCATTACAGTACTGCTACTAGAGTTCGCTTATTACCCTGAGTTACTAGCTGGGTTAATTTTATATATGTGCCTGCAATGGCAAACACCACAAAAAAAAGCGCTTCGTATAGCTCGTCTGCTAAGGCAAAACCAAAAAGCAACCGCGCGAGAATTACTCAAGCCATTAGTTGCTCGTGATGTAAGTAAGCTTTCAAATGCAGGTATTTGTAAAGCGACCATGGAAACTTTCGCGCTAAGAGTTGCCCGCCATTATTTTGCCGTTATTTTTATATATTTGGTTTTTGGCGCCATGGCAACCTTAAGTTATCACTTGTTGAGCTTAATGCATCAAGCCTGGCGCAGCGACCTTCCTCCTAACAATGCTTTTTTAAGACCTATTTCAGGGCTATTATTTATTCTTGAGTGGCTGCCAATCCGTTTGCTAACTGTAACTGTTGCTCTCAGCAAAGCTACCAAGCAAAGTATTCATTACATAAAGCATTATGGAAGACACTTTTATCAAAGTAATTCAGGTTGGTTATTGAGTGCATGCTCAGCTTCAGTGGCTGTGCAGCTTGGCGGACCTGCTATGTATCAAGCGCAGCGCTTTAACAAAATGCGTATAGGTACTGAGAGGCTACCAAAAGCTGAAGATATAGCAGTGCTGGTAAGTCGTTTAAATCAGGCTCGCGGGTTTTGGTTATTGGTGATTTTTGGTATTGAGATTATAAAAACGATATAAAAAAACCAGCAGAAGCTGGTTTTTGGATAACCAAACCTCTTAGCTAGTTTGGCTATATTATTACTGAATTTTCATTCTTAGCTATAGAGCTACTTAAGCAACCGTAATATTGGCAAATTTACGTTTACCTACTTGGTAAATAGCCGTGCTACCTTTTGCGATTTCCAGCTTAGAGTCTGTTACTTTCTCTTCACCGTTAATTTTTACCGCACCTTGCTTGATCATACGCATAGCTTCTGAAGTACTAGCGACGAGCCCTGCTTCTTTAAGCATGTTCGTTACAAATACAGTGTCTTCGTCAATGGTCACAGTTACATCTGGGATATCATCAGGTAATGCGTTCTTTTGAAAACGTTTAATGAAATCCTCATGTGCGCCTTGTGCAGCTTCGTCACTATGGAAACGAGCAATCATTTCTTTAGCTAAATCGATTTTGATATCGCGTGGGTTAGTACCCTGTGCAACTTTTTCTTTTAACGCAGCAATTTCTTCAATTGATAAGCTACTTAGCAAATCATAATAACGCCACATTAATTCATCGCTGATTGACATTACTTTACCAAACATGTCATTCGGCGCGTCTGTAATACCAATGTAGTTCCCTAGCGACTTAGACATTTTTTGCACGCCGTCGGTACCTTCTAATAAAGGCATCATTAGTACCGTTTGCGGCTTTTGGCCTTCATCTTTTTGTAGCTCTCTGCCCATAAGCAAATTAAAACGTTGATCGGTACCACCTAATTCAACATCGGCTTCTAATGCAACTGAATCCCAACCTTGTACTAAAGGATATAGAAACTCATGAATTGCAATGGATTGACCATTTGCATAACGCTTTTTAAAGTCATCACGCTCAAGCATACGTGCAACAGTTTGACGTGCAGCTAATTTGATCATGCCAGCAGCGCCTAAGTTCTCCATCCACGATGAATTAAACGCAACTGTTGTTTTAGATGGATCCAGAATTTTAAATACTTGCTCTTTATACGTTTCAGCATTTGCTAATACATCATCACGAGTAAGTGGCTTACGTGTTACATTTTTGCCAGTTGGATCACCAATCATACCGGTGAAATCACCAATTAAGAAAATCACTTCGTGACCTAAGTCTTGGAAGGTTTTCATTTTATTAATTAATACGGTATGGCCTAAGTGTAAGTCAGGTGCAGTTGGATCAAAACCCGCCTTGATCTTCAGCTTTTTACCAGACTTTAGCTTCTCGACTAATTCGTCTTCAATTAATATTTCTTCTGCACCGCGTTTAATCTCTGCTAGAGCGGTTTGTAAATCCACTTGTATTACTCCAAAAAATTCAGTCAACCTAGGGATTCTAGCGTAAATTAGCCACAGTTTAAATCCACAAAACACTGGTATTAACGCTTTATTAAGTATATCCTGCAATATTAATGATTAATTATCTTGACAGCAGAAAAAGGCACGTTATGGTTCACGTTGTGCACAAACTCCCAAAAAAACACAAATTGCTTATTCTAGGTTTTGTTTCTGCTATTGCTGCCCTAACCCTTATTCCTTCTGAAAAAGCAACCGCCTCAAAAGATAACAGTGCGGGAGCACTCGAAATCGGCAAACGCTACGAATTACAAATTAAAGTTGATGACGCTGAACAATTAACTGAATTAAATTCACAAGAAGACGCAGCAAAATTACCAGAATATGACCTAGTCGATTTTGAAGTAAAGAACGGTGACAATTTAGCACTTATCTTTAAGCGCGCCGGTTTTAATGCGCAAACCGTTCATAAATTACTTAACACCAATGCAGAAACACGTAAGCTAACTAAAATTCACCCAGGTGAAATACTTAGTTTTGCGACAGCTGAAGATGGCTCTTTAGCGCAGTTACGTTATGTGATTTCAAAAACAGACACTTTATTTGTTACATTAAACGAAGACGGTAACTACGATACCTCAATTGATAGCAAAGAAATCGAAACCTTAACTAAATCTACCGGCGGTGAAATCAGCAATAGCTTTTGGACTTCTGGTATTTCAGCGGGTTTAAGCGAACGCCAAATTATGAACTTTGCTGATATTTTTGGCTGGGACGTGGATTTCGCTAATGACATTCGTAAAGGTGATCAGTTTGGTTTAATTTACGAATCACATTATGTTGACGGTGAATTTATAGGCACTGGTAAAATTATTGCCGCTGAATTTATTAATCAAGGCCAACGCTACGCAGCAATTCGCCACAGTGATGATAACTTCTATACGCCGGAAGGCCGCAGTATGAAAAAAGCGTTTCTACGTGCGCCAGTAAACTTTAAATATATTAGTTCGAGCTTCAACCCGCGCCGCTTACACCCTGTTACAGGGCGAGTAAAAGCACACCGTGGTATTGATTATGCAGCTCGTACAGGTACTCCCGTTGTTGCATCGGGTAACGGTAAAGTTATTAAATCAGGCTACAGTAAATATAATGGAAATTATGTATTTATTAGCCACGGCACTCAGTACGTTACTAAATATTTGCACCTGAACAAACGCGCGGTTAAAAAAGGCCAAAAAGTTAAGCAGGGCCAAAAAATTGGTACTGTCGGTGCCACAGGCCGCGTAACTGGCGCTCACTTACACTATGAATTTTTAGTTAACGGCGTTCACCGCAACCCTAAAACAGTTAAACTACCTAAATCTGAGCCATTACCTCGCGCAGAGCTTGCGAAGTTTAAGCCGATTGCAGATACATTCTTAGCACAGTTAGAGCGCAACAGAGAGCTACAGCTAGCGCTTAAATAAGAGAGCGGTCAGCCGTCAGAAAATAAAACCGTTGCTATTCACATAGCAACGGTTTTTTAATGTCTAAACAAAGTCAATCGTTGCGTTTGTGATCGACTTTTTTGCAATTGAATTAAAACTTTAAACTAACAGTAAAGAATAATATTACCGAATGGGCTCTACCAATTAACTGTATAATGACTCAACCGTATTTAATAATTACTGATAAATCACAACCGTGATGAGTGTTACTGTTATGCTAATTTATTTGGCGATTATCTTTGCTCTTGTAATATAAGCTAATAAAACAGCTAATAAAGTCGTTATTAGTGTTGCGGTTGCAAAAACATAGACTAAGCCAAGTGAATTGCCCCACAGACTGATTGCATTAATTGCTGCAACAATAAGTAATGCAAAGCCAGCACATCTAAACAATATACAGGTGCTTTTTTTTAAGCCCAATGCTTGACTAAATACATAGTTATAATGGCGTTGTAATGACAAACTCAGCAGTGTAAAGCCCACTAATTGCAGCATTATTTGTAGTAATATCAACATATTTAAATACCTTTTACTGTTTGCTTTACATGTGCGTTTGCAAAGCCAATAACACTTCGCCTTTGCAGCACAATCGCCGTAACAGCAAAAACCCCAGCAAAAACCAGCATACTTAAATCAAACCCCAGCATTAACCAATCATTATTCTGTAAGCTCGATAATATACTGTGCTTTGTTGTGAGCATATTAACAAGTGGTATCAAGGCATAGGCTACAGCTGCTAACCACAGCATATTTTGCCAGGCTTTTTCTGCTGCTCGCGTAATACAAAAACAGCTACACAATGCAAATACAATAAACAAGCTGTTCATTTCCCATTGGGCACGGCTAGCCATTTCAACAGGTAGTAAACGGTTAGCCCAAAAATAAGCCGCGATGCCTATGGGTAAGCCAACGACCACAGCTGCATTAAGCTTATCGATAACATTGATAAACCTAGATTGCTGCTTTTTACGTTTTTGCACCCAAATAATCATTCCCGTTGCTATCATTCCAGCCCCTAGCAAGCCAGATAGAAAGTACAACCACCTTAGATAAGTATCAGCAAACAATCCTTCGTGTAAATGCTCCAGCACATCATAAACCTCAGCTGCACTGTATTTTTTTCCTGTGGCTTGTTCTATTTGAACTTGCCCACCGACAGCGCGATAGGTGATGAGCGTCGCAAGCTCAATGCCCTCTTGTGCATCGAACCACACTTCAAACCCTGGCTGCGCTGTATTTCGGTCAATTAACCCCAAATAACTTACTGCTTGATCTTTAAAACGTGATTTTGCATCAATTAATGCGCTTTCAAGTGATAAGTTTTCAGCGGGTAACGCTATAACTTCCTTTGTAAGGTTTTCAGCTTGTGTTTCATTGTATAACTGGCGATGCATTTTTTTGCCTTCGCCATAGGTTGCATCCACCACAGGGGCAAATGAAATACCCATTAATAAAATAAGCCCGCTATAGGTGATCATCAAATGAAAAGGCAGTGGCAATACGCTAAAAATGTTATGTATATCGAGCCAACTTCGCAGCCCTTTATTAGCACGAAAAGTAAAAAACTCAATGAATATTTTTTTATGAATAATCACCCCAGTGACTAAGCCAATCAGCATCAGCATCGTGGCTAAACTAGTGACCAAATAGCCAACAACAATCGGTACATAATGTAGACTATAGTGCAGTCGATATAACGCTTCGCCACCACTGGTTTCTCTGGTTGTTATAAGCTCGCTGGTATCAGGCGCAAGGTTTTTTTCATACCACTGCCTACGTGCCCCAGTCTCTTTATTTGCTGGCTGTATCCACGAAATATCAATATACGGGTTACGTACTGATGGATAACTGATGTACCACTGAGCTGCATCTTCTGCATTGTCTGTGAGTTGTTGCTGAGCAATTTCAAGTATTGCTAAGTCATCAATGGGTTCATTAACTATGGCTATTTCTGGTTTCATCCAGCGGTCTATTTCATTTTCAAAATAGCCTGCAGTGCCTGTAATAAAAATAAAAAATAGTAGCCAAGCAAATACAAAACCCGACCACGTATGTAGCCAGCTCATAGATTGTCTAAATCGAGGTCTCATACTATTGCGGCCCCTGCAAATAGTAATTCAAAAAGTAAAGTAAAATACATGAAACCAATACAACGGCAAAAGCGCGTAACGTTGTTTTAGTAGCAAATACAAATAGCGCTGTGATGAGGTAAATGATAAAGCTAGACATTAATCCTGTGATAATACTGTTAGTCTTATCACTTAATAAATGATTGCCAATCAAGATAGCACCATGCATTGCCACAAAATAACCGCCAATTAAAGCAATAAGCACACGAGTAGTTACATGAAATACTGAGAGATGTTTTTTTGTGATATTCATCAATAAGCCCGTTAGGTGCTTTCTTAAAGCACCTAACTAATTCAGGAGTTAAAATGTATACGACACACTAAGGCGTATATCACGCCCTGGCTCTTTAATGCCTACAACACCTTCATAACCCTTAATATGCCCGTAGTCAGCAACACTACCGTGGCTTAAATAAGATTCGTCTAGTAAGTTTTGCACTGATAAATCAAACCTTAGATTGGTGAGTGGCTCATAGGTTACATAGGCATCAAATAAATCGTAGCCTGGCTTATTGATTGTTTCGAGCTCATTCAACCAACCAAGTTCAATCGAACGGTGGAATACTTCAATATCATTGAGGCTAGCAACATGGTTATAGTTTAGACCAAACTTAATTTTCTCATTCACGTGATAGTTAAAGTTAATATTGATAGAATCGCCAATTGCATTACCTAAACCGCCATATTCATAGGCTGCCATATCAATACCATCGATAATAACAGTGCTATAACCAGTGGCATCATTAGCGTCTGGCCACACAAATGAGGCATTATTTAGTTCAACATCGTTATGGCTATAACTTACGATAACATCAAAATTATCGCCTTGATAACCCGATACAAGTTCAATACCTTTGGTTTCTAAATCACCGATATTTTCGTTGAATACACCTTCACGGCCTTTGAACTTATCAAATACCACGTCGTTAATTACACTTAGGTACAATGATGCTTCAAACAACCAAGTGCCATCGTTATACACTAAGCCAAGCTCAGTATTATCGACTTCTTCAGGTGATAAGTTTTGATTATATGTCAACTCACCTACAGTGAAAGCATCTGCAACTTGCCTACCTCTAAGCGCTTGTGCATAACCAGCAGACAGCTTTAATGATTCGGTAAAACTATACTCAAAACCAATATTGCCACTAATGCCATCTTGTTTTTTAGTTGAAAACTTATCCGACGAAGTCACTGGCGCACCACTTGCGTCGGTTTCAATGACCCAGACACCATCAACTTTAACCCAGTTAACTTCAACACCACTGTGATCAAGTTCATAAGCATCATAACGCGCACCAAAGCTAAGTAATAAAGCATCGCTTAATTGCCAGTGATCTTGAATATATACACCCGTCACAGTGCCTTCTTCATCAAAAATACCACCAAAGTTTTCATAAGAAGCAGCATGAACTTTATCTACTTTTTGTTCTACACCGTAAGTCAGAGTATGATTGCCTAAATCACTGGTATTTCGGATATCAAAACCCGTTGTTTCGATTGCAGCATCCCAGGTATAAAGTTCGCGTTTAAATGAAGACTCTGTTTGGTAAATAGTCGTTTCAAGGTTTACGAAACTATTTAAGTACCAGGCATGATTTAATACAATGGTTTCGCGCTCTCCCCATGATTCAAACAATGGTGCTCCAGCAATTTGGGCCCAGTTAGTTTGTTTACCAAACTCACCTTCTTCTTGGCGATTTTCATAGCTTAGCGTAAGATTTTGGTTTTCAGTAAGCTCGGCGTTTACTTTTATGAATGCAAGGGTTTGATCGGCTGCTGTCCCTTCTAGATTTCTGCCATCACCGTCATCCATGTCATTGCGACTAACATTAACATAGGACGCTAACACCCCTATTTCATCAGTTAACTTGCCGTATAATGATAGGCTTTCTTTGTGGCCGTCATTACTAAAATAACTCGCTTTGGCAATACCACCAAACTGCTCGTTATCGCGGAGTAAATTATCAGCACTTTTTGTTTTAAAACGTATAGCACCGCCAACAGCACCTGTACCAGATGTTGCTTCACCCGCACCGGCTTGTACTTCTATACTTTGTAATAGTTCAGGTTCAATTGCAACACGGCCAATATGATGAAACAGCGTGCTGGTTTGCGGCGCACCATCAACTGTTACGTTCACCATTGAGTCTTCCATACCACGTACAAATATCTTTTGTGCTATGCCTAATGATCCACCTACAGTAACCGATGGTGTATGACGAAAAATATCATCTAAATCGTTTGCCTGGTAGTTTTCAAGCTCAAGTGGTGTGATTTCTGAATTTGTTGTAGCACCAACGACTGTGATTTTTTCTATCTTCTGTTCTTGTTTAGTCTCTTCTTGAATAGCCGCATTGGCGTTAAAACAAAGCGCAATTACAGCGCTGGGAATACTGGTTTTTACAAACGGTTTATTTATTAATACAGATGGCATGAATTAAATCTCAAATAAATGTTAAATACTTAATTAAGAATTATTACCATCTAAGGTCACTAATGATATGACTTTTACAATTGTTACATTTGAGAAATAGGAATCATTATCACCACTACCAACCCTCCACCTAACTCATTATGTGCGTAGATCTTTGCCCTAACACTGGCTAAATGGCGTTTAGCCAAGGCCAAACCTAAACCAAAGCTATCTCCTTCACTTATTCGTGCGTCGTCGACTCTAAAAAAAGGCTCAAATACTTTCTTTAAAAATTGCTCAGGGATACCAGGACCTTGATCGCATATCTGTAATTTGTAAAAACTAGACTCCAACGACATGCTAATAGTAACTTGCTCATTGACCGGTGTATAACGCAGCGCATTTCTAATCACGTTTTCGATGGGTGGACATAATGCACGATGGCAGCTATTTTCAATCACTGCGGTTGCTGGGGCATGAACAACCAGCTTTCGATCAGGAAATTCATAACGAGCATCCTCAATTAACACATCAAGCAGGTCTACCAGATCAACGGGCTCTTGTTTAATTATCGGCTTTTCATTTTCAAGCCATGCAAGGGTTAAACTATCTTCAACGAGTTTGCGAATATGTTTTGACTCGCGAGTGATTCGCTCAAGGTGCTGTTTACTTTCGTGCTCATCAAAGTTTTCAACTGCTATATCTAAACGCGTAAGTGGTGTTCTTAATTCGTGGGATAAGTCTGAAATTAATTGTCTTTGATTGTTAATGAGCTCACCAATACGACTAGCCATTTGATCAAAGGTAAATGCAAGTTGGGCAAGTTCATCTTTACGTCCTCCTAAATACTTCGCCACTCTAACTGAAAAGTTACCACGGCTAAATTCTGCAGTCGCTTTTTCTAATTGCTGTAGAGGCGTAATAATATGGCGATATAAAATAATCGATAACACGACTAAAACCAGCATTGGCATTATTATTTGCAACATAAACTTAGTTGTTGTCCAGTAGTTACCTGGGCGCATACGCTCAGGTAATTTTATTAATAAGCTGCCATTAGTATGAGTGAAAGGAATTTCCATTATGGGGTTTTGCTCAAAGTAGAGATGAATTTTCCATTCAATGCTGCGCCCAAAGTGATAACCACCAACAATATTTTGATCAAATGATTCACCAGCTATGTGGTTTACCTTAAAACCAGCTATGGATACCCAAGTGTTTTCTTGAGTTTTTAACTGTGCCAACCAAGCATTTAATTGGTCTATTTTTCCAGTCGTATAGAGCTTTTCGGCGTGTGCTCCCCACGCTTGTAACTGCATGCGATCTTGCTCTGCAATAAAACTCATGCTCTCTTCTGTTTTTAAGGTAAATATATGTAATAAATAAAAAAATGAAACTAAACCTGTAGCCAAAATTAGGCATAATTTCCAAAGTAACTTTCGCTTCATTTAAAACAGTATCCTTTACCATGCACCGTTTGTAAGCGCTCCCCAAGCCAGTTAGCGTCTGTTAGTTTTCTTCTTACTCGACTAAGATGCATATCAATACTACGATCATAAGCGCCTAACTTTTTATTAAGCACTGCTTGGTATAAATCTGATTTACTGACTATTTGATTTTGTTGCGAAACCAGCTCCCAAAGTAATTTAAACTGAATTGGTGTGAACTCAAGCTCTTCACCATTTACATAAATAACCTGTTTGATAACGTTGAGCATGAGGCCATCAATATTTATTTCTACATGACTGCTTGGTTTTACGCTTGCTTGGCTTCGTCTTAATAGGCTCTCAATTCTGAGTAACAGCTCTTGGGTATTAAATGGCTTGGCAACATAATCATCTGCGCCATGGCTCAAGCCTAAAATACGCTCTTCTTCTGCACCTTTGGCTGAAACCATAATAACAGGCTGCTGGCTGGTCTCTCGCAGTGTTTTTAAAAGTGATACACCGTCTAACTTAGGGAGCATTTTATCAAGTAAAATAAGGTGGTGTTGGCGACGCTGAGCTATTTCTAACCCTGTTAAACCATCAAAGCACTGTTCAACACAGTAACCTGATTTAACCAATAAATCGGTGAGATAATGATTTAACGTATTATCGTCTTCAATTAATAAAACTTTTATTTTTGACACTAGAAATCCAAACCAATATAAATGGTAATTATTATCATTTACATAATAATCACTGAGCTATGTAATGTAAATAAGTAGCTAGGTATTTAAAAAACGCACAACTTAGGTCATATTGCAAAACGAGTATAGTAAAGCGATTTATCTCCTGAGCACTTCCCTAAGCGACATGATCTATTTTCGCTAATATTTATTAAAGAAACTATTATGGAGTGACAATATAAGGCTAAGGCATTGTCTGAAACTCTAATCCTGCACCTTAATTGCACAGGATAAACCTGAAGAAACGATGGTATTTATATAATTTCACATGGAAATCTGAGCCACTGGTTTTAAATAAATATTTAAAATTATTTTCCCACGACTCAGAGTAAACTGAATAAATAAAACACGTGATAATACTGTGCTTTAATAAAGACTGAAAGGATATTATTCGTTGGGTTTCGTGATGCTCAAACACAACCTACGTAGCCAATTTTAACGCTGAGCAGCTTAAGACTTACAGCTTACCGCTCCTAGCTGCTCTAAAACTGACGGCTACGCTCTACCGCACCAACATATAAATCAACTGTACAACCAATGAAATCATCACTAATGGCCAAATATACTTTGCATATTTAGTTGCGCCATCTAAACCCATTTTTGATTGATACTTTTCAAGTAATGGCACAAGAATGACAAGAGCGACAACTAAGGATATTAAAATCACAAAAATATTCATACCACTGCCTTTTAAATTCAGGTTCTAAATTTAGGTAATTAGTAAAACTAACGTTGATTATACCCAAAAAGCGCCCAAAAAAAAGCGCAGTTTAAACTGCGCCAGTCGGTTGGAAGTAAAAGTTATGCAGTTCTCAACATGAATGAGCACTGCAAATTGTTCTTTAACCCACAAGTGCTAACAAAATACCTGCAGCTACGGCACTACCTAGTACACCTGCTACATTTGGCCCCATTGCATGCATCAATAAGAAGTTATGCGGGTTGTTTTCAAGGCCTACTTTGTTCACTACTCGCGCAGCCATTGGTACGGCAGAAACGCCCGCTGCACCCACTAATGGGTTTATCGGTGATTTAGATAACTTATTCAAACCTTTTGCCATAAACACACCTGACGCTGTACCGATAGAAAACGCCAATGCGCCTAACGCTAAAATACCCAGTGTTTCGACAGTTAAAAACTTGTCTGCGGCTAATTTAGACCCTACAGCTAAACCTAAGAAAATCGTTGTGATATTGATAATCTCATTTTGTGCACTATTACTTAAGCGATCAACCACACCCGATTCACGCATTAAGTTACCTAAACAAAACATGCCTACAAGTGGTGTTGCAGCAGGTAAGAACAACATAGTCAAACCCAAGACCATTAGAGGGAAAATGATTTTTTCCTTCTTAGACACTGAACGTAATTGTGGCATTTGAATTTTGCGCTCTTCTGGCGTTGTAAGTGCACGCATAATTGGCGGCTGAATAATCGGCACAAGTGCCATATAAGAATACGCAGCTACAGCAATGGCACCGAGCAAGTCTGGCGCTAATTTTGATGCTAAGAAAATAGCTGTTGGACCATCAGCACCACCGATAATTGCAATCGCAGATGCATCTTGTAATGAAAACTCAAAACCAGGTACATAGTTAAGTAAGATAGCACCGAATAACGTAGCAAAAATACCAAACTGAGCAGCAGCACCAAGTAACATCATACGAGGGTTTGCTATCAGGGCGCTAAAATCAGTTAATGCCCCAACCCCCATAAAGATCAATAACGGAAACACACCAGTATCAATACCAATATGATAAACGTAATACAACAAGCCACCGGGGTCTGATAAGCCCGCAACGGGGATATTAGTTAATATGGCACCAAAACCAATGGGCACCAATAATAATGGTTCAAAGTTTCGCGAAATCGCGAGGTATAATAATAAACACCCTACTGCGATCATGATTAATGCAGGAAACGTGAAATTAGCGATACCCGTTGCTTGCCAAAGATTTAGTAATGCTTCCATCCTCTACACTCCTAAGCCATTGAAATCATAGCGTCACCAGTTGTAACAGAGTCACCCTCAGCAACGAGTACTTCTGCAATCGTTCCACTGTGTGTGGCACGGATCTCAGTTTCCATTTTCATCGCTTCCATGATCATCACAACGTCACCCGCATTCACTGCTTGACCCGCTTTAACCTTGATTTTAAAAATGTTACCCGCAAGTGGAGCATTCAATGTTTCTCCAGATGCAACTGATGCAGACTGAGGAATTAACTCACTGTCTTTAAGTGTTACTTCTTTTAACTCACCGCCTTGGGCAACAACAACATCATATACTTTGCCATCAACTTTAACGCTGTATTGCTCTGCTTTAACGGTATTGTTATTAGGCTTGTTGCTAGAAGGCTTGTCTTGCTTAGCTGATTCAGCACTTGGTACTGCTTCAAATGCATCTGGGTTGTTACGGTTTTTCAGGAACTTTAAGCCAATTTGAGGGAACAATGCGTATGTTAAAACATCGTCAATTTGTTCATCTGCTAGCTCTAATCCTTGCTCCTGCGTTTCTTTTAACAACTCTGTGTGTAGCGTTTCAAGCTCAGGCTGAAGTACATCTGCTGGACGACATGTAATAGCTTCGCCACCATCAAGTACGCGTTCTTGAAGTTCCTTATTCATAGGCGCTGGCGTTGAACCATACTCACCTTTTAGCACACCCGCCGTTTCTTTTGTGATGGTTTTGTAACGTTCGCCAGTTAGTACATTCAATACAGCTTGAGTACCAACAATTTGTGAGGTAGGTGTTACTAATGGTAAAAAGCCTAAGTCTTCGCGTACACGTGGTATTTCAAGAAGTACTTGGTCTAGCTTATCAGCTGCACCCTGCTCTTTTAATTGGTTTTCCATGTTAGTCAACATACCGCCAGGCACTTGGGCTAATAGAATACGACCATCAACCCCTTTTAAACTGCCTTCAAATGCCGCATACTTTTTACGAACATCACGAAAATAGGCTGCAATCTCTTCTAGCTGGTTTAGATCCAAGTCAGTATCGCGATCAGTTCCTTCAACAATTGAAACAATGGTCTCTGTTGCGCTGTGGCCGTAAGTCATACTCATAGACGAAATTGCTGTATCGAGCATATCAATACCGGCATCTATTGCTTTTTGATAAGTCGCGGTGCTCAAACCAGTAGTTGCATGACATTGCATTGCGATAGGAATAGAAACAGTTTCTTTTAATCCTTTGATCAATTGCTCACAGTCATAAGGCTTAAGTAAACCTGCCATATCCTTAATACAAATTGAGTGACAACCTAAATCTTCTAACTGCTTAGCTAAGGTTAACCACATATCAAGTGTATGAACTGGGCTGACTGTATATGAAATAGTGCCTTGCGCGTGTGCACCCACTTTTATTGCAGCTTTGATAGCTGTTTCAAGGTTACGCACATCATTCATCGCATCAAAAATACGAAAAACGTCAACACCATTTTTATGGGCTCGTTCAACAAACTTTTCGACCACATCATCAGCGTAATGACGATACCCTAAAAGGTTCTGACCACGCAGTAGCATTTGTTGCTTCGTATTTGGCATTGCTTTTTTAAGTGCACGGATGCGCTCCCACGGATCTTCGCCTAGGTAACGAATACAGGAATCAAATGTTGCCCCACCCCAAGATTCTATAGACCAATAGCCTGCGTTATCTAATTTTTCAGCTATAGGCAACATGTCATCTAAGCGCATGCGTGTTGCTAACAAAGATTGATGTGCATCTCTGAGTACCAACTCAGTAAGTTTTAATTTAGCCATAGGACACCCCTTATTGTTTTTGATTATTTTTGTATTGAGCAATCGCGGCACTGATTGCAGCGATGTGGCCACTAGGCACACCTTGAGATTTGAGCGATGGAGTGCGTGTAGCTTCAGCCACAGGCTCTTCAAATCGACTCATTAATTTAGACATGAGTGTAATTGCTGAAATTAGCAATGATAAAAAAATGAAAACACCCACCATACCAGTAACCATTAAATTTGCTGCTGTTGCAAGTGATTGACCAATATCCATGCAGACCCCCTAAATACAAAATTTGCAACCCACACCACAAGTGGGTAATAAACCAGTTTATATAAATAATTATTCAGCAATCATAGCAAAGATAGGAACCCTATCCAAGCTTTGTAAATTGGTAAAACCAATTAATATTAAAATAACATACCCACACTTAACTTAACACTCTCAATATTGGTATTATTTGCTGTGATATAGATTACAAAAATAGTCAATATAGCTAAAAGTTATGAGCTAACTTAATTAGCATGACTATTTTTAATTTTTAACTTATAAAACCAACTAGTTCAGAATTAAAATATAAAGAAAGTTAAATTGGTCTTACCAAAAAATAGCTTAATAAAGGAATATATAACAGCAAGCATAAGTTACACGTAATAAAGTAAATATTACTTACACATTTTTTTCACCCGCTTACCAATTAAAGTCAACCCACTGAAAATAAACAACTAAATTTATGGCACATAACTAGCATTAACTAATTCGTACAAATTAACAAACCAAGGAGACGACAATGTTACGCTGGACAATTACATTTTTAGTTATTGCACTTATTGCTGCAGTGTTAGGTTTTGGTGGCATCGCAGGTGCCGCAGCAGGAATTGCCAAAATTATATTTTTTATATTTTTAGTATTATTAGTTATTTCACTAGTTTCAGGTGCGCTACAAGGCAAAACACCTTAGTCGAAACATATACATACTGATTTATTTATTATTTATTTACAAGGAATTACATTATGAAATCTACAACAGTAAAGACTGCCGTTATCGCCCTTTTCGCAAGTGCTTTTATTATGGGCTGTGAAGACAATCATGCCGAAGAAGCCGGTGAGCGCATTGATGAAGCAG
Organism: Pseudoalteromonas sp. RWi3; assembly: GCF_054960735.1. Lineage (NCBI taxonomy): Bacteria > Pseudomonadati > Pseudomonadota > Gammaproteobacteria > Alteromonadales > Pseudoalteromonadaceae > Pseudoalteromonas > Pseudoalteromonas sp. RWi3. The sequence goes on from NZ_JBHNYL010000004.1 coordinate 260,396, forward strand.
TAACAGATGTCGGTAACAAAATAGAAGATGCATGTGAAGAAGTTAAAGAAGGCGTAAAAGCCGAAGAAACTAACTGTTAATTCAAGCATAATATAAAAAACGACTCATCCGAGTCGTTTTTTATTGATTAAATTAGGCTCTAGCCTCTAACATCAAGCGCTTCATATCGCGAACCGCTTTATCAATGCCATCAATGGCTGCACGGGCAATGATTGCATGTCCAATATTTAGTTCATAAATATCTTTCATTGCAGCAATGGGTTTAACGTTATGGTAATGCAAACCATGTCCTGCGTTTACCGTCATACCTAAACTAGCGGCATATTCGACACCTTGGCGAATGTGCTCAAGTTCTTTATTCATATCAATGTCATTTTCAGCATCTGCATATGCGCCGGTATGAATTTCAACAAATGGGGCATTACATGCTTTTGCGGCATCCAGCTGTGATTTATCAGCATCTATAAATAGCGATACTTTGATCCCCGCAGCAGTCAGCTTTGCTGTAGCTGATTTAATTTTTTCAAAGTTTGCTACAACATCTAAACCACCTTCAGTAGTCAGTTCTTCACGTTTCTCTGGCACTAGGCAAACATACTCAGGCTTAACATCTAATGCGATATCCAGCATTTCATCAGTTACTGCAATCTCTAGATTCATGCGTGTTTGAATAGTTTTGGCCATCACATAAACATCACGGTCTTGAATATGGCGGCGGTCTTCACGCAAGTGGATAGTTATACCATCAGCGCCAGCATGTTCAGCTACACTTGCTGCATGAGCGGGATCTGGGTAGTTTGTGCCGCGTGCTTGGCGTAAAGTTGCGATATGATCAACGTTGATACCTAACAGAATGTCTTTCATTTTTTACCTATATAATTATTTAATAAAAAGCTCACGGCTTTTTAGTGGTTTTTTACCAAGCAATGGCTTCATTAAATGACGGCTTAATTGTTTCGCCATATATAGCACATCAGGTGCACTAAAGTCATGATCTGCAATTGCATTTAACTGAGCTCCCGTAAACCCATCCCCTTTTAAGTCTTGGGCAACAAAACCGTATTCGGCATAGTAACTATACGTGTGCGCCGCATCAATTGGATCGCCCGCCGCATCGAAAGTAAAATCAACACCATAGCCGAGCAACTCTAGTAACTGAAATTCATAAGAGCGCAACACCGCTTGTAAGTTTGGATGTTGGTTTAGCTGCGCAAGGTGAGTTTTATATAACTGATAAGCGTAATCAATGGGTTCATTAATTGGCACAATGCGGTTAGTGAGTTCATTTAAATAAAAGCCACAGTAAAGCTGATCACCTACAAGTGGCGATTGTGCACCATGTAATTCAAAGCGTTGAATATATTTTAAATCATGTTTACCAGTGTAATTTACTAGTAAAGTTTGGAAGGGTTGTAACTGTGCTTTATGCTTTGTTGCTTGTCGGCCACTAATACGGGCTAACATTCGCAATTGGCCAACGCCTTCTACGAGCATATCAAGCATTACTTGTGAGTCGCTGTAAGGACGTCGGTGTAATAAGTATGCTGTGTAGAAGTCGCTATCCATAGGTTAATTTAGGCTGAAGTTAATCTTCACCATAGCCTAAACTACGCAGGGCTCTTTCATCGTCAGCCCAACCTGATTTTACTTTTACCCAAAGCTCTAAGAACACTTTATTATCAAGCATTTCTTCAAGATCTTTACGTGCTTCACGGCCAATAACTTTTAGCTTTTCGCCTTTGTTACCTATAACCATGCGCTTTTGTGTTTCGCGCTCAACCAAAATCAGACCATTGATATGCCAAACACCATTTTCCTGCCACTTAAACTGCTCAATCTCAACTGTTACAGAGTATGGAAGTTCTTCACCCATGAATCGCATAAGCTTTTCACGAATAACTTCAGCTGCCATAAAGCGCATTGAGCGGTCAGTTACATAGTCATCTGGGAAGTAAAATTCACACGGCGGAAGGCGTTTCGTTACTTCATCTTTGATCAAGTTAATATTTTTACCTTGTGTCGCTGACACAGGCATAATACCTATAAAGTCAAACTTATCGCCTAAAAACTTCATATGCGGTAATACAAGATCACGATCTTTGACTTGGTCAATCTTATTAATAACCAATAAAACTGGCTTGCCACTTTGGCTTACCTTATTGAGTACCATTTCATCATCAGCATTCCAATGAGTGCCTTCAACCACAAAAATGATTAATTCAACATCACCGATTGAGCTTGATGCTGCGCGGTTCATTAAACGGTTAATGGCACGCTTTTCCTCAACGTGTAACCCTGGTGTATCTACATAAACAGCTTGATGCTTACCTTCTGTATGAATACCCATAATACGGTGGCGTGTTGTTTGAGGTTTACGCGAGGTAATACTTACCTTTTGCTCAATAATTTCATTAAGTAATGTTGATTTACCGACGTTGGGTCGGCCAACAATGGCTATCATGCCACAATAAGTGTCTAGCTCACCTTCATGAGGTTGAATAAGTGTATCAAGATTCATTTTTAAGTATCTTCAATGCTTTTTCAGCGGCTTTTTGCTCGGCCTTACGACGAGAGCTACCTACTGAGATTATGCTATCCATACCTTCAACAATACATTCAACCGTGAATGTTTGATTGTGAGCTTGGCCTTTGGTATCAACGACCGTGTAACCTGGCAAAGACAATTTACGAGCTTGTAAGTATTCTTGCAGTAATGTTTTAGGATCTTTTTGATTTAACCCAGGTGATATTGCATCGAGTCTTGGCTCATACCACTGCAAAATTAAATCACCACATACATCAATGCCTGAATCTAAAAATACTGCACCAATAATCGCTTCAACAGCATCAGCAAGTGTAGATTCGCGTCTGAAACCACCACTTTTAAGTTCACCTGGGCCTAAACGTAAATAGTCACCTAAACCAAATTCAAGACCAAACTCAGCGAGAGTTTGACCACGCACCAAAGTAGAGCGCATACGGCTTAAATCACCTTCACGGGCTTTTGGAAACTTACCATAAAGTGCATTGGCAATGACAAAGCTTAGGATAGAGTCTCCTAAAAACTCTAAGCGTTCATTGTGCTGCCCTTTGTGACTACGATGGGTCATCGCCTGTTCAAGTAGTCCTTGATCAGTAAATGTATACCCTATTTTGTTATATAACTCTGTTACGTTTTTTTTCATTGTTACTGAATGTTACCTAGGCGTTCAAAACGAACTCCAGTTGGAACCCAGCCTGGTAAAATGTCATCTGGGCCATTATCAAATTCAAAACTCATCCATATAAAGACAGCTTTACCCACCAAGTTTTCTTTTGGTACAAAGCCCCATACACGACTATCTTGGCTATTGTCGCGATTATCACCCATCATAAAATAATGATCTGCCGGTACTACCCATTCATCTGAACGTGTACCCGGTTGTTGATAGTAACGCCCTTTCATTTCAAGCGCTTCTGGGTTTATTAAAATATCGTGCTCTAATGTGGTTAAATTTTCATTTATACGCACTAAATCCATAGAGCCTTGCTTAAACTCATCGCGGTTGATGATTTCCATATCGATTTTATTAAACTCATTACACATTAAATCACCTTTTTGTGCTTGTCCTTGCTCACAATTAGGCTGAATGTATAAACGTTTATTTCGATATACAATTTTATCACCCGGCAAACCGATGGCGCGTTTAATGTAATCAACCCGTTCATCGAGCGGGTATTTAAATACCACGATATCACCACGTTCAGGCTCACTAACATCAACTAGTTGAGTACGCCAAACCGGATCTTTTACCCCGTATGAATACTTTTGCACGAGAATAAAATCGCCAACAAGCAATGTTGGCATCATTGAACCCGATGGAATTTGAAACGGTTCAAACAAAAACGATCTAAATATCGTGATTGCTGCAATCATCGGGAAGATTGATTTTGCCGTTTCAATTATTGCCGGTTCCGGAGCGATTAATGCAACAGTTTCTTCATCTAATTCTCCGCCAGCAGAGTTACTCGCTAAGGCGATACGCTCATGTCTTTTTGGTGCAAAAATAAAGTGGTCAATTAACCAAATTAAGCCTGAACCTAAAGTTAAAAGCACTAAAAATATTGAAAAGTAACCAGCCATTCATTAATCCCTTTATCTACGAAACTTATTTACCAACTTTAAGAATAGCTAAGAAAGCATCTTGCGGTACTTCAACATTACCTAGCTGCTTCATTCGCTTTTTACCGTCTTTTTGTTTCTGAAGAAGTTTCTTCTTACGGCTCACATCACCACCGTAACATTTCGCGATTACATTTTTACGTAATTGCTTAACCGTTGTTCGGGCAATAACATGCTGACCAATTGCAGCCTGAATTGCAATATCAAACATCTGACGAGGAATAAGCTCTTTCAAAGCATCAGCTAATTGGCGGCCGCGTGATTGCGCACTTTCTCTGTGAACAATAATAGCAAGTGCATCAACTCTGTCACCGTTGATTAAAATATCAACGCGAACCATGTCTGAAACTTGGAAATGTTTAAAGTTATAATCAAGAGATGCGAAACCACGACTGGTAGATTTTAACTTATCGAAAAAGTCCATCACTACTTCAGCCATTGGTAGTTCATACGTTACTGCAACTTGTTTACCGTGATAGCTCATTTTAGTTTGCATGCCACGCTTATCGACACACAACGTAATAACACTACCTAAATATTCTTGTGGTACAAGTATATTAGCTTCAACAACCGGCTCACGAATCTCTAAAATATCATTCACTGGCGGTAAGTCTGATGGATTATCTATTTGCGTAGTGCCTTCTTTAGTCACTACTTCATAAATTACCGTTGGTGCAGTGGTGATCAAATCAATGTCGTATTCACGCTCTAAACGCTCTTGGATAATCTCCATGTGAAGCATGCCTAAGAAACCACAGCGGAAACCGAAACCAAGCGCCGTTGAATTTTCCGGCTCGAAGAATAATGAAGCATCATTGAGGCTTAATTTATTAAGTGCATCACGGAACGACTCATAGTCATCAGACGCAATTGGGAACATACCTGCATAAACTTGCGGTTTAATTTTTTGAAAACCAGGTAAACGCTCAGGCGCCGCATTTTTTTGATGAGTAATAGTGTCACCAACCGGTGCACCATGAATCTCTTTAATACCTGCAATTACAAAGCCAACTTCACCCGTTCTTAAAACGCCAGTGTTTGTCTGTTTTGGTGTGAATATACCCACGTGATCAGCAATATGTACTTGCTCATTCGACATAATTTTAATTTTATCGCCGCTACGTAATTCACCATGTTTAATACGAACAAGTGATACAACACCTTGGTATGGGTCAAACCAAGAATCGATAATCAGCGCTTGTAAAGGTTCATCTTTATCGCCAACCGGTGGAGGAACATCCTTCACGATCATTTCTAATACTTCGGCAATACCTACACCGGTTTTAGCACTACATTGCACTGCATCTAAAGCGTCAATACCAATGATATCTTCGATTTCTTCTGCGACACGTAACGGATCAGCTTGCGGCAAATCGATTTTGTTAAGAACTGGAATTACTTCTAAATCCATTTCAATTGCGGTGTAACAGTTCGCTAATGTTTGCGCCTCTACACCTTGACCGGCATCAACAACTAGCAAAGCACCTTCACATGCAGCTAAAGAACGTGATACTTCATAGGTAAAGTCAACGTGTCCTGGGGTGTCGATAAAGTTTAATTGATATGTTTCGCCATCATTGGCTGTATAATTTAGCGTTACACTTTGCGCTTTAATGGTAATACCACGCTCACGCTCGATGTCCATCGAATCCAATACTTGCTTTTGCATTTCACGGTCGGTTAAACCGCCACAAACTTGGATTAAACGATCAGAAAGGGTCGATTTACCGTGGTCAATATGGGCGATGATCGAAAAGTTACGGATATGCTTCATAAACTGGATTCTAAACTTCTATTTTAATGGAATAAGTGTATAAAGGCGCAATTTTACATTTAATTGGCCTCAATCACCATCTATTTGAGTTAAAGGAAGGCTAATTGGGTGAATTTTTATTACTTTTATATCGTGCGTAAGACTTTTAACACGACTTTTAGCTATTCCAAAGCCTGTAAAACCACCTACAACAGCGGCTAAAATCTGTATCCACTCGGCAGCATCAAATATTTCACTAGCACCAAGTGCAAATGTAAGGCTCAAAAATAAAGGTAGCATGTAAACAGCAAAAGCATGTTTAACCATATGGCTATCGTCTAATGCTAAGGTAACTTTTTGACCGACCTCAACGGGCGTTTCAAACTGATATGGGAATGTTTTTTTAGCTGTGCCGAAAAGCTTACCAAACACTTGTGAGCCACAGCGACCATTGCATCCTTCACATGCTTTTTTTTGTTGAGCTTCTAAATTAGCAATGGTGCCTTTAATAGACACCACTGTAAGGGTTTGTTCAATCATGTTGAATTATAGAGGCCTTGCCACAGATTCTGCGATAGTTTTAGCGGTTGCCGCTGGGATATTACCCACCACCGACACATCAAAACTGCCAGCGTTGTGAACATAAATAGTTGTTGCACCTGATGATAAAGCACCACTTGGTCTACGCCCGGGTAATGGACGCTGAACAAATACAGATACTTCTACAAAGCCATCAGAATAGAGATAGTAATCAGTTAACTCATTATTCAAGTCTAACTTATGCCTATCTGATTTCAATAAACTAAAGCCATCTGGCAACCAGCCTATTTGCCAATTGTTACTCGCTAAATTGTCAGTTTTTTGTGCTATTGCATCACTAGGTAGCGGTGTAGGGAAATCTTTATTGAGCATTTCAAGTAACAAAGGTGCAGGCTCTTCTGTCACACTGATATGTGTTAACTGTAGTTGCTCGAGCATGTCACCATTGTGATTTACATAGGCTGATTTTAAAATCAGCGATGACTCTGCATCAATCCAAAGCCAATAGTTAAATTTATACTCATCTTTTGACTCAATACGCACAAGTTGTGCAGGCCGACCTGCAATACGCCCTTTCCCACCTAAGACAAAGTCATATTCTTGATTTAAACGCTCTACGTTTTTAAAAAGAACCTCAGGTATTGGGCCTGCGATTGAATCTGTGGCAATAGAATAAGGAGCTGATTGAGGTTCAAAATAGGTGACTTGGTTATCAATTCTAATTATTTCAAGGCCAGCGCCATTAAGTAAACTTAAGTGCTCTAATTCGGTTTCACCTTGTTTTGCATGGAGCCAACGATAGGGCTCCATGGATTTGCCCTTAACAACAACAAACGATGCATCAAAGTTGCGGTTATGAACGGCTTCAGCCATATTGAGCAAAAGCTCTTTTGCTGATTTTTCATCACTAGAATAGGCAGGGGCCATTAATGCTAGTGATAAAATAAAGGTAATGAATTTCATTTACTTATTTTTTTTCCTCTTCGGCTTGCGCCTTAGTCTGAGCTTTTTCAAGAGAATATGCAACGCGTGCTTGACGTTGATGTTCTAATACAAGCGCTCCGATACGCTGTTGCTGTAACTCACGAAACCCTTTTTCTGCATTTTCAAGCGCAGGCTCTGACGAGTAACTTACTGGCGATGCAACACCTGTAAGTGGTGTGCTCTGTAGCATAGGAATTTCATTCATAGGTGAGTTATCACCTTGTGGTAATGTTTGCACCCCAACAATAGCAAACATGGCCACACTGGCTGCAATTGCTAATTGTGCAAGCGGCTTACGCCAGTTGAAGGCAACAACATTATCACTAGCCACAGCTGTACTCTCAGTGTCTTGTTTTTGACTGAAATCAGCGTATACAGGTTCGCTTTCAAGTGCTTTGGCAACGCTATCGCTAATATCTAAAACAAAGTCATTTTCAGACTCAGCACGCATTACATCGCCAATCAAAGCATAACGGCCTAATGTTGCAGACTCTTTAGCAGCAATTTCCTGATCGGTTAAAAACTCTTCGCCGTCAAGTAACGCGGATAAGTTTTGATCATCCAACTTGTTAACGTGTGCTTTTGTCATATTTAAGACTCGCCTATTAATGGGTTTATTATGTTATCAATTGCTTCTCGGGCACGAAATATGCGCGAACGCACTGTACCAACTGGGCAATCCATAACCACGGCTATTTCTTCATAGCTCATCCCTTCGATTTCTCGTAAGGTGATCGCGGTTTTAAGATCTTCAGGCAAACTATCAATTGTGTTAAAAATTACAGCGCGGACTTCGTCACTGAGTAACAAATTTTCTGGAGATGCATTTGAACGCAGTGCATCAGCACCTTCATAAAATTCTGCATCCTCAGCATCAACATCATTTGCTGGCGGTTTGCGGCCTTGAGCCACTAAATAATTTTTAGCACAATTAACTGCGATACGGTATAACCAAGTATAAAAAGCACTGTCTCCACGAAAGTTCGGAAGTGCACGATATGCCTTAATAAACGCTTCTTGTGCAACATCAGCAATATCACCATGATTAGATACATAACGTGATATCAATCCGGCTATTTTATTCTGATACTTCTTTACTAATAAGTTGAAGGCATTCTTATCGCCTTGCTGAACTCTTTTTACCAGCGCTAAATCCAAATCCTGCTCGCTCATTCGAGCCGGTACTCCTATATCTAATTATTACTTGTTATTCATATCTTAGTCATTGTTCACAAATACTCTGACTGAGGGGTGAATAAAAAGTTCATTTAATATTATTTTTTTATAAAATAGCTCATAAATATGTAGATGAGGGCTTAAAATGACTAATTGTGTCGCCCCAAAATATGATACATATACGCATATACAATAATATTGATTGCTCGTACCAATTTCATAAATTAGTATCTCGGGCATTGTAACCGCAAAGAACACGGACATGAACCAAAATAAACACCACACCACAGATGTTGCTATTATTGGAAGCGGCGCGGCTGGACTTTCATTAGCTTTATCGCTAGCTAATCACTGCAACGTTATCGTTATAAGTAAGGGTGAATTAAAGGAAGGTTCAACCCTTTATGCCCAGGGGGGTATTGCCGCTGTTTTTGATAAAAAAAATGACAGCATAGAATCACACGTTCAAGATACACTAGATGCAGGTGGCGGCTTATGTGACCGCGAAGTGGTGCATTACACAGCAAGTAATGCACAAGGTTGCCTACAATGGTTAATCGAACAAGGTGTTCCATTTGATATGGAGTTTGATAGTCAAGGCAAAGAACGTTTTCACTTAACCCGTGAAGGTGGACATAGCCATCGACGTATTTTACATGCCGCAGATGCTACAGGCCGTGCTGTACAAACAACTCTCATTAGCCAAGTCCAAGCCCACCCCAATATAACAATTTTAGAACAGTACAATGCAATAGATTTAATTGGTGATAAAAAGTTAGGCCGACAAGGGCAACATATCCACGGCATTTACATGTGGAACCGCCAAGCAAAACGTGTAGAAACCGTTGCAGCAAAATTTGTTGCATTAGCTACTGGTGGCGCAAGTAAAGTGTACTTGTATACATCAAACCCTGATGTATCAAGTGGCGATGGTATTGCGATGGCTTGGCGCGCTGGATGCCGTGTAGCGAATATGGAGTTTAACCAATTCCACCCAACCAGCCTGTATCATCCAGAACTACAAAATTTCTTAATCACTGAAGCGATGCGTGGAGAAGGCGCTTATTTAAAGCGCCCCGATGGTACACGCTTTATGAAAGACTTTGATGAAAGAGAAGAACTCGCACCACGTGACATCGTTGCTCGCGCAATAGACTTTGAGATGAAACGCTTAGGTGCTAACTGTCTTTACCTAGACATTAGCCATAAAGAAAAAGACTTTATCATTGAGCACTTCCCCACTATTTATGCAAAATGCTTAAGTGTTGGTTTAGACATTACTAAAGAGCCAATCCCAGTTGTACCTGCAGCACATTACACATGCGGTGGCGTGATGACTGACTTTAATGGCAAAACAGATCTCGATAACTTATATGCTATTGGTGAAGTCGCTTATACTGGTTTGCACGGTGCAAATCGCATGGCAAGTAATTCACTGCTTGAATGTATTGTTTTTGCCCATTCAGCAGCAAAAGATATACTAGCAAAAATTAATCAAAGCCCTGAACAACAAGCATTGCCAGTATGGGATGAAAGTAGAGTCTCTAATTCGGATGAAGAGGTCGTAATTACACATAATTGGCATGAGTTACGACTTTTTATGTGGGATTATGTTGGTATTGTTCGCTCAACCAAACGTTTAGAACGAGCGCTTCACCGTGTTGAATTATTACAACAAGAAATTCTTGAGTATTATGCAAACTTCAGAGTTTCTAATAACTTACTGGAATTACGTAACTTAGTGCAAGTAGCAGAACTTATTATTCGCAGTGCAATGCAGCGAAAAGAAAGCCGAGGCCTTCACTACACCATTGATTACCCAGATAAAGGTAACAACCCCAAACCAACTATTTTGACACCGCCCCATCAGCTGAACTAATCAATACAGCTCGCTTGAGGCGGGTAAAACTTTGCTCATCGCATCCATTAGCATTAATAATTAGCCAATGGGTGCGGCTTAGCCCAATAATGTTCAACCACACACTATGCTGATACGCTCGACTTTTGCCGCCTATTTTACCCGTGATTTCTTTTTCAGGGTTCACAAAGTGGCAGTGTGGAGAATCAATGATCAACGTCCCTCTTATAGGATGTTGATGCGTGTACCATCGCCAACAAAATAACCCAACTAGCAAACTCAAACATAAAGTCAAAACTTGAGCGAACAGTGTCGTTAAAAAGGCACAGAAACAAAACGCAAATAAACCAAAACAGACCACAAAAACTTTATGATCTGCTTTATTATTTGTAACGCAAAATCTATACACGAACTCGATTTAAAATAAGCTGCACCATCTCGCTTAGTTCAGCGTCTTTGCAAGGTTGATGGCCCATAAACCAAGCGAATAAGTCGGGATCATCTGCTTCCAATAAACGTTGAAACACTGCTTGTTGCTTTGCTGATAACGAATCAAACGCTTCTTCAACAAATGGCATAAACAATACATCAAGCTCTAACATCCCGCGACGGCAAGCCCAGCGAATACGTGCTTTACTATGAATTTCAGTCATTTTTTACCTCGTACTTAGTTGTTACTGAGTTTAACAAAATGCCTATGAATAAACAGCTTTAAATAATACTTCATATCTTTGAGTAAAATAATTTCCAATGTACTAACTTATCATTTGATTTCATCTATACCCATAGAAGCATCTACGTTATTATAAGTACCTAAATTTCTCGCAAAGCAGGTTTTTATGTCGACTGTATATGCATGCCCATTATCACATAAGCTGATCAGTATAAGTGGTATAGATAAACTCGCCTATCTTCATGGCCAAATCACCCAAGATATAAATACACTTAAGCAAGATAACTTTCTGTGGGCCGGACACTGTAATGCAAAAGGCAAACTGTGGAGTGTCGCTAAATTATTTGCATTTAAAGATAGTTATTTTCTGGTTGCCTCTGAACCAGAAATTGAACAGTCTTTAGGTGAACTCAAAAAATATGCTGTATTTTCAAAGGTAGATATTGAGTTATCTTCACAGCAATTGGTCGGTTTAATAGCCGAGGATTTAAGCTCTGTAGAGGAACAATTAGGCCTGGCGTTTTCTGAGAAAATCACTGCGTGTGACTTTGCTGGAGGAAAAGCCCTCAAGCTAGCAAATAACCGCTTGTTACTCATACTCAATGATGACTATAAATTACCTGAGAAGGTTACCCGTTTAGAGGATGATGCATTATGGCTACAGCATTCAATTTTAGCTGGCGAGCCGCAGCTAAACAGTGAAGCTATCGGTGAATATGTACCACAAATGGTTAATTTACAAGCTATTGGCGGTATCAGTTTTCGTAAAGGCTGCTACACAGGTCAAGAAACTGTCGCTCGCATGAAGTATTTAGGCAAAAATAAACGCGCTATGTTTATCGTATCAGGTAAAAGCGATGGCACATTTGAAGAATTAGATGTAGAAACCCAAGTCGGCGAAAACTGGCGCCGAGCTGGAAAAATCATAGCGCAAGCATACAATAAAGAATCACATACTTTTTATGGCCTTGTTGTGTTGCCAAACGACAGTGAGCCTAGTCAATCACTGCGTGTAAAACATGCACCGCAAGTAGGGCTGAACATCCAAGCACTGCCTTACTCTCTTGAAGACGAATAAATAGGAATGACTATGATCATTGCAGAAAATAAAGTGGTTAAAATGCATTACTCTGTAACGGATAATGACAACAACTCTATCGATAATTCTTTTGATGGCGAGCCACTCGTGTTTATCATTGGAACTGGTTATTTAATTCCAGGCCTAGAAGATGCGCTGCAAGGCAAGCAGGCTGGTGATACATTAAGCGTAACTGTGGAACCTGAAAATGGCTATGGTGAGCGCCATGATGAATTAATGCAAGCTGTGCCTAAGTCTATGTTTGAAGGCATGGAAATCGAAGTTGGCATGCAGTTTAGAGCAACAACTGATGACGGTGATCAATCAGTTATGATCATCGATATCCAAGAAGATGAAGTGATTGTTGATGGCAACAATCCGCTTGCTGGTGTTACGTTGAAATTTGATGTAGAAGTTCTTGAAGTACGTGATGCTAGTGCTGATGAGCTTGCTCACGGCCATGTTCATGGCGAAGGCGGCTGTGGCCACGAGCACTAAATAGTTACAAAAAAAGCGCCTCGACGGCGCTTTTTTTAGCTGCTTTAAGCAGTCTTAGTGGATTCTAACGGACTAATCTTACCATCTAATGCAGCAAGAAGCCCCGCTTGATCATTAGTACCTAACCGATACTGACTGCCATCTTTCATTGTTAATTGCACCGCACTAAACCCTGACACAGTATAAATCCAACCGTCATGGGTTATTCGTAAGCCTATACCATGGCGAAATGAGTTTTCCACAGCTTTCGCTTCCACAATATCCTGCAACAATAAAGTATCTCCAAATAGACCAGGACCAAAACCCCAGCTAATAGATGTGTGATCTACTTTAATGGTCAAGCCATGAAATACATAACCTACCAGAATTAATATGCCAGCAAACACCATTAAAGGCATATCTGCGCCAATTAAATACCAAGCAAGTCCAACAAAACTACCAATCCAAGCAAGGATTGCAAAAATAAATAATGCATACTGCTTATTTTTATACATAAAAATCTCAATAGGGGTTAAAAACTATAAACCAAAGTCGCGCTAAGCTCTGAATCGTATTTGAGTTTATCGTCTTCAGGTTTTGAGTTATAGCGATATAAGTAAGTAAACTTTAAAGACATGTCACCCATAAGTTGACTGATCAATGATGTTTCTGATTTTAAACGTGAATTGAGTCCAGATAAAGACTGTTCAATACTTACATCCTGGTTAAAGCGTGTTCGCTTAGATACAGTGCGCTCCCACTGTAGGGCTAGACGTAAAAGGTAACCTGTTTTCGTCGCATCTTCCCCCTCTTCAATCTCCGTACTGCTATCTGCAACTGAGCGATATAAGCCCGGCCCAACATCAAAATCGACTTGGTTTTTTTCACCCTCATATAAACGATTACCGTAACCTGTTGCTAATGTACTTTTAAATGCAAGGCCACTAAACTCATCGTTTTCATAATCGCCATAGATAAAGAATGATGCATCTTTGACACCTACTTTGTAGTTTCCCTGAGCGGATATAAAGATACGATTAGCGGAAACTTCATTCTCACCTGTTGCCTCATTTTCGTCACGTTTATAAAGCGTGTCTATTTTAAATTGATTGCGCCAATTTTCGAGGTCTTGATATAAATTGCCTTTAAGTTTAAAGCTGGTCGAATTTGTATTACCACTGCTGACGATAAAACCAAATTCAGTATCACCATAAAGTAATTCACCTTGGTGAATTTTATGTATTTCCTCTTCTGATAGTTGTCCATACTCGTGGAAGTCTTCAAATGGATCGACTGCCCAGCTTTTTAAACTGACGAATACGCAGAGTAACAGAATAAAACGATTCACTATTTACCTACTAACATGGTAAGGAAATTAACTATTTGGTGTACTAAATTGATCATCTGATTATTCGCTATCCTTCCATAAAATATGGCAAAAAGGAGCATCTTTATCGCGACTAATTAAAATTTTGGCAAATAAAATATCTTGGTTCTCAAACTCCAGACCTACTAATACCTGTAAAAAGTGCTCCGGTTCAATCTCAAGCGCAACAAAATCTTGCCATTGAGCATCTGGCTCACCTTCTTCAATAAAGCCAAGCTCTTCACGATGCATATTAAAATCTTCAATATCTTGTTCACTTAAGTTATCAGGCGCTAACTCTAAAAAGATATCATATGCTTGATGTGTTACTTCTTCTTCGCTGTATAAACGTGGACCAGTCATTACAGTGGACCCTTCAACATTATCAATTTCCTTATAGTATCAAACCTAAACAAATTTTTGCCAAAAAAAAGCCAGGTTTCCCTGACTTTTTTAAATGGCCTCTGCGTCAGTTTTAAGTATTAGCAGTACCTTTGACTTTCTCTCGCATGGTTTGCACCAAACTATAAAACAGCGGGACTAATAATGTACCAAATATCGTGGCGGCTAACATACCTGCTAAAACAGTAATACCCAACGATACCCGACTACCTGCGCCAGCCCCAGTTGCAAAAACCAGCGGCAATACACCCAATACAAATGAAAATGCCGTCATCAATACAGCTCTAAATCGCATTGTTGCCGCACTCAGCGCAGCCTCAAAAATACTCTTGCCAGCAAGGCGCTCTTCCATCGCAAACTCCACAATTAAAATGGCTGTCTTGGTCGACATACCAATTAAGAGCACTAAACCAACTTGGGCATAAATATTGTTTTCCATACCCAGTACATACAAGGCAAGCATTGCACCAAACATAGCCAATGGAATAGCAGCAATAACTGAAAATGGAATAGTCCAACTTTCATATTGAGCGACGAGAAACAAGTAAACAAAAATAACAGCTAAACCAAATAGAATGGGCGCCATATTTCCAGCCTCAATTTCTTGCTTTGACTGCCCTGCCCATTCGAATGTATAACCATTTGGCAACTGGCCTGCAAGCTCTTGCATTGCGGCGATTGCATCACCGCTTGAAAAGCCGGCAGCTGCTTGACCGCTAATGCTTGCACTGCGATACAAGTTAAAATGGTTTAGGGTCGTAGGTCCAAGGATCGGTTCAAGTTTAGCCAATGTCGTCAATGGCACCATGTCTCCTTGATCATTTCGAACAAAATAATGCTGAAGATCACTCGGGTCTTTTCTAAACTCACTCTCTGCTTGCATAATTACTTTGTAAGTTCGGCTAAACTGATTAAAGTCATTAATATACAGTGACCCTAATTGAGCCTGTAAGGTAATAAATATATCACTCAGTGCAACGCCCTGTGCTTTGGCTTTATTTCTATCAACCTCCAAGAAGTATTGTGGCACATTTGCACGGAACGTACTGTATACATTTGATAAGCTAGGGTGTTGATTAGCCTCATAAATTAGACCATTAAGCACTTGTGCTAATTCGTTAGGGTCACGTCCTTCACTATCTTGTAGACGGAATTCAAAACCTGAACTATTGCCAAGTCCTGGGATTGGTGGTGGGTTAAATACCATGATTTGCGCATCTGGCATTGCCCATAGCTGCCCCATTAAACGCCCTATCGTGGCTTTCAAACCAAGTTCCGGTGTGCTCCTTTCTTCCCAATCTTTTAAAATCACAATACCAAGTGCATTGTTAGAGCCAGCTCCACCAATTAATGAAAAGCCTGATACCGCAATAAAATCGGTTGCAGTGGGTTCATTTTTAATAACTTCGCCAATCTTCTTCATCACCTGTTCTGTACGCCCTGAAGCAGCGGCATCTGGTAATTGAACATCAACAAATACAAAGCCCTGATCTTCTGCTGGTACAAAGCCTGTCGGCACACTTTTAGCAAGCCATGCAGCGGCAACAAATATAACTATCGCAAACAAACTCATACGCCCTACGCGCTTGAGTATAAAGTGAATAACCTTACTGTAAGCGGAAGTTGATTTAGTGATGCTATGCTCAACAGGTGCCAACCACTTGATTGGCTGCATCGATTTTTCATTAAGCAATAAAGTACACAATGCTGGACTCAAGGTCAGTGCATTCACAGAAGAAATTAAGACCGCAAATGAGATTGTTACAGAAAACTGTTTATATAGCTCACCCGTTATCCCTGGCATAAACCCTACGGGAACAAACACAGCAAGCAACACTAAGGTAGTGGCAATAATAGGCCCTGTCACTTGCGTCATTGCCTTTGTAACAGCTTCTTTAATTGGCAGCTTTTCTTCCTTTAAAATTCGCTCTACATTTTCAATAACAATAATTGCATCGTCGACCACAATACCGATTGCTAACACTAAGCCAAATAAAGTGATTAAGTTAATTGAGTAACCCATTGCCATCATAAACGCAAACGTACCCACTAATGAAACTGGAATGGCTATGGTGGGAATCAACGTTGCACGCCAATTTTGCAAGAATAAAAAGACCACAAGCACAACCAAACCAACGGCTTGAAATAAAGTGACAACCACTTCTTCAATCGACCGATTAATAAACTCGGTTGTATCATAAGGAATAGAGTACTTAACGCCATCAGGGAGTTGCTTCGCAAGTTCAGCCATTGTCGATTTAACGTCACTGGCGACCTGCGTTGCATTAGCATCTGTAAGTTGGTAAATGACCAAAAATGCCGTATCTTGTTGATTCAGTTTTGCCGTTGTGCCATAGCTCGCTGACCCCAGCTCAATTCTCGCAATGTCATTTAGTCGAACAAAGTTACCATTTTGATTGGCGCGTATAATTGTTTGGCCAAATTCTTCTGGCGTTTTCAAACGCCCCCTTGCTTGAATTGAATATTCAAATTGTTGACTCGGCAGCGATGGTGCAGCCCCAAGCTGACCTGCAGCAACAATAGTATTTTGCTCTTGTAGTGCCGCTTTGACTTCTGTAACCGTTAAACCTAGAGAGGCCATTTTATCGGGACGTAACCATAAACGCATAGAGTAAGTTTGCTCACCCATAACTTCCGCTGATGCCACCCCATTAATTCGCCCTAGAGGTTCTGTAAGGTAATTAGTTGCATAGTTACTAAGAAATATTGCATCTATATTTTCTTTATCAGAATACAAGTTAATACCGAGCAACATTGAGCTCGATTTCTTCTTCACTGAAACCCCTTGACGGGTCACCTCACTAGGTAATCCAGGCTCGGCCAATGCCACCCTATTTTGAACATTAACTTGGGCAATATCAGTATCGGTGCCAACTTTAAAGTACACAGTAATAATTGCCGTGCCATTATTACTTGAACTGGACTCCACATACATCATGTCCTCAACACCGTTAACCTGCTCTTCAATGGGTCTAATAACCGACTCTTCAACAACTTGCGCGCTAGCACCTGGATAAACGGCGGTGATCTGTATTTGCGGTGGCGTAATTTCTGGATACATATTAACCGGCAACAAGCCAACAGAAATCAAACCTGCCAGTGTGATCACAATCGATATCACTAAGGCAAATTTGGGCCGCGCGATAAACGTTTTACTTATCATGAGCGCTCCCTTTAACTCGCTGAGTTTGATTTATTTGAAATAGTGCCTGTTGTATGATCAACTTCTTTCTCAACAGCTTTAACTTCAACGCCTTGGCGCACTTTTTGAAGGCCTTCAACAATGACTCTTTCACCTTCTTCAAGGCCAGACTCAACAACCCACATGGCATTAATTCGTCTGCCTAGTGTTACTATACGTGTTGCCACTTTATTATCATCACCTACCACTAACACAAACTTGCCTTGTTGGTTTTCTTGCACTGCTGCTTGCGGAATAAGTGAATGAGCCTGTTTATCTTTACTTTCAACAATTAAAGTAACAAATAAACCCGGCATAACAATTGCCTTTTCATTAGCAAATGCGGCACGTAGCTCAACCGTCCCTGTACTGCGATCAATCTTTGTGTCAGCAAAATCGAGTTGACCTTTAGATTCAAAATTAGTGTTGTTCGGTAAACGAAGCGCTAAATCTATTGCTACATTTTTGGGGTTATCATTTGTGTTTTGATGCTTTTGACGATAGCTAATATAATCAGCCTCTTCTACCTGAAAGTTAACATAGATTGGATCCACATCGGTCAGTTCAGCAAGCTCGTTTGAGCCAGGCCCAACAACGTTGCCCACATCATAATTTACCTTACCAATGCGCCCAGCAAACGGCGCTCTAATTTCGGTATAGCTCAGATTAAGTTTTGCTTTTTCCAGGCTTGCTTCAGCTGACTTCACGGCTGCTGTTGCTTGATCGAAGTTGGTGGTGAGTTTGTCTAAGTCTGACTGAGAAATAAAACCTTGGGCTGCAACCTCTTTACCTCGTTTTAAGTCACGTTCAGCGCCATTTGCACCCGCTGTTTTACTTTTTAAATCAGCCTCAATTTGTGCCACACTCGATTGATACTCTGAAGGGTCTATCTTTAATAACAATTGGCCTTTTTCAACATATGACCCCTCATCAAAATGGCGTTCAATTAACTCACCTTCAACGCGAGCTCGAATTTTAACTTCTTGATGTGCCTCTGTACGAGCAACAAATTCACGATAATTACCCACCTCTTGCGTTATTACATGAAACACTGAAACAGCAGGTGCTGGAGCAACCTGTTTAGCTGCATTATCATCAGAACAACCAGCTAACGTTGTTATTAATGAAGTCGCTAAAGTACCTTTGATAGCCAAAAGCAGCCACGAGCTCGATATACTTGGCGTGAACCGTTTAAACATGTTTTTATTCTCCTTGTAGCTTACAGCTAAACTACGGTTTATGATTATTTCAAATGCAGCGAAACGTTTCAGACGCTCGTCGGCTAGTGTTGATAGATAAAATAGCAATTAGTTCAATTAAAAATATACACCACTTTGTTACCTTTTGTAGGTCAAATTAACAATTTAACTCCTAAATACGCTTTATTTTTCAATACAAAGCATAGACTTTACATAACCTCAATTAACTCGTAAGCTAATCCAAACAGGTCAGAGGAGTTGACATGGTTAAACTAGAAATAAAACATCACACTGCGTTTGTAACGCTTGCCAGAGAGCAAAAACAAAATGCTCTCAGTTTCATTATGTTTAAACAGCTGAATGGGATTATCAAAAAAATTAAAAAAAATAAATCTGTTCGTGCCGTTATTATCCAAGGTGATGGAGAACATTTTTGTGCCGGACTTGATGTCAGTTCCGTGATGGAAAATCCAATGAATATTCTCAAATTGCTATTTAAATGGTTGCCTGGAAATTGTAATTTAGCGCAAAAAGTGGTGCTTGGATGGCAGTCGTTAAGTGTGCCTGTATTTGCTGTTATTCAAGGTAATTGCTTTGGTGGCGGCTTACAAATAGCCCTTGGTGCAGATTATAGAATCGTACATAGCAATGCTAAATTAGCGATTATGGAAGCCCGCTGGGGACTTTGCCCTGATATGGGTGCAAATGTTATTTTGCCAAGTTTGTTACAGCGTGACCAGGCGCTTTGGTTAGCCAGCCACGCCAAACCAATTGATGCAGAAAAAGCACATCAACTTGGTTTAGTCACTAAAGTTTGTGATGACCCTTTGCAAGAGTGCTTAAATATGATCACTACTTTATCAAGCCGTTCTCCCGATACGCTAGCTGCGATAAAACGAGTTACTCAGCAAAGCTATGCAACTCCCCGACGACATATACTCGCCAAAGAAACATTTAGCCAGATTAGACTATTGGTCAATAAAAATACCAAACGTGCAATCGCCAAAGCAAAAGGTGACGATAACATTGAGTACCAAAACAGCAAACGTTGGTAACACTCTCATTATGCTTAGCTATAAAGTCGCATAGTGAAAAAATTCAAAACATGATTAAGTTTTGTTTCCTTAAGTAAAACCAATATTTTAGAGCATTGATATGTCTGCCTTTACTCTTTCACTAAAAGCAAGTGCCCAGCTTTTGCTCAGTATAGCAATCATTCTAGCCTGCCTCGCAGTTGCAAAAGTAATCATGCAATTGACTCAAGGCAGCTTTCCAGCGCCTTTGCTCGGTATGCTTTTATTATTAGGGCTTTTGCTCACTGGTTTAATTAAAGAACACCATGTTACCCCTAGCGCATCTCCCTTGTTGAATTTTATGCCTTTATTTTTTATTCCCGCAGGTGTTGGCTTTATTGAACATTTAAACTTAATTTCATTACACTGGCAGTTTATCGTTGCCTGCCTAATTTTAGTTCCTTTAACTAGCCTGCTATTAATTAGCCATCTAATAGCCGTCTTCAAAGGGCGATCGCAGCATGATTAGTTTGTGGTGGTTGTGTATACCCGCTGTGGTTACAGGGTTTATGTTACTTAAACATTTAAATAAACTGAGCCAGTCTACAACCTTTATTGCGCTAACCAACCCTGTATTTTTAGCAATTGTTTTATCAGCCTTAATACTGATCTTATTTAATATACCTTATGAAACTTTTAGTTATCACACCCAGTTTTTGAGCTGGTTGTTAGAACCCGCCATTGTCGCCCTCGCACTCCCTTTATATAAGCAATTTTTACATGTTCGAAAAAGTGCTTTGCTTATTTTCATCAGTAGTGTTGTTGGCATTGTTAACGCAACCGTTGTCGGTTTTCTATTAAGCATCGTATTTGCTGTCCCTAAAGAACTGGCACACTCTGTTGCCGCTTTGTCAGTAACGACACCAATCACCTTAGTGGTTACTGACTCCCTTGGAGGAATTGCTTCTTTAGCTGCTGCAATGGTTATTTTTATTGGTTTGCTAGGCGCGCTTTTTGGATTTATTATTTTGCAATGGAGTGGCGTGTTAAATCATCAAGCCCAAGGCGTTGCAATCGGAACTGCGTGCCATGCAATTGGAACAGCTGCTGCACTGAATAAACACCCGCAAATTGGTGCTTTTTCGTCTGTTGCTATGGCATTAAGTGCACTACTGACGGCAATTATAGTACCTTGGCTTTATCCTTATCTCAGCCAACTTCTGCTATTATAACTTCCCTCACTTAATTGAATTTTATTTACTTATAGGCTTTTCATGATCAGTACAGAAATAGAGCAAGTTGAAAAATACTACACAATGATCAGTGAGTATTTGGTCAAATACAGCATGCAGTTAGTGGGTGCGGTACTCATACTCATTTTTGGATTATGGATAGCGCAAAAACTGTCTAAAGTAGTTGCGGGTATTATGACTCGTAACAATATTGATATTACCTTAACTAACTTTGTCAGTAATGTGGTTAAAGTATTATTGATAATTATGTTTATCATTATAGCGCTTGGCAAAATAGGTATTAGTGTTACCCCTTTTGTTGCAGCCATTGGTGCTGCATCGCTTGGTGCAGGTTTAGCACTGCAAGGAATGCTGTCAAATTATGGGGCAGGTCTTGCAATTATTGCTACACGACCTTTTATTGTTGGCGACACAATCGAAGTCAAAAATGTTAGTGGGCAAGTTAAAACTATTGAGCTGGGTCACACAGTGCTAATTAATGAAGAAAAAGTAGAGATCACTATTCCAAATAAACATATTGTTGGTGAAATTCTTCATAACTCATTTAACTATTCACTTGTAAAAGGCGAAATTGACATTGCCTATGATGCCAGTGCAGAGCAGGCGATTAGCCTGATAGAAAAAGTGCTAGAGCAACATGATTTAGTGGCTGAAAACCCGCATTCACAGGTTGGTATTGAAGCCTTTGCTGAAAGTGGCGTTACTATCAGTTACCGTTATTGGGTTCCAACGACCAAAATTATTGAAACAAAACTTGCTGTTAACGGCGGTGTTTATAGTGCTATTCAAGGCGCTGATATTGAAATACCCTTTCCGCAACGAGTGGTTACGCTTAATAAAGAATAGCAAAAAACTAGTATGTTGATTTTTAAGGTTAAATTTCAGCAATCTGTTTGGTATTCAGGCAAGGCAGCGCCTATGTGGTGTGGTTACTCCCCATAAATAGGCGATTTACGCTTTTTGGCCTACATGGATGGTGCTAAGGGGCGTGAGCAGGACACGGAAGCTTTGCTCGGTTTTGACTTAACCCACTTGGTTACAAACCTTGCGCCGCGATTAATTCGCCCCTCTTTGAACAAATTTCAATCCGCAAAGGTCAACAGACCCTTACTTCCCCCCTGTAAGAAGAACATTTAGCAAAGCTAATTGAGTTCCTCTAAGCTTTAGTAGTACAATCTAAAAAGAATTGATAATACTTACTATTTACAATACAGAGGTTAACATGGCAAAGGTAAGCCAACGGTTTTGGTTTCAGTTGCATGGTTGGTGCTCGCTACCAATCTGGGTTTTATTTTGTTTTATTTGTGTCACTGGAACCGTATCGGTAATTAGCCACGAGTTAACATGGTTGACAAATTCTGCTGCAAGAGCCACAAACCCAGATAATTTACCAGAAAAATCAAAAGACACACTGATTGCAAGCTTAAAAAGTCAGCATCCTAGCGCCGATGTCATGAGCATTCTTAGCTATGAACCTTACCTGGTTAACGCGATAATTTTTACCGACACAGACAAACCTTACGCTGTTGCTTATGTAAACCAATATACTGGTGAAGTGCAGGCTATCAATCAAACAATTTCCTTCGTTGAATTTATGCGGACGTTACATGGCTGGTTATTTTTCCCTTGGCAAGAAGGCTATAGTGTTGGTTATTACCTAGTCAGTGCTATGGCAATCGTTATTCTAGGGGCATTGATCACCGGCTTAATTATTTACAAAAGCTTTTGGCGCGCCTTTGTCCAACCTAAAATTCGCTTCAACCAAGGTCGTAAAACTCTACTAAAAGATTTGCACACGGTCAGTGGTGTGTGGTCAATTTGGTTTATGGCCATCATGAGTTTAACTGGGCTTTGGTACTTGGCTCAATCAATTATGTGGCATAACGAAATTGATATTGAAGAGCATGCGCCTTTAGTAAGCGAAGCTCAATTACCCAACTCTAAAAACACTCAACCTATTAGTTTAGATAGTGCTGTTGCCTTGACTAAAAATAAATTTGGCGATTTTACTCCTACTTATATCATGCTGCCTGAACACAATCGCGGTATGTACAACATCATGGGTGCGGGTGATACAATTTTTTACGATGGTTACTCATATTCGACCTCTGTGAATCCATGGTCAGGTGAAATAGCCACGAGCAAAAGCCCTGAAACAATGACCACTTTACAAACATTATCTCACATTGCAGACCCTCTGCATTACGGCACAATTGGCGGTATCTGGACCAAGATAATTTGGTTTATCTTTGGCTTGATTTTAAGTGGCATGTCAATTACAGGCTTTATGATGTACTCAAAAAAACTGGTTAAAGCTAAAAAGCCAAGCCCAGCAACTATCAGCAAAACTGTGGAGGCAAGCTAATGGCGCGTTTACAAAGTACTTGGTGGCAACAAAAAAAATATTTACTTAATGCACTGTTTTTAATTTTACCCTGCGTATTTATTTATCAAGCTTTAAACCCAACCTTTCCTGACTTATGGCAAGAGCAAACCATTGGAGAATTTAAAATAGCCCCAATGCCACTCAATATGGAACAGCCTTACTCTCATCACAACGAGTATGTTAAAGATTTTTATCTAGCGTTTAACCAAGGTGAAATTAATAATATCCGTCAAGCATATTTGAATATAGGCCCTGCACCACTGCCATTGAGTGAGTTTGCTCAAAGTGACGAAGGCATAATGCATGGCACGGATCACGGCCAGCACGCTCACGCAATTGCACCTGTCACTATTAGCCAAAATGACAAGCTTTGGGTCACCATTCAAACGTGGAAAAATGAATTACTACAACAAAGTTGGGAAATTCCGCAACAACTCATTGGTGATAAATAATTGGCAATAGGTGTTGTTCACTTTATAGTGAGTAACACCTAGTTGTTTATTAGAGGTTCACTTGCCTTTTACTTCACAGCAAGTCATTAAGTACATACTACTGAGTAGCTTAGTTTTACTAGCCTGGTTACCTCATTTTCAGAGCTTTATTCTGGACTTCATTGATCAAGCATTATTACAGTCAGGCATTCTGTATGCCTCATCTCGCTCTGTAAATGCCATTATATCGCTATTACAGTCCGCTGAAGTAGGCATAGGTATTGCTAGTATCCAACCAGCACAATTGCTCGACCCAGTTAATGATTTAGCTGAATACATGTCAGATGCGATGCGCTTGGCATTAGGCTCTTTATTTATACAGCGTATTTTATTAAGCATTGCCTCGGGAGTACTTTTTAGTGTTCTGTTTAGCTTGAGTGTTGCGTGCTATGTTGTGTGTGATTACTTTGGTTACTTAAAAAAACTAAGCACGAACGTGTTAGCAAGCTTCATATTAGTCCGTTTTTTAATTCCACTCGTGGTAATTACAACAGGGTTTGCAAGCCAAGTGTTTTTAGATGACGAAATTGATACGCAAAGTAAAGCAGTAAGTCAAACTGTCGACAAACTAACAGATCAGGCAAATGCCACCTCAGCATTATCTGCAAATATGCGTTCGCAAATTACCAGCCAAAAACAAACAACATTAGATGAGTTAACACTACTCAGCACTGAACAAAGCCAATTAAACAAAACTGTTAAAAATAATCAACATCAATTAAAACAACTTACAACTGATATTGATGCAATTCAAGCTAATCGTAGCCTGACACAAAAGCTGACAATGACACAACTTGAACAGGCTAAGCCGCTTATTGAGCAACAACAGGATTTAAAACAACAACAAGCCAAACTGAATAATCAGCTTGCGGCATTACACGATAAAACAGAGCAATTAAAACAAAATATTCAGCTATATAATGATCAATTAACAGGCAATACAGGAAATATGGTGAGTAAAGTAGCTGATGCAGTGACATCGGGGATTACTGAAATGGTTGCGTCTCTAGAGGCGCTTTTTATAGACTTCATCAATCTTTTATCTCTGTTAGTTGTGAAACTCATTTTAATGCCATTACTATTTTTATATATATTTAACAAAGCTTTTAAAGCTATTTGGCAGCGCTCAATAAAACCTAGCTATATGAACGAGCAACTACCAAATAAACAATAGACTTATAAAGAACTTAACCACCATGCGATCAAAACCAATCCAGTGACAAAAATGAGAGCTTTCGTCTTGTGTTTTTTGATCACCTTTTCTGCTTGGTCGCCAGCATAGTAAACCACCAGCGCAAGTGCAAAATAACGAATTGAACGAGCTATGGTAGTCGCCAGTAAAAACAGCATTATCGAATACTTAGTCGCCCCAGCTGCTAACATAGCTATTTGAAATGGAATTGGCACAATCCCTAAGGTCAGTACAAACCAAAAGCCTTGCTCCTGCATTTTTTGTTTAACATTTTCAAACTGTTCTGGGCTTGAAAATGTATTAATAACCCAATCACCAATCAAATCAAATAAGTAATAGCCCAGCGCATAACCTACCAAAGCGCCAACAATGCAGCCAATTGTTGCCATCAAAGCAATTACCCACAACTTATCTCGACGAGCTTGCATTAGTGGCACCATTACCGCCTCAAGTGGAATCGGCACAATAGTCGATTCTAAAAATGACGCAACCGTGATCCCGCTGAGCATATGCTTAGAGTCAATAAACTTACGCGTTTGCTGTTTTAAACTCTTCCCAATAGACATACATTTCCTTATTAAATCGTATAGTCAAATAATAACTTAAGGTTTTCTCCAACGAGCTTTAAAGCCTCGTGTGTCAATGTGAATAAATGCACCATCGAGGTTTAGCTGTTGCCAGCCCCCACGATTTACAATTTCCTGATGCCAGGCGACTACGTTTTTCATCCTTTCAATTTGCTGTGTTGATTTAGGATCTATATAAATACTTTTTGACACGTCACTGGCTTGTTGATTTGCCATTTTGTTAGGTATTTCATTTGAGATGCTTGCAAATGAAGTAGATGTATAGAACCCAACCAAACAACTTAACAGTACAGATCCATGTTTAACTACCTGCTTTAGCCCATGTGTTGAATGCTTACATTCTATTTGTTTAATCGACCTCATTACTTTCACCTATCAGTTAATTGATATGCCAAGCTCAAAATTTTTTCTGTAAGAGCGGTTATTGTTTTAACTAATTGCAATACAGGTGCCAGTACTCAGATATAAAATAACCACTTGATTAATATTAACTTTTTAATATTATCATTTAAATTACAATAGCGTCGCAGCATGCGAAAAATGTAAAGTCGCTACTTTAATGTGTAAAAATGGCTGAGTGTATTAACATTGAGATTAAAGCAAGTAGGCTTGCAAATCACGCTGGAGTAATCGTTCAATATTAATTTATATAGATATTAAAAAGCCGACTTTACTTAAAATGGAGTTTACCACCGTACCCAATTTGAATAACAAAAATTATTTATGATCACTTTACACAATTACTGCGTAAAGGTTATTCGATTGTTAATTAAATTGTTAAAAGGATTACAAGATGGATAAATTCGTTAAGCTCTTACTTATTATTTTAACCCTTGCGTTTTTACAAGGGTGTAATGATGACGATGATGACAAAGAAAATAGTGTAACCCCCCCAATAGAATCTAAATCAACAATTGTTGATGTTGCAGTAAACGCAGGAAACTTCACTACCCTTGTTGCAGCGTTGCAAGCCACTGGCTTGGACGACACGCTTGCAGACACTAGTAAATCGTACACAGTATTTGCACCCACTGATGACGCGTTTGCTTTACTTGGCGAAGACACTATTAACGCATTACTTGCTGATACTGACAAATTGAGCAAAATACTGACTTACCATGTTGTAGAGGGTTCCGTCGATGCAGAAGCGGCTATTGGCTTAGCTGGCGCAACGGTAACAACGGTGAATGGTCAAGAAATTGCGTTATCATTAAGTGGTGAAACATTACTTGTCAACACAAGCTCTGTTACTAATGCTGATGTAGCAGCTGACAATGGTATCATTCATATCGTTGACGCTGTGTTAATGCCAAGCGAAGAAAATCAACCAGCACCGACTAGCAATATTATTGAAACTGCTCAGCAAGCTGGTAACTTTACAACCTTACTAGCCGCCCTGGAAGCGACAAACCTAACTTCAGTATTGTCTGATACATCTTCTGAGTTTACAGTATTTGCACCTACAGATGCTGCTTTTGAAGCCATTGGTGAAAAAATGCTAAACACTTTATTGGCAAATCCAGATGTACTTGCCAGCATTCTAAAGCAACATGTTCTAGCGGCAAAAGTTGATTCTGTAACAGCCATGTCACTCAACGGCAAAAGCGCTGAAACCGTTCAAGGTAATCAACAAGCAATTGCAATAAACAGTGAGACAGACACCCTAACATTTGGTGGCGCAAACATAACAACAACTAACATCAACA
The DNA here is from genome assembly GCF_054960735.1 of Pseudoalteromonas sp. RWi3. Taxonomy (NCBI): domain Bacteria; kingdom Pseudomonadati; phylum Pseudomonadota; class Gammaproteobacteria; order Alteromonadales; family Pseudoalteromonadaceae; genus Pseudoalteromonas; species Pseudoalteromonas sp. RWi3. Next base: position 287,894 of record NZ_JBHNYL010000004.1, read on the forward strand.
CGACAAATGGTTTTATCCACGTAATTGATGCTGTGGTGGTAGGTGACATTGAGCTTCCTCAAAGTTATGGCACACTTGCAGATGTTGCTACGAGTAACGGTAATTTCACTACATTGCTTGCAGCTCTTAATGCTACAGGCTTAGATACGCTAGTAGCAGATCCAACAAACACGTTTACTGTATTTGCACCTACAGATGCAGCATTTGCAGCCCTAGGTCAAGACACAATTGACGCGCTCCTTGCTGATACTGAAACACTTAAAAACATTTTACAGTACCACTTAATTGCAGATGCTAAAGTACTTCAAGATGCGGCAGTAAGCGTTGCTACCAGTGAAAGCAATAAAACAACAATGGCGAATGGCGATATGGCTGCTTTATCCTATGTTGATAGTGCGTTGTTCATTAATGATGCCGCAGTCACTACAGCAAACGTTACAGCTGACAATGGTGTAATCCATGTTTTAAACAAAGTTATCATGCCACCAAAAGACATGGGCACACCAACCAAAACTATCGCTACAGTTGCAACCGAAACTGAATCACTTTCAACATTAGTTACGGCGTTGCAAGCAGCAAATCTAGTAGATACTTTTAACGATACATCGAAAATGTTTACTGTATTTGCACCAACTAACGACGCATTCAAAAAAATTCCAGCAGAGACATTAAATGCGCTGTTAGCTGATAACGATGCCCTAACCCAAGTACTAACTCAGCATGTTTTAGGTGCACAAGTAAGCTCAACAAATGCATTTGCTGCAAATGGTAAGATGGTTGAGACTCTTGCAGGAAATGACTTATCTGTAAGTATTGTTGATTTTACAAGTACAACTAACACCCAAACAGACACTATTGCATATGACAGCACTAACATGCGTCTTGTTACTGGCATGGGCTCAAGTAATTCTGGTGCTACAGTGTATGTATTTAATGCTGATTTAGAGCAGTCAATGAGCGTATGTAACGACACGTGTGCTCAAACATGGCCACCGGTTATTGGCACGCAAGAAAGTATTGCAAATATCCCAGGTCTTTCACTTGTAGAGCGTCAAGACAGCACCATGCAAGTGGCTTATTTAGATCGCCCACTTTACACCTACTCAGGTGATGAAGCACCGGGCCAAGCAAATGGCCAAGGCGTGGGTGATAACTGGTGGCAAGTAAGCTTACCAGCAACGTCATTACAAGTGGCTGGTAGCAATGTTGTGACTACTGATATCTACACCAGCAATGGCGTGGTACATCTAATAGACACTGTTATTACACAAGCTAAATAAATTGATTTATGGGTGAAATTAAAAAAGGGGCTGATCGGCCCCTTTTTGTATAGATTGAACATAAAGAATTTAATTGTCGTCAGCTTGCTCAGCAGCTTTAATTCTCTCTTGGTTTTCTTGCATTTGTTCAAATGCCGCTTTAATTTCATCAAGCACAGAGTCCACATCAGCAGAGCTGTTATCTTCTTCTAAATCGCCATAAAGCGTTGTCTCAGGTGTGAGCTCTCCAGCTTGGTACAACGCCCACATTTCTTCACCAAACCGTGTTACAAGAATCTCAGGAGCAAATTGGCCATAATATTGGCGCATATTACGCACATCGCGTAAAAACATTTCTTGTGCATTATTATTCGCAGATGCATTAACCGCTTGTGGTAAATCAATGATCACTGGACCGTAGCTGTCGACCAGCACATTGAATTCAGACAAATCACCATGCACGATACCTGCACATAACATCAACCTAATGTAATGAACCATAGTGGCATGATCTTCAATAGCTTGCTCTGCGGTCATGCTAACATCGTTTAAACGTGGTGCTACATCGCCGTCGTCATCTGTAACTAAATCCATGATCAATACGCCATCGTAACACCCGTATGGCTGTGGCACTTTGATACCCGCTTTAGATAATGTGAATAACGCATCGACTTCTGCATTTTGCCACACACTCTCTTGCTCTTTGCGACCAAATTTAGACCCTTTTTCCATGGCACGGCCACGTCGGCTGTTACGTACCTTTCGACCTTCTTGGTATTTAGCAGCCTGTTTAAAGCTTCTGTGTTGAACATCTTTATACACTTTGGCGCAGCGAATAGCCTCTCCACAGCGTACAACATAGACTGAGGCTTCTTTACCACTCATTAATTGGCTGATGACTTCATCAACAATACCGTCTTCGATAAGCGGTAAGATTTGTTTAGGTGTTTTCATACCGCTCTTATACCGCACTTAGTGCGTATATGTAATCCCCTATTGATAAAATTACAAAAAACTTGACTAATTTAGTTAAATACACAAACTGCAAATAAAATTTTTCTAACAAGAGGCCCAATATGAACTCAGAAATACGCTATCGTTTTCAATCGGCACAAATTGCCAATCGCTTTTTAAATGAACTCAAAGATTGGCCTATTGCGAAAGTAAAAACTAGGCTACTTAATGGTGGCTTTGATGTCAAAGTTAGCTATCAATTTGATGGTACGGGGTTTGATTATACCTGTTCAGAGTTAGATGATTTAGCCTCCCAACATCAAGGTGTAGAAGTGAATTAAATTAGTCTGTTTGGTTATTGACTATAGATTGATATACATTTGCGTACAGCTACGTTAAATTAGTGTAAACATTGTTAACTATAGAGTTCTCTATGAATAAGTCAGCCTCTGATCATATCCCTCAAGAAGCATTCGATTGGTATGATGAATATGCTCACGGCATGATGGATAGACGTACCTTTATTAAAAAACTAGGCTCGCTCGCAGCCTTAGGCTATTCAATGGCGACACTCACCACAGCCTTACTACCTAATTATGTGCTAGCTGAGCAGGTTTCGTTTAACGATGATGATATAAAAGCAACCTATCAAACTTTTAGTTCACTGAGGGGCCACGATAAAGGGCAAGGTTATTTCGTTGAACCGGCGAATATAGCTGGCAGGCGCCCCGTTATACTGGTTATTCACGAAAATCGTGGTTTAAACCCTTATATTAAAGATGTCGCACGGCGCTTAGCAAAAGCTGGTTTTATCGCATTTGCGCCTGATGCACTTTACCCGCTTGGTGGTTACCCCGGCAATGATGACGAAGGCCGTGCAATGCAACGCTCTATGGACAGAGCAAAAATTAAAAATGATTTTGTAGCTGCCGCAGAGTTTTTAAAATCACACCCACGCAGCAATAACAAACTTGGCGCTGTTGGCTTTTGCTTTGGTGGCTATATTGTCAATTACCTAGCTGCTATTGACTCAACACTTCTTAACGCAGGCGTACCATTTTACGGCACACCAGCAACGAAAGAATTGCGAAAAAATATCAAAGCCCCTTTAATGATTCAGCTTGGTGAACTAGATAAGCGTGTAAATGCCAGTTGGCCTGAATACGAAACGGACTTAAAAGTACATAATGTTCCCTATCAAATGCACATGTACCAAGGCGCCCATCATGGTTTTCATAACGATTCTACTAGCCGGTACGATAAAGACAGTGCTGAGCTTGCTTGGCAACGAACATTAGCCTTTTTTACACACTCACTCGTTTAAGGTAAACACCTCTACATGAATAAAGTTTTGTACTTCATAGCCACTGTTTTCGTTATCGTAAATTGTTTTAAAAACCCTGCGCTAGCACTGACATTTGTGGCCGAAGATCTTCCCCCTTACCATTATACAAATGAGCAAGGCGAGGTTGTTGGCGCATTGGTTGATTTATCAAAAGCGGTGTTGGATAAAGCAAAGCTTGATGGAACATTCGAAATTATGCCAATGGCACGGGCATATCATCGATTCGAAACACATTCTGACATTATTATGATGTCATTGTTAAAAAACCCAAAGCGCTCAGAACTATTTGATTGGATTGGCGCGGTATATTTTGCAGACGCTTATTTAATAAGCTTAAACACTTTTAAAGGAAAAGTGGGCAATTTAGAACAAGCCAAAGAGTATAGAGTAGGCACAATTAATGGTTATTCTAGCGAGCAATACCTTCGTGATGCTGGCTTTTCAGATAACGAAAACTTAGTACTTGTTAGCCACTATACCCAGTTATGGCAGATGCTATTTAAACAACGTTTAGATTTTGTATTAACAAATACGCTTACTTTAAAAAACGAATTAAAACTTGCTGGGTTCGATGTAAGCCAAGTTAAAAAACAAGTACATTTAAACGACTACCCCGCAACACTGTATTTTGCAGCCAATAAAACACTTGATAAACAAACCAGCCTTAAGCTTAAACATGCCCTGCAAACAGTTAAAGAGACCTGTGAATATCAGGAAATATTGGCTAAATGGCAGTTACCTATGAACTCATTATAGATTATTTACGCCCTGTCATTTATTCTACCCCAATGACTAAATTCTTTATTTTAAAATATATTGCCTTTTTTTTCGGGTGTAGCCTTTGCTTCGTTTTTCACACCCAATTTGCAATTCCACCGCTAATTTCGTCGTGTTTAGTCGGCTTAGCCGGCAGTTTTATCCCTGTACCAAAGTCATATGGACAACATCCTCACTCTGCAATTTATGCCGGTAGTTTTGCTGGAATGTGCTCTGAGGGACTTATCACTAGTTATTGGGAGTTAGCCGTTATTTCTTTGATTGGCGCGGTGTTATACGCAACAAGCACAAAATTATTTACCGGCTTTGGTGGAAAGCTTGGCAGCATAGCCTTTGTTAGTATTGCACTTTTTGTAATTGCTCGAGGCATTGTTATATGAGCTTACTGTCAATAATTGTATCGCTACTAGGGGCTTTTTTAACGTTTTTTTTAGCCAAGTATGACCGTATTGGGGCCATTAGAGCATCAGCTACTTTATCTATTGTCGCTTACACCTTATTTTTATTTTTAGACCTCAATGCTGAACTCTATTCGATGCTATTCTTTGGCGGTACTTTCATTGGCATGAGCGCACCCAAGCGCTTCGGTTTTTACACTTTATGCTCGGCAAGTATACTTTTTTCTTTTTTATTTCATTATCTTGTACCACTACTTAATAGCTATGGCGGTGCGCTGGGGTTAAGTGCTTTTCTATCCGTGTGTGTATGCCACTTAGCTATTCAACTCGGCGCACCGAGAAGCCAATCTAGAAACAAATAAGCTTAAAATCCACTTTTTATCGCCAACTAAAATCAACACTAAATAACTAATTAATAATTTAAAGATAATGCTTTTTGATAATAATGGGTGATTGTTTCATTGTTACATCTAAATTACCATTTATTGGTACAAAAATAATACGCGATAACATTACCTTGGAAAACAATGTAAATAATGACTAAAACACTACTTACCCTCACCCCTATTGGGTTAGCACTCTTACTACCTGTGTCACAGCAAGCATCGGCCCATGGCTATATTTCAAAACCAGAAGCTCGCGGTTATTTATGCCGCCTAAGAGAAAATACACACTGTGGCAATGTAGTGTATGAGCCACAAAGTTTAGAAGGGCTGGATCGCTTTCCACAATCAGGGCCGATTGATGGTCATATCGCCAGCGCGGGCTTAAGAGCATTTGGCGCTTTGGACGATCAATCTATTAACCGCTGGACTAAACGCCACATAAAAACAGGCCCAAATGAGTTTAGCTGGCGCTTTACAGCTGCACACTCATCACGAGACTGGCGCTATTTCATCACAAAAACGTCATGGGATCCAAACAGCCCATTAACAAGAGACCAGTTTGAAACAGTACCATTTTGTGAGTATCAAGGGTATAACCGACAACCGCCAAAAACGTTAACCCACCTGTGTAATGTACCTGAACGAACTGGTTACCATGTTGTGCTGGGTGTATGGGATGTCGCCGATACTCCTATGAGCTTTTATAATGTGGTTGATGTTATGATTGATAACAACGATACACAAAAAGCAATTTGGCAAGATGTGGGTGATATCGTCACTGGTCGCGATTTAAAAGTGGGCGATAAAGTAAAAACTCGTGTATTTGGTGATTCTAAAGAAATTCCATCTCTTCAAACTGTGTTAACAATTAACAATGAGAACGAAGGGTTGAGTAAAAACTGGACCATCGCGCTCGCTGATAAAATTAATGCATCTCAATCTTGGATCCAAGCAGGCCAACTTAACGAGAACAATGAAGTAGAAATCACTGTTGGCCGAAATGAAATTTTTGCTCAGAGCAATGCAGGAATAAGCTCTGTGGAGCTTGAATTTGAAATGGCGCCGTTACCCAAGCCTGATTTTTCTGTTACAGGTGTATCGCACAACTATTTGATAGATGGCGACGCTGTTAATTTTGACTTTACTGTTGATTTAGATGCGGATGCACAAATCCAAGCTACATTAAATAAATCGTATAACAGTATTGTTACTAAAGCTTACGAAGTGGTTAAAGGTCAATCTCAACTTTCACTTAACTACCCAAGTGCACAAACTGGCCATTATAATTTAGCTATTACCTACATTACTAATGAGGGAGTTACAGATGAAAAAGTGTTTCATTTAAACATTGTAAACTCTGAACTCCCTGTAGAGCCAACTCCACCCGTTGTTGAACCAATTGCAGACGTAGAGTTTATTTTCCCTGAAAGTTTAGCAAGTTATAAAGCTGGCACAGTGGTTTTACAGCCTAAAAATAACAAGGTGTATCAATGTAAGCCTTGGCCTTACAACGGCTACTGCGTGCAATGGTCACAAGGGTCGAGTCAATATGAACCAGGAGTCGGTTTATACTGGAACATGGCATGGATCGAAATAAAATAAGTTAGAGAAATTCCCTCAAACAGAAGCCACTTCCACTAAGTGGCTTCTTTATTAACAAACTGTAAGAATCAAAGGCTACAGTTTGCAATTAAGCATCCTGATCTTTACTCATAAAATCAGCCATTCGTTGATTAATCTCTTCATTGGACAAGTCTTCTTGGTGAGTACCAATAGTCCAAACATGACCAAATGGATCTTCTAATGTACCCGCTCTGTCACCATAAAACTGATTATGTACCGGGCGCACCTCTTTTGCACCTAACTTAATCGCATTATTAAAAACCGTATCGACGTCATCAACATAAAGCATCAAACTCACAGGCGTTCCACCTAGCTGACTAGGGCTTTTAAAATGTGCCTCTGGACACATGTCTGAGAGCATCAGGTGAGAGTCTGCAATTTTTATTTCAGCATGTGCCACCCCGCCATCAGGCAAGGGCATTTGCATAACAAGCTTTGCTGAAAACGCTTTTTTATAAAATTCAATGGCCTTTGTCGCACCGTCGACAATTAGGTAGGGCGTTATTGCATGAAACCCTTTAGGAATAAATGAAACAGACATGTTGTACACCATTTTAGAATATCGGCTGTTAACAAAAAGTAGTCAAAAAGTCCTCATAAAACAAGCAACGCTAGTCTTTACACAAGTGCAATGCTGAACCCAATAAGTCAGCAATGTAAAATAGCTTAATCGCCTCCTGTTTAGTAAATTCACCACTAAAACGCGCCACATTTAGTGTACCAACGCATTGTTTTTGATAAATAATAGGGGCATCCATACAGGTAAATAACCCAGCCTGTGCGAGCATACGACAGTCTTGCTCTTTACTTAAGCTAAGTTGCTTGCAAATGATCAATCTTTTTGTTTTAAACACACGTCCTACCAAGGTGTAATCTATCGGTAATGGGATTTCATTTGCTATTGCTTCGCTCCCAAACGCAGACACTAAATTAAGGTAACCTTCATGTTGCGCTAACACTACACTCGCCCTGTCCCAGTTAAACAAAAAGGGTGACCAATGCGTCAATACATGCAATATAGCTAAGCGTTTATGAGCTTGATTAAGTTTATTAATAAAACGATTAGGCAAACTTACCTGCTCATAAAGTGAGTGTTCTAAAAAGCATTCATAACTTAAGTGGTACTCGTTCGAAGACATACATATAGATTCATCAATTAGCGTACAGAGAGTATATTATTTGCACGCCATTAAAAACGTAAGAAAATTCAGTTTTTAACACTAAAAAAAGCAGATTTAGTGTTAGGAATATATAAAGTGCTCTACTCACCTTTAAAAAGTAATTTTTCCCCCAAGGTCTATTGGTACTTAGAAACTTTATCAGAAGGAATTAAGCATGAGTAAAACGTTAATCATTGGTGCCAGCGGGCAAATAGGTAAAATGACATCAAAATTATTATTGTCAAAACAACAGCAAGTTGTAGCACTTGTTAGAGATAAGCGTAAATTAAATGACTTAGATAGCTCCCTTTTGACCATCGTAGAGCAAGATCTTGAAGCAGATTTTAGCCACGCTTTTGAAGGGTGTGATCAGGTAATATTTGCCGCAGGCTCAGGCGGTAATACAGGCGCAGATAAAACAATATTGATTGACTTATGGGCAGCAAAGAAAGCTGTCGATTATGCACAGCGCCAAAATATAAAACATTTTATAATGGTAAGCTCTATTGGCGCGGATAACCCTGAGGCCATCGACACCGAACTGAAACCGTATTTGGTGGCCAAGCATATGGCTGATCAACACTTGCTGCAAAGTGAACTAAATTACACTGTGGTTAGGCCAGGCACACTCACTGACGAAAATGCCTCAATGCATATATCGACTGTGCGACCTGACAGCCAGGATGATGCAAAAGTTAGTCGTGAAAATGTGGCAAATGTATTAACTTATATCGCGAATAAGCCACATCAAAAAAATACAGTCTTTGAGCTATTTGACGGTACTAATGCTATTTCCTCACTTTAAAACTATCCGAGCGGCCTTTGCGGTCGCTTAACATTGGCTCTAAATTACACGTCAACAATCTATCTTCTGCAAACTGTCCTTTACTTCAATAGTTTTGAAGTCCAAAAAATAAAAAGCTGTTCTATTTCAACATACACCCGCAAACACAAATGAAAATAGCTATTGATTAGATTTTCACTTTCTATATTATACCCGCCGTCGTACCTAATTGTTGTAAAATAATAAAGAGATGAAATCAATGTCATACCTAGTAAAACCTAGCTTAATCGCACTTGCTGTGACAGCTAACTTTTGTGTTCACGCCGATGAGAAAATTCCTGAAAAAAACATGGAACGTATGGTTGTTACAGCAACCGGCTTTGAACAAAAAGTCACTGAAGCACCAGCCAGTATCTCCATCATCACTAATGAAGATATTAAGTCTCATGCTTTCACTTCAGTATTAGATGCAGTGCAATATTTAGAAGGCATTGATGTAGCAACTACACGAGACAAAACAGGCCAAGGCAGTGTAAGTATGCGAGGCTTAACAGGTGAATACACACTGTTACTGATTAACGGCAAACGCCAAAATAATCATGGTGATATTTACCCTAATAATTTTGGTGGTAACGCCTTTAATCACGTGCCACCTGTTGATGCAATTGAACGTGTAGAAGTTATCCGTGGCCCTGCATCGACCCTTTATGGCGCAGATGCACTGGGTGGCGTTATTAATATCATCACAAAAAAGCACACTGCTGATTGGGGCGGGGCAGTATCATTTAGCCGCTCATTGCAACACGACGATAGCTTTGGCGATGACATAACAACAGATATTAGCGTTTCTGGTCCACTTATTGAAAACGTATTAAGTTTTGGTTTTCGCGGTAGTGTTTATGAGCAACAAGCGTCATCACCTACCTTTGAAGCTGCGACAGATCCAAATGGAGTTGTTCATGCTCGCTCTTTAGGTTTTGGCAGAGGCGGCCGTACTGTTGATAATACCAATGAGCAATATGGTTTTACTATTAACTATTCACCATTTGAAGATCATCATTTAAGTTTCGATTATGATAATTCAAGCCAAGTTTACGATAATAGCCCAAGCTATGATCTTGAATCAGGTAGCATCACCTATCCACTTGGCACAAAAGATAATATTGAATCTATTTGGGCAAGCAGAAGAGGAAAAGTAAACCCTCGTGCAGGCTATGCAGCAAATCAAAAATTTGACCGTCAATGGTGGTCACTTAGCTATGATGGTGAACTTGAATGGGCCACAGTGAAAGCGTCTGTTTCTTATGTAGATACACAAAATAATGGCCGTACACTCCCTTTAAGTGTTGCAGAGCGCCTACAGTTACAACAAATGTATGACGGTACTGGCGAGTATGCCAATATGGATGAGCAAGCACGCAAAGACCTTGCTGAAGCAACGTTTTTACCACGTCCAAAACGCCCATTAGAAAGTAGCCAATATACCTACGACTTACGTTTTGATATCCCAATGAGTAGCACATTAGGCGATCATAACTTTGTTGTGGGTGGTCAATTAATTGATGGCGAGCTAAAAGACGGCGTGTTTGGTTTAGAAAGTAATGAAGCAGGTAAAATACAAGAACAAAGCATGTACTCTATTTTTGCTGAAGACAACTGGATGATGACCGACAGCTTTACGCTTACAGCGGGTGCCCGTTTTGATGATCATGACGTGTTTGGTAGCCAAGTGTCGCCACGTTTATACGGTGTGTATAACGTTAATGACACGTGGACAGTAAAAGGTGGGATCAGCACAGGCTACAAAACACCAAAAACGACTGACTTGTACGATGGCATCACAGGCTTTGGTGGCCAAGGGACTAGCCCATTTGCCGGTAACCCTGAACTTGAGCCAGAAACCAGTGTAAACTCTGAAGTTGCCCTGTATTGGAACTCGTTAGGTGGCGAGCATAACTTTAACATCACCTATTACACCACCAAGTTTGAAGATAAAATTGCCCGTGGCGATACTGTTTTCAGCTGTGAGCAAACCAACGATGTGCGCCCATGTGTTAACTTAGGTCAATACGACCAACTTGGCTATCAAAGTTACAGCCAAAAAATCAATATTGACGAAGTTGATTTACAAGGTATTGAAATTGCAGGCCAATATACACTCACAGAAACCATTTCATTAAATGGTAATTATACGTGGACTGATAGCGAGCAACAAAGTGGCTCACAAAAAGGCCAACCACTAACAAACAGCGCTGAACACATGGCTAATATCACCCTAAATTGGGAAGCCACAGACTTCATGGAAATTTACATTCAAGGTGTATACCGTTCTGATCGTTACCGTGGTTGGGATAATGTTCATGATCAAGCGCTTTATTACAAAAACTATAATCTATTTAATTTAGGTGCTCAGTTTTACGTAAATGAGTACATACAAATCAATGCTCGAGTTAACAACTTGCTTGATGAAGATTTTACCTCGTACAGTACAACCTATACTGATCTTAACAATGATGGTGAGTACGAATACTTAACAGGTCGTGGCGTTATTAGCGAAGTAAGCTTCACTGATGACTACAACGTTAAAGATAAAGGTCGTAACTTCTGGATTGGCGTAACTGCTTACTTCTAAACAGACCTAGGTGTAATTAAGACATCC
>NZ_JBHNYL010000005.1:0-259506 GCF_054960735.1 Pseudoalteromonas sp. RWi3
CAAATAAAGTAAAGCTATCAGCTGCACAGCATCAACCTATACACCGTAGCGTGGGTTGAGTCTCACGAAACCCACGGATAAAAGAACACGAAGAACACCCAAGAGCCCGGTGAGTCATTATTAAAGAATATTAATCATACGCTGCATATGAAAGTAGGTCATCCTACTGCGTAGCGCACCATAGCTCTAAATACTAGAAAGCCCGACTCGAAAGAGCCGGCTTTTTTTACGCCTAAGAGAAAATAAAATACGTAGGTTAACCTGCCCACCGTAGCGTGGGTTGAGTATTACGAAACCCACGGGTAAAAGAACGTCACGAACACCTCAGAGCCCGGTGAGTCAATATTAAAGAATATCAATCATATGCTGCATATGAAGTAGGTCATCCTACTGCGTAGCGCACCATGGCGCCAAATACAAGAAAGCCCGACTAGAAAGAGCCGGGCTTTTTTACTTCTGAAGGAAAATATGAATAGGTAGGTTAACCTGACCACCGTAGCATGGGGTGAGTATTTGACACCCACTAATTAAAGAACACGACAGAGTATGAGAGCGAAGCATTTGTTATGTGGCTCTTTACCGCTGTAGGTATTCGCACTAAGCTCAAACTTGACCTTGCAAGGTTGCTACGATACGCCGGCTACCACCATGATCTCTGTGCTCGCCAAGGTAAACTCCTTGCCATGTGCCGAGCTGTAAACGGCCATTGCTTATTGGAATTGATAGTTCACAGCCTATTATGCTGGTTTTTATGTGCGCCGGCATGTCGTCATCACCTTCATAATCATGGCGGTAATAAGGCTGGCACTGAGGAACAAATTTATTAAAATGACTTTCCATATCCATACGAACGGTTGGATCGGCATTTTCGTTGATTGTTAGACTTGCAGAGGTGTGTTGTATAAATAAGTGAAGTAAGCCAATTTTATAATTCGCTAACTCAGGAAGTTGTGAAGTAATCTCGTCATCAATAATATGAAAACCTCGCGAACGAGGTTTTAAGTTAATCGTTTTTTGCAGCCAGCTCATAGCTTATCAAAGCTGACTTCAATATTTGCATTGCCTGAATCTGAAGTGAAAGGAATTAAAATTTTCGCCCCTTCGCTTTTATGGGTAATTGTATGACCTTCGCCAGATACAACAATAGGTGTTGCCATGTCAAAGTCATAGCCTTTCTCACCGAGCAAGTTCTTTGCGCCACCTGTTACCATATTGGTTATTTCACCAACCATATCAGTTACTTCTTCGTTAACAGAATCAGGTCTTTCGCCAAGCATGCGTTCCATAATTGTAAGCGCTAAACTTTTATCGAAGGTGATAGAAAAAGAACCTTTGGTTTGAGGGCCTACCATACCTATCAATCCTGAAACATCACCACAGGCAATTTCATCTTTTTTGATTCTAGGCTTTCCTGGCTTTAATTCTGTTTGCGCCATTGTGCTTAACACATTTAATAAGGAAGCTAGAAAAGGATTGATAAACTCTACATTCATTGTTACTTGTCCCTTAAGTTTGGCAGTTAAACTGCATTTATATACTTTAAAGTGTAGTGCTTTATTTTAGCTCTGCACTTTATTATTCTTTACACGATGCACATTGTCCATGCGCTTCAATTGTTTGACCCGAAACGATAAAGCCACTTTCAGCCGCTAAACTATTTAGTTCGTGCGATATGAGGGTCGAGTGCAATTCTTTTACAAACCCACAACTATCACAAATTAAAAGTTGCACTGGGTGTATATGATCAAAATGATGACACAGCATAAAAGCATTAGTACTTTCAATTTTATGAATAAAACCTAATTCAGACAAAAAGTCTAATGCACGGTAAATTGTTGCTGGTTTTGCACCTGATTCAGTTAGTTTTAGCTGTTCAAGTAAATCATAAGCACCAACACCGCCTTGAGCACTGGCGAGAAGGCGAAATACTTTTTCACGGATAGGGGTAAAACGAGCCCCACGGTTGTCGCACACATGCTTTGCTTTACTAACGAGTGATTCTATATTCATCTTCTCTTATCCTTACGCTACCGTGATATACTAACATATTGTGTTGTACTTGCAGCGTTTTTATTAGACACTTTTAATCTAGGAGGTCTAGCAGTGAATGAATTATTAGCGATTTTCATATTCTTTTTTGCCGTTATCGATCCTATTGGCACTGTTCCTGTTTTTATTGCGGTAACGCGTGGAGATAGTGAAAAGTTTAAGCGCAAAGTCATTTACAAGGCTGTTGCAGTTTCTGCAGCAGTGCTGCTTTTCTTTGTGGTAGCAGGGGAAGCGTTATTAAACACAATAGATATTCCACTCTCTGCATTTCAAATTGCTGGCGGGATAGTACTTATGCTATTTGCTTTATCCATGATATTTGGTGAAAGTAAGCCCGAAGAAGAAATTAAAAGTGTAAGAGATAGCACTGAAACAGCTATCTTTCCACTTGCCATTCCCTCTATTGCTAGTCCTGGCGCGATGCTTGGCGCTGTTTTGATGACAAGAAACAATGAATATACATGGGTAGAACAAGCAATTACGTCATCCATGATGTTAGCTGTTTTAGTTGTAGTTTTAATTTTACTTTTACTGGCTACCCATGTACATAAATTAATTGGCGATAGTGGTGCGAGTATTATTAGCCGTATAATGGGGCTTATTTTGTCTTCTGTAGCTGTAAATAATATTCTAGATGGCATAGCTCATTATTTTGGTTTAGCTATTTCAGTTTAACCTCCTTTATTATTCCTGTTTTTTCTGGCCTTTGATTATTGGCTTAACTATTGTAATTGTTAGCTGATATTGAAAAGACTATTATGCAGCAGCTAACTTAATAAGCTGTCAACTAAATCTATTTGTCTCAATCGCTCGCTTATCAAATGCAGCTGTATTTTAAGTCATTTTAGATTTTCAAAACTATCAATAGCTGATGCAAATTTTGTTAATTAATTTTTCTTTGCTAGATTTAATTTAACTGTATTACTTTTTTGGAATGAACATGGACTGGTTAGCTAAAGATGCAAAAACTAAGCCTAATACTCGAAGGCCTTGGAAAGTGTTAATTGTCGATGATGATCTAGAAGTTCATAAGTCTACAAAATTGGCAATGAAACTTTTCGTATTTATGGGGCGAGAGCTTGAATTTATCAGTGCTTATAGTGGAGCTGAAGCAAAAAAAATCCTTAATGAAAGAGATGATATTGCTGTTATTTTATTAGATGTTGTAATGGAAACGGACGATGCGGGGCTGAAGCTAGTAAATTATATCCGCAAAGAACTCAATAACACTAGTACTCGAATTGTACTTAGGACAGGTCAAGCAGGGCTCGCTCCAGAAAGTGAGATTATTAAAAGTTACGATATTGATGGTTATAAAGCAAAAACAGAAATCACACAAAATAGCCTTTATCACCTTTTTTATGTGTCTTTACGTTCTTATCGCGATATTTTTCGTTTAGGTAGCTATAAAAATGCACTTAGAGCACTTTTAAGCTCAGTGTTAAAGGTTGATAAGTTAGAGGATTTAGAGTCTTTCTCAGCGCACCTGTTACGATATTTAAGCGAAGTGTTAGATGCGTATGAAGCTGAATTAGTTGTTAATAAAAAAACAGCCTCTCAAATCACTATTAAAAGTGCGGATTGCTCAGTCTTTAATGCAAAAGTAGATAACTTACCTGCTTTTGATATTTCGTCGTTTATTAATAAAGTGTCAGAAGCTAAAACTATGCTTTATGAAGAGAAATTTGTTGGGATTTACTATTTAAGCCATCAAAATACAGAAGCAATCATTGTATTAGAGGTTGAGTCAGAGCTTGACAGTAATGCGATTGAGTTGGTGGAAATATTTGCAGAGCACGTGTGCTCACTAATAGAAAAATTAATAGGATAGCCACGTGCAAAATTTTGATATTGGTAAAATAATAGCATCTTTAAAGTCTTCATATGGTAAAGACTTCTTGGATACTATTACCATGCAGCTTCATCAATCAATAGGCTCTCAGTTTACATTTATTGCCAAATTAGACAAAGCTAGGTTTGTTTCTCAAACCTTATCATTAGTTGCGGGGGATGATTTTGCTGAAAATTTTGAATACTCCCTTGAAAACACTCCATGTGCAGATGTAAGTGATGATTCGACATGTATATTCCCACGTAGAATTTGCAACTTATACCCAAAAGACCAACTCCTAATTGATATGAATGTTGATGGTTATGTAGGCGCACCTTTACATGATTCGAAAGGGGATGTTTTTGGATTAGTTGTTGCTTTATATACTGATCCAATTAAAAATGCTGACGATGTTGCCGCTTTATTTGAGCTGTTTGCTGGTCGAATATCTGCAGAAATAGAACGAGCTGAAAATGAGTTGGCATTGAGTGAATTGAATCAGCAGCTAGAGCATAAAGTTGTATATAGAACGTTCGAACTAGAGAATTTAATTAAACAATTGAAAAGCTCGCAGCAGCAACTAATAGAACAAGAAAAACTAGCGTCACTTGGAAGGCTTGTTGCTGGTGTGGCGCACGAGGTTAATACGCCGCTTGGAGTTGCTGTTTTAGGTAACTCTACGGTACTCTCAGGGTTAAAACAACTGGAGGCAAAACTAATTGATGGCTCGTTAAGTAAAAGAGATTTAGAAGTATTTATTAACGATAACAAAGAAGCTAGTCACGCTATTGAGTTTAACTTAAATCGTGCAAGTGAGTTAGTTGCCAACTTTAAGCAAATGGCTACAGATTTTCACAGTGATCCAAAAGGTGAAGTTAATCTTTGTGATTGGATACACTCAATCTCTACCAGTTTAAAACCATTACTGAAAAAGTCAGGGATCCATTTAAATTTAGCACTCCCTGATCAGCATATTGTAGTATCAACGTACCCTTCTAGATTAGCGCAAGTGATTACTAACTTAGTAACGAATTCAATTAATCATGCATTTCCCAAGGGTTTTGAAGTTAGTCACAAAGAAATTACAATTAGCCTCACTGGAAACAGCTATAAATATGCCATATTAGTGTCTGATAATGGTATTGGTATGGATAAAGATACCAAGTCGAAAATATTTGATCCATTTTACACAACCAACCGTGTTGCAGGTGGAATGGGTCTTGGAATGACGATTGTACATAGTTTAGTAACGAGTTCTTTAAATGGTCGATTTACAATTGAGAGTGCTATAAATAAAGGAACAACAATACATATCAATTTTGATAATACGGTAACTGAGAAGAATTCACTAAAAGGTAGTTTTAAAAGGGCAACTTCGGATTACTATCAGTTTTATATGACTTTTCATGATCGCTTTATTAGTAAAAGTGATGAAATTAAGCAGCTATTTCAACGTGTTGATTTAGAGCGGCAGCAAAGAATGATCTTGCAATCAATCAACTTGTTTATTGAAAATACTGACGATTTAGATGCGCTATTTGCAAGTGATTCATTTAAAGACATTATTGCAAAGCATAAAAATATGGGGATTAATCAGGATTTAGTCGCTATTTGGAAAAATTGCTTAATTGATACTATTGCACAATTTGATTGTGAGTTTAATGATGAGCTGCAAGCCATATGGAGCAACTTACTCACCAATTTTACAACTGGCTTTATGAAAGAGCTCAACAACCAGCAGCATTGAATGATGCAACCTTATATCGTTAATAAAAAAACCTTTAGTTCTTAGGCTAACATTGGCACTCTTTCACTGAATATTTTGTTATGGACGTGTATAATCGCGATAACAAGTTTAGTAAGTCACACATTTAGTTACTATGCATAATGTTGTGTGCTTGATAATAAATATAGCCAATGGCGCTCAATTTTTGGGTGTTAGCACAATTAAAGCAGTGCAGGGTCATTCAGAGCGATTAAGGTAGTATGAGTATTAAAGTAACCTCGGACTCTAGTCCAGCAAAACCACAAGATTCAGAGTTTAGACGCTTTTCCGTAGCCCCAATGCTTGATTGGACAGATCGTCATTGTCGCACATTTCATCGTAAGATGACTAAACACACAGTTTTGTACACGGAAATGGTGACCACTGGCGCTATATTATTTGGCCGTGGTGATTACCTTCATTTTAATCAACATGAAGGTCCAGTTGCTTTACAGTTAGGTGGTTCTGACCCTGAAGCATTGGCAAAATGTGCAAAGCTTGCCGGTGAGCGTGGTTATAATGAAATAAACCTAAACGTGGGCTGTCCGTCAGATCGTGTTCAAAACGGGCGTTTTGGTGCGTGTTTAATGGGCGAACCGCAACTGGTCGCAGAGTGTGTTGCTGCCATGAAGGCCGAGGTGGATATACCAGTAACGGTTAAAACACGCATAGGTATAGATGAACAAGATTCATATGAGTTTTTATGTGAGTTGATTGAAGCAAGCCATAAGGTTGGCTGCGATGATTTTATTATTCACGCACGTAAAGCGTGGTTAAAGGGCTTAAGTCCTAAAGAAAATCGTGAAGTTCCTCCTCTTGATTACCCGCGTGTTTATCAGCTAAAAAAAGATTACCCTCAGCTGCACTTAAGCCTCAATGGTGGTGTAAAGACAATTGCTGATAGTCAAACACACCTCGAGTATGTTGACGGTATAATGATCGGCCGTGAAGCGTATAGTAACCCGTTTATTCTTAGCGAAGTTGATGAAGCCATTTATAATGAGCAACCCTTCACTTTATCTCGCCATGACGTAGTACGCTCAATGTATGACTATATTGAGTTAGAGATGCAGCAAGGTGCAAATTTTTGGCATGTTGCACGCCATATGCTGGGCATTTTTCAAGGTCAGCCAGGCGCGAGGGGGTTCCGTCGTCATTTATCTGAAAATGGACATGGCAAGCAGGCTGATTTATCAGTGATGGATAAAGCGCTCAGCTTTGTTCCTGAATAGTTTTTTATTGAATACGAATAAAGCCGCTTTTTAGCGGTTTTTTTGATCCTAAAAGTTAGTCAAAATATTCATTTTTTAGTTAATTTAACTTTTTCATTCATTCTCTAGTCATCTTTCTTTTTTTTAATATCAATATTAACTAATTGAAATTAATAGTATAAATTAATTTTTATTTAACTTGGCACAAGTCTTGGAATCTCTTAGTGGTAATCACCCATATTCAATAGGAGAAAATCATGGGCTTAGTAAACCGCGTAACAGATCTCATTCAATCAAATTTAGTATCGGTATTAGATAAAGCCGAAGATCCAGAAAAACTACTCGCTCTACTGATTCAGCAAATGCAAGAAACGCTGGATGAATGTCGTTCAACAGCCGCCGCTCTTTTATGCGAGGAAAAGACGTTAAAGCGGGAGCAAAAAAATAAACAAGCTCGCATTGCTGATTGGCAAGCTAAGGCTGAAATCGCCGTCGAGAAAGGCCGTGATGATTTAGCCACCGCCGCATTAAAAGAGAAACAAAATGTGTCTATTGAGTTGGCGGCGATAGAGCCTGAACTCACTAAGTTAGCTGATTCTCTGGCGACGTTACAAGATGATGCCCAGCGATTGCAAAATAAGTTAACTGAAGCAAAAGCAAAGCTTGCTAGTTATCAAAAGAAACACAATGTAGTTGCTGCAAGGGAGCGAGTGAATCACCAGCTTAATAGTAACAAAATTGCAGATGCACTATCTCGTTTTGACGTGATTGAGCGTCGTGTTGAGTCAATTGAATCTCAAGTTGAAGCATACGATATTACCAAATGTGCTAATAGCACAGCAGAGCAAATCGACGCCCTAGTTAAAGATGAGGCTCTCGATAAAGAGCTTGCAGCGCTTAAAGCTAGCCTAAAACAAAGTGCATAGGAGTAAATAAAAATGAATACATACAATAACCAAACACGTTGGAAGAAAGATCCATTAAATAAAAAGATTTCAGGTGTCTGTAGTGGCTTTGCTCGTCGTTTTGATTTTCCTATATGGGCAACGCGCTTAGTGACTATCTTACTTTTAATTCAGTTTCCATTGTTTATAGGTGGTGGCTACCTTGCCGCACATTTTTGTTTAGATAGTGAAGTATAGTGGGGGAGTGTCATGAAATTTATTGCAGCGTGCTTATTACTCATCGTACTTATAACGTGGAGTCCATTTGAAATAGTGCAGTTTGATTCATGGCAGCTGCCTTTAATTATTGCAGACTTGAGCTGGGTTGGTATTGAATTATTTGGTGTGCTTGTAGCTATTATTGTAGCTATCGCTGCTATTGCATTGCTTAGTGCGGGTTTGTTGGGGGCTGGGGTAATAGTTTGCATTGGTGTGATCTTAGCTCTGTTATTTGGATCTGTAGTTATAGCATGGCCGCTAATATTGATCGTTTGTTTGTGTTGGCTAATAGCTGATAATAAAAAAGCCGCGCAATAGAGTGGCGCAATATGGTGTTGAATCACTAATATTACTGACTATTTTTCCGCAAATATGCTAAATTTAGTCTAAAGAATGATTTATTAACAAGGAACGAAATGACTTTTAAACCATTATTGCCATTAGTGTTATCGACTATTATTGGCATGAGTTTATATTCAGTATGTGCTCAAGCTCATTCAGAGCATCATCATGAAACAGATAGTCAGATTATTGTTAACAATGCGCAAATAAGGGCTTTTTTACCAGCTAGTGAATCGACAGTGGGTTATTTAAGTATTGCGAACCACGGTGAAAAGTCGATTCAACTTACTAAAGCAAGTATAGAAAGTTTAGGGCGTGTTGAAGTTCATGAACATACTCATGTTGATGGCGTAATGAAAATGCAGCAAGTCGATTCATTAGTGATAAAAGCACATCAACAAATTGACTTTAAGCCAGGTGGATACCATTTAATGGCTTTTGAGCCAATTGAACCGTTAAAAGTCGGGCAAGAATTAAAACTCACGCTATATTTTAATGACGGAAACCGAGTTTTTACTCAAGCTAAAGTGGTATCTTTAGAGAGCCAAGTTAAACAAGCGTCGCAATCTGATAACAATCACAAGCATCATTAGGAGGCTTAATGTCACAACATAAAGGGAAAATTATTGGTGTCTTGGTACTAATATTTATCTTGTTTTATGCATTAGCGGTGTATTGGAGTGTTGAACCTGAACGCGTCAATGTCGTTACTTATGCAAAGCAGCAAGCACAAGAGCGAGGTGAGAAACTCGTTACTGGTTATGCGACAACGTCATCGTTAATTAATGTGACAAGCACATTATTGAATAAGTCAGGTGGTTACTTATCTAATGATATGATGCCGCCAAGTGTTTTTATGGATAATATGCCAGCTTGGGAGTTCGGAGCTTTAGAGATGTCCCGTGATCTTGCACTATCGATGCGTAAAGATTTTAGTCGCTCACAATCTCAATCTACCGAACATGAATCTTTAAAAAAAGCACAACCGCAATTTAACATCAGTTCTGAAGCATGGGCTTGGCCAAGTGCTGAAAGTGAGTATCAAAAAGGGATCGATTTTTTAATTCTTTACCGTACGCAAATTGCAGACCAAAGTAATCGTCAGAGTCAGTTTTATGCTCGTGCAGATAATCTTCGTGGCTGGTTAAAAGAAGCTGAAAAACGCCTTGGTAGCCTAAGTCAACGATTGAGTGCTAGTGTTGGTCAAGAGCGCCTCAACACTGATCTAGCGGGCGATAAAGAAGCACATCAAGCAACATATACCCCATTACAAAATCAAGTAAAAACCTCATGGTGGGAAATTGATGACGTTTTCTATGAGTCTCGAGGTGCAACTTGGGCTTTATTGCACTTTTTGCAAGCTGTAGAATATGATTTTGCTGATGTGTTGGAAAAGAAAAATGCGCGCGTTAGCTTACAACAAATTATTCGTGAGTTAGAAGCAACTCAAGAAACTGTTTGGAGTCCGGTGATTTTAAATGGTAATGGTTTTGGCTTAGTGGCAAATCACTCATTGGTAATGGCAAATTATATATCTCGGGCCAACGCGGCTCTAATTGAACTTAGCGAACTTTTAGCGCAAGGATAAAAAATGAAAAAGTATTGTTTAGCAGCTGCCCTTTCTATGGCATGTTTAGCACCAGCAGCTCAGGCTGACACTTTATTAGGTCTGTATATTGGTGCAGATGGGTGGCAATCAGATAACTCTGGTAGCTTTGCTGATAGTGGTAACATGCAAAATTTTAATTTTGAAGATGAAACATTCATCAGTTATTACGCAGCATTAGAGCATCCAGTGCCGTTGGTACCAAATGTTAAACTAAAGTACACAGAGTTAGAACTAAATGGTTCAACCACGTTAAATGGTACTTTTGAGTTTGGCGGCTCTACTTTTACTACAAACACGACAGCAACAACGGTAAGTGATTTGTCACACGTTGATTATATTCTGTACTACGAAATTTTTGATAACGACCTTATATCAATTGATTTAGGTCTGAATGCAAAGCAGTTTGATGGTGACATTACTGTAACAGGCACTGATAATGGTCAAACAAAAAGTGAGAATATTGATTTTTCAGGCTTTGTTCCACTTGCTTACGGACGTGCTGAAGTTGGCTTACCGCTTACAGGTTTAAGTGTCTTCTTTGAGGGCAGCTTATTAGCTATTGATGATAGCAAAGTACAAGACTATCAAGCTGGTATTGCTTGGGAGTTAATTGATAACTTAGCAGTGGATGTGGCGATTAAAGCAGGTTACCGCCAAATGACTCTAGAGCTTGATGATATTGATGATCTATACACAGACATTGATGCTTCAGGTCCATTTGCTGGCATTCAAGTCCACTTCTAAGCATTATTTTGCGTGGCACTACTTTTTAAGTGTGTGCCACGTTACATCAAACTCCTCATCTAACGCACTGCTTAATAATTGTTTATAGCCTTTATTTATAGGTATATTTATTAGCTTTCTTAGCTCATCGCCAGTTTGGGTAAATTTATAGTAGCTTAAAACTAGATCGTTGCTTTTTGGTTTCAGCATTGCTTTTTGGTTTAAAAAAGTTAAGTTCAGTTCTTGGCCTGCTTTAAGTACTCCAGACTCTATTTCTTTGCGGTATATAAGGCCAATATCCATTAAGGTCAATATATCTGGAAAACTGATCCCCGCTCTACCTAAATTAAGCGAGACTTTATTCCCTTTGCGTAAAAGATCAAATATAGATGGTTTTTTATAAAAGCCGAGTAAAATTAAATGACTGTCGTCCTTTTCGTTGTAACCACAAAGCGCGGTACACTTTTGTAATGCATCAGCTTCTCTTTGTGTCATTTGCTTAAGAGTTTGCAAGCTTTTGATTGAAAAAGTCCCTGGTGCAACCGTTTCTCCGGCGAGTATTTTAGCCCATAATTTTTGCATTGACTCATTTGAGGTGTCTTCACATAATGCAATAAAGCGTTCTACCCAGTCACTATCAGGTTGACCATTACTTGTTACATCTGGGCAAAAGTTAACGGCCATTGCCATAATTGCTTCAATATTTTGTTGCTGGTTTATTAGTAAGCGCTGCTGTCTATTTTGAGCGCGAGTAAATACAGAGTCTTTGCTGTTAATCCTAAAGGGAACAGGTGAGCGGCCTTGCGCATCATAGCTCTCATTTTGCACTGAGGCGCGAGGAGCGCTACTCTTAACGATGGCATAGCCTAGCTTAGATTCAATGATATTAGCTAAATTAATTTTTGCTTGTGAAGCTTTGACAGTCATATTAATTCTTATCATCCTTGATTTTCAGTTGCACTGTTGTACTTAAGTTATTAAGTCCAAGTGCTACAGTATTGTTTAAAATATATTGGCTGAAAAGTGCAAAATACCCCCCTACAATTGGCGTAGTGACTTCACCAATCAACTTACACGAGAGAACTGTATGCGCTTGCGCTTGAGTAAAGTTGAAAGACCCACTAACAATATGTTCATTATTAAAAAGAATATTAAAATTAATGGAAGTGTCAGTAATGCTGGTGATTGTCATTTCACCCGTGCCCCATTTACTTTGCCAAAATTGATGTGCGCCGACGCCTGAGCTTGGCTTTGCAATCTCAAATTGAATACTGGGATCAAGCTTCTCCCAAGGAGACCAAGTCCTCCAGTTTGAAAGGTCAGTAATATATGGCATTATCAATTCTTTATTCGCTTTGATATCTAGCTTTTGAGTAACCTTATACTGCTGAGGCAGTAGTAACCCAATGACTAATAGGGTTAAACAGAGAATAAATATCAGTTGAATTAATGTTTGTATGATCTTAATGCTTAATCCTTAAAATATAATTTGATTTCAAGTACAACAAGGTGTTATTCATTGACTATAATACGTAATGTGTCATTCATCTATATTAAATAAGACATCATTTAAATTTAAAATAGCTGTTGCACACTGTATTTAAACTGAAGGATTTATAATGTCGTCTAAGCACAGTGACTTTTTGTTTTTTGATCATGAGGAAGAAGCTTCTTCGCAAAGCGCCTCTACGAGGTTTTGGGATGTATTGATAGTTGATGATGATCCTGAAATTCATTCAGTGACTAAGCTTGCTCTTTCAGGCGTTGAGTTTTGGGGGCGGATACTGCGCTTTCATCATGCATATTCAGCAGCTGAAGCTATCGAGGTGTTAAGTAATACACCCAATATTTCGGTTATATTATTAGATGTTGTAATGGAGTCCGATGATGCGGGTTTAAATGCCGTTAAGCACATTAGAGAAACGCTTCAAAATCATTCAGTGCGTATCATTTTACGAACCGGGCAACCCGGTTATGCCCCAGAAGAGCAAGTCATACGCGAATACGATATTAATGATTACAAAACAAAAACAGAACTAACTCGCAGTAAACTGGTGACCTCTTTAGTGACTGCCATCCGCTCCTACGAACAAATTTGTAAATTAGAATATCAAGGACAAGCGCTGAATAATATTCTTTCAGCGTCTAAAGCTATTTTAGGCTTTACTGATATAAAAGCATTTACTATGGCGGTTATTAAGCAGTTATCAGTCATTCTTGATTGCGAGGCGCAAGGCATTGTGTGTGGTTCGCTAGATGATACGAATCGTATTCAAGTATTAGGAGGCTGCCAAGAGTACAGCGATTTTTTTGGTCAAGGCGTTGAGCAATTAGATAATGGTAGAGTGATTCTGCAAGTACAAAAATGCTTTGAACAGTTAGAGCATCAATACACAGATCACGATGGGACATTTCTTTTAAAAAGTAAAAATCGTCAAGCAGCCATTTTTTTGGAATACGCATCAAAGCCTAATATTGAACAGCTCCAATTTGCTGAGATTTTTTTAACAAATGTGAGTGTTGGGCTTGATAACGTTCGGTTATTTAACCGCCTCAGAGATGCTGCATTTAAAGATACCTTAACTGGGCTTTCAAATAGAACGCATTTTATTGAGCAAGTAGAAAAATATCACAGGGTTAATAACAACGCGCATGTTTTTGTATTAATTGATGTAGCTCACTTTTCAGATATCAATAACGGATTAGGCCAAGAGGTTGGTAACCATTTACTTATAGCGATTGTCGAACGTCTTCAGCAAGAGTATCCAACGGCTCAATTGCTGTCTCGTATTGGTGCAGATGTTTTTGGTTTTTTGATTGCTCAAAATGAGTTTGATGAGACTGAGCTATTTGATAATTTAACCTTACCTTTCCTCGTTGCAGAGCACCTATTGCCGATTGAATTTAAAGCGGGGCTATGTGAACAAAAAGATTTTCAAACAACCGGCATACAAACGTTAAAACTCGCTTACATTGCATTAAATCAGGCCAAAAAAGATAAGCGTAATTCAGCCGTTTATTACACACCAGACATGGAAGAGAAAATGGCGTGGCGATTGGGTATCATTCGTCAGTTACGCCAAGATTTTGAGTGTTCAAAGTTAGCAGTGTGGTATCAGCCTCAACTTGATTTAGGTAACCTTGAGTTGATTGGCTGCGAAGCATTATTACGCTGGCCTTCAGGGCAGAGGAACTTTATTTCTCCCGCTATATTTATTCCTTTGGCGGAAGATGCCGGGTTGATTATAGATATAGGGCAATGGGTATTGGAGCAAGCATGTGAGCAACATAAACGCTTAGAGGCGCTAGGTTTTAAGGTGCGTATTGCTGTTAACGTGTCGGTGCCGCAATTTAAAGTAAAAAATTATGCCGAGCTAGTTAAAAATACTTTACTGAAGTACCAAGTTGATCCAGCATACATCGAGTTAGAAGTAACTGAAAGTGTTGTTATGGATGAGCTTGATATTGTGATTGAAACACTACAAAACCTTAAAGCTTTTGGTATTGATGTGGCAATTGATGACTTTGGCACTGGCTTTTCATCGCTGAGTTACTTACAAAAGCTTCCCGTTAATCGCTTGAAAATCGATCGTGATTTTATTAAAGATATTCCAGATGACGACAATGGGGCGATTGCCTCGCTTGTGATAGCTCTGGGTGCTCAGTTAGGCTTAAAAACGATTGCTGAAGGAGTTGAAACACAAGCCCAAGCTGATTTTTTGAAGCAGCTGGGCTGTAATGAAGTGCAAGGTTTTATGTATGCTAAGCCGATGCCTGAAAGTGAGCTTATTCAATATCTTGAGAGTAATAAATAGGTTTTACTGGGCAGCTCATTGAGCATTTACGAAATCGTTAATACCGCTGGAGCATTTATTCGGGTATACTTTGCGGCCATTTTTAAAGCAATTGGTCATATTTTATGAGCGCACTAAAAGCCAAGCGAGCCTTATTCTCGTACCCTAAGTATTGGGCAGAATGTTATGGCACAGCACCATTTTTACCTACAACTCGACAAGAGATGGATGCACTTGGCTGGGATAGCTGCGATATCATCATAATTAGTGGCGATGCTTATGTCGATCACCCCAGTTTTGGTATGGCGGTTATTGGCCGAGTGCTCGAAGCGCAAGGTTTTAGAGTGGGCATTATTGCCCAGCCAGACTGGCAATCAAAAGATGCCTTTATGGAACTAGGCCGCCCTAACTTATTTTTTGGCGTGACAGCCGGTAACATGGACTCGATGATCAACCGTTATACGGCTGAAAAGCGTATGCGCCATGACGATGCTTATACCCCAGGTAATGTGGGCGGTAAACGCCCTGATCGCGCCGTGATGATTTACTCACAAAAATGCCGCGAAGCCTACAAAGGTATCCCAATCGTTATTGGTGGTATTGAGGCAAGCCTTCGTCGTATAGCGCACTATGACTATTGGCAAGAAAAAGTACGCCGCAGTATTTTATTTGATGCCAAAGCCGATATTCTTATTTATGGTAATGCAGAGCGCCCGCTGGTGGAAGTAGCTCACCGTATCGCTGCTGGTGAAACCATGGATACCATTCAAGACATTCGTGGTACTGCGGTTATTCGTAAAGAACCGATTCCTGGTTGGCGTGGCAGTGATTCCACAGCGATTGATAAAATTGGCAAAATCGATCCTATTCCAAATCCGTATGGCGCAGACGATGTAGGCTGTAGTAAAAGCGAGTTTAAGCAAGCGGGTATTGATTTACAGGCCGAAGCTGCAAAGCCTATAACTATTCAACCAGCTCGCCCTAAGCCATGGGAAAAAACTTACGTAAAGTTACCCGCATTTGAGCAAGTAAGCGTTAACAAGCCGCTGTATGCGCATGCCTCACGTATTTTGCACCAAGAGACTAACCCTGGTTGTGCCCGTGCGTTATTCCAGCGTCATGGCGATCGCTCTATTTGGGTAAATCCGCCAGCGTATCCGCTAGAAACCCATGAAATGGATGCCGTATTTGGTCTGCCGTATCAGCGTATACCGCACCCAAGTTATGGTGATGCGAAAATTCCTGCGTACGACATGATCAAAACCTCGGTGAATATTATGCGTGGTTGTTTTGGAGGTTGCTCTTTCTGTTCAATTACAGAGCATGAAGGGCGTATTATTCAAAGTCGCTCACAAGAGTCGATCATTGATGAGATTGAACAAATTCGCGATAAAGTACCGGGTTTTACAGGTGTTATTTCTGATTTAGGTGGCCCTACAGCGAATATGTATAAGTTGCGTTGTAAGAGCAAAAAAGCCGAAAGTACCTGTCGTCGTTTATCATGTGTTTACCCTGATATATGTAAGCACATGGATACTGATCACACTCCAACTATCGATCTTTATAAAAAAGCCCGTGAAGTAAAAGGCATCAAAAAAATCTTGATTGCATCAGGTGTACGTTACGATATTGCAGTACAAGATCCACGCTATATAAAAGAGCTGGTGACTCACCATGTAGGCGGCTACTTAAAAATAGCTCCAGAGCATACCGAAGACGGGCCACTGTCTAAAATGATGAAACCAGGCATGGGCGCGTATGATCAGTTTAAAGAGCTATTTGATAAGTACTCAAAAGAAGCGGGTAAGAAGCAGTATTTGATCCCGTATTTTATCTCGGCTCATCCAGGCACAAAAGATGAAGACATGGTAAATATGGCACTATGGCTCAAATCTAACGATTTTAAGCTCGACCAAGTGCAAAACTTTTACCCCTCACCAATGGCTAATGCAACCACTATTTATCATACTGAGATGAATTCGCTGCGCAATATTAAAAATAATACTGAGCAAGTAGCGGTACCAAAAGGTGCGCGTCAGCGTCGCTTACATAAAGCCATTTTACGTTATCATGACCCTGCTGGTTGGCCGATGATCCGTGAAGCGCTACGCAAAATGGGTAAAGCAAAACTCATTGGTAAAGGCCCTAACTGTTTAGTGCCAGAAGAAAGCCGCGATGAAAAATCAGCTAAAGCAAGCAAGGGCGGACGTCCTGCTTTGAGTCGCCATACTGGCTTTAGTCAGTTTAAAAAGGCCAATACCAAACCAAAAGTGGGTGGTAATCGCCAGCGAGCAAGGTAACTTAAGCACTCATAAAAACGCCCAGCATTTGCTGGGCGTTTTTGTTTATGGTTTGGGTATATTACTCTTCAATAAACGCTTCACCTTCAGTCATCCACTTAGCGGCAGGTTTGCCTTTTAAGTAATGATCAAAGTACTGCATCATGCGAATAGAGAAATCGACTTGGTTCGGGAATTTCTTTAAGTGATGTGGTTCGCCTTCGTATTGTAAGAAAGTGGCATCTTTACCAGAACGGCGCAGTGCTAAGTAATATTGCACACCTTCATGCCATGGCACAGCGTCATCTTTATCACCAAACATGATTAAGATAGGGGTATTTACCTTGTCTGCAAAAAACACCGGTGAATTTTCAATATATAGCTCAGGCGCTTCAAATAAGTTTTTACCAATACGGCTTTGCCCTGTTTCGTACTGGAACTGGCGCGCAAGCCCTGATTTTAAGCGAATGCCACTGTAGGCACTGGTCATGTTAGACACTGGTGCACCCGATACCACCGCTTTAAACATATCAGTTTCGGTGATCATAAATGCACTTTGATAACCTGCCCATGAATGGCCTTGTAAGCCAATTTTATCTGGGTCGGCAATCCCTAACTCAATTAGCTTTTGGCTGGCGTTAATCATAGTTTGCGTTGATGATTTACCTGGGTGGCCTATTTCAAAGCGAATATCAGGTAAAAAGATTGCGTAACCGTTTGAAGTGAACATCGGGAAATTAGGGCGATGATTGAGCTCCATTTTTGGAAAGTCATACATGCGTTGACTCATATAGCGGTAAAAATACACCACAACTGGTACTTTATCGCCTTTTTTGTAGCCCGCAGGCTTAATTAAGACGCCTTGTAAATCTTCACCATCAAACCCTTTGTAGCTAATAAGCTCAGGTTTTTCGCCCCATGCAAAGTTGCTAATTTGCGGGTTTAGGTTGGTAACACGTTGTGGCTTTTTAAAGCTAAAGTCAGTTTGGTAGTAATCAGGGAATTGCTGATATGTTTGTGCAGTAAATAGATATTTGTCGGCATTTTTCGCCTTTTTCACTACATCATAGCGCTTTTTACCCGAAAGTATTTTGCTTACTTTATTGCTGGTTAAATCAAGCTTAGCAATTTCAGTTTGCTTATCTTGCAGGTTAGTTGCGCTTAGCAATAATGTTTCGTCTTTGGCAAAGCCTACTTGGTCTTTATCAAGTTTAATGACACGATACTGGGTATTGGTTT
Organism: Pseudoalteromonas sp. RWi3; assembly: GCF_054960735.1. Lineage (NCBI taxonomy): Bacteria > Pseudomonadati > Pseudomonadota > Gammaproteobacteria > Alteromonadales > Pseudoalteromonadaceae > Pseudoalteromonas > Pseudoalteromonas sp. RWi3. The sequence goes on from NZ_JBHNYL010000005.1 coordinate 18,006, forward strand.
CTTTACCTTGAGTTAAACGGGTTGCCTTTTGTGTTGCGACATCAAAAGCCCAAATATCAAATTTGCTATAAACCAGTACTTGGCTGCTGTCGTTTAACCAGCCAGCAAAACCATAACCCGGTTGAGGTGATGGGTAGTCATGTTTATCATCAGCAAAAATAGCGTTAATTGCTTTAGATAAGGTCGAAACCTTGTTGTTACCTAAATCTTTGAGCTGCACTTGGCTGTCTTGGAAAAATGCTGCAAATTCACCATTTGGTGAAAGGCTTGGCCTAAATGGGTAATCTTTAATAATTGATTTTTGCGCACCCGTTTTTACATCAACCGCATAATAATCAGCAAAAAAGCCACCATACATAATTCGCTCAAGATAGGCTTGATTGTTATAACCAAGCAATGCTTCGCGCTTGGTATTGAGTGCAACCTTTGGCATGTCAGGGGTACTCAATTGCACGGACTTATTATTGTTTAGAAAATAAACGCTTTGATAGTGGCGGTTTTTATTAGCTCTATTCCATTGTTGTTCTTCACGCGGCTTAATTTCAGCATCGTTATTGTGCCAAACATTTAAGCCTTTTTGGTCGCGAATAGTATCGTAGTCATACAGCGAGGCTTCGTCAGTATATTCTTTTGCTTTTATTTTAGGTGCCAGCTTGGGTCTGTTTTCAAAGTACAGGCGTTCACCGTCTTCTGACCATTCTAGCTTGGCTGTTTTACCAATTTGCCATGTTTTATCAGCCGATTTTATATCAGTCAGTTGCTCGTTTTTATATAACTTTAACTGGTAGTCGCGACGACGCATATCGTCATCGACATAGTTTCCTAGTGTAAAGGCCACAATATTATGAGTTGGGTGCCACGCTATTTTGTTAACAACAACACCGGGCTCATCAATGAGCACACTGTTGGTAAAGTCATTGTTGAGATCTAGTAAGGTAACTTGGTTATCAGTCCCATCGCTGTCTATTTGGCTTGCAAGCAACTGGCTCGCGTCACTGCTAATTGCGTAGCTAAATACCTGTAAAATAGTGTGGCTGGTTTTATTGTTTAAGTTAACAACGACTAAATCAAAAGCGGTGTCTTTTTTATCCGGTTTGATTTCACTTGTTTTGTTTTTATCGGCACCACTTGAATCATCTTCTTTATCAGCTTTTTTGTTCAAGCGATAAGCGAGCCAGTTACCGTCATCTGACAGTTTGTAGTCTTTTACATCATCAAACTGTTGCTGCTCACCACTGAGAGCATTAACTAACACGAGGTTATTTTTAAGTTTGTTTTTCTTTTTAGTCGTTTCTTTTTCGAGCAAAGTAGGAACTTGGGTAAATACAACCCAGTTAGCGGCTTTGTTGATTGTGGGTTTAGTGCCGCGTGGTACTTCGGCAATTAATTTATTATTGGTTAAATTATAAACGTGGCCAGTTGCATCACCACGGTAAGGTTTAGCGCTAAAGCTAAGGATGTTACCGTCTTCAGACAGCTGAGTGCCTTTTGCTGCTTTAAAATCAAATACATCTTTAAACTGCAGTGCATCTTTGGCTGTAGCCACTGCACTACCTAAGCTTGCCACTAAGGCAATACTAAGTAGGGATAATTGCGCTTTCATTATTAATTCTCGTTTTGTTTTATTACCCTTATCATAACGGGTTTATTTAACAATTCGAGTAGAAGCGATAAGTGCACGAAAATGAGAGTTAAGAGAGCAAATACAAAAAACCTTGTAAGCATAACTCACAAGGTTAATGATTTAGAACCTAGAACCTAGAACCTAGAACCTAGAACCTAAAGCCAAATTTTTTGCAGCTCAAGCCATTGTTTTTCAAATTGGGCGCTGGGTTTTGCTTTAAAGTCACTGCGAACAAACTGATTCATTTTACCTTCGATGTACGCCAGTAAAAAGTTTGCGATAGTGAGCTCATCACTTTGAAAGGTTTTCCCTTCACGTAATTTACGCTCGCGCAGCACTTGTTTTATTTGCGTTTCTAGTTTTTCAAATAAACCTTGTACACGCTCTCGTAATCGTTCTTGCTCACCTTGAAGTGCATCCCCCGTGAGAATTCGCGTAATACCTGGGTTTTTCTCTGCAAACGCTAAAAGCAATAACAAAATATTGTAGATGCGGCTTTGGGTTTCTTTTTCATTTTCAAGAATGAGGTTTATTCGTGAAAGAAGTGTGTCTTCAATAAACTCAATTAAGCCTTCAAACATCCGTGCTTTACTCGGGAAATGACGATACAACGCAGCTTCAGATACACCTACTTCAGCTGCTAACTTAGCTGTTGTAATGCGTTGTCCTAGGCTTGTTTCCAACATTTGTGCGAGTGCTTGTAGTATTTGCTCTTTGCGATTACTTCTTTTTGTCGCAGGCATGAACATTCCTTTCTTTTAATTATTTATTGGGCTTTGCCAGAGTTGGCCACTCACTTTTTGAGCGAATGAGTGGGGCTATGTTAATGTTTTATTCAGTTTCTTTCCAGCCTTTTTACAATCGCTGAGCAAGCTCTTTCATAACATTTAAGGCTAACGCATATTTTGTTTCTATAACTAATTCTTTTTGCTGATCATGCCAGTAGAGTGTTAACGCATTATGATCAGAGTTAAATCCCAAGCCAGATTTTGATACATCATTGGCACATATCATATCAAGATTTTTATTACTGAGTTTGCCCTTCGCATAGGTGGCGACATTTTGAGTTTCAGCAGCAAACCCCACTGTGTAAGGCCTTTTGTGATCGAGGTTTGCGACAGCAGCAATAACATCAGGGTTTTTTACTAGTGTAAGGGTAAGCTCGTCGCCTTGCTTCTTCATTTTTTGTTCAGCGATATTGGCTGCGCGGTAATCCGCCACAGCGGCACACCCGATAAAAGCATCTGAATTGACTGCATGCGCTAATGAGTGTTGTAATAATTGTTCTGCAGTTTCAATGTTAATGACTGATACGCCTTTTGGTGGCGCAATATTAACAGGTCCAGAAATTAGGTTTACAGTAGCGCCTAATTCCACGGCAGCTTGCGCCAGAGCATAGCCCATTTTTCCTGAACTATGATTAGATATAAAACGTACAGGATCGAGTGGCTCACGAGTAGGGCCAGCGGTAATTGTGATAGTTTTACCAGCGAGTAGCTGGGGCTTTGCTGGCGCAGTGCAAAGAGTAACGAGCTCACTTGGCTCTAGCATTCTCCCTGCTCCAATATCGCCACATGCTTGCTCGCCTTTACCGGGACCCCAAATATCTACCCCACGCTGCGCAAGGGTTGATAAGTTAGCTTGGGTTGCAGGGTGAGCATACATTTGTTGGTTCATAGCGGGTGCAATAGCGACTTTTGCTGGTGTGGCTAATAACAAGGTTGTTAGCAAGTCATCTGCGATACCTGCTGCCATTTTAGCAATGATATTGCTAGTGGCAGGGGCGACCAAAATTAAATCGGCCCATTTGGCAAATTCAATATGACCCATTGCGGCTTCTGCTGAAGGGTCAAGTAATGAGTCTGAGATGATTTCTCCACTGACGGCTTGCATAGTTAAAGGTGTTATAAAATGTTTTGCCGACTCGGTCATAACCACTTTTATTTCGCACCCTTGCTCTTTTAAGCGTCTCACTAACTCTGCGCATTTATAAGCGGCGATGCCACCGGTGATCCCAAGTACAATTTTTTTGTTCTTTAACATTGTTATTACTCTGCCAGCTAAATGTTCTTACTTTTATGCGCTAACGATATCAAATCTTTGCCGTGTGGACGAAGTTTTTAATTTGAATTTTATTTGTCATTTCGCAGGCGAAATTTAATTTATAGATTACAGTTATATGAACTTACTCCATTTTAGGGACGAAATGATGCAGTTAACTTCTTTACCGTTTGAGCAGCGCCCCCGTGAAAAGCTACTAGCCAAAGGCGCCAAGTCGTTGAGTGATGCTGAATTGCTCGCTATTTTTTTACGTACAGGCTTACCAGGTATGAATGTTGTAGAGCTTGCGCAACATTTAATGACTCAAAATGAAACTTTGCATAATTTATTTAATGCCTCCATAGATGATTTTTGTGCACAAAAAGGACTGGGTAAAGCTAAATTTGTGCAGTTACAAGCAGTGCTTGAGCTCAGCAGGCGTTATATGATGGAGCAATGTCAGCGCAAGGCTGTTTTTAATTCACCACAAGCGGTATACGATTACCTAACATTGGAGCTCAGAGGTTTGCAGCAAGAGGTGTTCATGGTGCTATACCTTGATAGCCAGAATAGGTTAATAAAAGAAGAAACGCTTTTTTATGGAACGATCAATGCTGCATCTGTATACCCAAGAGAAGTAGTCAAAGCAGCGCTGAAAAATAATGCCGGGGCACTTATTTTAGCGCATAACCACCCATCAGGGATTGCAGAACCGAGCCAAGCTGACAAACTTATTACTAATAAATTGCAACAAGCTCTGCAATTAGTCGATATAAATATCTTAGATCACATCATTGTTGGTGCAGATAATTGTATTTCGTTCGCTGAGCGGGGCCTTATTTAGCTTTGTTTGGTAGATAAGTGTGTTAAAAATAAGCTGTTTACGCTTTTTTGCTAAATTAGTTTAATTTAAATGCAGTTTTTACTTTCCCTAAGGGCTTTCGATCTTTATAATTAGCCGCTATCAAATTTACATATGAGCTGATTGGATAGATCAGTGTTTGATCTTTGCCTGTAAAAGCTGTATAAAGAGCGCCCTTCGATTTATTCTCTAGGGCAGAAATACATGGCCTTAGGTTAAATTAAGCTCGAGCGAAGTTATTGGAGATATATAGACATGTCTAAAGTATGTCAAGTTACAGGTAAGCGTCCTGCGGTTGGTAACCACCGTTCACACGCGAGAAACGCGACTAGACGTCGTTTCCTACCTAACCTACAAACACACCGTTTTTGGGTTGAAAGTGAAAAACGTTTTGTAACATTACGCACTACTACTAAAGGTATGCGTATTATCGATAAAAAAGGCATCGACGCGGTTCTTACAGAAATCCGTGCTCGCGGCGAAAAAGTTTAAGGAACTGAATCATGCGCGATAAAATCCGTTTAGTTTCAACTGCTGGTACTGGTTTTTTCTACACTACCGACAAAAACAAGCGTAACATGCCTGAAAAAATGGAAATCAAAAAGTTCGATCCTAAGGCTCGTAAACACGTGATTTTCAAAGAAGCTAAAATCAAGTAATTTTAGTTCTCTTCAGAATATCAAAAACCCAGCTTATGCTGGGTTTTTTGTTTTAAACTAGCCATCAGCCATCAGCCATCGGATTTCAAGTTTTAGATATAAAAAAACCTTGCAAGCAAGACTCACAAGGTTAATATCTTTAGCACCTAGCACCTAGCACCTAGCACCTAGCACCTAGCACCTAGCATTTACAGTTTAGCGAATGCATCTTGCAGTGGTGGTACAACTTGCTTTTTACGGCTTAAAACACCGTTTAGCCATACTTTACCGTCTTTAGGTGTTTCACCGTAAGCGGTTTCAACAAGCGTTACATCGTCAGATGCAATCAGCATCTGTGAGCCTTCTTTCATGATGTCAGTTAACAGTAAAAATACTGAGTGGCGACCGCCTTCTTCTTTAAGTTTGGCAATATCAGCTTCAAGGTCTGCTTTAATATCGTCAAATACAGCCAGATCAATAACCTCTAATTGGCCAATACCGACTAATTTACCGTTCATGTTGAAGTCTTTAAAGTCACGCATTACTAAATCACGTGCTGGTGTGTCTTCAACCGCAGATTTAACGCGGAACATGTCCATACCTAATTCTTTAAAATCTTCAACGCCAGCAATTTCAGCTAGTGCTTCAACACACTTGATGTCGGCGGTAGTGCACGTCGGTGACTTAAAGATAACGGTGTCGCTTAAAATTGCACACATCATGATGCCAGCAATGTCTTTTGGAATGTCAACATTGTAAAAGTCATACATCATTTTAATGATAGTGTTTGAGCAACCTACTGGGCGGATCCAACATTCAAGCGGAGTCGATGATGTTAAGTCACCTAGTTTGTGGTGATCAACTACGCCGACAACGCGTGCTTCATCTATGTCATCAGGTGCTTGCGTTTTTTCCGTATGGTCAACAATGTAAACGTCTTCACCGGCATAGCTTAATTTAAGCTCAGGTGCCTCAAAGCCAAAGCGGTCAAGAATAAATTGTGTTTCTGGTGAAACATCACCAAGACGAGTTGGTATAGCTGGCTCATCGATTTGGTTTTTTAAATAAGCAAGTGCAATTGCACCACAAATTGAATCTGAATCTGGGATTTTGTGACCCACTACATACATTGACATTGACGGAGCTCCTTAAAATTTGCAGATATTCTAACAAAGTAATCGTACTTTGGCACATCTCACGTTGCTGAATTTTTGTAATAATTAATAACTAAAGCAAGGGGGCTTTTGAAGGGGGATACTGATTTATTTACAGGTGCCATTTTAGTTGTTTTTTAGTTACACTTTAGTGAATTGAATATTCAGTAAAGAGTCTCAAATGCAGCTCAGTCGCAAAGCATGGAACAATGTATTAATCTTCTCTATGTTATTGATGATCTTCTTTTTTAATGGCCTTCATAAAAAGCTTAATAGTGTGCCTGAGCAACCAAGCATACAAACTGTCTTACCAGCCCAAAGCTTTATTCTTGCGCTTAGTTTTCCAGAACAAAAAATTGAGCGAATAGGCACTGCATGGCGCAGTCAGCCTCTTATTGAAAGCCCAGCAAGTAACGAGTGGTCTGCTAACCAAGAAAGCATTGTTAAACTTATTAATGACTGGCAAAGCGCTGAACTAAGTGTGAGTGATGTATCACCAGCAAAGTTAGCCCAACCAATAACAGTTGCAACGCTCTGGTTGGCGGGTGAGCAATTACCTTGGCTTTATCAATTATACAGCGCACCACAAGGGTATTATTTGTTAGATAAAAGTACACAACGGGTATTTTTAGTTGATGTAAATAAAGCCCAACAGTTATTCGTGAATTTTGAGTTTTTACCGAGTGAGTCTAAATAGTATGCCTGAATTACCAGAGGTCGAAGTAAGCCGCATGGGGATAACCCCACACATTTTGCAACAAACAGTAGTTAAGGTGAATGTTCACAACCCAAATATGCGCTGGCCGGTGCCTGATGAAATTTACCAAATAACCCACCTCCCCGTTGTGGCTGTTGAACGCAGGGCGAAGTATTTACTGCTTACCTGTGAGCTTGGTAGTGTGATTTTACATCTAGGTATGTCTGGTAATTTACGGGTTGTAGATAAAACTGAGCCACTTAAAAAGCATGACCATATTGAGTTTATTTTTGAAAATGACAAAGCGCTTAGGTTAAACGACCCGAGACGGTTTGGTTGCTGCTTATGGCAAGCCCCAGATGAGTGCCATGCATTATTGAGTAAACTTGGGCCTGAGCCACTAACTGATGAATTTACAGCCAAACGTGTGTATGAACAATCACGCAATAAAAAAACGGCGATTAAGCAATTTATAATGGATAACGCAGTTGTCGTCGGGGTTGGTAATATCTACGCAAATGAATCGCTTTTTAAAGCGGGCATTCATCCAAAACGCGAAGCTGGCAAAGTCTCTTTGGCTCGTTATCAAAAATTAGTGCCTATAATCAAAGAAACCTTAGCGGCGGCCATAGTGCAAGGCGGCACAACGTTAAAAGATTTTGCGCAAAGTGATGGTAAGCCTGGTTATTTTGCTCAGCAACTACTGGTGTATGGCAGAAAAGGAGAGCCTTGTTTTATCTGCAAAAAAGAATTAACAGAGATACGTTTAGGGCAGCGTAGTACGGTTTATTGCAGCCAATGCCAGCGTTAGGTATCAAACCTTGTAAGCAACACTTACAAGGTTTAAATCAGGATTAAAGCTCAAACGGTGCAACACCAACGGCTTTTATCTTGTAGCCAACTTGGGCTATATCACCACTCCATGTCTCAGTACTGATAACACCTGTTACAACGATTGCATCATACAAGCTTTCGATAGGCACACCGCCTTTAATTGTTACATGTACAATTTGGTTTGGTGGCGGTGGCGGTACGTGAATACAGGCTCCAAAATATGGTACTAATAAAAACTCAGTGATAATTTCGCTATCACCTTCAAGTGGTACCACAAACCCTGGTAAACTTACTGATTTACCATCGAGTTCTTTAACGACTGGCGCATCTAGGTCAGGCTGAACCCAGTTTTGTTCACTACCTTCATGATTTGCTTGATCTTGGGTGTCTATCTGTACATGGCCTTTAGGAATTAAATCTTCCCAAAAAATTTCTTTTGGTGCATTCGCATAGCTGAAAAAGCTCATCGCTAAACTAATCATAACGACGCTTAATAAGCTAAATTTTTGAATATACTGCATGGTGTTCCTCTTAAATTCTGATACTCATGCCATCGGCAAGTGAGTAAAAATATGCACGCGTTGCGGGAATAAGCCCCACGATAAAGCCTGCCGCCATGATAGCGCCGATCAGTGCTAGTTCATAGTGTGACAACCAAGAGATGGTGATTGAAATACCAGCATGGCTTTGTAAAAAGCCAGCGGCTACATTCATTAATCCGTAAAACAGTCCGCAGCCCAGTAAGCAGCCCAGTAAAGTGATTAATAATGATTCAATACTGATCAGTGAAAATAAGTGCCAAGGTCGCGCTCCCACAGAGCGTAAGATTGCCAACTCTCGACGGCGCTGGTTCAAACTTGCCAGTAGGGTGGTTAACATTCCTAATAAACTAACCAATACAACCACACCCGAAAATAACAATAAGATTTTTTCGATAATTGATAGCATTTCCCAAAGCTCACGCAAAGTGACGCCAGGCATAATCGCAAGTAAGGCTTCATCTTTATATTGGTTAATATTACGGCGGATTTGCAAGGTGTATAAAGGTGAATCAAAGCTCATTAAAAAAGCAGTAATTTGCGTTGGCTCGCCAATGAGGTTTTCAGTATTGTGCTCATGCTCATGCTCATGCTCATGCTCATGCTCAGTGGTAGAGTGGCTGCCGCCATGCATTAGATCTATCGCAGCCAGCGGAATGTGTAAGGTTTTATCAACCGGTGTCCCTGTTGCGTTTAAAATACCAACTATGGTGAATGGGTTATCATCGTGGTGGTGAAAACTGGTATTGCCCATGCCGTGGGATATGATAATTTTTTCACCGACTTTATAACCTAGTGTTGAAGCAATTTCACTACCAATAACAACATCATTTAAATGACTAAATGGGCTACCTTGGAAGAACGATAATGTTTGCTTTTTTCCATACTTATAATGTGTGAAGTAATCAGGGCTGGTCCCAAGTACTGCATGCCCCTTATGGCTATCGCCAAGTGATAATGGAATAGTCCATCTAACGCCGCGTTGCTGTTTTATATACTCATAGCTTTGCCAGCTGACACCGTTGTTGGTGTGACCAATACGAAAAACCGATGAAAGCAGCAGTTGTATATCGCCTGTGCGGGCGCCGACAATAAGATCGGTACCTGATATCGTACTACTAAAACTGCTTTTAGCATCTACACGGACGCGCTCGATACTCAGTAGTAGCATAACGCTGATAGCAATGGTAAACAGGGTTAAAAATGCGCTGCTGCGGCGATTAAGTAGGCTTTTATAAGCAAGTTTTATTAAAATCATAGTGCTTGCTCCATAATATCAACAAGACTAACTGAGCGGTTAAAAAGTGCTTGCAATGTTTCATCATGACTTACAAATACCAACGTACTACCTACTAAGTTAGCTTGTGCAAATAACAGTTCGATAAACGCTTTACGATTCGCTGCATCTAAGGCAGATGTGGGTTCGTCGGCAATTATAAGTTCAGGACTGCCAATAAAAGCACGTGCAGCGGCAACGCGTTGTTGTTGTCCAATACTTAAATCAGCTACGCTGCGGTGATGGTGTTCGCTCGACAGGCCAAGTGCCTCCAATAACCTTTGTGCTTCAAGTGGCAATGAGTCACTTTGTTGCAATGCGTTTTGTTGGCGAAGTTTTGAAAATTGGCAGCCAAGCATCACGTTTTCTGTGGGGGATAAATAAGGAAGTAAATTAAAATTCTGAAAAATATACCCTATGTGATCAGAGCGAAATGCATCCCGCTTGCGGTTATTCAACTGCGCCAAGTTTTTATTAAGCACACTAAGTGTGCCTGAATTTGGTTTATTTATACCAGCAAGTAATGACAGTAGGGTTGATTTTCCAGAGCCGCTCGGGCCGTGTAAAAATACATGCTCGCCACGCTCAATGACTAAAGAAGGTATAGTCAATGTAGGGATAGTTTGTTGCGAGCGCCATTTAAAACTAAGTCTTTGAATATTGATCATATGCAGCGAGTTGTGATTTATTTGCTGTTATACTATAACGCGGTTATAAAAATGAAAACAAAACACGTTAAACAACAAAGTCCTTTAATTGTGATTTAACGCTGTCTCGATTATTATTAGCACCTCATAACCCCAATACCATACTTATGCTCATTATGAGCATGTCATACATCCGGAGATAGCATGACTAGCTATAAAGTTTTAGACGTAAACGATGATTTGCCAATACGTACCAAAGGTTCTGTTCACAGTGGTAAAGTACGTTCAGTATATTGGTTAACTGACGAAGACAGTGCGCGCCTAATAAGTGAGAAAGGTTACCAAGTTCCAAAAGGTACTGAGCTTGCCATTATGGTGATTTCTGATCGTATCTCTGCGTTTGATTGTATTTGGCAAGGTGAAAATGGGCTCAGTGGTGTGCCGGGCAAAGGTATTGCTTTAAACACTGTAGCTTCTCATTGGTTTAAACTGTTTGATGAAGCCGGTTTGGCTGGGAATCATATTGTTGATATACCACACCCTTATGTATGGATCGTTCGTAAAGCGAGTACGGTTAAAGTTGAAGCCATTGCACGCCAGTACATTACTGGCAGTATGTGGCGTGATTACAGCAAAGGTGTACGTAATTTTTGTGGTTTAGAACTACCAGAGGGCTTAACAGCTAACCAAAAATTAGATGATGTACTTATAACACCTTCTACAAAAGGCATTATTACAGGTGTTGATGAAATACCAGAAGTGGATGATGTGAATATTACCCGAGACAACATCACTAATAACCTGTCTGTATTTAACTTCAAGTCAGAGGCTGATGTTGCGCAATACGAAAAACTACTCGTTGAAGGATTTGGCCTGATCAGCGCTGAGCTTGCCAAATTGGATCAGATTTTTGTTGATACTAAGTTTGAATTTGGCTACGTGGAAGATATTGATGGCACTGATAAACTTATTTACATTGATGAAGTAGGTACCCCTGACTCATCACGTATTTGGGACGGCCCAGCCTATCGTAACGGTAAAATCATTGAAAACTCAAAAGAAGGGTTCCGTCAGTTATTAATTAACAATGTGCCAGAAAGCGATGTGCTGTTGAATAAAGATCGTATGGCAGAGCGCGAGCAGTTAGCCCGTGATTATGTATTACCAGAGTCGGTTATGTTGTCCGTATCTGATACTTATGTAGGTATCGCCAGTAAAATTGCAGGCCATGAAGTTACTATTCCACTCGACCCTCGCGGTGAAGTAATTGCAATCTTAGACGAGCAATACGGTCTCATTTCTAAGTATTAATTATCATTATTTAATAAAACGACTTTTAAAAGCCCAATGATTAACTATTATTTAGTGTAATTGGGCTTTTATTCTTGCAATTGAAGTCATAGTTCAATTAACTTAATCACATCCTGATAAAAAATAATTAATGTGGTTTAAACACAAAGGATAATTAAATGGTCGTGCAAGGAATTATAATTAATTGCTTAGCAATGCTTAGTATGTTGTTTATTTCTTATGCTACCTTTGCCGCAAATATTACAGTAAATGTTAAAGATCAACATGGTCAGCCATTATCAGATGCTGTGGTTGAGCTAATCGCCCAAGACCCTGTAACGAAGACTGCTGATTTACCGAAGTTGGTGATGGATCAAGTTGATAAACGGTTTGCTCCCACTTTATTAATTGCTCAAAAAGGCCAGCAAGTTAACTTTCCTAATAGCGATAACATCCGTCATCATGTGTACTCTTTTTCTAAAGCAAAACCCTTTCAATTAAAGTTATATTCAGGGCAACCAGATAAGCCTATTGAATTTGATACTGACGGGGTTGTAGTGCTGGGATGCAACATCCATGACTCGATGGTAGGGTATATTTACGTTGCTAGTAGCGAACACGTTTATCAAAGTGATAACAATGGGAATGTCATACTTGATGACGTTACTTTGCCTGCTCAATTTACATTTTGGCACTCTTCACAAACGATACCTTTAGAAGAAAAAACACCTTTAGCTTTAACTAAAGACACGGTCGATAGTGTGACAGTCGTTATTGCTACGCAATCACCTAAACCGCGAAATACATTTGGTAATAAGTTTAAGGCTAATAATGACTAATAGCTTAAAAAATCGAGTTATCATAGTTTGTGTCGGCCTTGTTTTATTGACGACGGTAGTAAGTTTATTTAGTTTTTGGTGGTCCACAAGCCAATTTAACGAGAAAAAAGTCACACAAGATATTAATGTGGCTGAGAGTGTTTATAAGCAATATTTAACAGCAAAAGAAAGCTTGCTATTAACGGCCGCAAAGGTACTAACATCTGACTTTGGATTTAAGCAAGCCGTCGCTACGCGAGATGCAGATACTATCGGTAGTGTGCTGTACAATCATAGCCAGCGAATTGATGCCGAACTTATGCTGCTGCTTGATTTATCTGGTAAATTAATTTCATCTAATAAACCTAACCAAGAGTTTAGTAATGATTTAGAACAAATGATGAATGAGCTGTTAACTAACGCAGAGCAATCTAATTTTGTCGTGCTTGATAACGATTTATACCAAGTGATTTTGCTGCCAGTGCGTGCCCCACGAACAATTGCGTATAGCTTAGTGGGGTTTAAGATAACCGATGAAGTGGCAATTGAGTTAAAAAATCTAACCAATATGGACGTCAGCTTTATTGCTGAACAAGACGGGTTAGTGCGCAGTTCATTATTATCAAGACCCTCGCCATTTTCGCCGAATGATTACTTTTATCAAGCAACCACCTCTCGCATATTTGGAGAGCAAGTAATTTACCGTAATCGTGATTTACACCTTGCATCATTGGAAGGTCATTCGGTTAATGTTTTACTCAGTGCTGATTTAACACAAAGCTATACTGAATTTGAACGCTTGTTTTTTACCATTATTTTACTGGCCGCTTTAACAATTATCATTGGCGTTGTCGCCAGCAGCTTACTCGCAAAAAATCTGACTATGCCATTATCTCAACTAGCGAGTTTAGCTCGGCAATTCGCGCAAGGTAATTATAGCGTTGATTCAATGAGTAATAAGCAAAGTACTGAAATTAAGACATTGATAGATGCGTTTAAAAACATGGGTAATGATATCAATGAGCGCGAGCAGCAAATAAGTTTTGCTGCAAAGCATGATACGTTAACGGGCTTTTATAATCGCTCAGCCATGCTTGAGGTATTAAATGAATCTCTTGCTAAGAATCAAGATTACACGTTAGTAGCTATCGATATTAAAGGGCTTCGTCATATCAATGATAAGTTAGGACCTCGAGTCGGTGATGATTGCTTAAAAGCTGTAGCGTGCCGTATCGCGGAATTTTCAGATGAGTTAGGAGGCTTTCACGCTCGAATCGGTGGGGATGAATTTTTAACTGTTTTTCCAACGACTTCTAGCCAAAATTTGAAAAAGGGTATTTCAGGATTAATGGCGTTACTAGAAACGCCTTACATGTTACAAAAACTAAAAATCAATTTACGCTTTAGTGCCGGTGTTGTTAGCTATCCAGATCAAGGAACCGCACCAGATGACTTGATGCGACGCGTACTGATTGCCGTTGATAGCGCGACTAATGAGCATGAAAATATTCACCATTATAGAGAAGGTGAAGATGAGGAGCATCTAGAGAGTTTACTCATTATTGATGAATTAAAACAAGCAATTGCTGATGATGATGGGCAGCTTTTTATGACCTATCAACCGAAACTTAATTTTGCGACTCAAAAAGTGGATAAAGTGGAGTCTTTGATCCGTTGGCAAAGAAAAAATGGTAGTTGGGTGTCTCCTGAGTTGTTTATCGATCTTGCTGAACAATCAGGCTTGATTGTAGAGTTAACAGAGTGGGTTATTGATACTGTTGTTAAGCAGGTGGGGCAATGGCAACACGCAGGCATATTTATGCAAGCTGCAATTAATGTTTCCGCACAAGATATTGCTTATCCAGGCTTTCATGCGAACTTATTAAAAGTATTAAAAAGTTATTCTGTGGCCCCTGCATTGATAACAATTGAGTTAACAGAAAGGGATATGATCGAGAATGAAGAGAAAGGTATTCAAGCGCTGAACAACCTCAAAGCGATAGGAGTTAAAATATCGCTCGATGATTATGGGGTTGGTCAAACCTCGCTGGGGCGTTTAAAAATGCTCCCTATAGATGAGCTTAAATTAGATAAATGTTTTATTTTAAAACTGGATGAGTCAGAGAAAGATCAATTCATAGTGAGGTCTACTATTACACTGGGCCACCAACTGGGTTTTTCAGTGGTCGCTGAAGGTGTAGAAACACAAAAGTCTTTAGAGATATTGCAAGATCTTAAATGTGACCACATACAAGGGTACTATTTAAGTAGGCCTTTAAAAGCGGATTTATTTGAACAATGGCTGGAGCAATATAATGAATTGGCATAACACTATTTTTGCATTGCTTATTATATTTTATTCACTTGATACTTTTGCAGGTCAAGGGAAGTTATTGGGTACGCCAGGGGTCTCGCAAGTAGAAGGGAGTGCGGGTGGCGGGCTTGTTCCTTGGGCACAGCTTGCGGGTTATGCCAGCGAAGATGAATTAGCTATAAATGGCTTTTGCAGCCGAGCAGATGTCAGCGATTATTCTCTAGATGTCTGCGGCGCACAGGTTAACGTTTTTGATCGTGTGGAGTTAAGTTATGCGCAGCAACGTTTTGAGGTGCCAGCATTAGATACGACCATAGAGCAATCGATTACTGCAGCAAAGGTACGATTGTATGGTGATATAGTTTACAGTCCATGGCCGCAGTTAAGCCTAGGAGTGCAACACAAGTCACTTGCTGATGGGACTGTTGCTACGCTTTTGGGCGCGCAAGAAACGAGTGGAACTGATATATACTTAGCTGCTAGCAAATTACATTTAGGTGCCTTGGCAGGGTATAACGTCTTTTGGAACTTAACTACTCGTTACAGTGATGCTAACCAGCTAGGTTTACTTGGCTTTGGTGGTCAAAATGCGAGCAAGGAGTTCTTGTTTGAAGGCAGTACCGCTATTTTTCTTAGCCGCGAAATTGCTTTGGGTGTGGAATATCGTCAAAAGGCTAACAACCTAGGGTTAGGTGAACAAGATTGGCAGGATATATTTGTAGCTTGGATGCCAAACAAATATGTAAGTATAACAGCTGCTTGGCTTGACCTTGGCAGTATTGCTGGGGCGAAAGATCAAACCGGTTGGTATCTATCAGTAACAGGGTATTGGTAATGAAAATAACAGTATGTGTTTTATTTGTCTTATTGCTAACTGCGTGTCAATCAGCTCCGAATACAACTCTTTATCAACAACTTAATGGTCATGAAGGCATTGAGCGTTTAACCGATAGTTTTATTAATCAAATTGGAAGTGATGATAAAATACTAGCCTACTTTAGGGATTCAAACGTTGCTCATTTTCGCAACGGTTTTATAAACCATTTATGTGCTTTAACTGATGGCCCCTGTGAGTACAAAGGTGACAGTATGGTTGCTATTCATACAGGGATGAATATAACAGAAGCTGATTTTAATCGTGTTGTTGATTTATTGATAAGCGCCATGGATGAGCAAAATATAAGCCATACTATACAGAATAAAATATTAGCTAAAATGGCACCACTTCGGCCAGAGATTATTCGTATTTAATCAAAAATAGCTTCTATATTTCATCGTTATGGCTGAAAAAGCGCATTGATTTATGTACAATGGTCTTTGTTATCGTTAATGAAATGTAATTTATGCTCGCTTATTTTGATGTTCAGCATCTTTATTATATCCCGCAATATTTACCTGTTATAAAAAAACTAACAGATAAGGGCCACCAGTGTGTGTTGGTTTTTTATAAGTCTCAAGACTCTGAGCTAATCGCTATTTGTGAGCAATTTATAAATGATAACAAGCTCGATGCGGCATGGTTGGCTAATACGGGTGAAGCGTTTGATTTTTATCAAAAGTGCCATGCTGATTGGATTATATTTGGTAATGCATTCGCACAAAGCGAAGCATTAAACAAGAAAACGGCCATGATGCAGCATGGTATTGGCCCTAAACAGTGTTATTACGATGTGTCTAATGCGGGGATGACCGTGCGTTTTGTTGAGGGAGAGCACAGAAAAAACCGCCTCGAAGCACTCTATCCAAAGGGGAATTTTGTTGACTCAGGGTATGCTAAATTGGACCCGCTATTTGATCAATCTGTTGAAAAAATTAAGTTGACGTCATTAGGCCTTGACCCTCAAAAGCCGACTTTATTGTATGCACCGACATTTTACCCAAGCTCAATTGAGTGTATGAGCGATGATTTTGCAGATGACTTTTCTGCGTACAACATCATTATTAAACCGCATTTTTTTTCCCTAACTAAGCCTCGCTATAAAAAACAGCGCATTAAATTAGTACGCTGGAAGCAAAGCAATAATGTATTTGTTGCTGATACAAATCAATTTGACTTAACCCCATTTTTAGCTATTTCGGACATTATGCTTTCTGATGCCTCATCGGCAATTTTTGAATTTGCAGCCTTAGAAAAGCCTGTTATCTGGTGTGATTTTTATAAATTGCGATGGAGCTACCGTGGGATTTTTTCGTTTCGTTTGAAAGAGCGATTAGATGATGATATTCATTATTTTAATCAAATTTGTCACCCTGCTAGACATTACAATCAGCTAGCGGAAAAAATCGAACAAGCGGCTCTGGAGAGTGAGACATTTAAACAAAACAAAGCAGCTTTAATAAAGCAGCTTGCGGGAAGGACCGATGGCTTATCAACCAGCCGTATCGTTGATTACCTAGAGAAAAATGTATAGCTACTCATGCTGCACTGATTAATATAGATGTAGTGCAGACTATTTAAAAATGACTACTAGGATTAGGCAAAGTCACTGCCTCTTATCATGATAACTTCATATAGTTAAGTGCTTTACGAATTTTATATCGACGCAGTAGGTTTAGTGGCTTAGGTAACAGCCCGGCGTTAATTACTTCTTCGGTTGCTGCTAAAACGCGTTGTGCGCTTTTACCGTCAGTGTATGGGTGAACTTGTGCGATATAATCGGTAATGTTTTTTTGTTGCTGTTCGCTCAAATTTAGCGCTTGGTGTATCGCATCGTCTAATTGTTCAGGTTCAGTGATGTTAATCAAAGCGTTTTGTGGCTGACTATTGTTAAAGGTTACCACGGGTTTGCCAATAAGCAACGATTCATCTACCGCACTAGAAGTATCAGAAATAACTATATCAGCCTGCTGAATTAGCGGAATCAAGTTATCGCTTTGGCTTATTTCGAAATGTTCTAGGCTCTCTAATTGCTGGTAAAGCATTTGCCATTCAGGTTTTGTTTTTGGATGAAATTTTAGCTTTACGAAGTACTCACCTGTATTTGCAAGTATTTTGATTTGCTCAAACAAAGCGTCCAAAGATGTTAGGTTTGGAGAAAAGGTCGGTGCGTATAAAATTACAGGCTTTAAGTTATTTGGTTTATCATAGCTAAAGTAAGGGTCTAATTTAGGCCAGCCGGTTTCAGTAACTTTGAAGTGATGATGTTTTTGAGCTAATAAATTAAAGGGTTCTGTTGTCAAAGGGCCATGAGTACAGTACAAATCAAAAAAACCACGAATACCAAAGTGACCTTTCTTTTTATACTCTAAGCCATGAAACACTTGTACTTTGGCTCCAGGAAAAAAGTCAGGAACCACATTACCCGGCACAAACACGGCGCGAGGATTAAACTGCTTCACTTCTTCAACACTATGCAGTTGCTGTTCTGTGGGTAATAGCCCCTCAGTAATTCCACTTCGTTTTGTAATATACCAGCAGACTTTATCGCCATTTTCTATAATTGCATCTTGGATTGGGCGCAATATTGCAAAGCTGTAGGCTTGTTCAACGTAAAATAAATAATGTTTAGGCATGAAGCATCACTTTAAGGCTGAAAGTAGAAAACGGGTAGGTTGTGAAGAGGAAATACTCCACATACCACAGTCAAAATCTATAATACCGTTTTATTACAGTAAAATAAATTAATCAAAGGAGCCAACAGTAGAATAAAACTGCCATAAATTGGTCATGGTTAAGTCATATAGTCGGCTTAGTATTTATATTAAACCTATAAATATTGGTATAAGCCCATTATGCACTTTCTATTTGTGTCCCGTCGCAATGTACACGCCCGTTATTATAAAAAACTAATTTCTCAGCTTAACATTAGTGCCAGCATACATATCTTTGGTAAGCCAATGCTTGGTGCTTTAAAATACATACCTCAAGCACTTAACACTTCTTTTGACGATATTATTGCCACTCAGATAAAACGTAAGCAAGCCAAAAATAGTATGTGGAACAGTCATATATTTACTAGGTTTTATGCGTTTTTGCTGAATATCATTGAGTGCTGCCGCTATGCCAAATACTTAGCTTTATTGGAACAACAAAAACCGACTCATTTAGTTATTTGGAATGGTAATAAACTGCCTAATGTAACGGTTGTAAAGGCAGCTAAAAGGCTAGGTATAAATGTGTTTTATTATGAAAACGGGTTGCTGCCTAATACGAGTTGCTTAGACCCAAAAGGTGTAAACTTTGCCTCATCAGTAAAGCGTGAACGCGAGTTTTATGAAAATTTTGAGCCTCCAGAGCATTTCAATGTACGTATCCCAGAGCTAACGCCTAGAGCAAATCATAAAAAGCGCAAAAAGTTTGTGCAGAGCAAACTGCCTGCACGCTATATTTTTGTGCCATTTCAAGTCCCTCATGATACTCAGATTGCTAGCTATTCGCCCTGGATACATTCTATGGAAGCACTTTATAATCAGGTAATGGAAGCTGTGGAGGGATTGAGTGACCCGCAATTAAAAGTTGTTTTTAAAGAACATCCATCGTGGCATAAACATTACCCTCATCTATACAAAAAGCACCCCCAAGCACTATTTGCAAATGGTAATGTCACCGCCGATTTAATCGAAAATGCACAAGCAGTTGTAACAGTAAATTCAACCGTCGGTATTGAGGCGCTGTTAATTGGGCAGCGTGTTATTACCCTTGGGCAGGCATGTTATAACATTGATGGTTTGGTATTACATGCAGCAAATGGACACGCACTGCGTAATCAGCTTTTGCAAGTAATGCATGGTTGGCAAGTAGATTCACATTTAAAAGATAAGTTTTTTAGTTATTTAAAGCATGTTTACTCTGTTCAAGGAAGGTGGCAAGATTGCTCCAAAGATCATGTTGAAGCTGTTGAGAAACGTTTGCTCGGCCTTGATGCGTTTTCACAGCAGGTAAATGAAGTAAAGGAACACAATGAACAACATCGTCACATGCCAGTGGTTGAACGAACACATAAACGATTCAAAACTCGTTATCTTTGATGCAGGTATGGTGCGCCCAGGTCAACCAGGGCGATACCAACCGGATGCTAAGCTCCCGAATGCTCAGCGGTTTGATTTTAAAAAGCAGCTCGCTGATTTATCCAGTGGCTTGTCGCACACTATGTGTAGTCCTGGGCAGTTCACTGAGCAAATGCAATCAATGGGAGTAGATAGCGACTCGCTGGTTGTCATATATGAAGACCAAGGCTTGTTCAGCTCTGCTCGAGGGTGGTGGATGTTTAAAGCAATGGGATTTGATAATGTTAAAGTGCTCAGTGGTGGCTTAGCTAAATGGCAGTCTCTGGGCTATCTCACTCAAGTCGAATATAGCCATAACCACCATAGAGGGAACTTTACTGCTAAACCAAGGGCTGACTACTTTATAGATGCAGCTGCGGTGTTTAATGGTATTGATGACGATAATGTCTTGCTGCTTGATGCGCGAGGTTATAAACGCTATACAGGTGAGATGGCTGAGCCTAGACCCGGTATGCGCAGTGGTCATATCCCCAACGGCCTGTCATTGCCGTTTATCGAGTTACTTGATAAAGGCGAAGCTAAATCAATTGAGCAAATTAAAGCGGCCTTCTCTACGGTTGTTGATAAACAAACTCAGCTGCAATTTAGTTGTGGTTCTGGGGTAACCGCATGCATATTAGCCTTGTTTGCTGACGAATGTGGTTATCAAGATTTACACGTTTATGACGGTTCGTGGAGTGAGTGGGGCGCACGAGATGAACTCCCCATCGAAACCGGCCCTTGCCCTAAGCGCGCATAGTTATAATGAATTAATTGCAAAATCATAGTTGCGCCAATAGTTAATAGCCTTGTTATTTAATGGTTGGCGTACCTGTATTTTGCTGGCTGTTGCTGAGGGGCTTTGTTGTTTGTAAAAGTCTAAGCAGTCAGCTTGCCACTCTAAATTACAAAAAGCGTATACCTTTTTCGTGCTCCTAACAGGTTCAGTGACTAACTCTTCATATTGCATGATCAAGACGTTGTTTTTGTATGTGTTCGCGAAGTGATTTATTAAGTTACAGTAGTCATAGTAAAAACGGTTTATATTGTTTAAATCATAACTGTAATGATGAAAAGCGCTTGCTGGATTATAAAGCTGGCGGAAATTTGCAATACAACTATCTTGTTGCTCTCGTTGCATACAAATTATTTTAGCTTGCGGAAAAGCAGCTAAAATTAAATCAATATAATAAAAGTTAAACGGTTGTTTATCGCAAACACGTAATGACGGCGCTACTAATTGACTAACGCGTTGTTGATAATTATTAAGTTGCTCAACTGTTTCTTTATTATTATAAGCGGCGGTTAATACCTCACTATTTAAAATCTGCTTATTGCCTCTTTGGCAAAGTTGAGCAATGTCGTTGAGTTCACCTACACCTTGAACTGCAGCAGACTGATTTATGATTTTTTCCATCAATGTGGTGCCTGAGCGTGGCATGCCTACAATAAATATCGGCGCAAAGATATTATTGGCTTGTGTAGCACAGAACTGCTGACTAAAGCTAATTAGTTGTTGGCAAAACTGACTGTGTTGGTCAGGGTTGTATTTTACGAGTTGGTTTATTGTCTTTTTGCTGGCATTAAATGCGTTAAATGCATTTTTGTATTCATTTATATGCTCATAATTGAGAGCGATGGCGTGTTGTGCATAGTGGTTATCTTGCGTTGAAAGTTTGCTTTTTACTAACTTTTTAAGTTGTGCCAGGTGTGTTTTTGCTGAGTCAGTATTATTGAGCTCTGCCAGCGAATAATGTGCTTGAAAATACAAAGGTTGCTTCGTTATTAATTGCTTTAATAAATTACGGGCTTTGTCAAACTCCCCCATAACTTTATAACCAATTGCTAAGTTGTAACTAATTTGAGGAGTTGATGAGTCGAGCAGGTAGGCTTTTTTTTGCCAATTGAGCGCCTCTTGATAATGCCCTAAACGAGTTAGTACGTTAGCAACAAGGTCATAATAAATCGCATTATCATACTCGCTATTTAGCGTTTTATTTATGTATTGCTGTGCGTTAATTAGTTGCCCAGTCAATACCGCTACTTTAGCTAAATGAGCAAAATACACCGGCTGCTTTGTAATGCTAAGTGCTTTTTCTAGTAGCTTTTGTGCTTTGTTTTTATCGCCAACGGCCAGATTTACTTGTGCCAACAAAAAATAACTAAAGTGATCAATTGGATCCCTTGTTAAATTGCTTACTAGTAAGTGATGAGCATCATTAAATTTGCCTTGCGTAAGTGCAAGCTCAATTTGCTGCTGAAGCTTTGTTTGGAGTGATGTTAGTTGCATAAGCTAAAGGATATAAGCCTTGGTACAAAACACCAAGGCTTTTACTCGTTGTTTATAATTCAAAGTTATAAGTAAACTTCATGCCTATCGTGCGCGGTGTTGTTGTGTAATGAGCGTACACACGTTGCAACTCAGGTAAAGCCTTGTTGTCACCAGTTTGCGACATACCTGCCCATGACTTATCACGACGCACAGAGGTAAACGCGTATTTGTCGAATAAGTTATCAACATAAATAGTTGCCGACCACATGTCACCAGTTAATCTTGCAGACAAGTTACTAAGCGAATAACCAGCCAGTGTTTCAGCGTCATCTCTAAGACCAACTTTAGTAATAACATCACTTTGTGCTGTCATACCATAGTTAACACTCAAAAGTTTGTCGTCCATTATATCTTGCTCATAGCGTAGGCCAAATGAGAATTGATGTTCAGGTGCGCCCGGTAATCGGTCGCCATTTACAGCGCCATTATTAATGCCAAAGAGATCAGGTGCGTCTTCAGTTAGTTCTGCTTTAGCATAAGCGTAAGTAGCATAAGCGTAAGTAGCATAAGCGGTCCAGTTATCAGCAAATATTGCGCGAGATGAAATTTCCACCCCTTTTGAGTTTGCTGAGCCAGCATTTGCAGTGATCAGTTCTTGGCCGTTGACAGTAGAGCTACCCACTTGCGCATCTTTCCAATCGACATTAAATAACGAGACTGTAGAATAACTCAAACAGCCAAATTCAATTAAAAAACGAACTCCTGTAATTAACTCTAAGCGCTTTTAAAGCATTAGGTAATGCATTTGGAACCCATAAAACAGGCTGATTTTCTTTAAAAAGAGTAATTCTACAGCCTCAACGCCGCATTAAAATGTAGGCTGTTTTTAAACCAACTAGATTTAAAGCCAAGCTCATAGTTAACTGTGGTATCAGGCTCATAATCTTCTTCATTTGGTAATGCACATACGATTTGTTGTTCTGGTAACACATCAGGACAAGGTGCTATACCATTACCGCCACCAATTCTAAAACCTTCACTAACTGTAAAATAAGCCAGCATGCCTGATTCAAATTTATAGTTAGCATTAAGCTTAAATAAATTTCCACTATCATTGGCGCTGACATTTTCCATTTCAAGTTGCTCAAGTGATGAAAAATCTCCAGAATATAGCGGTGTAGCTGAACCAGAGTTAGTTGAGATGTCATATTCGTATAAACGTGCGCCAAGCGTCACATCAAACTGATCAGTTAGGCTGTAACCTACTTCACCAAAAATGGCTTGTTCTGTGATTTCAGAGTTACTGATTACAATATACTCTAGGTCTTCTTGTACATTGGGTTTCCACCGCCCCAAAATTCAGTTAAACCCGGAGTGTATTCGCGGTCGTCTGAAAAATTCTCTTGTTTATTGTAATAAGCACCTACAATCCAATTTAGAGCGTTATCTGAATTAGATACTAAGCGCAGTTTTTGAGTAAAATTATCACGATCAGCTGTATCAAGTGTTTGACCAACAAATGCAGGGAAATCAGCGTAACCAGTCCAAATATCATAAAGTAAGTCAGTTTGGTCTCGCTGTCCTGACTGCTCGTAGCTTGACCAGCCAGAGGCAGATACCAACTCTGCAAAGCCTAAATCAGCCTTTATTTCAAGGCTTAAAAGATCATTTTCTTGTTCACCGGGCTCAAGTACGCGAGCTGCGTTTTCATAACGGCCAATAGTCCCCTTTAGGGCACTACTATCAGCTAGCGTATTGTATTGTGTTGTTGAGTTGCCACCGTGTTCTTGCTTTTGATAAAAGTAATTTAGTGTAGCATCAACGTTTTCATTTGCTTGCCAGCGAACAGATAAGCGTCCAGTAGTGATTTTCTCATCGTTTGCATCATTCACACGACGTAAGTTGTTATCAATATCATTTTGATCTGTAAAGTCGGGGTTTGGATTAGATACACCAGGTTCTTGCACTGCATATTTGTAATCGATATAACCAGGTTTATTGTAATAATTTAGACTAGCGCGAACTGCCAATACATCGTCAATTAATGGCGTATTAAAGACTGCGCCAAATTCACCACCGGTATCATCACTTTCATTGATTGAAAATATATCACCAGAAACACTGCCTTCGGTGATGTCAAGTTGAGGCTGCTTTAGTAAGTAGCGAATCGCACCACCTAGAGTACCTGCACCATATAGGGTACCTTGTGGCCCAATAAGCACTTCCATACGATCAATGTCGGTCAAGCGTAAACTAATATTTAAGGGAATCTCACCAACATAGGTTGCCACAGTGCCGCCATCTGAGCCGCGATCTGAAGAATTAGTATTTAAACCACGAACAATAATCGGTGAACCTTCTCTGCCACCTTGATCAGAAATAGTTAAACCAGGCACCCAGCGAGCAACGTCTTCAAGGTTACCAATGTTTTGATCGGCAATAACATCGCCATCTAAGGCAGTAATATTAAGTGGTGCATCTTGAATAGAACCAGAGCGCCTGGTTGCAGTTACTTCAATAGTTTCGATTTCTTTATTGGCAGTTACCTGCTGCTCAGCTGCAACAGCATGATGAGCAGTAAAAAATTGAGCGGCTATTGCACAAGCGATAATACTCGGCTTGAACTGTTTCATTTATTATCCTGTTTTTTTCTGGTTGTTGTTACTAAACAGAAAAGCATGTTAAAAAATGTAAACAAGATGATTGAAATTGGTACAGAAATTTATATTCAATTATATGCGTATATTATTCACATAAATGCATTTTTAAGTTGTTCTCCTTTGTTTTTTTGAATAAAAATATTTTTAAATATTTTTCTTGTAAATTTTATGTTTGAAAGAAAGAGGAGAGTTTTGCGTATAAACTTATGAAAATGGGCAGTTCTTACAATTGTTTTTGCAGCAGGTTCCACGCTTTAAGAAAAACCAACGACTGAATACCATGTAGCCGTTTTGCATTTCATAATCGAGATTTTCTATCAGGTTTGCGTTGCTATGGAAACGTTTAGCATAAGTCAGTTGTTCTTTTAAAGGTTGCGTGTACAAGGTAGCTAAAAACTGATTGATTTTAGCTAACGTACACTCTTTGCATAAACAACTGGTGGTTGAGTCATTAAGCGGTAAAATAGCTGGGAGTTCATTGCACCAACAGGCGTTGATGTTACCAACATTACATGTAAGCGTTGTTTGACATTGTGAACAGGCTAAAGTTGTCATTTAATATTCATTCAGTTTTTAAAATCATTATTAGAATAACAGATAAATAAACATGAACAGAGCACAAGCGTTAGCAGAATTTGCCACCCTAGGTAAAAATAAGGACCAAGCCATTGGTATTATTGTTTCAACGAACGAAGTTGAACCTATTTTATGCTACACGTTGACGCTCGAAAACGTCATTGGTGTACTTAAACGCTGCCTTGCTGGCGAAATTGACTTAGATGACCTTGAGTTGTGGGCGAATGTAATTGAAGCACGAACTGACATCGACTACAGCGCAGTGGAAGGTGTGATATACGCACTGAGTAACAGCGAGCAAATGGGCGAGCTAGATAATGATAAAGTGGCGAAGTTGGTTGAGTTATTGAAATGCTAGCCGTTAGCTTTTAGAACACATAGCGATAAAGTAAAGCCGCGTTTGATTTAACAAGCGCGGCTTTTATTTTACAGCTAAAACTGCCTGCTTTACTTGTGGTAGTTTAAGCAGGTTTCTACTTCGTTTTTAGAACCTAAAATAACAGCTACGCGTTGGTGGATAGCGTCAGGTTGAATATCCATAATACGTTCAGTACCTGTAGATGCAATACCGCCAGCTTGTTCAATTAACATCGCCATAGGGTTTGCTTCATAAAGTAAGCGCAGTTTGTTTGGTTTATTAGGATCTTTGGTGTCGGTAGGGTAGGTAAAAATTCCACCTCGACATAAAACACGGTGCACGTCACCAACCATGGCTGCAATCCAGCGCATGTTGAAATTACGCGCTCTTGGGCCTGTTTCACCAGCCATCAAGTCATTGATGTAGTTTTGCATTGCTGGCTGCCAGTGGCGTTGATTTGATGCATTGATAGCGTATTCGCTTGTCTCTTCAGGCACTTTAGCGAAGTCTTCAGTTAATAAGAATGTGCCATGAGTTTTATCTAATGTGAAAAAGCGCGTACCTTTACCGGTTGTTAGTGCAAGTACAGTTGATGGACCATAAAGCACATATCCCGCAGCAACTTGGTTTTTACCTGGTTGCATAAAAATGCGTTCATCCGCGGCGTCTGAACCTTCAGGTGCTCGCATAATTGAGAAAATAGTGCCAACTAAGGAGTTAATGTCAGTATTTGATGAACCATCTAATGGATCAAATGCCACAATGTAGCTGGCATCTGGGTTGCCTGCTACGGTGTAATCTTCTTCTTCAGAAGCGATGGCTTTAACGTAGCCTGATTCCAGTAAAATATCTTTAAGTAACTGGTTAGTTAACACATCAAGTTTCTTTTGTGTTTCACCTTGAATATTTTCATCCAGTGTTGAACCAAGCACGCCCGATAATGCACCTTGACCTACACGGAACGAAATTTCTTTGCACGCAGCTAAAATCGTTCTTATTAACGAGATTAAATCTCTCGGGCAACCGTCTTCAAGTAATACTGGGGGTAGTCTACGCATTCTATTTTCCTGATAACGTTAAAGGCCATGATAATCATAATGTGAGAGGGATCATCAAAGCTAGCGCTGAATTTCGTCTTAAATAACTGTATTTTAAAGCTGATATCCTATACTAGAACCACCTTAAAGCTTATTTAAAACGCGAATAACAAAGATAAGATTATGCAAAAAATACCATTGATACGTTACATACTCTTTACTGTGCTGATGACTATGATAACTCAAGCGCACGCAGCAATTAAGTCTATAAATGATTTTACTGCACAAATGAATCATTTTCCTGGCTATTTTTCATTCTTTTACGATACCGAAAATGGCAAAGTCTATTTAAAAGTAGATAAGCTAGAGCAGCAATTTTTACTACAACAAAGCTTACCTTACGGTGTTGGCTCGAATGATATTGGCCTCGACCGTGGTCAGTTAGGCAATACTCACTTAGTAAAGTTTGAGCGCTTTGGTGACAAAGTGATGCTCAGAGCAATCAACACGTATTACCGTGCTAATACAACAAACAAGGCTGAGAAAAAAAGTATTCAAGAGGCGTTTGCATCAAGTATTTTAGCGGGCTTTAAAGTAGTGGCACAAAGCCCGAAAGCTGTTTTAATTGATTATACCCCGTACTTACTGAGCGATGTTCACGGTGTTAGCCGCACCTTAGCTGCTCGTAAACAAGGTAGCTTTAGTCTAGATGAGAGCCGCAGTGCAGTGTATATGCCGCGTTCTAAAGCCTTTATGAAAAACACTGAGCTAGAAGCTGTGCTTACCTTTAAAGGGAGCAAGCCGGGTAAGTATATCCGCCAAGTCAGCGCAGACCCTTATGCGTTGACGGTTCATATGCACCATTCATTAATTGAACTACCTGATGATAACTACACACCTCGTAAATTTCATCCTCAATCAGGTTACTGGAGTATTGAACATAAAGATTACGCGGCGCCGTTGAGTGATTCAATGTTAGTGCGTTATATTCCACGTCACCGTCTTGCTAAAAAAGACCCTTCACTACCAATCAGTGAACCGGTAAAACCTATTACGTACTATTTAGACCCAGGTGTCCCGGAGCCTGTTAAAACCGCTTTACTTGAAGGTGGTCAATGGTGGAATGACGCTTTTGCAGCAGCAGGATACAAAAATGCATTTATTATTAAAGTATTACCAGATAACGCAGACCCGATGGATATTCGATACAACGTGATTCAATGGGTTCATCGTGCAACACGAGGTTGGTCGTATGGCAGCTCAGTGATTGACCCTCGTACAGGTGAAATTTTAAAGGGCCACGTTACATTAGGCTCATTACGTGTTCGCCAAGATATTTTAATTGCAGAAGCACTTGCAGCGCCATATATAAATGGCAATGAAGTGACTAAAGCCTTGCAAGCTATGGCGTTGGATCGTATTCGCCAACTCAGTGCTCATGAAATAGGCCATACACTAGGTATTGCCCATAATTTCTCTGCCTCAGTGGCAGACCGTTCATCGGTTATGGATTACCCTCACCCGTTATTAAGCTTTAACGATAAAGGTAAGCTAGATGTCAGTCGTGGATATGCGCATGGCATGGGTCAATGGGACACACAGGTCATTAAATATGGCTACAGTGATTTTACCGGTTTTGATGAAAGTGCGGAGCTTGCAGCTATTTTGGCGCAAAATAAAGCCAAAGGATTGGAGTTTATCTCTGATAGCGACGCCCGCCCTAAAGGTGGCGCTCACCCTACTGCTCATCTTTGGGATAATGGTGCATCACCGAGTGAAGAGTTAGCCCGTGTTCTAGAAGTACGTAAATACGCATTGGCTAATTTTGGTATCAAGAATATAAAAACAGGCACGGCTTTATCTCAACTTGAAGAAATGCTGGTGCCTTTGTATTTATTTCACCGTTACCAAGTTGAGTCGGTTGTTAAATTGATTGCCGGTGTTGATTATGACTACGAAGTACGCAGTGATGAGGCCGTAAAAGGGGCTCAAGTAGTGAGTAAATCATTACAACAGCAAGCGCTCAATGCCATGTTAAGTACATTAACAGCCGAAAATTTAATGTTACCTGAGCATATATTGGCACTGATACCACCTAAAGCATACGGTGAGTCAAAAAGCCGTGAAAGTATTGTCGGTCGTACAGGCTTAACACTCGATGCGATGGCCTTACCTGAGGTGGCTGCAAATCACAGTTTATCGTTAATGCTAAATAGTCAGCGCTTAAACCGTCTTGCGCAGCAACAAGCTCGTAGTGGTGACTTTTTTACATTTGATGAAATGCTTGCGCAAATATATGAGCACATATTTGAAAGCGCGCAGCAAACAGGCATGGCAGCTAAGATAAATCAGCGCGTGCAGTTGTTAACGGCAAAACAATTTGCAGATCTTGCTGTTAGCCATGATGTGGATCCTGAAGTGCAGGCTCAGTTGCGTTATTACTTAGTCAAGTTAAGTGATGATTATCAGCAGCGTTCGCTACTTGGCAGTGTGAGTATCGGTGAAAGTGCATTTAAGCAGTATTTATCTGAGCAAATAAAGCAATTTTTAGCATCAGGAGAGTGGCCTTCAAACTTTAAAGTTTTACCAATCCCACCTGGTTCACCCATTTAAATATAAGCGCGGGTTTATCCCGCGCACTTGAAGCATCCATGCGCGATGTCAAATCGCGCCTACCATTTCACTTGCATAAAAATGGTTTTTTGTTAACCTACTGGCCTTCCATTTTTAGTCTTTTTGAGGTGTTTATGGCGTTTTTATCTCGCTCGATATTGGCGTTATCTGTAGCACTTTCAAGTTCCTTTGCCTTTGCCCAAGCCCAATGTGAGGTTGAACTCAGCCATGGCCTTATAATTACTGATGATGTAATTCGCATTGTGGATAAAGGCCAAACTCGGGTACAAATAAATAATAACAATCAGTTATTTATTCGAGGTTATTGGATAGATTTAAGCACTGAAGAAAGCCAAGTTCTTGCGCAATTTAGTAAAGGAATTAGAGATACTGTTCCAGAGCTTGTTGAACTTGCTACTGATGGTGTGAACTTAGGTTTGAGCGCAATTGAGCAAGTTGTTGAAGGTATGTCAGACAAAGAACCTGAAGTGCTTAAAACCCAGTTACAATACGTTGAGCGCGCATTGATGGATAAATTTAAGCGTGGTGACGACTTCTTTTTTATTGCCCCACAGTCGTTGTCTAAAATCGATGATTTCTTTACTGAAGAGATCAGTAAAAAAATCCATTCTGCCGTGCACGGTTCATTAGGGGCTATCTTAGTCTCACTGGGTGATGCATTTAAATCGCGTGAAGGGAATATCGAGGATCGCATTAACGATATGGGCCAGCGAATGGATATTATCTCTAAAGAAATTGATAAATCATTACAAAAAAAAGCTCACCAATTAGAGCTTAAAGCCTCAGAATATTGTGAGTGTTTAAATTCGTTAGATATAACAGAATCGCGCTTACAAACGATTGTGCCAGATCTTGCCGATTTTGATTTAGTGCAAATAAAATCGTAATTTCTGACCTAATAAAAAAGCCCGCAAACGAGTACGGGCTTTTCAGGGAAGTTGATGATTAAGATTTAAATTTACCTGTTTGCGCTTCTAAATCATTCGTTAAACCTTTTATTAAATCAGTCGCCGCGTGAGCTTGATGAGATACATTCGCTGTTTGTGAAGCGGTATCTGAAATTGTCACAATCCGTTTGGCTGTATCTTCACCTGCATCAAGTTGTTCTTTCGCCGCGATAGCAATTTGGTGACTCATTTGCGCAATTGCACTGAGCGAAGAGGCCACGCGTTGTAATTCTTCACTGGCGTCTTTCGATTTAGCAACAGTTTGCTCACTGGTCGTAATGCTTAAGTTCACTGATGTTTTAGCATCTTGGGTGGCTGATTGTAGCTTGCCAATCATGGTGTGGATCTCTTCAGTGCTTGATTGAGTGCGCTGGGCGAGTTGTCGCACTTCATCTGCAACAACGGCAAAGCCGCGGCCTTGTTCGCCGGCACGGGCAGCTTCAATAGCTGCGTTTAAGGCGAGTAGATTTGTTTGCTCTGCAATCCCTTGAATTACACTTAGCACGTTAGCAATATTATTTACTTCATCATCAAGAACTTGGATGTTATTACCAGCGCTGTCAATTTGTTGCTCTAATAACGCAATGGTGTTCGCAGCCTCAGTGGTTAAGTGGCTGGCACTTTGGCCTTGGTTTTCAGCTTCTTGAACTGAATGCGCGGCTTGTTCTGCATGTTCTACAACAGTTTGAGCAGAAGCGGTCAGCTCTGTAATAGCGGAAGCAACCATGTGGGTTTCTTCGTTCAAGCTTCGCGTTAATTTATCAAGTTCTATCGAGCGGGATTCATTATCAACACTTTGATTTTTAAGGCTGTCAGTCACATCTTTAATACCGCCGACTACGCCTCGCAAACCCTGCTGCATATATTGCATTGCTGCGATAATACTCTCGGCTGGTGCATCGCTTCGGATGTGAGAGTCTAAATTACCTCTTGATACTTGTTTAACTATATCAATAACTTGATTTACTTCACCACCAAGTGCGTTACTTAAAGATATACCAAAGCGAGCAATCGCAATTGTCAGTACAATAGCAATGATTAATGACAGCCCAAGCAGCCAACTTGCTGTATCCCAATAACGTGCGTTGACTTCTTTGGCGCTAATACCAGTGCCAACGTACCAGCCAAAGTAAGGCGTTTTCTGTACTACAGAGGTCAAATCGACTGTTTCACCATCGCGCACTGAATCCCAGTGGTAAGTGATAATCTTATTGGTTTGGTTGCCTACAAGCGACTCTACCATTCGGCCAATACTGTTGCCGTTTGCATCTTTAAAATCATTAAAGCTAGTACCGTGAAGTTGTGGATCATGCGGCGTGGCAATAAAATTAAGTTTATCATTTACGACATAAACGTATTCAGAATCGTGGTATTTATTTTCACGTAACATTTGTGTTGCAAATTCGCGGGCTTGTTGTTCAGAGAGCTGCTGTGTTTTAGCGAGTAGCTCGAATTGTTCAACAATGTTTGTGGTGCTTTTCATGAGTTGGTTGATGCGCGCAATGTTATCGCTCTCACTCGCGTGGCGTAGTGACTGTAAGCCGAGTAACGCAATTGTATTGAGTGCTATAAACATAGCTCCTGCGAAGAGGATAATTTTCGTTCTTAATGCTAGACCCGACAGCATGGTAAGCCCCTTATTAATTTTTATGACATTAATTTTCTACCACGTTTATCGGCCAGTTGTTAGTTATAATTAACAATAACATAGGTTTTGGACGTGATATTTACTCAAGTTTCCAAAAGAGGTAAGTTTATAGCGCGATTTCAGCAGCCGTTAGTTGACGGTACTCACCGCTTTCAAGTGTGCTATCAAGCTCAATATTTGCAATTTTTTCTCTATGCAATTCAACAACTTTATTATCTACAGCAGCAAGCATACGTTTAACTTGGTGATATTTACCTTCGCTTATTGAAAGGCGCAAACTGTAGCTGGCTATTAACTCAGCAATGGCAGGGCGTGTCAGGTCTTTCTCGTTATGTAATTGTACCCCGTGACGTAACTGTTCAAGCGCTTCTTCGCTAAGTGGTTCTTGGGTTTCGACGAGGTAAGTTTTAAATTTATTGTGTTTGGGCGAAGTAATTTTATGCGACCAATCGCCATCGTTGGTGATGAGTACTAAGCCCGTAGTATCAATGTCTAATCGCCCAGCAACATGAAAATCATTCATATTAGGCTCATCCAATAAATCAAAAACGGTGGGGTGTAGCTCATCAACGTTCGCACATACATAACCTACAGGCTTATTAAGCATGAAGTAGCGTTTACCAAGATAAGTGAGGGGCTCATCATTTAGCATTACCTGATCAGCTTGCGCAATGGGATAATCAAAGGCAGTGACAATCAAATCATTGATCATTACATTTTTTTGTTTGATTTGCGCTTTTGCTTTACTACGGGGAATTTGTGCTAGGTGGCTAATAAATTTATCTAAACGGCAAGGAAATTTCATTGGGTTCCCATTTTCTGTCGGCTACAATGGCGGCGAGTATAGCCGATAGTAAGCCACCATGACAGTGTCACAGATACAAATATTAGCCGCCTACAATCAGCAATTAGAGGCTGGGAAATTACAACAGGATAGAGCGCAATTACAGGCCGTTAATGCATTACAACAACTTGCAGAAACGCTGAGCCGTAAGTCTGCGTGGTGGCATGCTAAACCACAATGCAAAGGAGTTTATTTACATGGCCCAGTGGGACGAGGAAAATCAATGCTGATGGATTTATTTTATCAGCAACTCCCTACTGAAAAAAAACAGCGATTGCACTTTCACCGCTTTATGGCACAAATACATAGTCAGTTAAATAGCCTGCAAGGAAGTAAAAATCCGCTTACGATTATTGCTAAACGGTGGGCTAAAAGCATCCGCGTATTATGTTTTGATGAGTTTTTTGTCAGCGATATTGGCGATGCGATGATTATGTCGGGATTGTTCAAAGCATTATTTTCTCAAGGGGTTGTGTTGGTTGCTACATCAAACTGTCATCCACAGCAGCTCTATTTTAATGGGTTACAACGGGCTCGATTTTTACCGTGTATTGCGCTATTGGAGCGTCATTGTAATGTGATTGATGTGGCGGGGGAGTGCGATCATCGGTTTCGCTTTGGTCGCCAATTAAATCATTTTATTTGCCCGCATGATCTACAAAAAATTATTGCTGATTTCAAAATGTTCAGTGGTAAAAAACCTATAGTGGAAAATCAAACTGTTACTATTTTAGGACGACCAGTGTGTTATTTGATGCAAAGTAATAATGCAATTATGTTTGATTTCATGGCGCTGTGTTCCGGTACGCGTAGCACTTATGATTACATTGAATTAGCGAACAGTTATTCGCGAGTATATGTAGTAAACATTCCTGTAATGGGGCAAGGGATGACATCAAAACGAATTGTGCATGGTATTGAGGATAGCTATCAGCGGGAACATCAAGCACACAACGATCATTATTTAGATGACGAAGCGCGACGGTTCATTGCGCTTGTTGATGAGTGTTACGACCGTGGCACATTATTAGTACTCAGCGCTCAAACGCATATTGAGCAGTTATATCAAGGAAAAAAACTCGCCTTTGAGTTCGCCAGAACAGCATCACGTTTAGTTGAAATGCAGTATTGGGAATAGAAAAAAGGCACGTTCTAATGAAGCGTGCCTTTGCTAACAACCTAGTAGGGATATGGTTAACGGGCATTAACCATAGGTTATGCTTTTAAAAGCTGTATTCAGCGCCTAGATAAATATAGCGTCCTTTACCACCGCCATAACCAGAGTAATAGTTACCTCGGCCATACGGGTAGAAAGCTCCTTTGTCGTTAAATACATTCTTGATGCCACCAAATACGCGTAAATCACCTTGCTCTTGCAAGCTCATGCTATAAGACGCTGATATATTATGTTTCATAAATGACCCATAGTTTTGGTACTTCAATGGCTCAGGGTTAGCGATACAGCTTTCTTCTTGAGCTGCACAACGCTCGTCATTCGCTGCCATATACTCTTGCCAATCTTCTTCTAAGCTCTGACTTGCTTTAAATGAACCAAGGAAGTTGGTGCTCCAACGTACGCGTACATCATCATTGCGCCATGTCAAAGAGAGCGTTGCTTTATCTTTGCTACTCCCATAGCCCGCATAATGGCTTGTGATATAACTGCCATCATCACTTTGATAAGTCTGTGAGTTTTCGATTACATGATTATAATCAGCTTTAACAGCAAATGATCCTACGCCATCAACATCAAACTTATATTGCGCTACTACATCATAGCCACGCGCAGTGAGTTCATCTAAGTTGTATTGGCGTTGTAAAATTTTAGTGATGTTACCTTCATCATTACGCGTTACATCATTACAAAAGACATTATCATCACCCCATGAGACATCCGAGTCATAGCACTCACGCAGAATGTTTTCGTTACTGATGGTTGAAATGGCATCAACAATCGCTATGTCATAATAGTCCACAGCCAGCCTAAAGTTATCGATAAACTCAGGTGCAAGTGTTAAACCAAACGTATAGGTATCTGCGGTTTCTTCTTTTAGTTCTTTGTTACCAGCACCCGGGGAGTAGGCATTGTTCTCATCTTCAAAGGCAAAGTCAGCATCCTCTGCAAGTAAGGCCTTAAATGCCGGCTCCTGTCGGCAACTGTCATGTCCTGGTTTAGTTGATGTGGCTGTTAGACCATCACAAATATCAGAGTAGCTATCGTAATCGCCACGTTCAGGTGACATAAGCTCTGTAATAGTTGGAGCGCGTTGTGCGCGAGCATAGTTAGCTCTAAATGCGTAACCGCTGATAGGCTCCCAAAATACACCCAGTTTATAACTGGCTACTGTGCCTACATTTTCCATACTGTAATTAGCGAGGCGTAGCGAGGTTTCAGCACTTAAGTTTTTAGCTAGCGGTGCATCTTTTAATAATGGCACGGCGAGTTCTGCAAATGCTTCATATACGTCAACTTCGCCATAAAAGTTCGGCACGTAGTTAAACGTAATGCCACCGGCTTTCATATCGTCGCTGGTTTTTAAGTCTTGTGAATCTTTACGGTATTCACCACCAAATACAGCCGAAACAGCCCCTGCTGGCAGTTCAAATAAGTCACCAGAGATATAGCCTACCATGCCGTATTGCTCTATTTCGGTATCTATAATCGGTGTCGTTCGAATCCAATCTGCCATTGCTGGTGTAATTGAACCTTCACCAAATAGGTTAATTGGAACACAGCCAGCGGCACGGGCATCTGCGTCCTTACATTGAATGGTGCCATCAGCAAGTTGTTCAGCTTGCAGTGCTTGGTTAAGTTTTACTGTATTAAGTTCGTTGTTACGCGCTTGGTGTTGCGTAAAGCGACCATAGCTTGCTGAGATATCCCAATCCCACTCGTTATTGAATAAAGTACCTTGAAGGCCTGCCCAACTACGAATGGTCTTTCTGCTGTTATCGGTGTTGATATTACCTACTTCACCAAAGCGGCGATCCCAATAAATACGATCTTTATAAGGGTTTGCATCTAAAATTTCTTGCGGTACATATGGGTTATCAAGTGGGATGTATCCCGGTCTAACATCACCA
Organism: Pseudoalteromonas sp. RWi3; assembly: GCF_054960735.1. Taxonomy (NCBI): domain Bacteria; kingdom Pseudomonadati; phylum Pseudomonadota; class Gammaproteobacteria; order Alteromonadales; family Pseudoalteromonadaceae; genus Pseudoalteromonas; species Pseudoalteromonas sp. RWi3. The sequence goes on from NZ_JBHNYL010000005.1 coordinate 53,785, forward strand.
GCAGGCTCACCCGTTACAGGGTCAAAGCGAGGAACATAAGCACTTTCATATTCATCTTCAGGTGACTTATCATTAAATGAACCGCTGTCACTGTATTGAATTTGGCCATACAACATGATGTCGTCAGTTAAATCAAAATCAACCTTTATGGCTGTAGAAAAGTTATCACTTGGAACATCAAGTTTTACATACTGTCTAGAGTTTATGCCGTAAATTTCTTCGTTGCCTTTCCAGTCATCACGAAGCGTTTGGCCGTCATACCAAAACTGGGTGTCGTTGCGGCTATTCTCTAAAAATACTCCACCTAGCGTGCCATCGCTTTTGCTTACCCAATCAGCTTGGGTGATGTCACGCATACATTGCAGGCCTGATGATGTGCGCATTTGATTACACATCTCATCATCATCATAAGAATATGAATCTTCTATTTGGGCGCGTTTTCGGTCATAAAAGCTCATACCAAAATCACGATCCCAGTTTACACTGAGGTAGGCATAGCCTCTGTCATCTGCAAATGAATCACCATAATTCAAATCTAGGGTGAATTCTTTACCGCCACCATCTGTGGTTTCACCAGCACGAGCTTTAAAATCGAACCCTTCTTTTTTCGATTGGGTAATAATGTTTACAACACCTGCAACAGCATCTGCGCCATAGGTTGCCGATGCGCCACCACTGATCACCTCAACGCGTTCCACCATACCACTTGGAATAGTGTTTAAACTAACATAGTTCCCGCTGTAGCTATTTGAGACAACGCGACGGCCATCGATTAATGTTAATGTGCGGTTTGCACCCAGATCACGCAGTTGAATGGTTGATAAACCCGTTACAGATACACTCGATTGGCTGGTTGTATTACCAATGCTTTCAGTCAAAGCAGGCATATTCTCAACCAAGATATCAGCTAGGTTTGTGAGACCCGTGTCTTCAATTGCGTCTCTATCCATAGTGACAAGTGGCGTTGCAATTGAAAAACTATCTCTTTTTAGACGAGAACCTGTTACAACGATTTTTTCCGGTGCCTCAGGGGCTGCTTCGCTTATTTGCTTACTGGGTGATGTTCTCTCAATTTCTGCGGTATTTGCAATGGTATGACTTGAAAAACTTGCTGTTATAGCAAGTGCCAATGCACATTTTCTTGTTGATATGTTGCTCACAGATTTCCCTTACATTTTTTTATTTTATAAAAGCCACTGTGTTAAGCGGTTGAAGGGCAGTTCAAAGCATTTCATTAACACAGTAGCTGGTGGGCTTTATTCGTTACATGTTTTATGGAATCGTGAATCAAAGTACAATGAGAGGTGTCTCGTTTATATCCCTATTTTACATCTATTTAATATCTATTCATTTAAAAACAATATGTTGTGTTTTTATATTGCTTGATTCTTGTTTTAATATTCTTTACCTTAAACCCATATTTTTGCTTTTTGTTCAACTATAAGGTTATCCTTCTAGACTTCTGAATTAGGTGATTGCTTTCATATATGGATACTAAAAAACCGTTTTTATTAGATCAGTGTCATGTCTCTGTGCTTGAAAATAAGCTGACATATGCGGATGTTGAAATAGTTTTGCAGCCTAAATTTATCGAATTATTGTCAGTCTTAGCATCGCGTTATCCAAATGCGATAACCCGTGAAGAATTGATTGAAGAAGTATGGGATGGCAATTATTTTGTCGGTGAAAAAGCATTAACTAATGCAATTTGGCACTTACGAAAATCTTTTAAAGAGCTGGACCCAAACAATACCTACATAGAAACACTGCGAAAAACAGGCTACCGGTTAACAATAGCGCCGACCCTCATTGAAGATACACAATCTACACAAAATAAAGCGCCCTTGCTTTCAACGTTTAGGCTAGCTACAGCTGCATTAACTTTAGTTGCAGTCGTGGCTTTTTGGGCAAGCCAGCATTGGCTGTTTTCGCACAAAGAGCAGCCTCTCGTGTCGTCTACTTTTTTACTTACTGATTATATTGAAACGGTTACAACAAGCCCTGGTCGAGAGCTTTATCCAGCCGTTTCGAGTGATGAGCATTTTATGGCGTACTCTTGGCGTCGGCCTGGTAAGCCAACAAATTTATATTTGCGCGATTTATTTTCGCCAGAGCAGGCGGTGAAATCGCTTACAAATACAGATTACGTGGAGGGCAGAACCGTTTTTAGCCCTGACTTACAGCGTCTTTATTATTATCGACGCATCGCAGCAAGTACGTGTGAGGTTGTAGAGCATATTATCGCAACAGGCGAGATTTCGGTGTTGGCATCTTGTCCTGCGAGCAGCGCCACCGATCTTGATGTAAATTATTCGGGAACTGAGCTGGTTTTTATTAGTGAGCAAGTGAGTAAAGGGCGCGTTAGAACAGAACTTAATATTCTTAATTTAACCTCAGATAAAAAAAATATAAAAAAGATTCCGTGTTTGGGAGAATGCCATTTCATTGACGAATCAGTGATTTTCTCCCCCGATGCAAAACAGCTTGTTGTCTCACGCAATTTCCCCACTGGGAATGAAAATCTATTCTTAGTGGATATTGCAACCGGCAATGCACACGAACTAACTAATGGCTTTTTGGATATTCGTGGTATGGATTGGCATCCATTTAAAGATCAATTAGTGTTTTCAGCGGTAAAGCAAGATGAGCGTCGAGGTTACCTTTATAACTTTGATACTCAGATGGTCACTGATATGAAAGTAAAAGGTCTTAGCTATCCTGAATTCACCGCGCAAGGAGATTTGTATTTTCATCAATGGCATATTGATTCAGCTCTTATGCGTATAGAAGTAAATGACTCAATAGTGAGTTCGCCTTTTCCTGTTTTATCAACGCATTTTAATATGCGCTATGCCGATTATAATGAGGCGCAAAATAAAATAGCGTTTATTTCAAATGAGTCAGGGGACACCGAATTATGGGTTGCTAACCCAGATGGCACAAATCGAGCTCAGTTAAGTCACCTAAAAGCCAGTGTATATAGCCCAGTGTGGTCTTTTGATGGTCGTTATATTGCCTATATAGCAAATATTGAAGACAAGAGTGAGCTATTTATTTATGACTTCCAAAAACAATTAAATAGTAAACCTTTGCAAAGTGGTTTTGATAGTTATGGTAAGCCTGCATGGTCAGCTGATAATCAAAGCGTGCTGGTATCTAACAATGGGTATATTTATCGTCTGAATATTCAGGGGGAAAACTTAGGCAAAATAATAGAGCAACCCGCTAATTATGCTATTGAAACGGCTAAGCAAGATCTTATTTTTGCCAATCCAAAAGCAACGCAGTTATGGATAAAACATCACGATACAGGTGAAGAAAAGGTGTTAATTGAGTCGATCAATTTATCTAACCGCGTTGGTTGGCATTATGCCCAAGGAACAGATAGCAAACCCGATAGAGTGTTTTATTTTAATGTTAATCAGGGGGATTACCGACTAAGTGCTTATAACTTACAAACTAAACAGCACCATGATGTGATGCGCTTGCCTGAGCGGGCATTTAGTCGCTCATCAGGTTTAACTTATGTTTCGCAGCTAGATTGGTTGATTTACACATCATACAAGTCACCTCAAATAGATATTAAGCGCATTAAAGCTGAGTACCTACCATAAGTGAATAAACCTTTTAGTGCCTAGGTAATTTCTTAATTTTTATCAAACTATCGCATTAGCATTTACGGTAAGTTTCGCTACTGTTTTCGTAAACATTAACGCTTAAACTATATGATTCCATACAATAAGTACGTAAACAATTAAGTAAGCTTTCACTTAAGCGCTGTTTGTCTTCTGTACTTCTACCAGCCATTATGTAGGCCGCTATATAAATAAAGCCATCTTTACCTTCGCCTAGCTGATAGTGCTGATATGCAATGGCGCGAGTTTTAATTGTCGAAAGCTCAAACAAACCACTTTCAAACGTGGTCTGGTGTACTTTATTTACTAAGACTTGAGGTAATAGAGGTAAATCTTCAGAATGTTCAATCACTATATGAGGCATTGCAAATTCCTTAAAAGCGGTAAATAAATACACAGGTTTGAAATTGATTAAAAGCGCCGTCGTTAAAATGCATAAGCATCACTCATCATTAACTATAGTGGCAACCTTATGGGTTCCAAATAAAACGGCAATAGACTTATTAAACAGTGTTTGTTTTTTTCATCATAATGCCGCTCGTTGTCGAAGAATATTTCAGTTATTATTGAAACATAGCAATTACAAAAATGTAACCGTAGAGCACACAGTTTAGGTGTTAATGTTGCAGCATTTGAATTTAAGGAATGGTATGAAATCATTAAAAGTAATTAGTCTAGTGGGGTTGTTAGCTTTACAAGTTGGGTGCTCAGACGATGCTGCATCTGTAAGTTTAGGGCTATTTACAACGAAAGATATCAAAGTAGTTTCTCAACAAGACCCGTTGGTCACCGGGGTGACATGCCATATTAGTCATATTGAAGCGAATTTAGATTTTTCAGATCCATCGGATATGTCTATTGCATGTCGCCAAACCGGTCCTATTACAGCTGAGCAGTTAGCTGACATTGACCGAAGCAAGTCAGGCGAAGTTGTTTTTAAATCATCAAAAAGTATTTTATTTAAATCTTTAAAAGTACGTCGAATTTATGATGCACAAACACGGTCGTTATTATATCTCTCATATTCAACTAAAGAATCGACTGGGAGTCATCATCACGCTTTATCGACTGTGCCGCTTTATAATACTCAGGCATGGCAATGGGCAAGTACCCAACAATAAAATTAAGAGTTGATTATGTTAGCTTTATTTAAATCTAAGCCGTTGTTAGACGCACAAGAACAACAATGGTTAATCGATACATTTGTGTGGGCTGTTGAGCATTTTGACAGCGAGTTTTTTATCAATAAAACACAGTTAGTGTTACCGAATCATCAATTTTTTCCTGATCCAGTATCCAGTATTGAAGAAATGGCTAGCAAAGTATTTCAGCGAGTTGTGGATTATGCGGGTATGCAAGCGTGGCCAATCCAGCTTGTTGGGCCTACGCAGCTTCAGCCACAAGTGTTCCCCCATTTTGAGTTTACTGACACGCTACGCTCATCAAACAGCTCCCTCATAGTTGCACCGCCGCATTTAATTAATGTCTCGTTTAATCCAAACCAAATAAATCAACCGCAGGATTTGGTAGCGAGCTTTGCTGGCACATTAGCAACGATCATGATTCACCATGTTGGTGTTTTGCCTCCTGGCGGGAAAGAGTTTTTACCACAGGCTAGTGATGCGCTTGCATGCTTTTTAGGGTTTGGTGTGATGATGAGTAACACTGTTTATCAGTTTAAAGGTGGCTGCGGGTCGTGCTATAACCCTTACGCGAACAGGCAGGCTGCATTAACTGAGTCGCAAACTTTGTTTATGCACGCTTTAATATGTCACTTTAAAGGCCACCACGACACTAAAAAGCATCTCAAACCACATTTGCGTAGCCAATTCAAGAAAGCGCAAAAAGAGATAAAAGCACTATTAAATGAAACTGCAAACCCGCTTTTACTAGCGCTCGACGAAAAAAAGGCCGGATAAAGATTTGAATTATTTAGATGAATTTATCCTCATAGCGTTGGCACACTTTTTTGCAGTAGCAAGTCCAGGTCCCGATTTTGCAATTGTGCTTAAACAAAGTATTCAACATGGTCGGCGTAATGCGCTATGGACTAGCTTTGGTGTTGGCTTAGCGATTTTACTTCATGTGGGTTATTGCTTATTGGGGGTTGCGGTTTTGTTAGCTCAATCACCTACGGTATTTATGGCGTTAAAGTACTTAGCAGGCGCTTATTTAGCATATATAGGATTTCAAGCGCTGCGTAGCGCTAAGCCCTCAGTAAATTCGGGCGAAGAGGTACCTCAAACCCAAAGTGAGGAGTCACTCTGGGTTGCGTTTCGGCGTGGCTTTTTAACGAATGCACTTAACCCTAAAGCAACATTATTCTTTATGTCGTTATTTACTTTGGTGATCAGTCAAACAACACCGCTGTTAGTGCAAGCAGGTTATGGTGTGTATATGGCTGTGGCAACGTGGGTTTGGTTTTCGTTTTTATCATTAGTGTTATCAAAGCCTGTAGTTAGAGGCTTTTTTCAAAAGAGTGGTTATTGGTTCGACCGTGGTATAGGCGTGGTTTTAATCGCATTAGCATTACGTGTGGTTTTGTAGGAGTAAACAAGCATGGCACTTTATAATTTTTCGTTTGGCTCAAATATGTCGTCAAATCGTTTATTAGCACGTCTTCCTGAAGTTAAACGAGTAGGGACGGCACGTTTAATAGGGTATGAGTTAACGTTTGATATGGTCAGCCTGGATGGGTCTGGTAAATGCAGTGTAAGAAAAAGCACCGCTCAAGACGCACAAGTGTATGGGGTGGTATACCAAGTAACTGCTGATGAAAAAGAGATTCTCGATGTGATTGAAGGACCGCGTTACGATTGTGTTGATGTTGAAGTTATTTTACTTGATGGCAAAAAAATAGCCGCACATTGTTATATTGCAAATACCACAGATGCAACAATTCTACCTTATGACTGGTACATAGAGCACGTTCATCGCGGTGCGCTTGAAGCCGGGCTACCAAATGAGTACAGTGAAAACATAAAATCTCGGCCCACTCGCCAAGATAGCGATAAAGTACGTGCAGCTGTTGAGTTTGCCGTACATCAACAATAAAAAAATACGCCAAGGAATGTTATGAAATTAACAAAACTCGCTATTGCAGCCTCGTTATTCACGGGCTTTGCATTTAACAGCCACGCAGAAATAAACACCACGGAGCTTAATCACGTAATCGAAAACTCTATGGCACGTTTTGATGTCCCTGGGATGGCTGTCGCTGTTGTTGAAAATGATAAAGTCGTATTTGCTAAGGGCTTTGGTGTAAGCCATTTAGATACAGGAAAAAAAGTAAATAAAAACACCTTATTTGGTATTGCATCAAATACAAAGGCATTTACTGCCGCGGCGTTAGCCAAGCTGGTTGATGAAGACAAAATCAGCTGGGATGACAAAGTGATTGATCATCTACCTGAATTTCGTTTATACGATTCATATGTCACCCGAGAGATGACTATCCGTGATTTATTAAGCCACCGCAGTGGTTTAGGTTTAGGTCAAGGCGATTTGATGATCTGGCCTGATACTGATAAATCAGTAGAAGAAATCTTAGCAGGTTTAAAGTATTTAAAGCCGGCGAGTAGTTTTCGCAGTAAATACGCCTATAACAACTTAATGTTTGTTACCGCTGGCGAAGTCGTTGCCCGTGTTTCTGGTATGAGCTGGAACGACTACATTGAAAAAAACATATTACAGCCGTTAAAAATGAAAAACTCACGCGCTGGTTTTTCACGTATCCCAAGTAGCAATAAAAACTGGGCGACGGGTCACATACCTATGGATGGCAAATTAAATCCATTTTTTGTTAATTACTTAGAAGACTTTCGTGGTGCAGGAGCAATTGCATCAAGTGTCAGTGATATGAGTCAGTGGCTTCGTACGCAACTTGCTGGTGGCAAAATGCCAAATGGTGAGCAACTTTTTAGTGAAAAACAACAAGCGCAAATGTGGCACCCGCATATTACCTCTATGGCATCAAAAAAAGCGTATGAAGCGTATCACCAGCAGTTTAGAGGATACGGCTTAGGTTGGAGTATTGAAGACTTCCATGGGGTAAAAAAGCTTGCTCTCGGTGGCGGAATTTTAGGTATGGTATCGCAGGTAACATTGGTACCCGAGAAGAATTTAGGTATTGTCATCTTGAGCAATCAGCAAGCATTTAGTGCACTCTCTGCGATTACTTACGAAGTGCTAGAGGATGCATTTGACCTTGAAGATAAAGACTGGGTTGAAGATTTAGCGAAAAAGCACTTTGAAGGTAAGCAAAAAGCGTACGCCAATGCCAAGCCGGAAGCACCTGCAGATTACCAGCCACAACTACCAAATATCAGCTACACAGGCACTTTAAGTGATGATTGGTATGGTGATGTAATCATTGAAGAGTTAAACGGTAAGCTACGTATTGATTTTACCCATACTAAGCGTTTAAAAGGCCAGCTTGAGCATTACACAGGTAATACTTTTATTGTTAAGTGGGATGAAAAACTGTTGGAAGCAGATGCATTTATAACGTTTGAGATGAGTACGACAAACCGCGTTAAGCAGGCAAAAATGCGTGCAGTCTCAACGACAGTTACTGATTTTAGCTTTGATTTTAGAAACCTAAATTTACAAGCCCAAAACTAATAAGTAGAACACATAAACCAAAGTCGCAAAGCCACCTTAGGGTGGCTTTGTTATAGTTACCTCAGCTAAATTATTAGGAGCTTTGTATGCGTACTGCAATTATCTCTCATCCACACTGTCGTAAACATAAAATGATAGCGGATCATCCAGAGTGTCCTGAGCGTTTGGATGCAATTGCAGATCGTCTACTTGCAAGTGGATTGGATATTGCCGTAGAGCAAAAACAAGCGCCAAAAGCATCAAGAGATCATTATTTACTTGTGCATGATGAGTCTCTTATTAAGCATGTTGAAAATACTTTGCCTGATGAAGGACTTGCCTCATTAGATGGTGATACTTGGTTATGTCCTGATTCTTTAAAAGCAGTTGAACGAGCGGTAGGAGCTGGCCTGATGGCGGTAGATGAAGTACTTGCTGATAACTTAGATGCGGCTTTTTGTTCTGTCAGACCACCTGGACATCATGCAACACGTTCTGCATCGAGCGGGTTCTGCGTGTATAACAATTTAGCAATTGCGGTTAGGTATGCGCAAAGCAAAGGCGTTAAACGCATTGCTATTGTTGATTTTGATGTGCATCACGGTAACGGCACGCAAGATATTTTTATGGACGATGAAAACGTTCTTTTTTGCTCTTTGTTTCAATATCCCTTTTATCCCAATACTGCCATTGAAAATAATGCCACGTTAGTCAATTCTCCACTGCCAATTGCCAGTGATGGTAATGATTTAAAAGCACTTTATGATCAGCAATGGTTGCCTAAACTGTCAGCTTTTAAACCTGAGCTTATTTTTATTAGTGCAGGCTTTGATGCGCACCTTGAAGATGACATGGCAAGTCTAAAATTTGTCGAGGATGATTATGTTTGGCTAACAGAGCAGCTAGCCTCATTAAGCAAAACACTTAATTGTAAAGGGATTATCTCTTATCTTGAAGGCGGATATGCTTTATCGGCATTAGGACGCAGCGCTGTAGCGCACGTTAAAGCACTAGTCGATAGCTAATAAATCAAATGCCTGAGCCGGTGTTAAGTGGTCTATTTTAGCTAAGCAACATTGCCCTTCTTTTGCTAAATACTCTTTAACCAATGTGGCTAATTCGCTGGATGATAACGCTTGTGAGGGAGTGTTATTTAGTTTCTTATAGCCTGTTTTTTTATCTAATAAAATCACCTCTTCTTGCTGGTCTTTACTTATCCCATACAGTAAATTTTCGAGATCGCTAGGCTGTTCTATAATGTCAATTTCTTGGTTATAAATCAGTATTAAGGGGTGGAAGTGACTCATTTATTGTCCTAAATCAAGTTGTTTTTACTGAGGCTATTTATACTTTATACCCTTTCGCTGCCAAGAACTCTATTATGCCCCAAAACAGCCGTTATCAAAAAGTTCATGATGTATATACTAACAAGGTTATTGCTTGCGCAAAAGATACTAGGCTTATAGAGGCGGTCAAGCTTATGCGAGCACATAATGTGAGCGCTGTGTTTGTAAGGGGGCAGCAAGATATTGTTGGGGTTTGGACAGAGTCAGATTGCATGAAGCTCGATTTCACTAATCAATCTGTCAAAGACATTGTTATTGAACAGGTTATGTCTTCCCCTGTTTTGAAGGTCTCTAGTAAGCAGCTTTTGAGTGATGCAGCGCTTATTTTTCATCAAAATAACGTACGCCATTTATTAGTCACTGATGAAAATAATTTGCCGTGTGGGGTATTAAGTATCAGTGACATTGTACGCAATCAAGGGCTGGATCATTACTTACAATTTAGAACAATCAACGATCAATACAATAAAAATATTTTGATTGTACCAAGCGATATGATTGTGACTGACGCGATCGCTAAAATGCGCCAGCGCAATGATAAAGCAATTCTTGTGTATAATGAACATTTACAAGAGCACGGAATTATAACCCAGCGTGATTTACTGAACTTAATTCTTGATAGCTGTGGCGATGGTTTATGCTGGGACTTTGTTAATCGTTCTGTTCATCATATTAGCCCATCTGAAAGCTTATTTGATGCATATCGATTAATGTCTCATAACCATGTTCGGCATTTAATTGTTATCGAAGAAGGCGAAATCGAAGGTGTACTGTCACTTGAGCATTTGATTAATGAAATTGAAAGTGCGTATTGTTGTGAGCTTGAAAAAGTGCTGCAGCAACGAGATGCAGCATTACAACATTCACAACGTAATCTATTCCTAGCCAATAAAATTATTGACTGCTCGTTAGATGGCATCATGATCACCTCGCAAGAAGGTGAGATAATTCAAGTAAATCCTGCATTTACTGAATTAACAGGCTATAAAGAGTTTGAAGTTATAGGTAAAAATCCCAGTTTATTAAGCTCAGGTCGACACAATCATAATTTTTATAAACAAATGTGGCAGCAAATTGAAGAGCATGGAGTGTGGCAAGGAGAAATTTGTAATCGTAAAAAAAGTGGCGAATTGTATGTTGAGTGGCTGACGATTATTGAAATTAAGGAGCCGCATAATAGCGAAAAATTATATGCTGCAATTTTTAGTGATATTACAGAGCGCAAAAATGCAGAAGAAAAAATAGTCCAATTAGCTTATTTTGATGAACTGACAGGGCTACCTAACAGACGCTTATTTAACGATAGGTTAAATATGGCGCTGGCCAGTGCCCATCGTGATAATAGTATGCTTGCTGTTATGTTTATAGATTTAGATAGGTTCAAAGAGATTAACGACACGCTAGGCCATGGAGCGGGCGACCATTTACTGCAGTTAGTTGCTAAGCGTATAGACCGTATACTTGATGAAGGTGACACCCTCGCTCGTTTGGGAGGTGATGAGTTTGTTGTACTGTTTAATGTTGAAAATTTCGAATCGGTCAGCAAGCTGGCGAATACTATCTTAAAGAATTTAGAAGCTTCATTCGTGCTAGAGGGGACTGATGTGCGGGTGACCGCTTCTTTAGGGGCCGCAGTTTACCCTGAGGACGGTCAAGACAGCGAAACACTGTTAAAGCATGCTGATATTGCGATGTACCGTTCAAAAGATCAGGGCCGTAATTCTTTTCAGTTATTTAAATCCTCTATGAACGCACGCTCACTTGAGCGGTTAGCAATGATGAGCCGCTTTCAATTTGCTCTAGAAAATGATGAATTTGAGCTCTATTTTCAACCCAAACTAAATCTACAAAGCAAAGAACTTCAGGGGGTTGAGGCATTATTGCGATGGCACGACCCTACACTCGGTGTTATCTCGCCTGCGCATTTTATTCCATTAGCAGAAGAACTTGGGTTGATTGTGCAACTTGATTTATGGGTTATAGAGCAGGCAGGGAAGCACCTTGAACAGTGGCAAACTTTGGGTATCAAAGCGGGTCGATTAGCTATTAATATTTCCGCATGCCATTTAAGTCAGGGAAAATTGGCGAGTAGTATTGAAGCCATGCTGACTAAATACACGCTATCAGGTCGCTTACTTGAGATTGAACTCACCGAAAGCAGTTTTATTAGTTCGTTCACACAAGCTAAGAAAGAGCTGAAAAAGGTAAAGGCGCTCGGAGTTAATATAGCTTTAGATGATTTTGGTACGGGGTATTCGGCATTAAGTTACTTAACGAAACTGCCGTTTGATGCCTTGAAAATTGATGCCAGTTTTATTGCAAAAGTGCCCGATGAATACGGCAATAGCGAAATAGTGGCAGCTATTGTCTCATTGGCAAAAAATTTAAACTTAACGGTAATTGCTGAAGGTGTAGAGAAACCAACGCAACAAATGTATTTATTGAGTTTAGGCTGTGATGTTATTCAGGGATATCACTATTGCCGCCCGTTAGCGCAGCGGCAATGGTTAGCGTTTTATTCGCAATTTACTCAACAGTTACTTCATAAGATGTAAATTTACGGATATTAATAACGCCTTTATCAAAAATTAAGTATTGGCCTTTAATTCCTTGCAAAATACCGCTTACAACAGGTTCTTTATCAAAATTAAACGAACTTATTTTAGTAGGGTATTGTGTCACTGGAAAGGTTAAATCAACTACGTCTTCGTCAAGCTGTTCAATGGCTGTTGCACCAAATAGCTCGGCAAGCTCATTAAGCTTATCTGCAATTTGCGGTATTAATTCAGCAGCAGAGGCTTTCAAATCAAGCACTTCACTTTGACCTTTGAGCATATTGCGCCAATTGGTTTTATCAGCAATAAACTGCGCGAGTGCAACTTCAACTAAACCAGATTGTAAGCGTGTCTGTACTTTAAAAATAGGCAATGCTTGCGTTGCACCTTGGTCAACCCAGCGTGTAGGGATTTGTGTATGGCGAGTGATACCCACTTTAAGCCCTGACGTATTAGCTAAGTAAACATAATGTGGGATCATGCAGTTTTCTTCGCCCCACTGGGGTTCGCGGCAGGTACCTTGATCATAATGGCAAGTTTCAGGTTTCATGATACACATATCACAGCTGGCAAGCTTACGCATGCAAACAAAGCAATGGCCTTGCGAGTAGCTTTTTTTGGTCTTTTTACCACAGCTAGAGCATAAAATCGTGCCACTAAACGTGAGTGTAAGTTGCTTACCAATATAAGCATTCAAATCAATCAATTCATCACCAACAGGAAGGTGATATTGGATTGGCTGTGTCAGAGAAGATTTTAGCTTTTTGAGTGTGCCTTGCATCTTTACGCCCCTAAAGATGTTTAAAAAAGGGATGGTACCAAAAATACTGCTGTATGTGGTAGCTATAAGCGATTATGCATAGGCCAGAGTAAGGTGTGTCTTTCTTACTGCTCGTTTAAGAAATTAAGGTACTCATCGAATGGAATCGGTCTAGAGTAATAATAACCTTGAGTAAAATCAGCTCCCATTGCTTTTAGAGCATTGTGAGTATGCTCATCCTCAACGCCTTCAGCTGTTACCGTGATCCCTAAATTATGCGCCATATCAATGGCTGTTTTTACAATTACTTTATGGGATGCGTTACTCTCTAAGTTACTGACAAAGGAGCGATCAATTTTCAAGTTAGAAAATGTATAGTGTAGTAGATAGGTTAACGACGCATAGCCTGTGCCAAAATCATCAAGTATGACGTGTATACCTTGCTCATGAAATTGCGATATTAGGTGTTGCATTTTTTCTTGATTTTTCACTAATGCGGATTCAGTAAGTTCAAACTTAATTTGTCTTGCTGGTATGTTGTATTTTAGTAATATATTTTCAACTTTTTCCGCTAACTTGTTGATGCTTAAGTTTTTAGCACTTAAGTTAATACTCACTGTATGTTCAGTGAAACCTTGTTTATTAAGTTCTTGCAAATCGCGGCAACTTTTTTCTAATACCCATAAAGTTAGTTCATTGATAAGTCCTGTTCTTTCTGCAAGTTGTATGAGTTCTTCAATATTTAAATAACGACACTCAGGTGTTGGCCAGCGTAGTAAAACTTCGCTGCCAACAATGCGTTTAGTGCTAAGATCTAATTGTGCTTGGTGGTATAAAGCGAGGCTGTCATTTTTAATGGCGGCTTGCAGTTTTGCGGCAAGTTCTATATCCATAAATTGATTAGTCTTTTGTTGCGAATCACTAATACTTGTGAGGCTGCTTTTAGCTTGCTTTAGCGTGACGTAACCGCGTTGCAAGCATGCCTCAAAGTTATCACTATCTAATGAAAAGCTAATAGCGGCAGCATACTTTAATTGCAAACTTAATCCTTGTATTTCATATTGTTTAGGTAACCCCTTAACAATTTTAGCTAAGCATAATGACAACTCTTCTGCACTTTGTGTTTTTGTTGAAATGCAGGCAAAAATACCCGTTCCTAAGTCAGCTAACTTAGAGTGGCTATCTAATGTTGAATCTAAAAATGAAAATTGGCGCTCACCAGTAAGCTGTAGCTCCAGAGATTGAGCCACTTTAATGATTAAGTTATTACTTTGCGTGGGGGTCAGCAAAGTATGCAATGAGTGAAAGTAGCGAATTTTAATTAAACATAAGGTGTTTTTTCGCTGTGCTTGTTCAAGGCTCATATAAGCTTGCTTTAACATTGCGCTATTAAGTAATTTCGTTTGTTGTGTATGGGTTGCGTGGTAAAGCGCACGCTCACGCTGGTAGCGCACACGATCAGCCAGTGCCATAGCCATTAAAATAACTTCACATAAAATAGCTACTAAAAATGCATGGCGAATAGCAAAACTGTATGGCAATACATCGGTTAATTCTAAAGGCTGAATTGCAGCGCCAATAATAAGTGGTATCCATGAAATAACATAAAACTTAGCCCATCTAAAACCACTGCGAAGTTTGTTGTAAATCATAATGATGCAGATAATGTATAACAGCACCATGGTGGAAAAAAAGATCCTCGCCGCGATATTTTCAACAATAAAAAAGGAGGCTAAGGCCAAAATAAACATAATGACCATTAAGCCGATGCTGGCCTTAAAGCGCCAGCAGCGCTCTTTGTGATAACGTAAGAACATGGTGCAAAATGCGAGCGTGAAAATAGAGATAGCGTAATTGCTAACGATAATATATTTTTGAAAAAACAGCTGCCAGCTAACAGGCCAGAGGTAAAAGCCAAACCCAAGTACAGCGCCCATTAAAATTATGGCGCTGATAATGTAGCCAATGTAAATCAGGTATACACGGTCCCTAATACCAAAAAAGAGTACTAGGTTGTAGAGTGCAGCCATAATAAGTACGCCAACAAAGATACCCCAAATTGTTGCTTGTGAGCGGTTTAAACTTTGAAAGTCCACCTCTGAATACAAGTTAATAGGCGTTTTACTGATACCTGTTGTGTCTATCTTAACTAACAAGCTGTGGCTAGTATTTGAAGGAATGTCCAAATAAATATGAGGCACGCTATATTGGAAAAGAGTTAACCCCTCTTTTAAATCACCAAGCTGAGTCTGTGTAACCACCTCATTGTTCTCATCTAAGTGATACACCGTTAAGTGATCTATCATCGGGTTATCAAAGTGAGCGACAACGCTTTCGTCTTTATGGCTGCGGTTATCGAGTTTTATTTGTAGCCAATAATTGCGAGGGGTGAAGTTCCAGTTTATTGTCTCAAATGGCTTATTAATAAAAGTATGGAGGCTGTTCAATACAGTCTTATTTGGCAGCTTTTTAGTATCGTCAATTAAATAGCTATGCTTTAAATAGATTGGAGTTGTTTTATCAATTGTGTATTTAGTGGGGTTCGCGAGATTGCTTGCAAAATTTGCAATAACATAAAATAACAGTACTAATATTAAAACAGCAATAAAGTGATAACGTAAGTAATTATTTTTCAATGTTTGTCGTCTTTTGCGAATCGTCCAGTAAGTGTAGCACCTTTCTAAAAAGAAAAAGCGCAGTGAACTGCGCTTTATATTAAATTTTACAACAATAAAGTATGGCTTATTGCTCGCGTGCAATTGCACGATAAGCAATATCGGTACGGTACTCCATGCCTTCCCAGTTAATTTCCTCAACCAGTTTATAGGCACGCTGTTGTGCTTCGGTAACAGTGTTACCAAGGGCCGTTGCACATAACACGCGCCCGCCAGCAGTCACAACGTTATCGCCGTCTTGCTTAGTTCCTGCGTGAAATACTTTTTCGCCTTCAGGGTAGCTTACTTTTAGGCCATTGATTGCGTCACCTTTCGGGTAGCTATCAGGGTAGCCTTTAGCAGCTAATACCACACCTACAGCTGCGCGTGAATCAAACTCAATGGTTGTTTTATCAAGTTCTACACGGTTAGCAGCTTCAATCAATTCGACCAAGTCTGACTGTAAGCGTAGCATCATAGGTTGTGTCTCAGGGTCGCCAAAACGACAGTTATACTCGATAACTTTCGGTGTGCCGTCGCTGTCGATCATCAAACCTGCGTATAGGAATCCTGTATAAGGGTGGCCTTCACTAGCCATACCTGCAACTGTTGGGTTGATAACTTCATCCATAATGCGCTGATGGATTTCGTCAGTTACAACTGGGGCTGGTGAGTATGCACCCATGCCACCTGTGTTTGGACCTTTATCGCCATTGTAGGCACGTTTATGATCTTGGCTAGTAGCAAACGGTAGTACGTTTTCGCCATCAACCATAACGATGAAAGAGGCTTCTTCACCCTCTAAAAACTCTTCAATCACAACGCGACTGCCCGCTTCACCAAAAGCGTTTCCTGCCAGCATGTCACGAATAGCATCCTCGGCATCAGCTTCAGTCATTGCAACAATAACGCCTTTACCTGCTGCTAAACCGTCTGCTTTTATAACAATCGGCGCACCTTTTTCTTTTAAATAGGCAAGGGCAGGGTCGATTTGTTCAAACGTTTGGTAATCCGCAGTTGGAATATTGTGGCGTGCTAAAAAGTCTTTAGTAAACGATTTAGAGCCTTCCAGCTGAGCAGCCCCGGCTGTTGGGCCGAATATTGCTAAGCCGTGCTCACGGAATTTATCTACTACACCCAGTACCAGTGGTACTTCAGGGCCCACGATAGTGAGGCCAACATTGTTTTGCTTTGCAAAGTTAAGTAGGCCGTCTAAGTCTTCAACGTTAATGGCAACGTTCTCAAGCTTAGGCTCATGGGCTGTACCTGCATTACCAGGGGCAACGAATACAGTGGTTACTTTGGTGTTTTGAGCGGCCTTAAACGCAAGTGCGTGTTCGCGGCCGCCGCTGCCAATGACTAATACATTCATGGCGAATTATCCTATCTATTAAAGCGGTTTTTTAAATTTCAGCGTCATACGGTCACTTTCACCAATCGCTTTATATTTAGCTGCGTCTTTTTCATCAAGCGCTAAGCGAGGTGGGAGAGTCCATACCCCTTTAGGGTGATCAGCTGTATCAAGAGGGTTTGCATTAATTTCACTGCTTGCTTCAAGTTCAAAACCTGCTTGTTTAGCAAGTGCAATAACAACACTTTGCTTCATATAACCTGATGACTTTTGCATTTCATCAGCGCTACTTTCTGGTAAGCGATGCTCTACCACACCTAGCGTTCCGCCTGGTTTTAATGCTGAGAAAAAAGCCTGAAAGGCACTTAATGCCGCGTCTTTTTCTTTGCTCATATACCAGTTATGCACGTTGCGAAAGGTTAATACCATATCAGCGCTGTTTGCAGGAGCGATATCTAAATGTGTTAGTGGAGCAAACTCTGTCACCTTTACTTGGCTATATCGTTTATCTTCAGCGATTTTCTTTTTAAAGCTCGCTAGTGAACGTTGATAGTAACCAACTGATGAATCTGCAGGAAAGTGAGCAGCATAGTAAGTACCTTGCTCTTTTAATGCAGGCGCTAAAATGTCACTGTACCAACCGCCACCAGGGGCAATTTCAACCACGGTCATAGTTGGTTTAAAACCAAAAAAATCCAATGTTTGTACAGGATTACGATACTGGTCACGCTCATTGTTGCGCTCAGTTGATTCGACTGCTTTTTGCAGTGCCGAATCGGCGCTGTGGTTATGTGCAAGAGCTACTGTTGAGCTGACTGCTAACGTAGCAACCAATAGAGATTTTAGTGCAAATTTCATCGTCTGTTCCTTCATATTATAATTTTACAAGAGGTTATAGAATAAGCAGAATACGTGAATTTAGTGCAAACAAAAAGAGCTAACTGTATCAGTTAGCTCTTTGCGTGATTAGTGGCGGAAGTGACGCATACCAGTAAACACCATTGCCATGCCAGCTTCATCAGCTGCCGCGATAACTTCTTCATCGCGCATTGAGCCACCTGGTTGTATGACCGCTGTAATGCCAGCTTCTGCAGCTGCATCTATACCATCACGGAATGGGAAGAACGCATCAGATGCCATGACTGAACCTTTAACTTCCAGGTTTTCGTCAGCGGCTTTAATACCCGCTATTTTAGCTGAATAAACGCGGCTCATTTGGCCTGCGCCTACACCAATTGTCATACCGTCACGGGCATAAACAATCGCGTTTGATTTAACAAACTTAGCCACTTTCCAGCAGAATAATAAGTCTTTAAGCTCTTGCTCAGTAGGTTGGCGTTTAGACACAACTTTTAAGTCGCCTTGCGTTACCATACCTAAATCACGGTCTTGAATTAATACACCACCGTTAACACGCTTGATGTCATGGCTTGTGCCTTTAGCAGAAAACTCACCACATTCTAATAAACGCACATTTTGCTTTGCAGATACGATTTGTGCAGCTGCTTCAGATACCTTAGGTGCAATGATCACTTCAACAAATTGGCGAGCAACAATGGCTTCTGCAGTCTGGGCATCAAGCTCTTGGTTAAAGGCAATAATGCCACCAAATGCTGATGTAGGATCTGTTTTGAAAGCACGGTCATACGCTTCAAGAATGTTTTCACCGATTGATACGCCACAAGGGTTTGCATGTTTTACGATAACACAGGCTGGTACGTCAAACTCTTTAACACATTCAAGTGCTGCGTCAGTGTCAGCAATATTGTTAAACGATAATGCTTTACCTTGAAGTTGTACCGCAGTTGCAACAGAGGCTTCTTGTACGTCGTTCTCAACATAGAAAGCGGCGTCTTGGTGAGAGTTTTCACCGTAGCGCATATCTTGCTTTTTAGTGAACTGCATATTGATTGTACGTGGGAATTTAGTTTCCTCAGCCGCTTCATCAGTGTAATCAGCAACCATTTTACCGAAGTAATTAGCAATCATGCCGTCATATTGAGCTGTGTGCTCGTAAGCAGCAATCGCAAGATCAAAACGCGTTTTGTATGACGTTGAACCATCGTTGCTTTGCATTTCGCTGATCACGCGGTCGTAATCTTTTGCATTTACTACGATAGTTACGTCTTTGTGGTTTTTAGCCGCAGCACGCACCATAGTTGGACCACCGATATCGATGTTTTCAATAGCATCTTCAAGGCTGCAGTTCTCTTGAGCGACTGTATTCGCAAAGGGGTATAAGTTAACTACAACAATATCGATAGCAGAGATGTTGTTATCTGCCATTACGTCTTCATCTTGTCCACGACGCGCTAAGATACCGCCATGAATTTTTGGATGAAGAGTTTTTACGCGACCATCCATGATCTCAGGGTGACCTGTGTGGTCAGATACTTCAGTGACTTTAATGCCGTTATCAGCAAGTAATTTACAAGTACCGCCAGTTGATAAAAGTTCGACACCTTGTGATTCAAGTGCACGAGCAAATTCAACGATACCGGTTTTATCTGACACACTTAGTAGTGCGCGACGAATTGGACGATGTGTATCCATTGTAGTTTGATTACCTCAGTGTTTGAGCTAGCTTAGAAAGGCGCTATTTTAACTGAATATCGCTTAAAAAACGATATTTAAAGGGTGAGGATTTTGCAATTAGGCACTTTTTGAGGGTTTTTAAAGATATAAAAAAAGCACCCGAAGGTGCTTTTTCATTTAAAATAACATGGTTATTTTAAATTTTTATTTTTTATACCAGTTATAACTGATATTAGTTCATGCCGTATTTCTTAAGCTTCTTACGTAAAGTACCACGGTTGATACCTAGTAAGATTGCCGCACGTGTTTGGTTGCCACGAGTGTAAGTCATTACTTCTTCAAGTAATGGTGCTTCTAGCTCAGAAAGAACAAGGTCGTAAACGTCTTGCACATCTTGACCGTTAAGCTGTTTTAAATAATGATGAACAGCTTTTTTCACTGCATCGCGTAATGGCTGCGGTTTCTCGTGTGACTGAACATGAGGGTTAGTAATAAATGGAGAAGTCACGTTTTGTTCGAACATTGTATATATCTCTTTCTTTCTTAGTTAGCTGCTAGTGTTTTAAAGTATTGCTCTAATGTCTCGATTTGTGCCTGTGGATTATCGAGAGCATTAAATACTCGCCTAAACTGACCGTCACTGTCATGGGTTTGCAAATACCAAGATACATGTTTGCGAGCTATGCGCGCTCCCATTGGTTCCCCGTAAAACGTATGAAGGTTCACTAAGTGTTCCATCAAAATACCCCGCACTTCTGAAATCTCAGGTGTGGGTAAATGTTCTCCGGTTCGCAAAAAGTGGTCTATCTCCCTAAATATCCAAGGGCGACCTTGGGCGGCTCGACCAATCATAATGGCATCTGCACCCGTATAGTCCAAAACCTGCTTTGCTTTTTCAGGTGATGTAATATCACCATTAGCAACCACAGGTATCGACACTGAACGCTTTATATCCCTGATTGTGGCGTATTCTGCTTCACCTTTATACATACATGCACGCGTGCGCCCATGTACGGCTAATGAAGCAATGCCGTAGCGTTCAGCTATTCTCGCAATCTCAACACCGTTACGGTTATCCTGATCCCACCCAGTACGGATTTTTAATGTTACAGGTACATCAACCGCGTTAACCACTGCATCGACGATCTCTTCCACTAAATCAGGAAACTGTAATAAGGCTGAGCCTGCGAGTTTCTTGTTCACTTTCTTAGCTGGGCACCCCATATTTATATCTATGATTTGTGCACCATTGCTGACATTGAATTGTGCAGCCTGGGCCATAAGCTCAGGATCAGCTCCTGCTATTTGCACTGCGCGTATTCCTGATTCACCGCTGTGATCCATACGGTTCATCGATTTTTCGGTTTTCCATACCTTTGGATTTGACGACAGCATTTCAGACACAGCAAGCCCCGCACCTAAGCGTCGGCAAAGCTGTCTAAATGGTCTGTCTGTTATGCCCGCCATTGGCGCGACAATAACATTATTCTCAAGTTGGTATGAACCGATACGCACGATATTCAAAGGCCTCTTTTCAAGGGGCGCTAAGTTTACGGTGTTTTTACTAAAAAACAAAGGCTATAAATTGAACAAAAGTGACTTTTTTTTGACTTTTTCGTATTGACTTTTGATAACAGTTTGAAGG
The DNA here is from genome assembly GCF_054960735.1 of Pseudoalteromonas sp. RWi3. Taxonomy (NCBI): domain Bacteria; kingdom Pseudomonadati; phylum Pseudomonadota; class Gammaproteobacteria; order Alteromonadales; family Pseudoalteromonadaceae; genus Pseudoalteromonas; species Pseudoalteromonas sp. RWi3. Next base: position 74,868 of record NZ_JBHNYL010000005.1, read on the forward strand.
CTGGGTTGATTTGTTTGTTATTTGAACAGAATAAAAATAAAGGGGTTATTTTGTTTTTAAAGTATGTGTGTAAATAATAGGTAAAGCCTGTTAATTACAGGCTTTACAAACGTATTTAGAGTTAACTCTTTAATAAGTAAAACGCAATTAGTTCGCGTTTTTTTCACCGCTGACTCGCGTCCATTCACCCTCAACAGCAATTTCATCAAGGGCAACAAATGGTGCATAAACATCAGCTACTGATTGCGCTTGCTCTTCTAAAATGCCAGACATCGCAATTTTACCGCCAGGTTTTAACAAGCCTAAAATCACGCTGTGTAGTTCACGTAGTGGAGCGGCTAAAATGTTTGCTACCACTATATCAGCTGTAAACTCAGGTTGGTTTTCTGGCAGGTAAACTTCAAGTTTGTCAGCTACACCGTTACGCTGTGCATTATCTAAACTTGCTTCAAGTGCTTGAGGGTCTATATCAATGCCTATCATACGCTCAGCACCCAATTTTATTGCAGCAATGCCTAAAATACCTGAGCCACAGCCAAAGTCGACCACGGTTTTACCCGTTAAGTCTTGGCTTTCAAGCCATTTTAAACACAGTGCAGTTGTAGCGTGGGTGCCAGTACCAAATGCAAGACCTGGGTCGAGCAATACATTTACGGCATCAGGGTCTGGAATATCGCGCCAGCTTGGACAAATCCAGAGCTTTTCGCCAAATTGAATTGGGTGGAAGTTGTCCATCCATTCACGTTCCCAGTCTTTATCTTCGAGTTGCTCAACTTTATAAACTAACGAGTCTCTTATCTCGTCATGGCGCTTTAATAGCTCAATGACCGCATTCATATCGTGATTAGCCTCGAACAGGCCAATAACAGTGGTATCAGCCCAAAACTCGACAGTGCCAATTTTAGGCTCATAGATAGGTGTGTCTTTAGCATCAATGAAGGTAACAGACGCGCTTCCCGCTTCCATTAATAAGTCACTGACAGCATCAGCAGTTGCGGCATTAGCATTGATACGGATTTGGATCCAAGCCATGATTATTTCCTTGAAATAGAAAAAAGGCCGCTACAGCGGCCTTTTGATTATGTTTGTTAGCAGCTAATTATTTAGCGTCTAAGAAGCTCTTAAGTAAATCAGAGCGAGAAGGGTGGCGTAGTTTACGCAGTGCCTTCGCTTCGATTTGACGAATACGCTCACGTGTTACATCAAACTGCTTACCTACTTCTTCTAGAGTATGGTCGGTATTCATATCGATACCAAAACGCATACGTAATACTTTAGCTTCACGGGCTGTTAAGCCTGCAAGTACATCGTTAGTAGCACCACGAAGAGATTCCATTGTTGCCGAATCGATTGGCGAATCAATGGTTGTATCTTCGATAAAGTCACCTAGGTGTGAGTCTTCATCATCACCGATAGGTGTTTCCATTGAAATTGGCTCTTTCGCGATTTTAAGTACCTTACGGATTTTATCCTCAGGCATTAGCATGCGCTCAGCTAATTCTTCTGGGTTTGGCTCACGACCCATCTCTTGCAACATCTGACGTGAAATACGATTCAGTTTATTGATCGTTTCAATCATATGTACCGGAATACGGATAGTACGTGCTTGGTCAGCAATTGAGCGAGTGATTGCTTGACGGATCCACCACGTTGCATAAGTTGAGAACTTATAACCACGGCGATATTCAAACTTATCAACAGCTTTCATTAGACCAATGTTACCTTCTTGGATTAAGTCCAAGAATTGTAAACCACGGTTGGTGTACTTTTTCGCAATTGAGATAACAAGACGTAAGTTAGCTTCAACCATTTCTTTTTTCGCACGGCGAGCCTTAGCTTCACCAATGCTCATACGACGGTTGATGTCTTTGATACGCTCAATGCTTAAACCAGTACTTTCTTCGATAGCACTTAGCTTATTAATACAGCGTATTATTTCAGGCTTCACTTCTTCAAGCTTAGCTGAATGCTTTTCGTTAGCTGCAATTTCTAAATCAAGCCACGATGAATCTGTTTCGTTATTTGCAAAATGCTTAACAAACGTTTTCTTAGGTAATTTTGCAAATTGTACCGCTTGTTTCATGATAAGACGTTCTTGAATACGAACTCTGTCCATCATTTCACGCATGTTATTTACCATGCGATCAAACTGTTTAGGTACTAGTTTAAATGTTCTGAATAACTCACCGATTTCAAAAATAGCGGCTTTTGAATCAGGATGAGAACGGCCTTTTTTATCAAAAGTGTCGCGTGCTTTGTTATACAGATCGCGAAGATTTTCAAAGTGAACACGGGCTTCTTCAGGATCTGGGCCAGTATCTACTTCTTCTTCGTCTTCGTCATCATCACTTTCTGAATCATCTTTATCTTCTTCATCAAGCTCTTTTTCGCTTAATTCGGAACCGATGTGCGTTGCAGAAATTTGCGTTTCATCTTCATTAGGATCGAAGAAACCAGAGATAATGTCGCTTAAGCGCATTTCTTCAGCTTCAAATTTATCCCATTGTTCAAGAAGATAAGTAATTGCTTCAGGGTATTCAGCAACCGAGATCTGTACTTGGTTGATGCCTTCTTCAATACGCTTAGCGATGACAATTTCGCCTTCACGGGTCAGTAGTTCAACTGTGCCCATTTCACGCATGTACATACGAACCGGATCTGTAGTACGGCCGATTTCTTTATCTACAGTAGCAAGCGCAGCGGCTGCGGCTTCTGCTGCGTCTTCATCTGTCGTGGTTTCTTGCATCATCAATTCATCGGCATCAGGTGCGTTTTCGCTAACCTTGATACCCATATCATTGATCATGCTAATGATATCTTCTACTTGATCTGAATCGATAATATCTTGTGGAAGGTGATCATTAACTTCTGCAAAAGTTAAATAACCTTGCTCTTTACCTTTTTGAATCAGAAGTTTTAATTGTGACTGAGGAGTTGGATCCATAGAGATTGTTTCTTCCACTCTGATAAGTTGATACAACAGGCGCCAGCTTGCTTATAAATAAGCCAAACTAAGTATTATTTGACGCAGTGAATAGCACAGTATAACAGCATTTATCAATTTTGACTAGCTGTTAGTTCCTTTTAGCGCTTGAGTTAATAAATGACACTCGAGTCGCTCATCGCTATTTAATCCTTGTGTTTTGTCTTTTATTAATAGGGTCTCGAGTCGATAATTTAAACACTGATCTTCAATAAATTTAAAAGTATTTTTAAATTCATCTTCTAAGCGGTCGTCATTTATTTCATGACGCCAAGTGGCTAATTTAATCAGTGCTTCATACTCTGGGCTTTCTCTAAACGCTTCAAGTAATTGGGCGGTAGTAATTGTGCCTTTTTCTAACGCGTAGTGCTGTAATTTTATTAACAGGGCAATACCTGCAATATTCATTTGGGCTAGATCAGGTAAGTAAGGTACTGCATTTGCTAAACTCGGATGCTGCACTAGCAAGCCAATAGCACGGCGCATTGGCGTTATTTTAAATTTGCGCTCAATTGAATGTTGCTGCTTAGGTGTTTTTAAACGGCTATTTAGTTGCTCTTTTGTACGGCCAATTAATCGCCCTAGTTGCTCAAGTAAATTTTCTTGATAAAACTCACTGGGTATTTTTTCTATTAACGGCAGTACAGCGCTGAGTAATTTTGCTTTACCTGCATCGCTTGTTAAGTCAATTTCTTGGCTTAGTTTGTTAAATAACACTTGAGTAAAGTCATCAGCTTGGGCTAAACGTTGTTCAAACGCTTCTTTGCCCTCTTGCTGTACTAGTGAATCAGGGTCTTCGCCATCAGGTAAAAATACAAATTGCAGTGCTTTACCATCACTTAAGTAAGGCAGCGCATTTTCAAGCGCGCGCCAAGCGGCATCGCGACCTGCACGGTCACCATCATAACAACAAATTACCTTGTCAGTGGTTCTGAACAAAGTATGCATGTGCTCTGCTGTTGTTGCAGTGCCAAGAGCCGCTACTGCGTACTCTATATCTTGTTCACTGAGGGCGACCACGTCCATATAGCCCTCCACAATAAGGACATGCTCAAGCTTTTTATGTGCTTGCTTTGCCTCGTAAAGTCCATATAGCTCAAAGCCTTTATGAAAAATACGAGTCTCTGGAGAGTTTAAATATTTTGGCCCTTGGTCTGCTTGCATAACCCGACCACCAAACGCGATGACACGACCTCGTTTATCACGGATAGGAAACATTAAGCGATCACGGAAAAAATCAAACTGCCTGCCTGGTGTTTTCTCCGAAGCGAGCTTTAATTCTACAAGTTGCTCTTTTTGTTCTTTATTACGACCTAGCTGTTGGCATAAGCCTTCCCATTCACTCGGAGCATAGCCAATCATAAACTTTTTAACGGTTTCGCCACTCAAGCCACGGCCTTTTACATACTCAATAACATCAGCAGAATTTGCGTGGTGTTTCAATTGATGCTGGTAAAAACGGGCCGCGTGAAGCATTAAATCGTAATCAGAACGCTTTTGCTCTGCGGTCCTTTGTGGGCCTGAGCTGGTGTTACCTTGTTCACGTGGCACATCTAGGTTTAATAAGTTGGCAAGTTCTTCAATTGCATCAACAAACTCAAGTTTGTCGTATTCCATAACAAAGGAGATTGCATTGCCGTTAGCCCCGCAGCCAAAGCAATGGTAAAACTGTTTATCTTGTGAAACAGTAAACGAAGGAGACTTTTCGTTATGAAAAGGGCAGCACGCTTGGTAATCTTTACCGGCTTTTTTAAGACCAACTTTAGAGTCAATGAGCTCGACAATATCTGTTCTGGCGAGTAAATCGTCAATAAAATTTCGTGGGATCTTTCCGGCCATTAGTAAAGTGTAGTCCTGAAATAAATAGAAAAAGATGAACGAACTAGCTTTAGTTCTGCAAAATTAGATTTGAACACAAATGCTATTTTTGTTAAAGCTAAAAACGAAGAAACCGAGCACTTGGCTCGGTTTGCTTCAATCATACTTTATGTATGTGGGCGTATTAGGCAGTTAATCGTTGCTTAATTAAGCCAGAAATCTTACCTAAATCGGCGCGACCTTCAGCTTTGCTTTTGATTATACCCATTACTTTACCCATGTCTTGCATACCTGCTGCGTTAGTGTCAGCAATAGCCGCATCAATGAGAGCAATAATTTCGTCTTCACTCAATTGTTGAGGTAAAAACTCTTCAAGTGCTGTAATTTCACTGGCTTCAACTTCAGCTAAATCATCACGACCAGCATCTTTGTACTGAGTGTATGAATCGCGGCGTTGTTTAACAAGCTTCACTAAGACTGCGGTAATACCGTCATCATCAAGTGTTATTTGCTCGTCAATCTCACGCTGCTTGATTGCAGCAAGTACCATACGAATTGGGTTAAGACGTGTTTTGTCTTTCGCTCGCATCGCATCTTTTTGCGCATCTTTTAGCGTTATTAAAAGGCTCATTTATACAAGACCTAATACTATTAGTATAATTTAACGCGGCGTGCGTTATCGCGAGAAAGCTTCTTCATGTGACGCTTAACCGCTGCAGCTTTTTTACGCTTACGCTCAGCTGTTGGCTTTTCATAGTGCTCGCGACGACGAACTTCTGAAAGGATACCTGCTTTTTCACATGAACGCTTGAAGCGACGAAGTGCTACGTCAAACGGTTCGTTCTCTCTTACTTTAATTACTGGCATTAAAAATTCACCTACCTAAATAATGAGCGTTGCTCAAGTTGATCAAACAATGATCAAGTGGTTCAAAAATGGTGCGGTATTGTAATCCGAAGCCACACCACATGTAAAGGATAAATATTATCTAGTTCTAACTGCAAACTAAAATAAATTCTATGTTACTAATTTTATTGTACTTGATATAATTGACACTGTACTTGGCCTGCAATTTTTTCTTTTAATAACAGCCAATTATTCGGTATTGAAAGATTGTTCAATTCGCTTTCAATTTCAATATAAACAAGTGCATTTTCACTTAGCCAATTATTTTTTATCAGTAAATCAAAGCATGGCTTAGCTAAATCTTGGCGAAAAGGCGGATCGACAAAAACTAAATCAAATTGTTGTTCGTTAGGGTTTTGACCTAAATAACGCAAACTATCGGTGCAATGAATGTCTGCGTTATTCAAATTAAGCGTTTGCGCGTTTGTTTTTAATTGCGCGGCTGCTGAACTGTCCATTTCTAAAAAAGTGGCGCTGTGAGCAAACCGAGAGAGCGCTTCAAAGCCAAGCCCGCCGGAGCCTGCAAAGCAATCGAGAACTTTAGCATCTCGAGTATCTTGCATTAACCAGTTGAAAACGGTTTCTTTAATACGATCTGTCGTTGGACGCAAGCCTTGTACATCTTTAACTGGTAATTTACGGCCACGAAATTGGCCACTAATGATCCTGATAAAGCCATCACTAGATTTATTATTTGATTGTTTTTGTGGTGATTTTTTTCTCATTTAACTCACTAATAAATGGTATCTAGAACGCGGCTCAGATAATATTGTCATCATATGGTAGTGCGTCATTTTTCAACTGCGCTAAAAGTGTTACCATAAGCATCTTGGACAATAGTTTTATCAATGGCTTTAAAAGCGGGTTCAGATAAAACTATTTGCATTAGTTTATCAGATTTTTATAAGTGGTTATTAGCAACTATGGCAAAAAAAAGTAAATTCCTGTCTTGGCTAGGTTTTGGCAAATCAGAAAATAAACAACAAACAGAGCAAGCAGCAGATGCTGATAACCAAAAGCAATTAGCAGAGCAAGAGCGACTTGCTGCAGAAAAAGCAGAGGCTGAGCGTTTAGAGCAAGAGCGACTTGCTGCAGAAAAAGCAGAGGCTGAGCGTTTAGAGCAAGAACGACTTGTTGCAGAAAAAGCAGAGGCTGAGCGTTTAGAGCAAGAACGACTTGTTGCAGAAAAAGCAGAAGCTGAGCGTTTAGAGCAAGAACGACTTGCTGCAGAAAAAGCAGAAGCTGAGCGTTTAGAGCAAGAGCAACTTGCAGCTGAAAAAGCGCATGAAGAGTTGCTCGAAACAGAGAAGGCTGAGCAAGTTCGCCGCGACCAAGCTAAACGTTTGGTAGAACAAGAAGAAGCAATGCGTTTGGAAATTGAACGCAAAGCCGCAGAGCAAGCGCAGCATGATGCAGAATTAGAACATCAACGTATTGCCATAGAAAAGTCAGAGGTTGAGCGTGTAGAGCAAGAACGCATTGCTGCACAAAAGGCAGAGGCTGAACGTTTAGAGCAAGAACGTATTGCTGCGGAGCAGGCAGAGGTTGAGCGTGTAGAGCAAGAACGCATTGCTGCACAAAAGGCAGAGGCTGAACGTTTAGAGCAAGAACGTATTGCTGCGGAGCAGGCAGAGGCTGAACGTTTAGAGCAAGAACGTATTGCTGCAGAGCTGGCAGAGGCTGAACGTTTAGAGCAAGAGCGTATTGCTGCGGAGCAGGCAGAGGCTGAACGTTTAGAGCAAGAGCGTATTGCTGCAGAAAAGGCAGAGGCTGAACGTGTAGAGCAAGAACGCATTGCAGCAGAGCTAGCAGAGGCTGAGCGTGTAGAGCAAGAGCGTATTGCTGCGGAGCAGGTAGAGGCTGAACGTGTAGAGCAAGAACGTATTGCTGCAGAGCTGGCAGAGGCTGAGCGTGTAGAGCAAGAACGTATTGCTGCAGAAGCTGAGGCAGAACGCTTAGAACAAGAGCGTCTTACTGCTGAACTTGCTCAAGAGGAAGGTAAAAAAGCTGAAAAGCCTAAAAAAGAAGGTTTTTTCTCTCGCCTTAAAAAAGGCTTACTCAAGACAAAACTGAATATAGGCTCAGGTTTTGCGTCAATTTTTAGTGGTAAGAAAATTGATGATGAGCTATTTGAAGAATTAGAAACACAATTATTAACGGCTGATTTAGGTGTCGATACCACCATGAAGCTGATTGATAATTTAACCGATGCAGCAGATCGTAAGCAGCTAAAAGACGGTGATGCGCTTTATGAGCTGATGAAGCAAGAAATGGCCGCAATGCTTAAAACAGCAGAGCAACCACTAGAAATCCCAAGTGACAAAAAGCCATTTGTTATTTTAATGGTTGGCGTTAATGGCGTGGGTAAAACGACTACAATCGGTAAGCTTGCTAAGCAATTTCAAAACGAAGGTAAGTCAGTAATGCTTGCCGCAGGTGATACCTTCCGTGCTGCAGCTGTTGAGCAACTGCAAGTATGGGGTGAGCGTAATGAAATCCCTGTTATTGCACAGCATACCGGTGCAGATAGTGCATCTGTGGTATTTGATGCATTCCAAGCGGCCAAGGCACGTAATGTTGATGTGTTAATCGCTGATACAGCAGGGCGCTTGCAAAATAAAGATAATTTAATGCAGGAGCTTGAAAAAATAGCCCGTGTAATGAAAAAAATAGACCCAGATGCTCCTCACGAGGTCATGTTAACTATCGATGCTGGTACCGGTCAAAATGCAATTAGCCAAGTTAATCTTTTTAACCAGTGTGTTGGTCTAACGGGTATTACACTTTCTAAGCTGGATGGCACTGCCAAAGGGGGGGTTATCTTCGCGGTCGCTGATAAGTTTAATATTCCTATCCGCTACATAGGTGTGGGTGAAAGTATTGATGATTTAAGAGCATTCAATAGTAACGACTTTATCGATGCGCTGTTTAGCCAAGACGAGGACGAAGCGTAAATTTAAAAAAGGGGCTTAAATCAAATTGGTTTAGGCCTTTTTTAGCTGAGGGATAAGAATGATAAATTTTCAGCAAGTCAGCAAAACATATCCAGGTGGCCACAGAGCTCTGGAAAAAGTAAGCTTTCATATCAGGCCTGGTGAGCTGGCTTTTTTAACAGGCCATAGTGGAGCCGGTAAAAGTACCTTACTTAAATTAATTAGCTTGATGGAGCGTCCGTCGGCAGGGCAAGTGTTGATCAATGGCGTTGATTTAAGTGCTGTTAAATCAAGGCAGATCCCCTATGTCCGTCGTGACATTGGAATTATATTTCAAAACCATCGCTTATTAGAACGCCATACAATATTTGATAACGTAGCACTGCCGTTGGTCATCGAAGGCACTCACCGTAAGCAAATTGAAAAACGCGTACATGGCGCTTTAGATAAAGTAGGTTTGTTAGATAAGGTAAAATGTCACCCTTCAACACTATCTGGTGGTGAGCAGCAGCGAGTAGGTATTGCGCGTGCAATTGTTAATTCGCCACCATTGCTGCTTGCCGATGAGCCTACGGGTAACTTAGATCCAGAGTTATCCATGGATATACTTCGTTTATTTGAAGACTTTAATAAACATGGCACCACAGTATTAATCGCAACCCATGATTTAGGGCTAATCTCGCGTATGCGCTATCGTAGCCTGACTTTAAAAGAGGGTCGTATGAGTCAAGATCCATTGACTGAGGCGTCATTATGAGTTTGTTATTTAAAGGGCGTCAAAGCCAGAATGAACGAGCTAAAAAATCCTTTATAGCGGCTGGGTACTTTTTTATTTTAAATATTTTCCGTCAGGGTATTCATAGTTTAGGTGAGATGTGGCGAACGCCAATGGCGTCAATGATGACAATTGCAGTACTAGGCTTAAGTTTAACGTTACCGGCTACGTTGTATTTAGTGGTTAAAAATGTTCAACAAATTAATAGCGGATTTGAAGAGGCAGCTGAAATTTCATTATTCGTTAAAGAGTCAATGAGCGAACAAGAAACACAAACGTTAGTAAAGCGTTTAGCGTTATACCCCGAAGTTGATAAAGTCACATTTATTTCAAAGCAAAATGCGCTGGTTGAATTTAAAGATGTATCTGGCTTTGGCCAGGCACTTGAGTATTTAGATGAAAACCCACTACCAGACGTTGTATTGGTCACACCCACTAGCCGTCATCGCCAAGCAGATTCAGCTCGAACATTGCTTGCAAAACTTGAAAAAGAACGTGAAGTGGACTTTGGCAAGCTAGACATTGCTTGGCTTGAAAGGCTCAACGCGCTACTTAGTTTATTAAAAGAAAGCGTCATTACTATTGCATTACTTTTACTTACATCAGTAACGCTGATTATTGGCAACACGATTAGATTATCTATCATGGATAAAAAAGAAGAAATACAAGTAATGAAGTTAGTAGGAGCGACCAACACCTTTATCCACGCGCCCTTTTTATGGACGGGTATTTGGTATGGCATTATTGGCGGCTTGTTTGCCTTTATATGCGTTGCCTTAATGATGTGGTGGTTAGGTGCAGCTGTTACTGAAGTTGCGGGTGTGTATCAAACAAACTTTGATTTAATTGGGTTGAGTGTGCCAGAGTTTGGCTCATTAGTATTATTAGCAACCACACTTGGCTTTGTTGGCTCTTACCTATCAGTGAATCGTTACATTAAAGAAATAGAACCCGATAAAGTGTAACAATAGATGTGTAGTATCACCAAAAGCGTTAGAAAAATAGCCTTTGGTATTTTTTCTAACGCTCTGCAAAGCTAGAATTCATCGCATATTCAGACGTTTAAAGTAGAATAAAAAACATCGAAAAAATCACTTGCTTCAATCGAAAAAAAGATTTAAATTGAGGTTAGCACTCTCGGTTAAAGAGTGCTAAGATGGTTTCAAATGTTTATCACCGAGGTGAAAAATGAGTAAAGATTTATACGCAATGGCACTCACAGTTGGACAGCAAAGCGCGAGTATTGATGGTTACCTTCAAGCGGTAAGTACAATACCAATGCTAGAGGCTGAGCAAGAAAAAGAGTTGGCGACCCGCTTACAGGAAGACGGCGATCTTAATGCTGCAAAGCAACTCATCATGTCTCATTTACGCTTCGTGGCACACATAGCTAAAGGCTATTCAGGCTACGGCTTACCACAAGCGGATTTGATTCAAGAAGGTAACATCGGTCTGATGAAAGCAGTAAAACGTTTTGACCCATCAGTGGGCGTACGTTTGGTTTCATTTGCAGTGCACTGGATAAAAGCAGAGATTCACGAATTCGTGCTTAAAAACTGGCGTATCGTTAAAGTTGCGACCACTAAAGCACAACGTAAGTTATTTTTTAACTTACGTAAAAATAAAAAGCGCCTAGGTTGGTTTAACCAAGCTGAGGTAGCAACTGTAGCGAATGAGCTAGGTGTAAGTGAAAAAGAAGTACGTGAAATGGAATCGCGCATGAGCGGCCAAGACATGGGCTTTGATTTAACAAGCGACGACAACGACGACGCGCCAAGCAGCACTTACTCACCCGTTCAGTACTTAACTGACGGCAGTAACGATTTAGCTGAAGAAGTTGAACAGCAGCAGTGGCAAGAGCAATCTCACACACGTTTGTTTAGCGCATTAAAAACACTCGACGAACGCTCACAAGACATCGTAAGCGCGCGTTGGTTATCTGATGATAAGGCTACTTTGCAAGAGCTAGCTGCAAAGTACAGCGTGTCAGCTGAGCGTGTTCGCCAGCTTGAAAAAACAGCGATGAAAAAGCTACAAGCAGCAATGAGCTAACGCTTACCATTGTATAAAGTTTTGAAAGCCCTGCATGAAAATGTGGGGCTTTTTGCTTTAAGGGAAGCTATAAGTTTTAAGCGATAAGTCATAAGCATAAATGGCGCCGCTATTTTTCCCTGTTGCGAAACATGATAGAAAGAGCTTTAAGTGAGTTATTCGCAAAGAGATTTAGAAGCGCTGCGCTTAAGAGTTATCAACGTAGGTTGGTTTGAGCGCAGCGAAACCCAACGAAAAAATACCCAACCAACGAGCGTCAGTGTTTTGCATTATTGGTTGTCTTGAATAGCCATGAGCAGTTATTCAAGCGTAACTCATTTTTGCCCCAAAATAAGAGGATGCTTTCCCCTTTTTCACATGTTTAAATAAGCTACATTAAGCATAATATTTATAACTGGTAATAACTTACACTATTTGTTATTAATATAAGTTCATAAAATAAGGACATTTTCACGCTAAAATAGGGGAAATGTCCTCTGATAAAGCTGTTAGAATTACATCGAGGTTTAGGTGAAAAAATTATTATTAATTGTGTTGTTGCTCCCTTTTTTTGTTAACGCAAACGAACTGGCATTTAAGCTACTTGAAGTAAATGGAGCTAAAGCCTTTTTTGGTCAATCTAAAGGTCAAATGGCAAAAGTAATGTATATGACAGACCCTAATTTAAAGTCACATTCAGCTTTAGTTGAAAATTGGGAAGAAATTTACTTTTCTTGGGATAAAGTGAAACTTTCAATCGCTCCAATATATACAAGTAAGTTCACAAATAGTGAGTTGAAAGAAATTATAAACTTCTATAACGCGGGTAAACCAGATTCTTTTCTAGCAACAAATACAGGCAAAAAATTTAAATCATTATTACCTGAAATTAATCAGGAATTCACAATGAACGGTCACAAATATATGTCGCATGTAAGTCCATTTTTATATGAGGCGATAAGTAATTCTAACAAGTCGTTAAAGCAGGACAAATAACAGTTGGCTTTTGCTCCTTCGTCGCTAATTATAGCCAACATTTTTTGCCTCTTAACGAGGCGTTTCCCCATAGAAATTTTTATCCGAAATTTACCTGATGCAGTCGACGTTCTAACGCGGTTTTGTCCAAAAACGAGTTGACCCGGCAGTCCGGTTATCGCTCAAAGCCGTCTATTAACTCATACCTTTAATCGTTGGGTTTCGTTGCTCTCAACCCAACCTACGTGATTATTTTAACGACGGACTATATTCTGTTTACCTAGCACCTAGCACCTTTTATCTTGCATTTACTGCTTTAGATTCAGCCTGTGCGAGCTGTATATATTTTCGCTCTACCAGCTGTGAAAGTGGCACGAGCTCAAATCCTTGTTGTTCCAACTCAGGAAGTTTGCGCGATAAAAACTCAATGGTTTCAGGGTAGGGGTGAGCGATGGCGATAGCGAAATTATAACGCTGAGCTTTGTGCTTGAGTTCGTCAAATCTAAATTGCAGCTGTTGCTCATTGGGGATGTTATCTAAAAATACATGGCGGCCAACATTTTCAACTCCATATAAGTTGGCAACGTTTTGGGCTTGGCTTAACCCTGTTGTGCGGCTGTCTAAAAAGTACAGGCCACGTTGTTTGAGTACTTCCATTGTCCATTTCATTGGTGTGCTTTTTTGAGTTAGGTCTGAGCCCATATGATTATTAACGCCTTTCACTTGTGGAAGGCTTGCAAGTGCATTGTAAAGCGTACTTTGTAACTGCTCTTTGTTCATATCGTTGGTCAGTGCGCCAGGGCCGAGTACTTTAGTTTGATCCAGCGCTTGCATTGGGATATGGAGTAAAAGCTCTTTGTTAGTCTGACTGGCTAATTGCGCAAATATTTGAGAAAACGGGGTGTGGGGCAAAATCGAATACGAAATTTTACCAGGAAGGTTGAGAGTTTCTAGGTCGCGTTGATGGTTGCCGATGTCATCAATCACAATGGCTATTTGTTTACTGTGTACGTAACTAGGTAAAAGGCAAATAGCCATAATTAGCAAAAGTATTTTTTTCAAATTTATAATTTTTATTATCTTTTTATTTAAGCTACTTCACTTCATAGTAAGCAACTGCTTTGCTTTTAATAACTGTTGATCGGTTGGGTTCTCACTAAACCACGAGCCGTTGCTGTTTCCTTGTTCAGTTTTTATTATAGCGACTTTATTTATTTGTGAAAGTGTTGATTTATTAATCGCAACGTCAGGGGCAACACCTATTCCGTCGATTGATTTTCCTGAAGGTGAAAAGTATTTAGCCGTTGTTAGTTTTAAAGCTGTATTACCGTTACCTAAGGGAATTAATGATTGCACTGATCCTTTACCAAATGATTTATTGCCGACTAGAGTTGCGCGTTGGTTGTCTTTTAACGCTGCGGCAAGTATTTCGGCGGCTGATGCGGAGTTTTCGTTGATCAATACAACGATAGGTGAGCCATTTAAAATATCACCTGCGCTGGCTTTATAATGTTGGTTGGCATCATAAAAACGCCCTTTTGTGGTGACGATTGTGCCTTGTTGTAAAAATAAATCAGCGACTGCCACAGCACTTTGTAATGTGCCACCTGGGTTATCGCGTAAATCTAGCACAAGTCCTGCTAATGCTCCGCCATAGTTACTTTCAAGTTGTGCAAGCTGGCGTGAAACATCGTGTAATGTGTGGTTGCTAAAGCTATCAATGGCCATATAACCCACACCAAAGTCATACAATGCGCTTTTAACACTTTCAATGTTAATTTCTCTTCGGGTGAGTGCAAAACTAAGAGGTTGCAGAATATTGTTGCGCTTGATGCTTAACTGCACTGTCGCTGACTCACTTTTTAAAATCATATTTGCGACTTGGCTTATATTTTTATTAGCAACTGATTGATTATTTATAGCAAGAAGAACGTCGTTTTGTTTTATTCCTGCGCTATGGGCAGGGGAGTTGTTGAGTGCATTAATAATGACAATTTGGTCGTCTTTGGCTTGTACTTCAATACCTAAACCTGTGTATCGCCCATTAGTGCTATTAAATAGGGCGTCTAGCTCATTTTCATCAAGGTATTTTGAATAGGGGTCAAGCTGATTTAATAGTGCTTCGAATTGGCGTTTATCACTAAAGCTACTTTGCAACGAAAGGTCTTCTACATAGTAAGCATGTATATTAAATAGAATTTCGTGTTGCTGTTGTTGTTTTAGCTCATTGATAGAGGTTACGGCAAAGCAGTTTAGGCTAAAGCATATAAAAAACATTACCATTAAAGATTTTATGGCATTGTTGCTGGCTAAACAATTGGTTAGACGGTCAATAGTTGTTTGTGTTGTTGGCATCAGCTGCTCCCCATTGGGTGCAGCACTGTTTAGTCAATTAAATGCGTCTGCACCATTTTACAGGATTTACTGCGCGTCCTTTGTGGCGTAATTCAAAGTATAGACCAGAATTTGCTTGTCCGCCGCTTTGCCCAACTAAAGCTATAATATCGCCTTTACGCACCGTGTCGCCAACATCTTTTAGTAGAGTTTGTGTATGGCCATACAGGCTCATAAAACCTTCACCGTGGTCTACTACAATCACCCAGCCATAGCCTTTAAGCCAATCGGCATATACAACTTGCCCGTTATGAATACTGCTTACTTGGTTGCCTTCATTAGCGCTTATTAGTACACCTTTCCAATTAATGCCGCTATGCTTTCGCTGACCAAAGCGATGTGCAAGTTTACCTTTTGTTGGCCAATTTAAACGCCCTTTACTTGATTGTAAGCCAATCAATTCGATAGTCTGGTTTTTCTCTTTTTCGAGCTCTTGTAATGTAGCAACAAGAGTTTTTTCATTTTCTTTTAAATAGTTTATGGTGCCTTTAGTTGAATCAAGCTTCGCTTTTAATTCGCTAATATTGTTCTTTCGTTGTTTTTGCGCATCAACTAATGCTTGGTACCGAGACTTTTGTTCTTGGTGTAATGCGATAAGGTGTTTTTTAGATTGTTCGAGTTCGGCTTGAACCGCTTCTATCTCAACCATTAATGCTTTTAATTCTTCTATTTGCTCTATGCGGGCTTTGTTAAGGTAGTTGTAGTAACTTAGGGTGCGTTCTACTTGTGCCGTATTTTGTTGATTTAGCAGCATCTTTGCATAGTCATTGCCGCCTGACATATACGCACTTTTTAGTTGGGCAGCGAGCACACTTTGTAATTTTTGTTGTTGTTGCTTTAATTTATTAGCTTGGCGGTGCTGTGTAGCTTGCTGTGCTTCGGTTTCTTTAATCGATTGTTTTGCAATCGAGAGAGCCTTTGCGTTCTTCGCAATATTTAGTTCAAATGCTTTTAAGGTTTGTTGCAGTTTTGCAATGTCTTTGCGTTGTGCTGCTAAGTCGGCTTCACTTTGCTTTAACGCATTTTGAATTTCAGAAAGGTCTTTTTTAGTACGGTCTTCATTCGCTATTGCCGGGACAATAGCGAATGAAGTAAGTATTAACAGACTACCAATTAACTGGTTAACACTTTTTGTCATAGCTTATTTCAATGTCATAATAGGTGTGCCAGTCATTTCGCTAGGCTGTTCCATGCCCATCAGATGCAACATGGTTGGTGCTACGTCACTCAGTGCTTTGCCTTCACTTGGTGTGGCGTCACGGCCAACATAAATGAAAGGAACAGGCTCGCTGGTATGTGCTGTATGTGCTTGCCCTGTTTTTGGGTTTGCCATTTGCTCTGCGTTGCCATGGTCTGCGGTAATAAGTGCTTCGCCACCAAATTCATCAAGCGCAGCTACTACACGGCCAATACAGTTATCAACCGCTTCACAGGCTTTTACTGCTGCTTCAAATACGCCTGAGTGGCCAACCATATCGCCATTAGGGTAATTACAGATTATAGCGTCGTATTGTCCACTTTTAATTGCATCGACGAGTTTGTCGGTGAGCATTTCTGAGTTCATCTCAGGTTGTAAATCATAAGTCGCTACTTGAGGTGATGGGATCAGCTCGCGGGTTTCGCCATCAAACTCATCTTCACGGCCGCCACTGAAAAAGAAGGTCACGTGTGCGTATTTTTCTGTTTCAGAGATACGCAGTTGGGTTTTTCCATTTTTCTCGAACCATTCCCCTAATACATTAACAAGTGGTTCAGGAGCAAATGCCGCAGGCGCATTAATGTCAGCGGCGTATTCTGTTAGCATAACAAAGCCACTTAGTTCAGGCGCTTTTTTCTTAGCAAAGCCATCAAAGTCTTTATCAACGAATGCGCGGGTCATTTCACGAGCACGGTCAGCTCTAAAGTTTAGAAAAATAACCGTGTCGCCATCATTGATTTGAGCAGCTTGTTGGCCTTCTGCTGCAATTGTTGTTGCGGCAACGAATTCATCGTTTTCGTCACGCTCATATGCCGCAGCAAGTGCGTCAACACCGTTAGCAAAATTGTACTGTGCAATGCCGCTAACCATTAAGTCATACGCTTGCTCAACACGGTTCCAGCGGTTGTCGCGGTCCATTGCATAGTAACGGCCTACAATTGAAGCCAAGCGGCCACAGTTAAGCTCGCTAAATAAGGCTTCAACATGCTCTATTGAGGCTTGGGCACTGCGTGGTGGTGTATCACGGCCATCTAAAAATGCGTGGAAGTAGACTTCTTTTGCACCTCGGTTTGCTGCCATTTTGATTGCAGCAACAATGTGGTCTTCATGGCTATGAACGCCGCCTGGGCTTAAAAGACCCATAAGATGCACTGCTTTATCTGCGTTAATTGCTTTGTCGATATTTTCAACAAGCGTTGGGTTGTGCTCAAACTCACCGTCGTTAATTGATTTGGTTATGCGTGTGAAGTCTTGATAAACAATGCGTCCTGCACCTAAGTTAACGTGACCCACTTCAGAATTACCCATCTGGCCATCAGGCAGACCAACATCTAAACCAGACCCTGATATTAATGTATGTGGGCGGGTTGCCCAAAGCTCATCCAATACAGGCGTATTTGCCGCTAGGATTGCGTTGCTTTGAGTGTCTTCGCGGTATCCCCAACCATCTAAAATCATTAATACGAGAGGTTTTTTATGCTGTGTCATTGTAGCTCCTGAAATTTGCAACCTGTTGGATGCTTAGCATACCGTGTTTTTGCTTGTGGATCAGCATTCAAATCAGGATATTAAAATATTTCACTCTCTGGTAATTTTTCATCAAGCACGTATACTTGCGAGGCTAGATTATAGCCCTGTTATTAATAACCCCAGCGCCTTTGGTGCGGGACAATTTTCATAGTGGAAGTCGCATGGAACAATATATTGAATTTATCGGAAATCATCCGATTTTAAGTTTAGCGTGGGTCGCTTTAGTTGCGCTAATTGTGGGTGGGTGGTTTAAAAGTAAATTTTCAGCAATCCGTCAAATAAACCCGCAACAGTTAACGTTACTAATTAACCGTGAAGACGGCTTAGTTGTTGATATACGTGCACAAAAAGAATTTAATAATGGCCGTATTGCAGGCGCTGAGCATTTAAATCCTGAAAAAGCTAAACAATCTGACTTTTCTAGCCTTGAAAAGCATAAGAGCAAACCCATTATATTAGTATGTACAACTGGCATGACCGCTTCTGGTATTGCTACAGCTATGCATAAAGCTGGGTTTGAGTCGGTTTATGTTTTATCCGGTGGTATGGGCGCATGGCAAAGTGCAGGCCTACCAACCACAACAGGTCGTTAATAAATTTAACTGACCGATAGAGGAATTAGTATGAGTAATGTTGTTCTATACACCAAAGCGTATTGCCCTTTTTGTCAACGTGCTTTTGCATTGCTTGAAAGCAAAGGCGTAACGTTTAAAAATATTGATATTGGTGTACAGCCTGAGCTTCGCGCTGAAATGATAAAAAAAGCAGGTGGCGCAAGCACAGTTCCGCAAATCTTTATTAATGATGAGCATATCGGCGGTTGTGACGACATGATGGCTATTGAAGCTCAAGGTAAACTTGATGCTAAATTAAGCGCTTAAATTAATTAAAGTATTTATTATAAAAACGATTAAAGTTAGGAATTACAATGAACGAAGAAAATCAAAACGTAGCCGCTCAAGAAGCTGGCGCACAATTTAGCATTCAACGTATTTACACAAAAGATGTGTCTTTTGAAACACCAAATTCACCTGCTATTTTCCAAAAAGAGTGGACACCAGAAGTTAAGTTAGACCTTGATACACGTTCTAATAAATTAGATGAAGGCCTTTTTGAGGTAGTGCTTGCATTAACTGTAACTGCTTCTATTGGTGAAGAAACTGCGTTTTTATGTGAAATCCAACAAGCGGGTATCTTCACTGTAGGCGAAGTTGAAGAAATGCAATTAGCACACATGCTAGGTGCTTTCTGCCCTAACGTGTTATTCCCGTATGCACGTGAAGCTGTTTCTAACTTAGTTAATCGCGGTACATTCCCACAGCTTAACCTTGCACCAGTTAATTTTGATGCATTGTTTTCTCAGTACATGCAGCAGCGCGCAGCGCAAGCTGATCAGGCAACTGCAGACGCATAATTTATGAGTACAGCAAATTCAGCTGTTACTGTATTAGGGGCGGGGTCTTATGGCACCGCCCTTGCTATTTGTTTAGCCCGAAATGGTCATAAAGTGACACTTTGGGGACGCAATAGCGACGACGTTGCCGCGCTTGCAGCTGAGCGGAAGAATCAACGTTACCTACCCGATGTTACTTTCCCTGACACTCTTCACCTTGAATGTGATTTGCATCGCGCAGTTTGTGATAGTCAAATTATTTTGGTTGTAGTGCCTAGCCATGCATTTGGTGACACATTGCAACAAATTAAACCGTCGTTACTCGAAGGTGCTGAGGTTGCATGGGCAACCAAGGGATTAGAACCCAATACTGGCCGCTTATTACAAGAGGTTGCACAGCAAGAGCTGGGTGATGATGTGCCTTTAGCTGTGGTTTCTGGGCCTACTTTTGCTAAAGAAATGGCAATGGGCTTACCTACAGCGATTTCAGTGTCATCAACTTCACCTACTTTTGCTAAGCAATTAGCAGATTTACTGCATTGCGGGCGTTCATTTAGGGTGTATAACAATAACGACTTTATTGGTATACAGCTTGGTGGTGCGGTTAAAAATGTTATCGCTATTGGTGCAGGAATGTCTGATGGCTTTGGTTTTGGCGCTAATGCGCGAACCGCTCTTATCACACGTGGCTTGGCTGAGCTTTGCCGTTTAGGGTGTGCGCTTGGAGCAAAGTCAGAAACGTTTATGGGCATGGCTGGCCTTGGAGATTTAATTTTAACCTGTACAGACAATCAATCTCGTAATCGCCGCTTTGGTTTAGCGCTAGGCGGTGGTAAAGGGGTTGATGCTGCTATCGAGTCGATAGGACAGGTAGTTGAAGGTTATCGCAACACCAAAGAAGTGTATTTACTTGCGCAGCGTACCGGTATTGAAATGCCTATTACAGAACAAATCTATAAAGTTCTTTACGAGAATAAAGACGTTAAAGAAGCCGCAATGGCATTGCTAGGTAGAGAGCAAACGTCTGAATAGTGTTTATTTTTTAAAAGCCAAAAGCGCGATTTTATATCGCGCTTTTTTAATCTTTAGAGAAAAGCGGCTATAAGCAACACCTTATTCTGCGTTAGGAAATCCAAGCTGACGCCACGATTCATACACAAATACCGCAACAGCATTTGATAGATTCATACTGCGGCTATTCGCTTGCATTGGAATGCGTACCCGCTGCTCCCCAGGTAATGATTGTATTAGTTCATCAGGAAGGCCACGTGTTTCAGGGCCAAAAACAAGGCTGTCACCTGCTTCGTATTGTGCTTGGTGATGAAACTGGCTGCCCTTCGTAGTGCAAGCATAGACTTTTTTTGGTTTACACTTTTCTAAGTAGGCTTCAAATGAAGCGTGGCGCTGAACATTACTAAACTCATGATAGTCTAAACCCGCTCTTTTAACGCGCTTATCATCCCACTCAAAACCTAGTGGCTCAATTAGATGAAGTGAAAACCCAGTATTGGCACATAGGCGTATAATATTACCGGTATTAGGCGGAATTTCAGGTTGGTATAAAACGATATCGAGCATAGATGTGCCTTATTAGAAACTAATTTTTACTCATGTGAGTATACACTAAACGTTTTAAAAAAATGATATACTCTTAGCTATAAGAGCGGCTTACATATAGGTAAAAAAGTGCATCATCGCAGTTATGAGTTTTGGGTTAAAACAGCCAGTGTGGTTACCATGGTAATGGTCAGCCTAATGATTGCAACCAAATGTTGGGCATGGTTAGCGTCAGGCTCAGCGTCTATGCTTGGCTCCCTTACTGACTCATTAATGGATATTACCGCTTCTGCGATGAGTTTTTTAGTACTTGGGTATGCTCTTCGCCCTGCTGATGACGATCACCGTTTTGGCCATGGTAAAGCTGAGGCTTTAGCGGGGTTAGGGCAAGCGGCCTTTATTGCAGGTTCGGGGTGTTTACTTGCGTTTCACGGTATTGAGCGTTTATTTAACCCCGTTGAATTAAGTCATTCAATGCTCGGGGTTTGGGTAAGTGTGTTTGCAATTTTGTGTACACTGGTGGTGGTGTTTGTGCAAACTAAAGTGATTAACCATACAGAATCCATTGCCATAAAAGCAGACTCAGTGCATTACAAAGGCGATTTGATATTAAATGCCGCGGTATTAGTTGCGATTTTATTAGCAGGCAATGGCGTTCAGTATGCCGATCCTATTTTCGCGATTGGTGTTGCAGGGTACCTGCTTTATAACAGTTGGGATATTGCAAAACAAAGCGCAGATCATTTAATGGATAAAGAGCTGCCAGATGATGAAAAACTTCAAATAGTTGAAATTGCCAACAGCCATAAAGACGTTTTTGGTGTACATGATGTAAGAACGCGACAAGGTGGCAAGGTTAAGTTTATACAAATGCATTTAGAGCTTGAGGATACACTGCCACTCATCAGGGCACACTATGTGGCCGATGAAGTCGTCGATATGATTCAGCAAAAATTTGATTGTGAAATGGATATTCTCATCCATCAAGACCCATTATCATTGAGTCAGGCTGACGTTACTGAATTACAAAATTCGTAAAAGCGTGTTAATACGGCTTTACGAATGCTGTCTTGTTCAAAAAGGAGCTCATGTTTAGCATCGCTAAACGTTTCTAAAATTGCATTTTTTTGTAAGTGGGTAATGGTGTGTTGTGCAGAGTTATCAACTACGGTGTCTAATTGCGCGCTGGCAATAAATAGGGGAATAGGGAGTGTTAAGTTTGGCGCGTCTTTGATAAATTTAAAGGCAGCATTTAACCACCCATATGTAACCCCCCCTAACTGTACACTAGGCTCTTGCTGGTAAATCTGTCTAAATAATTGGTAGCGAACTTCGCTGCTTGTTAAGGTGTTTTGCGCAAATGTTTCTGGTTTATAGTTGCCTTGCCCCAATGCGTATAATTTATTTAAGCCCATAAAACAGGCTACTTTTGCGACTAGTTTAGCAATTGGTTTTGGTGTGCCTTTAGTGTAAATATCAAACATAGGCGCTGATAAAAATACGCCACTGTAGTTATGGTCAAACTGGGTTAAAAAATTAAATGCGATTGCTCCGCCCATTGAGTGGCCAAGCATTACTTTTTTGCCTTGCCAGTGCTGCGCTATAATTGTTGAATCAAATATGGCTAAATCGTTGGCGTAATCAGAAAACACATTAACAAAGCCCTTATGCGGGTTTTTTAATGCTCTATATGAGCGCCCTTGACCTTGATGATCCGCAATGAATACGGCAAAGTTATTGTTATATAACTCCCATATTAACTCTCTGTATTTATCTAACCCTTCAATACGCCCTGAGCTTATTACGATTGCAGTGTGAGCTTGTGTGGGAATCGCATAGCCATAGTATAAGTTGCCACTAGGGGTTGCTAGGTGTTGCTTAGTTACCTGTTGAGTAAAAAAGTCGTCAATGTGCTGTTGGTGCTCAAGAAGAGCATGTTCAGTGCTATAAAACATGGCTATGGCTGCTCGTTAATAGGTAAAACAATATGCACACTTAAACCACCTTGAGTCTGATTGTGTAGTGTTAAATGCCCAGCGTGGGCTGTAATCGCATTCTTTGCAATTGCTAATCCTAAACCTGTGCCACCACTGGTTCTATCTCTGGCATCGGATTGTCTAAAAAATGGTTCGCACAAACGGGCCAAGTTTTGCGGTTCAACACCTGGGCCATCATCACTGATCTCAATGTTGATAACATCTGTTAGTGTAAGCTTGATAGAAATGGATTTCGCTGCGTATTTTATCGCGTTACGCAGGATATTCTCAAGTGCGCTGGCGAGTAAGCTTTCATCACAGTTTATGTCAACATTGAGTTGCCCTTCAGTATGCAATGTTTTGTTGCTTTGTTTTGCTTCAAACTGTGCGTCATTTAACACATGATTGATGATCACTTGCATAGATTGTTTGTGTAACGACAGTGGTTGGCTTTTTGCCTCTAAGCGTGAAACTTGCAGCACATCTGCAATCATTTTATCAAGCTGGTTAGCTTCTTTTTCAATGCGCAATAAATAGGTTTGATTTTTATCCTCAGCTTGCATTTGGGCAAGGCCTGTCGCCATTTTTAAACGAGTAAGCGGTGAGCGTAGTTCATGGGAAATGTCAGCTAGTAAGCGTTTTTGTGCAGCAATTAGTTGCTCAATTTGCGTTGCCATGCTGTTAAACTCTCGGCCTAATATTCCCAGCTCATCTTGTCTGTTTTCATTAATATTTGCACGGGCTGTTAAATCGCCTTGCGACAGTTTGTTGGCTGCTTGTTTTAAATGATTGATCGGGGCAATTAAATTTCGACTAAATACAAAGCTCAGCGCTAATGAAGCAACTAAAGCAACGGCAATTTTTAACCATATAGGCATTAACTTTAAGCGTATTAAAAATGGAGGCTGATTGTTTTCATCTATTTCGTATAAATAAAATGTGCCTTCAGGGAGAGTTGTTTTGATTGGCCCAAATGCTATAAAGTTTTCAGTAAAAATAACTTGTGGCGACATGTTTTTAGTAAAATTAACAAGACTCAAATCAATATCACTTGCTGGGGGACGGCTAGTGATTGAATTGTCAGGTTGATCTGAATTTAAATAGAGTAGTTTTCGCTTAGCTAATCGTGGGTGTTGCAAGATATCCGCAGCACTTTTTTTGTGCTTTAAAGCGATTCGCTCAAAACTTTTGGCTGCATATTCTAAGTTTTTTAACATTGGGCCCTGAAGCTGCTCATTACTAACTTGGTTTATTGCTAGATTGCTAAGAAATACTAAAGACGCAATAGTGCCTATCACTGTTAGCCAAAACCAAACAAATATTTTAAAAAACAAAAAGCTTTTAGGGGGTTTTAGCCAAGCAAAGTGTGTTGTTTTATTCTCCTTGGATAAAGACATAACCGGTTCCTCGAATTGTTTTAATTCGCTCCGCACTGTTATGCTCTGCTATTTTTTTGCGAATATTGCTGACATGCATATCGATTGAGCGATCGAAGGCTGCTAAGCGCCTGCCCAGCACTTTTTCACTTATTTGCTCCTTACTAACAACATCGCCAGCATTTTTAACAAGTAAGGCAAGTACTTCATATTCGGTCCCGGTTAGGTTTAGCAAGCTTTCATCTATGTAGGCTTCACGAGCAGCAAGATTGATTGTTATGCTGTTTACATTAAGCTTGTTGGCTTGGGTGTTGCTCAAGCTAGTAATATGTTCTATTCGACGAGTAATTGCTTTTACTCTTGCTAGTAATTCTCGATGGTTAAAGGGCTTTGGAATATAGTCATCAGCGCCAAGCTCTAAACCAAAAATACGGTCAAAATCTTCACCTTTGGCAGTCAGCATGATGACAGGTGTTAACTTTTTTTGCCTTAGTTGTTTTAGTACATCAAAGCCGTCGAGCTTAGGTAGCATTACATCAAGTAAAATTAGCGCATATTCGTATTTAAGAGCGGATTGCAAGCCTAACTCACCATCATGAACACACTCAATTTCATAGCCTTGTGCACACAGGTATTCGCTAAGTAATTCACATAGCCCTATATCATCGTCAATCATTAATAGTTTCATTTAGCTAACCTTGTCATGCTGCAATACCGCTATTTTACGCTCTAATATGCACAAAAGTGAACCTTTACAAAACCTTTACATTGCTTTGCGTTGCTTTGCATTGCCATTGATATAGTTAACTTACTCGCTAAGGCGGCACACTATTTACAACCAAAAGGTAATGATTATGATCACACGTAAACTAACTAAACTAGTATTGATTTGTGGTTTAGCAACAACAGCACTGAATACGGGCGCTGTAATGGCTAAAGGCGCTATGCCTCATGGCAAAGGCATGTCAGAAGCGCGCTTTTTACTCTCTGAGCGTGGTGCTGCAAAACTAGATTTAACCCAACAACAGCAGGTACAGTTAAAAGCAGCATTTGAGGCTCAAAAAGAGCAAATGAAAACAATGCGCGGTAATAAAGAAGTGCGCACAGCGCAGCGTGATGCTTTTAAAGCTCAAATGGAAGCGCTGTTAGCAAAAACAACATTTGATGAAAGCGCCGCACAAGAAATTATAGATTTACGCAAAGCGAAAGTTGAAAAGTTTGCAATGCAAAAGCTTAAAATGGAGCACACAGTATGGCAAATTTTAAATACCGAACAGCGTGAAAAGTACACTAAAATAAAAAAGCGTTTTGCTAAAAAAATGAAAGATAAAGGTCACCGTAAAGGCAAACGCGGCGATAGAAGTGCGGATGAAAAAGCCGAAGGTTAAATTATTTTAAGCTCAACCATTATAAGGCGAAAAGTAACTTTCGCCTTTTTGTATATATACTTTTAATCAATTTACAGGGGTTGGGTAAGTACCCGAGCAAGCTCTAGCTTTAATGCTCTTTAGAATTTAATTATGGCTTAAAGCTAATCGGGCTTAAGCGCACTTCTTCGGGTTCTGTTCTAGAGCAAACCAATCGTAGCGTAATCATGGATATTGTTGATGGTTATTTAAAAAAGTCGTCGTCGTTTTTAGCGAGCATTGCTTCTATATCTTCGACCATATCTTGGCTTAAATCTTCGGTAGAAGTAATTGGAGCCGATATTTTATTGTTTTCAAATGACCACTCACCTAAGTCAATTAGCTGGCAGCGTTTTGAGCAAAATGGACGATGAGGGCTTTGCACTGACCATTCTACTTGGGCTTTACAAGTTGGGCAGTTAACTACAGTTGGCATAACATATTCTCATGAATAAAGCGTTGGAGCTTATTTTACAAAGATAAGTGGATGAGTGTAAATGATAAGGAATAAGTAAAAGTAAATGTTTCAGTATTCGGGGTATTACTGGATCATGGCTAGTAGGCTACGATCAGTGAACTAGCTGGGAGGCCAAACTCATCAGCGCTGGTTTAGCCATTAAATACCTATTAGCGCAAAGAGCAGTGAATGAGGGTAAATGAGTTAAAGCCACGGACGACGTGTAACCCATTGTAGGTCGTTATTCATGGCGACAATCTATTTCTTTGTGATTAAACAAAATTGACGCCCTACAGCACACCCATACTTGGCGACCCTCTTAAGCGCAGCGCTCTCTTAACCTCTTTGTGAATAAATCAATTACTTAAAATCACTTTGCACAAAGAGCAGTGAATGAGGGTAAATGAGTAAAAGCCACGTGCGACGGGTAACCCATTGTAGGTCGTTATTCATGGCGACAATCATTATAAAAATTAACGCGCTAAAGCACGCCCTACAGCACACCCATACTTGGCACTCTCTTAAGCGCAGCGCTCTCTTAACCTCTTTGTGAATAAATCAATTACTTAAAATCACTTTGCACAAAGAGCAGTGAATGAGGGTAAATGAGTAAAAGCCACATGCGACGGGTAACCCATTGTAGGTCGTTATTCATGGCGACAATCATTATAAAAATTAACGCGCTAAAGCACGCTCTACAGCACACCCATACTTGGCACTCTCTTAAACACTGCCTCTCTTAACTTCTGTGTCGGTGTGAATAAATATTTTATAGCTTTCGCGGCTAAAGCCGGCACCTGAGATTAGAAGTAGACGCTAGGCTTTTGGCTATCACCTATAACCTAGCACCTATAACCTATAACCTATAACCTATAACCTAGCACCTATAACCTAGCACCTATAACCTAGCACCTAGCACCTATAACCTCTAAACTTTGACTTAAAAACTTGTTACTCGGTTTATTTCAGCAAGTGATGTGACACCTGCTGCTGCTTTTCGAAGACCTGATAAACGTAAGTTATTAAAGCCAGACTTTAATGACACTTCTGCAATTTCCAAAGAATTACCACCACGCATAATGATTTGTGCTATTTCAGGAGTGATTTGCATGACTTCGTAAACACCTACACGGCCTTTGTAACCTTCGGTACAGCTATCACACCCTTTTGGTGCAAAGAGAGTAAGCTCACTGATTTGCTGCGCTGTGAAGCCTTGGCGTTGTAACTCTTCGGCAGGTAGGGTTTCTGGTGTTTTACACTTCGAACATAGGCGACGAGCGAGTCGCTGGGCAATAATCAAGCTAATTGAGCTGGCAACGTTATAAGCAGGTACGCCCATATTTAATAAACGCGTAAGTGTTTCGGGGGCTGAGTTAGTATGCAATGTCGACATAACTAAGTGACCCGTTTGCGCCGCTTTTATTGATATTTCAGCGGTTTCAAGGTCACGGATCTCACCAACCATTACTACATCGGGATCTTGGCGTAGAAACGCTTTTAACGCATTGGCAAAGGTCATATCAGCTTTTGGGTTGATCTGTACTTGGTTAATGCCTTCGAGGTTAATTTCAACAGGATCCTCTGCTGTGCTGATATTACGCTCAGGTTGATTAAGAATATTTAGCCCGGTATACAATGATACCGTTTTACCAGAGCCCGTTGGCCCGGTAACTAAGATCATGCCTTGCGGTTGTTGCAGCGCGTCCATGTAGAGCTGTTTCTGCTCAGGTTCATAGCCAAGTACATCGATTCCCAACATGGCGCTGGATGAATCGAGGATACGCATTACTATTTTTTCACCCCAAAGAGTAGGGAGTGTGCTGACACGAAAATCAATGCTTTTACGTTCAGTAATTTTAAGTTTGATACGACCATCTTGTGGTTTGCGCTTTTCTGCAATATCTAAACGCGACATAACTTTAATACGCGCAGATAAGCGAGTGGCTAAACTGTTTGGCGGGCTGGCCATTTCGTGCAAAATACCATCGATACGAAAGCGCACACGGTACTTGTGTTCGTAGGGCTCAAAGTGTAAATCAGACGCGCCTTTTTTAATCGCATCCATCAATATTTTATTGATATAGACAATGATTGGCGCATCGTCTTTATCATCTTCAGTGTTTTTTTGTGGCTCATTAGATGAGTCGGTATCTAAATCAGCAAACTCTTTAAACTCATCTTCACTGAGGTGCAAGCTGCCTGTCGCATCGAGTAGTTGTTCTATTTTATTGTCGAGCTGGCGGTAATCTACAACAACCACTTCGCATGAAAGGCCGGTGCTAAATTCGAAGTTTTCAAATGCGCCATAATCAGTTGGATCTGATGCGGCTATATATAACTTGCGGCCTTTTTTTATCAATGGAAGTATATGATGTTGCCTGATCAGTTTTTCTTTGATCAGATCTTGGGGAATGAGCGCAACATCAAAATCTTTTAAATCAAAATGCGGAACACGAAAAAAATCAATACATTGCTCGGCTAACTCTTGTCCGCTAATGCCACTGCATTTTGCAATAAGCTCCGCAGTAGAGTTAAATTCACGCTGCTTTAGTTTAACGTCTTCTGCGTCAACACGGCCTAACGTGATATATTTTCGAAGTAATGGTGAATTAATGTTCATTGTGCACCCAGTAAAATCCTTTCATATTCGCAATTTATCAGAAAAAAGAAGGGGAAAACATCTGTCTTGTCATTTTAGCGTACTTTAGCGACAAAAAGCGTAAAGTTTATCGAATATTTCGAATTAGTCGTTGGTTGCGTTAAATGCTTTTGCTTTTATTAAGTACTGTGTGTGTAATGTTTCTACGTCACCCGCAACCAGTGTTAAAGCACGATTATTATCAAGCACGTCATCTGCTCTTGCTAATTTATCTTCGCGTTTCATTTGGGCTGAAATGATACTCTTTGCTTGTTGTTCACTTACATTATCGCGGCGAACTGTTCTGCTTATTTGCACTTCAACAGGTACATCGACCACTAAAGTATGTTGGCAGTATTTATCTAGATTATTCTCAAATAAAAGCGGTGCGACCAGTACAACATATTGACTGGTTGCAGTATTTAAATCACTGAGTATTTTTTCTCTAATGAGTGGATGAAGTAAGTTATTCAACCACGTTTTTTGGCTTTCATCAGCAAAAATAATGTGACGCAATTGCGCGCGGTTTAAAGAGCCATCCTCGTTGAGTACTTTATCACCGAAGTGTGCCTTAATTTCTTTTAACCCTTTCGTTTTTGGTGCAACGACTTGACGCGCGACAATGTCAGCATCAACAACAGTTATATTAAACTGTTCAAACATATCACTCACAGCACTTTTACCAGAGCCAATGCCGCCTGTTAATCCAAGAACCCATTTATGAATAGCAGAAGGAGTCATATTAATAACCTAAGGTATTAAAGTAGTAGTGCTGAATCTGTTCGCCCCACAATAATGTTACCCAACCAGCGATTGCTAAATAGGGGCCAAAAGGAATTGGCGTGGCTTTGTCTTTCCCTTGAATACTTAGCAAAATGATACCAATAACAGCGCCAACTACACTTGAGAGCAAAATAATGGTGAGTAATGACTGCCAACCAAGTAGGGCACCGAATACGGCGAGCAATTTAAAATCACCGTAGCCCATGCCTTCTTTGCCAGTAACTAGCTTAAACAGCCAAAACACACTCCACAAGCTCAAGTAGCCACAAGCAGCACCAATAATGGCTTCTTCAGGTGTTACTTTTGTTATGCCAAATACCGAGGCGATTAATGCCAGCCACACTAAGGGGAGAGTGAGTTGATCGGGTAGTAACATGTGATCAATATCGATAAAAGTAAGGGCAATAAGCACCCACGTGATTACGATATAAAGTAGGGCTAAATTAGATGCCCCTAAACTTATAGCGACAACTAAACTGAGTAGGGCGGTCAGCATTTCAATTATAGGGTAGCGAACTGAAATTGGGTTTTCACAGCTGGCACATTTACCTTTTAGTAAAAGCCAACTAATAACAGGAATATTTTGCCAAGGTTTAATCGCTGTTTTGCATTTAGGGCAAGTTGAATTCGGTTTAATTAGATTAAACACTTCAGAAGGTGATTTATCCGCTGTTTTGAGCTCTTCGGCCAATAAAATGCGGCACTCTGCTTGCCACTCACGTTGCATCATTTTTGGAATGCGATAAATAACCACATTTAAAAAGCTGCCAACACATAAACTAACAAGGCCAATAGTGAGTAAATAAAACCATAAATGACTTTGCATTACAGTGA
Source organism: Pseudoalteromonas sp. RWi3 (assembly GCF_054960735.1). Lineage (NCBI taxonomy): Bacteria > Pseudomonadati > Pseudomonadota > Gammaproteobacteria > Alteromonadales > Pseudoalteromonadaceae > Pseudoalteromonas > Pseudoalteromonas sp. RWi3. Next base: position 104,831 of record NZ_JBHNYL010000005.1, read on the forward strand.
TTATGTCGAGAAAAAATTCGTGCATTACATACCTAAAAAATTGAGTTAAAAACCATTTTCACAAAAAGAAGTGATTGAGCGCAAATTAACAAAAGCCACGCGCTTTGTGCAACGAGCTATGAATACGCCTAGCTCCTAGTCACCTCCCTAGAGCCTTTTCTACCCTCATAAGCGCAGCGCCTCTTAACCTCTTTGTGAATAACTCACTTAAAACAATTATGCACAAAGAGAGGAGAATGAGAACAAAATGAGAAAAGCTAAGGGCTTTATGCAACGAGCTTCGGGTTACAGCATCTTTTAACTTTGTAGGAGAGCGCTTTAGCGCCAATAGGCTTTAATAAATAACCGCAAAAACAATCACTGCTAAAGCCTGTTCCCACAAAACAATAGTACACCTAGGACCTTTAACCTCATAAACGCGGCGTCTCTTAACCTCTTTGTGAATAAATTATTTAAATAAAAAAGATGTTGCATTGCTTAATATAAATTAGGGACATTTTTGCTTACAGCTTACAGCTTACAGCTTACAGCTTACAGCTTACAGCTTACAGCTTACAGCTTACAGCTTACAGCTTACAGCTTACAGCTTACAGCTTACAGCTTACAGCTTACAGCTTACAGCTTACAGCTATTATATAACCGAGCCAAGCTGGAATATCGGCAAGTACATGGCGATTATCAAACCACCCACAAGTACGCCAAGCACTGCCATAATTAATGGCTCAAGCAAACTTGATAGACCATCAACGGCATCATCCACTTCTTGTTCATAAATAGTCGCAACTTTTGCCAGCATGCCATCCAGTGAGCCAGACTCTTCACCAATCGCGACCATTTGCACTACCATATCAGGGAATATTTTAGCGTTACGCATAGCCCAGTTCATTTGGTTACCAGAGCTAACCTCTGCTTTTATATCTAAAATAGCATAGCGGTAAACCGCATTGCCCGAGGCACCAGCCGCAGAATCAAGCGCATCAACTAATGGCACGCCAGCAGCAAAGGTGGTCGATAAAGTACGAGCATAACGCGCCACGGCGGCTTTATTTAAAATCATACCGATGACTGGGAGTTTTAAAATAGCTCTATCGTTTGCATCGCGCAGTTTTTTACTTTTCAGCAAGGCCTCTTTATAGGCGTAACCAAATCCGACAATCGCAATCAGGATTATCCACCAATATTCCTGCATAAATTCAGATATACCAATCACCATTAGGGTAAAGGCAGGCAGCTCTGCGCCAAAACCGGCGAAAATATCTTGGAACTGGGGAACTACAAATATAAGCAAAATCGATGTTACTATGCCAGCTATAACAAGTATTGAAATAGGGTAAAACATTGCCTTTTTAATTTTTGATTTTAGCGCTTCTGACTTTTCTTTGTACAGCGCTACACGGTCAAATATTTTATCAAGCGCCCCTGATTGCTCACCAGAGGCAACTAAATCGCAATATAAATCATCAAAATAACGAGGGTGTTTACGAAGTGCATCAGATAACGTACCACCGGCTTTTACTTCATCGCCAATGGTTTCCATAAGCTTGGCAACGCTTTTGTTACTTGCACCCGTACCTATCATCTCAATAGCTTGAATAAGTGGTACACCCGCCATCAACATCGTCGCTATTTGGCGTGTCACTAATGCAATGTCTTTCGGTGTAATTTTTTGCATACGTGTGCCAAATAAGGGTTTGGCTTTACGTTTGACTTTTGAAGGGGTGATACCTTGTTTACGAAGTTGTGCTTTGACTAGAGCAATACTCGCGCCAGTCATTTCGCCTTCAAGGCGTTTTCCGCGAGCGCTTACGCCTATCCACTGAAAAGTATCTATACCTTTTTCTTGTTGCTTAGTCATTTGATTAATCAGCACTTCTATTAAGCAATTAAAAAAGCTGAGCATTTGAAGCTCAGCTTTTCATTTATGCGTAAGATTTTATATTATCTACAAGTCGCAGGTAGTAGCTTAGCCTCTAAAGTGCCATCGCTAGCACACGTCCAACTAATAGAGCCACCTTCATCGTTAGGAGTGAATACCAATGTACCAGCACCTACTTTGGTCGCATCAAATGCAACAGAAATTACACCTGCATCAACAGTTACCGATGTAACTGCATTACCTTTAATATTGGCAGCAGCATCAAGCCCTGCAGCAGCATTATCTGCTGGGTATACTCCCGTTGATGAGTATGTTTCAGTAACTGCTGATTTTGCTCCTTGAGCCAAACTCATACCTTCACTCACATGTGCGCGCTTTGTGTAATCTTGATAAGCTGGTAGTGCAATAGCTGCTAAAATACCGATGATTGCAACTACAATCATTAATTCAATTAGGGTAAAACCCTTTTGACTTTGTTGTGTCATTTTTTCCATGTTCCTCTCCTAAAGGATAGTATGTGTGTAAGTTAAATTGGTTACGCGTTAAAGAGTATAAGCAACTTTTCTTACTGTTTTTTTAAATAATGCCTTGATACTTAATTTAAGACCTAAACTAATCGAAAGTCGGCTACTAGATTTACTTTAGCACTAAAACGTTGTTTTGGAAGTGACTTCCTAAGTATTTAACGGTATTTTACGAACTTTCCTAGTTATTCAAGAATGTTCAGTACGCATTTAATTAAACTAGTGGCACTGCTATACAGTCAGCGCTAGTTATTTAGTTTTGGCTTTTTTATCTATCATCATACATAAGGCTTATCATAGCACCTTTTTTTTGTAAAAAGGGAACTATAATTAACAGTTTGTTACAAAATAAGCCTTTCGGCGTATTTAATGATTAATTGCTTAAAATGTCAACGTTTTAGGTAAATATTATATTCATTAAACTTGGAATATTTACTCGAATCGCATGGATAAGTCAATTGATTGTAAATTTTTTGTAAGTGCACCACTTGAAATAAAGTCTACTCCGGCTTGTGAATATGTTTTGAGCGTTTCTATTGTCATATTGCCCGACACTTCAATTTTTGCTCGTTTATCCGTTAGTATGACTGCCTGTTTAATTTGCTCAGGTGTAAAGTTATCAAGCATTATAATATCAGCACCGGCCTTAATAGCTTGATCTAGCTCATCAAGTGATTCAACTTCTACTTCAACAGGCTTACTTGGGTGATTTAATTTTGCTTGTGATACTGCATTTTTAATGCCGCCGCAGGCCGCTATGTGATTTTCTTTAATAAGAAACGCATCAAATAAACCAATGCGATGGTTAGCACCGCCGCCACATTTTACCGCGTACTTTTGCAAAGCACGCAAGCCAGGGATTGTTTTGCGGGTATCGAGCAGCTGTGTTGTTGTTCCTGCTAGTTCTTTAACGTAATGCGCGGTGGTTGTGGCTGTACCTGATAGGGTTTGTACAAAGTTAAGCGCAGTACGTTCAGCAGTTAAAATAGCGCGTGCAGAGCCTTTGGCTGTAAACAAGGTGTCGTTGGTGTTTATTACATCGCCATCATTGACTAACACATCGACGTGTACGCTGGGATCTACCTGCTTAAACACTTCTAAGATAACGTTTCTACCGCAGAATACACCGTTTTCACGCGTGATTACTTTGGCGTTTGCTTGCTGTGAATGTGGGATTAAGCTGGCCGTAATATCACCTTGCTCAGCGCTTTGGTAATTTAAATCTTCATCAAGGGCAATTTTTACTAACTGGCTTAAAAGGCTGTGCGGGATAGACATTATAAAAGCTCATTATAATTAAGAAATTGACAAAATTTTACTATGTTTGCATAGCGAATAGAAGAGGTATAGAGCCTTTGCTATGGGGTGTTTGATATTTATTGGTATTTGCTATCGCAAGCACACTAGATTACGACTGGTTAAAATAAACATGGTACAAGGGTCTGTTACCTGCTTTTATTTATATGTTTTATCCTTTAGCATCTTCTATAGAGTGTAATAATGGTTTTGTAACATGCGAATTGATTGTGAAGGAAGACTTGAAGGTGCAATACAGCGTGAATGTGCGCACTTTGATGCACGCCCCTTTGTTGAAGAAATATCGCTATTAGTGATTCATAATATTTCGTTACCAGCGGGGGAATTTGGCACTGAGTATGTTGATGATTTGTTTATGGGAGCAATTGACTGCGAGGCTCATCCCAGTTTTATTGATTTAGAGGGTTTAAAGGTCTCAGCTCATTGCTTTATAAAGCGTACGGGTGAAGTAGTGCAGTATGTGCCTTTTAGTAAGCGGGCATGGCATGCTGGTAAGTCTGAGTTTTTAGGGCGCAAGCATTGTAATGATTTTAGCATTGGCATTGAACTTGAGGGAACCGATACCAGCGGCTATACCCAAAGCCAATATAATACATTACAATCAATTACTAAGTTATTGATGAATAAGTATCCTTCAATAAATAAAGCACGTATTGTTGGACACTGTGATATTGCACCTGGGCGAAAAACCGATCCTGGTGAAAGTTTTGACTGGCAACATTTTTTTGCCGACCTAAATTAACTTGGCTTTAGTAAAGAGAGCATTATGATTTTAATTTCAATAATTACCGCTTTGATTTTAGAGCGCCTTGGTGCGCGCTCCGATTATTGGCAGATAAGCTATTACGCACAAGGTTATTTAGTGCGTTCTAAAAAGCAATTGAGTGAAAATGGTCTGTTTAACTCAGCATATGGTTTTTTGATTTGGCTAGTTTTGCCCGTTATCGCAATGGCGTTAATTTATACGTTTTCTGATTTTGTGGTCTGGCAATTAGTCGTTAACACAGTGGTATTACTAGTATGCTTTGGCTGCGCTAAACACCGGGCATTATACAAATCATACCTTAACGCACTAACCCGTGATGATAGAGAAGCTGCAACTTTATATGCTTTGCAAATGGGGCAGAAAAAAACTGAGAATGAGCCCGGTGGTGAAACGTTTGGGCAAACACTGGCTTGGATTAATTTTCGTTTTTATTGTGCAGTGATTTTTTGGTTTGTGGTTTTAGGTGCACCCGGTGCTGTATTTTATGCGTTAGTACGTACTTACGCCGACTTGGTGCGTGAAGATAGAAAAGTGCCTTATGTAGCTCGATTCAAACTTATTCACACACTACTATTTTGGCTTGATTGGTTACCTGCACGTATTACCAGTTTTGGTTACCTAGTGATTGGTAATTTTAATAAGGGTACAAGCTGCTTGCTTAAGTATGCGTTTGACTTTTCTGTTAGCAATCGCAAAGTTGTGGCCAATACGGCGTTAGCTGCTGAGCAAATTGAACAAGCGCATTTTGGTTGCACAGTAGAGGCAACATGCATGATGAAGCTAGTTAAACGCAACGTTTTATTTTATCTAGTACTAATAGCACTGCTTACCTTATTTGGTGGGCTGGCGTAAGGAAATGGTGAAAGGCGCTAGGCTCTAGGGAAGTGACTAGGTTTTAGATATATAGCCTGTAATTTTTAAAATAGCCCTAAGTGATTTATTCAAAAAGAGATTATGAGGCGCTGCGCTTAAGGGTTATATAAAATATTGAGGTGTAGGTCGTGCTTTAGCGCGTCAATCTAAGATTAGACTGTCGCCATGAATGACGACCTACATTATCACTAGTTTTTTATGACCCGAAATTTGTTTACCGTGACTAGTCGTTTTTCTCATTTACTCTCATTCACTTCTCTTTGTGCAAAAATTTTAAGTGATTTATTGATAGTCAATCACCCGCTTCTCAAGGTGAATTATCTGGTCAGACCATTTAGAGGTTTGCCAAAAAACCTTCCCAAAGCCACTCGTTTTAACCTACTGTTTATTCTTTGAGCTAAATGCGTTAGGCTGTTTTGTTGTATGTATTCTTAGTGAAATTGACAGCAAACTTGCTTTTTGATAACGTATGGCTCAAATTTGGTATGACCAATTTACCTATTGGTTTCAGCTATAGGCACTATCTGGTTGTTTTATGCCAGAGCCCACTACAATGCGGACGTTGATGAATGTCTTTAAAGATTAAAGCAGCAAAATTGTCGGATGTTATTTTACAGCAACTTGAGAATATGATTCTTGAGGGTTCATTAGCACCCGGTGAAAAACTGCCGCCAGAGCGGGAATTAGCAAAACAGTTTGAGGTGTCGCGCCCTTCATTGCGTGAGGCAATTCAAAAGCTAGAAGCCAAAGGCTTAGTTACTCGCCGTCAAGGTGGCGGTACCTTTGTAAAAAACCAGTTAGAGGAAGGGCTCACTGATCCGCTTTTTGATTTGATCAGTAAACACCCTGAATCACAATTTGACTTATTAGAGTTCCGTCACGCCTTAGAAGGTATTGCTGCATATTATGCTGCACTTCGTGGCACCAGTACTGACTTTGATAAAGTGAAACAAAGTTTTGACAGCATTGCATCAGCAAATGATGATTTACAACAAAAAGCTAAAGCAATTAATGCTTTTCATTTTAGTGTTGCGGAGTCATCACACAATGTGGTGTTGCTTCATTTAGTGCGAGGCATGCAAGCACTGCTTGAACAAAATATTTTACAAAACTTAACCGTATTGTTAGAGAAACCACATATAAGTAAACAATTAGCAGAACATCGCCGTTTGTTAATGGATGCGGTGATTGAAGGGAATCCAGAACAAGCTCGTTTAGCCAGTAATGCTCACTTAGCCTTCATTGAAGAAGCATTGCTTGAAGCAGGCAAAGAGCATTCGCGAATTGAACGTAGTTTAAGACGCACAAAGCAAAATTAGCAAAGTAACTATTTAAACAAGTACGGTGATGCAACACACAATTTACCGTATTAATTAAAAACATTCGTATTTTAAACATAAGGAAACCTCCATATGTCTGAAGTCAATAAAATTGACGTAGACGCGCTAGAAACACAAGAGTGGTTACAGGCTCTTGAATCAGTTGTGCGTGAAGAAGGTGTTGAACGTGCTCAGTTTTTACTTGAGCAAGTATTAGAGCAAGCCCGTTTAGACGGTGTTGATATGCCTACAGGTATCAACACGAACTACGTTAATACGATTCCGGTAGATCAAGAACCAGCATACCCAGGGGATGTTAACCTTGAGCGCCGTATTCGTTCTATTATTCGTTGGAACGCAATCATGATTGTATTGCGCGCATCGAAAAAAGACCTCGACTTAGGCGGCCATATGGCGTCTTATCAGTCTTCTGCTGCTTTTTATGAAGTGTGCTTTAACCACTTCTTTAAAGCGCCAAATGACGTAGACGGTGGTGACTTAGTTTATTATCAAGGTCATATCTCTCCAGGTATCTATGCCCGTGCATTTGTTGAAGGTCGTTTATCTGCTGCCCAGTTAGATAATTTCCGCCAAGAAGTAGACGGTAAAGGCTTACCTTCATACCCTCACCCTAAGTTAATGCCTGAGTTTTGGCAGTTCCCTACAGTATCTATGGGCCTTGGTCCTATCGCGTCTATTTATCAAGCGCGTTTCTTAAAATACTTAGATGGCCGTGGCTTAAAAAATACTAAAAACCAACGTGTGTATGCGTTTTTAGGTGATGGTGAAATGGATGAGCCAGAATCACGTGGTGCTATCTCTTTTGCTGCTCGTGAGAAATTAGATAACCTATGCTATCTAATCAACTGTAACTTACAACGCCTAGATGGCCCAGTAATGGGTAACGGTAAGATCATTCAAGAACTTGAAGGTCTATTCAAAGGTGCTGGCTGGAACGTAATTAAAGTCGTTTGGGGTAGCGGTTGGGATATCTTACTTGCTAAAGATACAACGGGTAAGTTATTACAATTGATGAACGAAACCATCGATGGTGATTACCAAACATATAAAGCAAAAGACGGTGCTTACGTACGTGAACACTTCTTTGGTCGTTACCCTGAAACAGCAGCACTAGTAGCTGATATGACAGATGACGAAATTTTTGCCCTTAAGCGTGGTGGTCATGAGCCATCAAAACTATACGCTGCATTCAAAAAAGCTGAACAAACTAATGACCGTCCAACGGTTATCCTTGCTAAAACTGTAAAAGGTTATGGCATGGGTGAAGCAGCTGAAGGTAAAAATATTGCTCACCAAGTTAAGAAAATGGATATGACACACGTTGAGCACTTACGTTCGCGTTTAGGTCTACAAGATCTTGTGTCTGATGAAGCAATTAAAGACTTGCCTTATTTAGAGCTTGAAGAAGGTTCTGAAGAATACAAATATTTACATGCACGTCGTGATGCGCTTAAAGGTTATACACCAACACGTATTCCTAATTTCTCTGAAAAGTTACAGCTGCCAGAAGTAGATGCATTCAAGCCGCTACTTGATGAGCAAAAGCGTGACATTTCAACAACTATGGGCTTTGTACGAGCATTAAATATCTTATTAAAAGATAAAGGTATTGGTAAGAACATCGTACCAATTATTGCAGATGAAGCACGTACTTTTGGTATGGAAGGTTTATTCCGTCAAATCGGTATTTATAACCCAGGCGGCCAAAACTACACACCACAAGACCGTGATATTGTTTCTTACTACAAAGAAGCAACCTCAGGCCAAGTATTGCAAGAAGGTATCAATGAGTTAGGTGCAATGTCATCGTGGGTTGCAGCGGCAACGTCGTACAGCACTAACGATTTACCAATGATCCCATTCTACATTTACTATTCTATGTTCGGTTTCCAACGTGTTGGCGACATGGCGTGGATGGCAGGGGATCAACAAGCACGTGGTTTCTTATTAGGTGCTACAGCAGGTCGTACGACGCTTAATGGTGAAGGCTTACAGCATGAAGATGGTCATAGCCACATTCTTGCTAACACAGTACCTAACTGTATCTCTTATGATCCAACGTATGCGTACGAAGTAGCGGTAATTATTCAAGATGGTATTCGTCGTATGTACGGTGAAGGCCAAGAAAACATTTACTACTACCTAACGCTGATGAACGAAAACTACGCACAGCCAGCAATGCCTGAAGGTGCTGAAGAAGGTATTCGCAAAGGTATTTATAAGCTTGAAAGCTACGAAGGCAAAAAAGCCAACGTACAACTATTAAGCTCAGGTACTATCATGACTGAAGTACGTAAAGCGGCAGCCATTTTAAGTGATGACTATGGCATTGCGTCAGATGTTTTCTCTGTTACGTCATTCAACGAACTTACTCGTGATGGTCAAGACGTTGAGCGTTCAAACATGCTTAATCCAGAAAGCGAGCAAAAAACGCCTTACATCACTAGCGTATTAAATGATTCAGTGACTGTTGCAGCAACTGATTACATGAAAAACTACGCTGAGCAAGCGCGTTCATTCATTCCTAGCAGCAACTACAAAGTATTGGGCACTGACGGTTACGGTCGTTCAGACAGCCGTGAAAACTTACGTCGTCACTTTGAAGTTAACGCAGGTTATGTTGTTGTTGCTACGTTATCTGAACTTGCTAAACGTGGTGAAGTTGAAAAGTCAGTGGTTGTTGACGCACTTAAGAAGTTCGACATCGACACTAACAAACTTAACCCACTGTACGCTTAAGAGGTTTTGCAATGAGTATTGAAATTAATGTACCAGATATCGGTGGCGATGAAGTCGAAGTAACCGAAATCTTAGTAAGTGTTGGCGACGTTGTTGAGGTTGACCAATCATTACTAACTGTTGAAGGCGATAAAGCGTCAATGGAAGTACCGGCTGCGCAAGCTGGTACAGTAAAAGAGATTAAAGTAAGCGAAGGTGACACGGTTACTACTGGCTCTTTAATTATGATTTTTGAAGGCGAGAGTGCTGGCGAAGAAAAAGCGCCAGAAGCCTCTGCTAAATCTGAAGACGCAGCACCTGCTGCCTCTTCAGGCTCAACAACAAAAGAAGTGACCGTACCAGATATCGGTGATGATGAAGTTGAAGTAACAGAAATCATGGTTGCAGTAGGCGACAGCGTAGAAGAAGAGCAATCTATCTTAAACGTTGAAGGTGACAAAGCGGCTATGGAAGTACCTGCACCGTTCGCAGGCACTGTGAAAGAAATCAAAATTGCGACTGGCGACAAAGTAAAAACAGGCTCTTTAGTGTTTGTTTTTGAAGTTGCTGGTGGTGAGTCAGCAACCCTTGCACAAGACGAAGCTGCACAAGACGAACCAGTACAAGAATCTGCACCAGCAGCAAGTGCTCAGTCAAGCAGCAAAGAAGTTAACGTGCCAGATATTGGTGGTGACGAAGTTGAAGTGACTGAAGTCATGGTTGCGGTTGGCGATAAGGTTGAAGAAGATCAATCAATCTTAAACGTTGAAGGCGACAAAGCGGCAATGGAAGTTCCAGCGCCGTTTGCGGGCACAGTGAAAGAAATAAAAGTAGCCGCAGGCGATAAAGTATCGACCGGCTCACTTATTTTTGTTTTTGAAGTTGCCGGTAGCGCGCCAGCTGCAGCACCTGCAGAAAAATCAGCACCAGCGCCAAAAGCAGAATCAAAACCTGCGCCTGCGCAAACAGCACCTACAAAAGCAAGTAATGAAAGCTTTGAAAACAATAGCGCTTATGCTCATGCATCGCCAGTTGTTCGACGTTTAGCCCGTGAGTTTGGTATTAACCTTGCGAACGTGAAAGGCTCAGGCCGTAAAAACCGTGTTATTAAAGAAGACGTGCAAGACTATGTTAAAAACCTAGTTAAGCAAGTTGAGTCTGGTCAGTTATCAGCTGGCAAAGGTAATGCAGGTGGAGGTGAGCTTGGTTTAATCCCATGGCCAAAAGTAGATTTTGCTAAATTTGGTGAAATCGAAGAGAAGAAACTTTCGCGTATTCAAAAGTTATCAGGCAAGAACTTACACCGTAACTGGGTGCAAATCCCACATGTTACACAGTTCGATGAGGCCGATATCACTACTCTTGAGCAATTCCGTAAAGAGCAAAATGCACTTAACGAGAAGAAGAAGCTCGGTGTTAAAATTACGCCATTGGTATTTGTAATGAAAGCAGCAGCAAAAGCGCTAGCTGAATTCCCTACATTTAACTCGTCGTTATCTGAAGATGGTGAAAGCTTAATTCTTAAAAAATACATCAATATTGGTGTAGCGGTTGATACGCCAAATGGTTTAGTTGTACCAGTATTTAAAGATGTTGATAAGAAAGGCATCATTGAATTATCACGCGAGCTGATGGATATCTCTGTTAAAGCGCGTGAAGGTAAGCTTACCTCTTCTGATATGCAAGGCGGTTGTTTTACTATATCAAGCTTAGGTGGTATTGGTGGTACTGCATTTACGCCTATCGTTAATGCGCCAGAAGTTGCTATTTTAGGTGTGTCTAAATCTGAAATGAAACCAAAATGGAATGGTAAAGAGTTTGAGCCTAAATTAATGGTTCCACTTTCAATGTCATACGACCATAGGGTGATTGACGGTGCATTAGCAGCACGCTTTACTGTAACGCTTGCAAGTTACATGAGCGATATTCGCCAACTAGTGATGTAATGCAGTAATTGATGCACCTAGCTAAATAAATAGAATCAAATCCCAGCCAGTTGTTTTTTGCTGGGATTTTTACCATTTGCAATGATACACTATTGGTATATTTGCATAAATTTTTGATCTGCTCTGGCTTTCTGCCCATGCAGAAACATGGCAGTTAAACTTTAGGGCAGTGTCCCGTTCAAACAATTAAGGTAATAGCATGAGCAACGAATTAAAAACTCAAGTTGTTGTACTAGGCGGTGGTCCTGGTGGTTATTCTGCGGCTTTCCGTGCTGCTGACTTGGGCTTAGAAGTAACATTGGTAGAATCTCGCGATACATTAGGCGGTGTATGTCTTAATGTTGGTTGTATCCCTTCAAAAGCATTATTACACGTAGCTAAAGTAATTGATGATGCTGCTGAAATGTCATCTCATGGTGTTACTTTTGGCGCACCACAAATTGACTTAGACAAAGTCCGCTCTTGGAAAGACTCTGTAATTGGTCAGCTAACTGGCGGCCTTGACGGCATGGCTAAGATGCGTAAAGTTAAAGTGGTTTATGGTTATGGTAAATTCACTGGCAGCAACACAATCGCAGTTGAAGGTGCTGATGGCGCAACAACGATTACCTTCGATAATGCTATTATTGCAGCCGGTTCACAACCAGTAAACTTACCTTTCATCCCTGAAGACGACCGTGTTATTGATTCAACTGGTGCACTTGAGCTTAAAGATGTACCAGAAAAACTACTTGTATTAGGTGGTGGTATAATTGGTCTTGAAATGGGTACCGTATACCGTGCACTAGGTTCAAACATTGATGTTGTTGAGTTTGCTGATCAGCTTGTTCCTGCTGCTGATAAAGACATCATCAAAATTTACCAACGCTACGTTAAAGACAAGTTTAATGTAATGCTTTCTACCAAAGTAACTGGCGTTGAAGCAAAAGATGACGGTTTATATGTAACGTTTGAAGGCAAAAATGCACCAGCAGAGCCGGTACGTTACGACAAAGTACTTGTTGCTGTTGGTCGTACACCAAATGGTAAATTACTTGATGCAGATAAAGCTGGCGTAAACGTTGATGAGCGTGGCTTCATTAATGTTGATAAGCAACTTAAAACGAATGTTGATAACATTTTTGCAATTGGTGACATTGTTGGTCAACCTATGCTTGCGCATAAGGCTGTTCATGAAGGTCATGTTGCTGCAGAAGTTATTTCTGGTCAAAAACATTACTTTGATCCTAAGTGCATTCCTTCAATTGCATATACTGACCCAGAAATCGCATGGGTAGGTGTTACTGAAAAAGAAGCAAAAGAGCAAGGTTTAAGCATTGAAACTGCGGTATTCCCTTGGGCTGCATCAGGTCGTGCAATTGCATCTGCTCGTACTGAAGGTTCAACTAAGCTTATTTTTGATAAAGACAGTGGCCGCGTAATCGGTGGTGCTATGATCGGTATCAATGCAGGCGAAATGCTTGGTGAAATCGGCCTAGCTGTTGAAATGGGTGCTGATGGCGAAGATTTAGCACTTACCATTCACGCTCACCCAACATTGAACGAATCAATCGGCCTTGCGGCTGAAATATTTGAAGGTTCAATCACTGACTTACCAAACAAAAAAGCTGTTAAAAAGAAGAAGTAAGTTCTTTTAGTTAATTGTTTAAAAACCCAAGCCTCGGCTTGGGTTTTTTGTTAGTAAAGCTGTAAAGTCTTAAGCTATAAGTTTTAAGCTGCCCGAGTATTTTTTAACTACTGACAAGTACCTTACTACGCTCAAACTTTTTTTGACTTACCACTTACCACTACATTGATATCTATTCCCACTGTTTTTAGCTACAATATGCGCCGATCATTTTTTAGGTATTAAATCACGTGACTAATCGCTCTACAAACTCAGTACTTGCTTTACGAGCTCAGCAAATAAGTGAATCTCGGCGTGAGTTTAATGCTCGTGGTGGCAAGATGGATCGCTGTGAACAATGCTTAATCGCAAAACATTACTGTATTTGTGACGGTGTAGAGCAGGCTCAATGCGCTGCTGCGGTTTGTATGCTGATGTACCATAATGAAAGCTTTAAACCTTCTAATACAGGGCGATTAATAGCTGAAATAGTGCCTGATAACTTCGCTTTTCGTTGGGACAGAACAGAGCCTGATGAAAAGTTATTAGCGTTATTGAATAACCCGCAATATCAGCCTATAGTGATTTTTCCTGCCACTGATGTTGAAGATGCCTCTCGTGTAATTACAGCTGTAGAGCACCTGCCAAGTAAACGTCCTTTATTTATCTTTTTAGATGGCACGTGGCGTGAAGCAAAAAAAATGATCCGTAAAAGCCCTTACCTAGATGGTTTGCCTGTCTTGTCTATCAGTGCTGAAAAACTCTCTGATTACCGCTTGCGTGTTGCACCACATGCCCACCAGTTAGGAACAGCTGAAGTGGCAATCATGGTTTTAGCATTAGCCGGAGAACTAGATGCCTCAAGTAAACTTGAGCAGCATTTTATGAAGTTCCGTGATGCTTACTTATTAGGCAAACGAAATAAGGGCCGGCCACAGTAGAACTTGTGTATTTATTGGGTAGGCTTATCTGAGTGATGAATTTTACGTAAAAGAAAAGCGCGTACTATCTCTAGTCGCGCTTGCGGAATCTTCTAACTTTCTGCATCCTGCAATTGAACTTAATCAACTCCTAATTTTTACTAATCCATGTTATTGCGCTGTTACTTATTCGTTCTGCACAATTTAGGCTATCCGGGCCTATATCCAATTGTATCCGTACGCCATTTTGGTAACGTCTATTACCCGTCCTTTACGCATCATCCTGATGCTATCCATTTATAAAACAGTTCCATTGTGGTGCCTTGAAGGCCTGTCCATGATTTTTCCTATTTTACATCCTGTATAACAACTCTCTTTCGAGCCCTGTTGTTAGTCCATTTCGCATCATCAGTGATGCTGTCCTCTTTTTACCAATCCCTTGTGTTACTCTTCCTGAGCCTGTCCGTATATCCTTGTTTCCAACTAAACCTTTCTTAACGATTATTGAGCTACTATTCCTTGTTGCAAACTTATCTAAGTTGTCTGCTTAACCGATAGAATAAGTATAGAGAGTTTATGCAAACAAAATAGGCGAAAAACTACATTCAAAATTTTACTGTTTAAATTGAAAATTAATTTAGTTATTATAAATCAGTTTCTTAGCTTTAATCTGGGTGATAATTAGTCATATTTATACTCAATAGCTGCCAGTAGCGTAAGAGATATCTCACAAGCAACTTCTGTATATGCTCTCTAACTAGATTTTAGGTGCACTTTAAGTGGGGAAAAGGTATTATTGATTGATAATAATTACTATTTGTGCGAGCACGATTTATGAAAAAAACATTAGCAGTTTTGATTGGACTTACAGTAGCAGCCCCTGCTTTGGCTGATGATGCAGTAAATATTTATTCTTTTCGTCAGCCATTTTTAATCCAGCCTATTTTGGATGATTTTACTAAGCAGACGGGCATTGAAACCAATGTCGTTTTCGCTAAAAAAGGGCTTATTGAACGAGTTAAGCGCGAAGGTAAACACAGTCGAGCAGATTTAGTTTTAACGTCCAATTTTAGTGATTTAGTCCAGTTAGACGAACTTAATTTAACGCAAACAATTAACAGTAAAACAGTTGATGAAAATGTTCCTGCAAAGTTCCGTGATAATGAAGGACAGTGGATAGCATTAACCAAGCGGGTGCGAAATGTTTATTCATCTAAAGATAGAATGGGACCGCTGGCAGATTTAAGTTATGAAGATTTAGCCTTACCAAAGTATAAAGGAAAACTGTGTACTCGTTCAGGTAAACATCCATACAACTTAGGTCTTGTTGCTTCTATGATTGCGCATCATGGCGAAGCTCAAACAAAGCAATGGCTTGAAGGTGTTAAAGCAAATTTAGCCCGTAAACCTCAAGGCAATGACCGCGCGCAAGTCAAAGCGGTAAAAGAAGGGTTATGTGACTTAGCTTTGGGCAATAGTTATTACTTTGGCAAAATGATTCAAGATCCAGCTCAAAAAACATGGGCTGATGCTGTAAATATAAACTTTCCAAATCAAAGTGATCGTGGCTCACATATTAATGTATCTGGTGTGGTTATGACCAAATACGCTAAAAATCCAGAAAATGCCTTGAAACTCATCGAGTTTATGACCGACAATAAGGCGCAAAATATGTATGCCTCGGTCAATATGGAATATCCGGTTAAACCAGGTGTGGAATTATCAAGTTTAGTGGCATCTTGGGGTAACTTTAAGGAAGACAGTTTACCACTGGATGAAATTAGCAAATATCGTCCGTTAGCGCTTAAGTTGATTGATGAGGTGAAGTTCGACCTTTAATGAGTTTAAAATTTTCACTGTCTCGATGGCAGTTATTTGCGTGGGTTATCGGTGTTGTACTGGTAACTCCGCTATGCTTTCTTTTATTTGAATCGCTGCAAGGCGATTCAGATGTTTTTAGCCACCTTTGGGATACCGTGTTGTGGGATTACGTACGCAATACTTTATTGTTGATCCTGGGTGTGTGTATTGTCAGTAGCGCAATTGCATTACCGCTAGGTTGGATCACCGCTTATTGTGATTTCCCTGGTAGAAAACAGTTTGAATGGGCCCTTATGCTGCCCCTTGCTATGCCAACCTATATAATTGCCTATGTATATACCGATTTACTTGATTATGCGGGGCCGATACAAGTCGCGCTTCGTGATTGGTTTGGTTGGCAATCCCCAAGTGATTATTGGTTTTTTGATATTCGAACGCTACCCGGCGCGATTATTATGATTGCCCTTGTTTTATACCCATATCTCTATTTAATTTTTAAAACCGCTTTACGTGAACAATCATTTAAGTTGGTACAAGCTAGCCAAATTATGGGACTGTCACCGTTTAAAAGCTTTTACCGTGTCAGTATGCCGTTAGCACGTGGTGCTATTGTTGCAGGTCTTGCGTTAATTAGCATGGAAACAATGGCTGACTTTGCCACTGTTAATTACTTTGCGGTGAGTACACTTACAACGGCTGTTTACGATACATGGCTTGGCTATTATTCCCTAACAGCAGCCGCTAAAATATCCGGTATTATGTTATTAATGCTATTTTTAGCGTTAATGTTAGAGCGCTTTAGTCGCCGTGAGCAAGCTGTTTATGAACGTCAATCAGGTGTTAATAGTGAAACACTGTATAGTTTAAAAGGGTTTTACGCCTGGTTAGCAACGCTGTTTTGTTGTGCCGTGTTATTTTTTGCTTTTATATTACCAGTTGCTGTACTGCTCAATTATGCTTTTGCGTATGCTGACCAAGCATGGAATGATGCGTTTTTCTTGTATGCTTGGCAAAGTTTTAAAGTGGCTGCAATTGTGTGTGTTATCACCATTGTATTAAGTCTATTAGTTGTTTTTTATCAACGCATCGCAAAGCAGCAATATCCACTCATACCTGGTCGACTGGCCAGTACGGGCTACGCATTACCTGGCACTGTTTTAGCTATTGCAGTGTTATTACCCTTAACAATGCTTGATGAGAGGCTTAATGTTTGGCTGGAACCATTTGGTTTTTCGCCAGGCTTACTACTTAGCGGTACTTTATTTGCCATAATCTTTGCATATGTTGTACGATTTTACGCCATTGCCCATGGCGCTGTTGAAGCGAGCTTTATGCGTATTAGCCCTTCGTTAGATATGGCTAGCCAATCAATGGGAAAAAGCCAAGGACAAACGTTAACAAAGGTGCATATTCCTCTGTTGCGCCGTGGTATTCTAACAGCTGGTTTGTTGGTATTTATTGAGTGTATGAAAGAGCTTCCGGCGGCATTATTACTTAGGCCTTTTAATTTTGAAACCCTTGCAACGCATGTGTTTCAATATGTGAGTGATGAGCAGTTAGAGCTTGCTTCAATTTCAGCGCTCTCGATTGTTTTAGTGGGGCTTGTGCCATTGTACCTTGTTAACCGCTCAATGGAGCAACGTAGTTAAATGAGTAGTTTAGTTTTAGAAAATTTATCGTACCAATATAACGGTACTTCAGTGATTGAACACTTAAACTTAACTGTTGCAAAGGATGAGATTGTTTGCCTGCTTGGTGCCAGTGGCTGTGGTAAAACGACCACGTTAAAAGCTATTGCAGGCATTATTGAAGCGAAGCAGGGAAAAGTATTTATTGACTCAAAGTTAGTGTCGGATGAGCAGTCATTTTTAGCACCAGAGCATCGTAATATAGGCATGATGTTTCAAGATTATGCGTTATTCCCACACTTAACGGTTGCTGATAATATTGCTTTTGGCCTAACAAACATGACTAAAGCGCAAAAAAAAGAACGTGTGACTGAAATGCTGGAGCTAGTTCATTTACTTGGGTGTGCAACACGTTTTCCTCACCAACTATCTGGTGGGCAGCAGCAGCGCGTAGCCATTGCTAGAGCACTCGCTTACAAGCCTAGTTTACTGTTACTAGATGAGCCATTTTCCAATATCGACACGCAGGTACGCTTTGAGTTGATTGCAGATATTCGCCGTATAATAAAAAATCAGCAAGTTTCAGCAGTATTTGTTACTCACTCAAAAGAAGAGGCATTTGCATTTTCAGATAGTTTAGCTGTCATGCACGAAGGTAAAATTGCGCAACAAGGCTCTCCTGAACAGCTTTTTAGTATGCCAAATTCAAAGGTAGTTGCGGAATTTCTCGGTCAGGGCATATACTTAGATGCGAAAGCAGTTACAGCAACAGAGTATTCAACCTGTTTTGGGCAGGTTAAATCCTTGCAAGCACATAACCATAAATCAGATATAGGGCAGTTATATATTCGCCCACATCATTTAGTTTTATCTGCTGTTTCAGAATCAGATAGCCACCCAGTGACCATATTAAGTCAGCGCTTTATTGGCTCATCTAATGTGTTTAAGGTGGCATTATGTGGTCAAGAGATAGAAGTTGCTGCCGAGCTAAGCCAGTCATTTAATATAAATGAACAGGTAACAATAAAAATAAAACCACACACGGTAAATTTTTTCGCTGATTAATTATCAAAGTGTAATGCTGTGTACAACCTAGAGTTAAGGAATCACCATGGCGCAAGCGCAATCAGGGATTTGTGCTGAAGCAAACTTACACGGTTTGCATTTGTTTTTTAATGTATTTGATGGTCATGACGAGTCACTACGTAAAAAGCTAAAGCGTGTTAGCATTATTCAAGATGAATTCTCAGATCAGTTTTCAGAATCAATGCTCTCAAGCTTTGTTGCTGTAGGTGCGCAATATTGGCCCCACATACTCCCTGAGTTTATTCCTAGTCAACTACAAAGCTTTCCTAATATTACTCACAATGATCACGTTATGGCAGCACAGCCATTCGATTTGTTTGTTCAGATTCGCTCAGATAGAGAGGATGTAAATCACTTATTTGCGTTACAGATTCTAAAGCTATTTTCACCTGATGTTGAGTTGGTTGAGCAAGTTCGTAATTTTAGGTTTTTAGATGGCCGTGATTTTAATGGTTTTATACTTGGTGGCGACACACCACATGGGCGACAAAAGCGAGCCACCGCATTGGTTCATAAGGCTGATAACTTTGAAGATCAGGGGAGTTATATACATGTCCAGCGTTATAAACATGATTTGACAGTATGGCAGCATTTATCGTTACATGAGCAAGAGCAAATTATGGGGCGAACCCGCCTCGACAATACGCCATTGAACCCTGAGGTTCAAACTAGTCATGCAGCACGAACGGAGCTCAAAGATGAGCAAGGGCATCCATTATTACTTAACCAAAGTATGCCATATGGCGATGTTCATGAGCAGGGGGTATTAGCAATACACTGTGCTGCAAATGGTAGTGTATTTGAAAAGGTGCTGCAAAGCCGATTGGGGCAAGGGGAATATTATGACCACTGGCTTGATTTTACTCAAGCAGACATGGGATCCGCATTTTTTGCCCCATCGATTAACTTTTTAAAACAGTTATAACTTAACCTGAGGTTTGGGTTATTTATACAGTATCAAATAAGATTCGCACACGTTCCAATGTCACGTCAATTTCAGATATTTTGGCTGGTGCAATAAAAATGGTATCGTCACCTGCAATCGTTCCTAGTACGCCATCAGCTTTACCTAATGAGTCTAATAAACGGGCTATTAACTGTGCAGCACCGGGGCTTGTACGGATTATAATCATCATTTCATTATGCATGATATCAATGACTAATTGACGAAGTGGGCTTTTTGCTGTCGGCACCCCCATCTCAGCCGGTAAGCAATAAACCATCTCTTGTTTAGCATTACGAGTTCGTACGGCACCAAATTTACTTAACATGCGTGACACTTTACTTTGGCTTATGTTATCAAAACCTTGGTCTTTTAATGCGTCAACAATCTCACCTTGGGACCCAAAGTTTTCTTCTTTTAAAAGTGATTTAAAAGCTTTAACTAGCGCTTCTTGTTTATCTTGTGGTTGCATGTTGTTGTCTGCTTTGTTATTTGATGCTCTAAATTCTACACAAAAATGCATACTTATGCAGTAGTTGTTTTTATTACTGAATAAAAGGCATAAATAGCTGCTTGAGAATGATTTATTATCTCTTGCTCAAGTTATTTACAACTATGGTCGAAATTATGTGCAAAATAAGCAGGATAAATTTGTCTTTAGCCGTTAATTTCTTTATCTTAGTGCCACAAATATTTTCTACCTTAAATTACGGAGAATTCCAATGAAAGTTGCTGTATTAGGTGCTGCAGGCGGTATCGGTCAAGCGTTGTCTTTATTACTAAAAACAGGTTTACCAGCAGGTTCTGAGTTATCACTTTATGATGTTGCCCCAGTTGTTCCTGGTGTTGCTGTTGACCTTTCTCACATCCCAACTGATGTTAAAGTTGCTGGTTTCGGTGCCGATGCACTAGATCAAGCATTAACTGGTTGTGACATTGTACTTATTCCAGCTGGTATGCCACGTAAGCCAGGTATGGACCGTGCTGATTTATTCAACGTAAATGCTGGTATCATTAAAACATTAGCTGAAGGTATTGTTGCTAACTGTCCTAAAGCATTGGTAGGTATCATCACTAACCCAGTAAACGGTACAGTGCCAATTGTTGCTGAAGTATTCAAAAAAGCGGGTACTTACGATGCAAACCGTGTTTTTGGTATCACAACACTTGACGTAATTCGTTCAGAAGCATTCATCGCTGAGCTTAAAGGTGTTGATGTTGCTTCAGTTAAAGTACCTGTTATTGGTGGTCACTCAGGCACAACAATCCTTCCATTACTTTCTCAAGTTGAAGGTGTTACTTTCACTGATGAGGAAGTTGCAGCACTTACTCCACGTATCCAAAATGCGGGTACTGAAGTAGTAAATGCTAAAGCGGGTGGTGGTTCAGCTACATTATCAATGGGCGCAGCAGCAGCACGTTTTTGTATGTCTTTAGTAAAAGGCCTACAAGGTGAAGACGTTGTAGATTATGCATACGTAGCTGTTGAAGATGGCGATGCAGAATACTTTGCACACCCAGTACGTTTAGGCAAAAACGGCGTAGAAGAAATTCTTTCTTACGGTGAACTAAGTGCGTTTGAGCAACAAGCTAAAAACGACATGCTAGATACACTGAAAAAAGACATTCAAGAAGGTGTTGATTTCATCAACGCATAATCTTGCCATTATCGCCAAGCAGTTGGCGGTAATAAAAAAGCCTGCAATTGCAGGCTTTTTTTATGCTCGAAATCAAATCATTAATTTTAGTGACTACGATCAACCGCAATACGGGCTAGGCTAACTAACGCTTCTTTATAAGGTGAATCAGCTAACACAGATAAACAGGAAATAGCTTTATCTGCTTCTTCGTCTGCTTTATTCATAGTAAACTCAAGTGCATTTGTTTCTCGTAGAGCGCATAGAATTGCTTCTAAATGATCCATTCCATTGCTGTGCTCTATAGCGTCGCGGATTAACTGAACCTGCTCTGCATTTCCTTGCTGCATTGCATAAATAAGTGGCAGGGTAGGCTTACCTTCCGCGAGATCATCCCCAATATTTTTGCCTAATTGTTCAGCATCAGCATTGTAGTCAAGTACATCATCTACTAACTGAAATGCGGTGCCTAAATGCATGCCGTACAGATTGAGCGCTTTTAGCGTTGCTTCGTCTTGTTCAGTAATAACTGCTGCAAGCCCTGTCGCTGCTTCAAATAGCTTAGCTGTTTTTGAGTAGATAACCTGCATGTAGCTGTCTTCAGTCGTGTCAGGGTCATTGCAATTCATTAATTGCAGGACTTCACCTTCAGCGATTACGTTGGTTGCATCAGCAAGTATTTGCATGACTTGCATTTTGCCAATGCCAACCATGAGCTGAAAAGAGCGAGTATAGATAAAGTCACCAACAAGAACACTTGCAGCATTACCAAACTCAGCATTTGCAGTGGGTGTGCCACGGCGTAAGTTAGATTCATCAACAACGTCATCATGCAGCAAGGTTGCTGTGTGGATAAACTCCACAATGGTCGCCAGTGTAATATGATCACACCCTTTATAGCCAAGTGCTTTAGCGGCTAAAATAGCCAACATAGGGCGAACTCGCTTGCCACCACTATTTACTATATATAAGCCAAGTTGATTGACTAATGCTACATCAGAGCGCATTTGTGCGTGAATAAGTTGATTGACGTCATTCATATCGTTTTCGATTAACGTCTGGATAGCTTTTATATCCATTGATCTCCGAGCCAATTTTAATGGGTATACGGTGCCGATTGTACAACAAAAAACGCGCTTGCTCGATGTTTTGTGACAATTCGCTGAAAAAACAGGTTTAAAATACTAAATTTAGCCTTTATTACGAGAGATAACTTAAAAGTGGTGATAATTCACGCGGTTGTTTTTTATTCATCAAGCGATATTTAGTTGCTGTAATTTATTTGTCATCATGGACAAAAAAGCACTTGGCATAATGCTAATTTAATATAAAATAGGTGAAAATATTGAATTGCTCTCAAAGCAGCTATTTTTTATTCATTTAATTAAAAAACGGGCTTGCTAGTTTTTGCACATTAGCGTAAACTTCGCGCCCTATTGAAGAATATTTTAGTTGCGTCGATTTGAGGGCGCACAGACGGAGTTAATTATGTACGCGGTTTTCCAAAGTGGTGGTAAACAGCACCGTGTGACTGAAGGTCAAACAATTCGTCTTGAGAAATTAGACGTTGAGACTGGTGCAGCAGTTGAATTTGATTCAGTACTTTTAGTTGCTGATGGTGAGAAAATCGAGATCGGTGTACCGTTCGTAAACGGTGGTAAAGTAACAGCTGAGGTTGTTTCACATGGTCGCGGTGAGAAAATTAAGGTTGTTAAATTTAGACGCCGTAAGCATTCTCGTAAGCAAATGGGCCATCGTCAATGGTTCACAGAAGTTAAAATCACTGGCATTAGCGCTTAATTAGAGGTACTTAGAAATGGCACATAAAAAAGCAGCTGGTAGTACTCGTAACGGTCGCGATTCAGAAAGCAAACGCCTAGGTGTTAAGCGTTTTGGTGGCGAATCAGTTCTAGCGGGTAGCATCATTGTACGTCAACGTGGTACTCGTTTCCACGCTGGCGCAAACGTAGGTATCGGTAAAGACCACACTATCTTCGCAAAAGCAGATGGTAAAGTTCAGTTTGAACAAAAAGGTCCTTTAAACCGTAAATACGTAAGCATCGTATCTGAGTAATCAGAGCCGGTTCTTAAAAACCCCGCCTTTGCGGGGTTTTTTGTTTTAAGCCTCTGTAAATATATACCCAAGCCTGCAATTAAGTTGGCTTGGGTATATAATAGTGTTATTAACAAGCCAATCCTAAAGTGAGTAATCATGAAGTTTGTAGATGAAGTAGAAATTCGCGCAGAAGCTGGTGACGGTGGCAGCGGTATCGTGTCTTTCCGTCGTGAAAAATATGTGCCGGACGGTGGCCCTGATGGCGGCGATGGCGGTGATGGTGGCAGTGTTTATCTACAAGCGGATGAAAACTTAAATACCTTAATAGATTACCAATTTGAGCGCTTTCATCGTGCTGAGCGTGGAACGAATGGCCAAAGCCGTAATTGTACAGGTAAAAAAGGTGAAGACCTTTACATAAAAGTGCCTGTGGGTACGCGTGTAACTGATGTTGATACACAAGAGTCATTAGGTGATTTAACTCAGGATGGTCAGCGTTTAGTTGTTGCTAAAGGTGGTTTTCATGGCTTAGGAAACGCACGCTTTAAATCAAGTACTAACCGCGCGCCACGCCAAAAAACGTTAGGTACGCCTGGTGAAGTTCGTATGCTAAAGCTTGAGCTAATGCTATTAGCTGATGTTGGCTTGCTTGGGTTACCAAATGCAGGTAAATCTACTTTTATTCGCAGCGTATCTGCTGCAAAACCAAAAGTAGCTGATTATCCGTTCACTACACTTATCCCTAATTTAGGGGTTGTTCGTCCTGATGCGAATAAGTCTTTTGTTATTGCAGATATACCTGGTTTAATAGAAGGTGCATCTGATGGAGCTGGCTTAGGTATTCGATTCTTAAAGCATCTTGAGCGCTGTCGTGTGCTATTGCATATAATCGACATTATGCCTGTGGATGGTTCAAGCCCTGTTGATAATGCATTTGCCATTATTAATGAGTTGCATCAATACAGCCCTAAGCTTGCTGAAAAGCCACGTTGGTTAGTATTTAATAAAATAGACTTATTGCCTGAGGATGAAGTGCAGGTATTGTGTGAGCAAATTGCCGAAGAGTTGGGTGAAGAAACAAATATCTACCGTATTTCTGCAGTTAATAAGCAAAATACGCAAGCACTTTGCCATGATATTATGGCGTTGCTTGATAGTATGCCTAAAGAAAAGTTTGTCCCAATCGAGGATGAAGAGGTTGAATTTAAGTGGGATACTTACCATAAAGATGCAACCAAACATACTGATGACGATGATTGGGAAGATTGGGACGAAGATGATTACGACGTAGAAGTTGTTTACGAGCGTTAATAGAAAATAGATTTATATAAAAAGGAGCTTATGCTCCTTTTTTCTTTATTCATTAAAAAGTATTAGGTGGTTTTGTGAAAATTTCAATGATTGCAGCAATGGCTAATAACCGTATTATTGGTAATGACAATAAAATGCCATGGCATTTACCTGCAGACTTGCAGCACTTTAAGCAAGTGACGATGAGTAAACCCGTGATCATGGGACGAAAAACATTTGAATCAATTGGGCGCCCACTTCCTGGTAGACAAAATATCATCATAAGTCGTAACGAGACATATAGTGTGCCCGGTATTGAAGTGGTCAAATCACCTGAAGAGGCGTTAGCATTAGTGAGTAATGTTGATGAAGTAATGATTATTGGTGGTGGGAATATTTATCAGCAGTTTTTGGATAAAGCGACTACACTTTACTTAACGTTCATCGAACTTGATGTAGCTGGCGACACCCAGTTTCCAGATTACGAGGAAGTAGCTGATTGGCAGATCATTGAAGAGTGCGTTAACGCCCCTGATGATAAAAATTTACATCAGTATAAATTCGTAACTTTAGATAAAGTTGGGTAACATTATTGCGATTAATCTTATAGATTGGTACAATATTAAACAATCGATATAGGTAAAAAGTATTACTTAAGGGTCTCTAATGGTTAAATTATCAACATTACTAGTTGTTACTGCGGTGGTTTCTGGGTCTTTTGCTTTTAGTGTACCAGCTAAAGCCAATGATCAGTTAGCTGTGTCTATTTGTGAGTATATAGCTGCAGATGATAAAAATCGCCTTCGTAGCAAGTTAAAAAGCTCTCGTGTGAAAATTCGTAACGTATACGATGCAATTCAGTGTGATGGAAACAACTTAGTACGCCATGCTATTGCAAGCAATGCAGTTGATGCGGGTGAGTTTGTTGTTAAAAACCTTTCTAAAAGTTCTTTAGAAGACGGCGCAGACATCGCGTGGGCTGAATCTAATGGACATGGCGGCTCTGCGCTCATCGCAGCAATTAAAGACCGTGCTGGCTTATAATAACCTTATAGGTTATTAGTAAAAACCGCGTTTATCGCGGTTTTTTTGTGTCTATTACTTATATACTTTAATATATTTATATAA
The DNA here is from genome assembly GCF_054960735.1 of Pseudoalteromonas sp. RWi3. NCBI lineage: Bacteria > Pseudomonadati > Pseudomonadota > Gammaproteobacteria > Alteromonadales > Pseudoalteromonadaceae > Pseudoalteromonas > Pseudoalteromonas sp. RWi3. The sequence continues at coordinate 130,306 of NZ_JBHNYL010000005.1, forward strand.
CTTTGAGTGAAATCTTTTAAGGATCTAGCCCATTGATTACATGCTGGCTAGTTAGTAGGCCATGAATACTATTCTTTTTCTGCATCTATATTTTAATCTAACGTTACGCTAAAGTGAGATATGCATAGAGTAAGGGAAGGCTATAAATGCTTAATCGATTAAAGGGATATGCTACCAAGGGGCTGTGGCAGTCATTAGCAATTATAATTGTAATGTTTACTGCTGGGCCAGAGATAGTCATTAGTATGGAGCTAATAGCGTTAGTAGAGGTAATGGGGGCTTCCAGCTTTGTGTTAATGTATTTTTCTGGGCTAAGATTAGCATGTAACAACACGCTCAACGGACTCAGTAAGTTTGAATGCTACTCCTTATTTTTTATTCCTAGCTTTGCAAACCTACGGCACATGCCTGGCCTTTTATATCACATCATTCCACATCGGCTTTGCGTCGTAAGTTTTTTAAGTGTAATAACAGCTGTAGTGTTATTGAGCTATATTCAACTATTATTTAGTGTATAAATTAGGTATTAAAAAGCCGCATTTGATTTCTCAAATACGGCTTTTTACTATTTTATTTAACTGATAAATTACACTTTAAATTCATCAACTGATAAGCGTAACTCTTCTGCTAGTTTTGCAACTTCAGAGCTAGATATATTGGTCTGATTCGCACCCTCTGCAGTTTGCTCTGCAATTGCAACGATTGACTCAAGTCGTTCACTTATCTCTTGAGATACTTGCTGTTGTTCCTGCGCTGCAGTTGAAATCTCTTCACTGACATCGTGGGCTTGCGCCACCGCTGCGGTAATTGAGTCCAAAGCCGTGTTTGCTAAATCTGATTGCTCGACACATGACTCAGCTTGTTGCTTGCCTTTTGACATTGCAGATACAGCTGCTTCAGCACCACTTTGTAACGACTCAATCATAGCTTGAATCTCTTGAGTCGACTCTTGTGTCTTGCTGGCAAGAGAACGTACCTCATCAGCTACAACGGCAAAGCCACGGCCTTGCTCACCGGCTCGTGCAGCCTCAATAGCAGCATTAAGTGCGAGTAAATTAGTTTGGTCTGCAATACCGCGAATAACATCAAGTATGCTACCGATTGATGCACTGTCCTGATGAAGCTTATTAATAACTTGCGATGCATCATCTACCTCGCGGGCAAGCTGTTCAATTGTTGCTTTGTTTTGGCTTGAAATACCTTTAACGCGATCAGCTTCTTTATCTGCATTTTTTATTTCTTTAAGTGCTTGTTGAGCGCTGCTGCTTACAGTTTGAGAGGTACTACTCATTTCGGTTGTTGCAGTTGCCGCCTGCTCAACCTGCGCTTGTTGATTACGAATTGCTTGGCTAGATTCGCCAGTAATCGCTGATGTTTCTTCTGAAGCTGCTGCAAGCTGAGTTGAACGCGAAATAATGCCCCTGATCAAGCTTCTCAAGCTATCAATAAGCGTGTTACAGCTGCGAGATAGTTCACCAAACTCATCCTGTGCTGTATCGTCCAGGCGTTGTGTCATATCGCCGCTCGCTACAATATCAAGCACACGGTTTACTTCAGCCAATGGTTTGGTAATTCGGCTAACAGTAATGTATGCAACAATAATAGCAAGTAAGGTGGCGCTTATCATACCTGCCCATGTCCATAAATTTGCTGAGCTTACATCACTACTAACGCCTTTTTGTAATTCAAAGGCAACGTTACTCGCTTGACTCACTAATTCATTAAGCTGTTTAAGCGCCTTCGTTGTTGCTGTTTCAGCTTCTGCCAGCTCAGATTTTGTCATCGCTATTGTATCAATTAAGCGCTTTTTGTTAGTAGATAAGCTGTTATTACCTCTTACATTATCTTTAATTGATACAAAGTAATTATTTAAGTCATCAAATAGGTCTGGGTCATTTGCTTCAACCGCAGGCTTTAATAGGTTAATACTTCTTTCGATTTCTTCAAGGAAGTAAATTTGTTCATTTTTTACTATATCAAGCGTGTTTTGTGTTTTTACCGTGAGCATATCTGTGCTGGTTGTTACTAACGATAAAAAGTTGTTCTCAAGCATGTTCGCAGCTTGATAAGCGCGAGAGTCGCTTTCTTCGAGTCCGTCAATATCAATGATATCAAGCACAACAGAGTTAGCATCCTCAGCCGCTAATTCAATTGTTTCCAACTGCATTTTTAGCTCTTTATTAAGTCTTAGTTCAGCTGCTTTATCGTTTAATAGGGCTTGGACTGAAGCGGTAAATTCATTATAGGTTTGCTCTACATCACGACTACTTTTACTAAGTTGCGCATTGTTAGCAACCACTTGTTTGAGTTGAGACTGAGAACGGTCGAATTGTACTTTACGCTCTTGTATCGATTTTTTTATTGGTTCTAACTCTGCACTAGATGTAGTGTAAAAACTGGCTTGTGCAGCCTTACTCATAAGGATGAACTCAACCTGAAGCTCTGAGCTTTCTTCTAAAGCAGGTAAAGATAACTGGTTGACCTGTTGCGCAGAGTTATTAATGTTTGCAATTCTGAACAGAGAGTTCCCACCAATTAAGAGAAGCAATAAGGTGATGCAGATAAATCCACCCCAGATGCGTTGGCTAACAGTTAAGTTCATATGAATTTCCATAAAAGAGTAATGATTAGACTTTATCGGCTTAATTGCAGATAAGTTAAGTAATTAAATTTAATTACTTTTAACATTTATTATACTAAATCTAACAGAGAATGGCTTTTTTTTCAGTTAATTTAGATGAATTGATTAGAATTAACACTAAAGCATTGCTTATTTTTAAGCTCCATTAGTGTCATTTCCCCACCCCAGACACAGCCTGTGTCAAGTGCATGTAAATTTGATAAGGGGGTTTTCCCTTCAAGCGCGGCCCAGTGACCAAAAACAATTTCACAATCTAATGATTGAAAACGTGGATGAGAAAACCAGGGTACTATTGTGTTTTTATCATTAATAGTGCCTTTAGATTTTAATTCTAACTGCCCATCTAAAGTTAAAAAGCGCATTCGTGTAAAGTAGTTAACAATAAAACGAAACCGTTCAATATCTGTTAGTTGTTTACTCATTTGTGGCGGGTGCTGTGCGTACATCCCCTCCAAAAAAGAGTTTACTTCATCGCTTTGGTAGCATTGTGTGGCAAACTTAGCGTGTTTAAGTGCTTTGGGTATTGACCACTCGGGGTTTAAGCCTGCATGAGAAATGAAGGTTTTATATTTTTCTAACCATAAGGCAAGTGGTTGCTGGCGTAAAAAATGAATATAGTGAGAAAGTTTTGGTGAGTTAAATACAGCACCTAGGTTATCTTTAGGGTTAACAGGCTTGTCTAATAAATAGCATGCAATCATATGTAAATCATGATTGCCTAATGTAATAGTCACGCTGTCTTGGTTTTTATAAAGATACTCTAGGCAGGCAAGGGATTTTGGGCCCCTTGCAACAATATCGCCGACCAAGTATAGGTGATCTTTAGCGGGGTTAAAATTTACCAACTTTAACAAAGCTTGAAATTCGTCATAACAGCCTTGTAAATCACCTATAGCATAGTCAGCCATATAGCTTAGTGCAGAATGTTAGGTTGAGCTAATCTAAACACATTAATTGGCGCATCAAACTCAGTGCCAAATTCATTCTTTAATGTGTAATAACCTTGCATGGTACCTACTGGAGTTTCAATTACAGCACCACTGGTGTATTTGTAGCTCTCACCAGGCGCTATAGTTGGTTTTTCTCCAACTACACCTTCACCTTGTACTTCAATTTCTTTACCGTTAGCGTCAGTTATCAACCAATAGCGGCTTACTAATTTTGCACTGCATAAACTATGGTTTTTAATAGTCACCGAGTAGGCAAAAACGTATTTATCTAGCTCAGGTTGAGATTGTCCTTCGACATAAAAAGTTTCAACCGACACTTTTATGGGGGAACCCAAATTACTGCTTGTTGTCATAAATCCAGTTAGCTATATCAATAAATTGTTGTAATGAAAGATTTTCAGCGCGAAGAGTGATATCAATGCCAATACTTGTCAGCTCATCGGCAGTTAATAGATTGCCCAAGCTATTACGAAGCGTTTTTCGGCGTTGGTTAAACGCTTCTAAACATACAGTATTGAGTATTTTTACACTTTTAGCTGTGCGTTGTTCTGGTTTTTTCGGGATGAGACGAATTACTGCAGAGTCAACTTTTGGTGCAGGTTTGAAGCACTCAGGCGGCACCTCAACAACTGGCATTGCATTGCAGTAATATTGTGTCATAACACTTAGGCGACCAAACGTTTTACTGCCAGGCCCTGCAACCATACGTTTTACGACTTCTTTTTGAAGCATAAAGTGCATATGTTCAACGTTGTCTGCAAATTCAAATAAATGAAACAACAGTGGTGTTGAAATATTGTAAGGCAGGTTGCCAAAGACTTTTAATTTTTTGTCATCACGAACCAAGCTTGAAAAATCAAACTTCATCGCATCACCTTGATGCACGGTTAATTTAGGACCCAAAAAAGGGTGCTCTGTTAAACGTTGTGCAAGGTCTTTATCGAGTTCTACAACAGTTAAGTGACCACTTAACTCGCTGACAGGTTCAGTAATAGCGCCCAAACCAGGGCCGATTTCAACAAGGTTGTCTTCAGGTTTCGGATCGATTGCAGTAACTATTTTATCGATGATTGATTCATCAAATAAAAAGTTTTGCCCAAAACGTTTACGGGCGCGGTGACCTAAGTGTACTTTATCTGTCATTGATTCTGTGCTTTTTCATGGGCGAGCTTAATTGCTTCGCGGATCGCTAATTCAAAACTACCAACATCAGCATCACCTGTACCAGCTAAATCTAGCGCTGTACCGTGATCAACTGACGTGCGAATAAAAGGTAAACCTAAAGTAATATTCACTGACTTACCAAATCCTTTGTATTTTAGCACAGGTAAGCCTTGATCGTGATACATTGCAAGCACGGCATCTGCTTGTGATAAATATTTATCTTGAAACAGTGTATCAGCAGGAAGAGGACCTATTAGGTTCATACCTTGGTTATTTAATAACTGTAGAGTCGGCGTGATTGTTTCAATCTCTTCGCGGCCTAAATGGCCATCTTCACCTGCATGCGGGTTTAACCCACAGACTAAAATTCGTGGCTTTTCGATACCAAACTTTGTTGTTAGATCGTGGTGCAAGATACCTGCAACTTTAGATAACCGTTCGACAGTGATAGCGCGTGACACATAAGCAAGGGGAATGTGCGTGGTGACTAAAGCAACACGCAGGCCTTCTGTAGCCAACATCATGACAACATCAGGGGTATTTGATTGCTGAGCAAAATACTCAGTATGGCCGCTAAATGAGATACCAGCTTTGTTAATAATACCTTTATGTACAGGGCCAGTTACAACAGCATCAAATGTCCCATCCATATTCTTCTCTGAGGCAATGCGCAGTGTATCGAGAACATATTGACCGTTTGCATCATCGAGTACGCCTAATTCGACCTGTGCACCCAAATCAACCTGATGTAAATAAACAGTTCCAGCTGGGCAGGTTGTTGCAGGCGCTGATTCATCAAATTCAATTAAATTAATAGATAAACCCAGCTGATTAGCGCGTTGTTTTAATAACTGACCATCAGCAATCACTACAAGCTGTGCAGGCCAATCATGTTGAGCTAGCTTAAGTAATAAATCAGGGCCTATCCCGGCGGGTTCGCCGGGGGTAATCGCAATACGTAACGTCATTGGTTAGTCTTCAATTGGGAAAATATCAACATGGGCTTGTTCGCGCATTTCTTGCTGCCAGTTAAAGCTTTCTTCTTTAAATTTACGGTTAAATAACATGCTGTGAGCACGGTTACGCTTAGCAAGTTCTGTTTTATCAGCTACACGTTTATCTAGCAGCTGCACAATATGCCAACCAAATGTAGTTCTAAATGGGTCACTGATTTCATTTTGATCAAGTGAAAGTAGTGTATCTCTAAAGGCAGGAACGTATGTTGTTGGATCTGTCCAATCGTACTCACCGCCTTTAAGTGCAGAGCCTGGATCTTCAGAGTACTCTTTAGCTAATTCGCCAAAGTCGGCCGTACCTTCACGTAATTCTTTGGCAAAACCATTAAGCATTGAGCGCGCTTTTTCTTCACTTAAAATAATTGACGGTTTGATTAATATATGACGTGAGCGAACCTCTGTTGTTTCAACAACCTGACGTCCACGGATATCTTGAACTTTAACAATGTGAAAACCTGCACCAGAGCGAAGAGGCCCAATGATTGCGTCTTTTTTAGTGCCCTTTACTGCTTCAGCAAACAATGATGGCATTTCATTGATACTCATCCAACCTAGCTGGCCGCCTTCAAGCGCCTTTGAACCGCTTGATGAAGAGATAGCAATACGTTTAAATTCTTTACCGTCTTGTAAGAATTCAATAACTTTATCTGCACGTGTTTTTGCGCTGCTGATTTCGTCGGCCGTTGCATTGTTTGGAATATCAATCAATATGTGACCAATATCAAATTCTTCTGTATTTTGCCCTTGGCTTTCCATTATTTTTAATAAGTTATCTACTTCTTGCGGGCTTATATAGATACGACGATCTACATTTGCACGCATTACTTGCTGTGTCGTAATCTCTTTGCGTATCTCTTCACGATACGATTGAAAGCTTTCGCCTGACTCTTCAATTGTACGGCGCAAATCAGCAATAGAACCACCTTGCTCTTTTGCCATACCAACTAATGTTTGATCAAGTTGACTATCTGAAATCTCAAGACCCATACGCTCAGCGAGCTGCATCATAAGCGTTTGGTTAACTAGACGTTCCATCGCTTGAATACGTAACGTTTCATCTGATGGAAGTTGCTGGCCTTGCTCTTTAGCCTGCATTTTGACTCGATTAACTATGGTGTCTACTTCACTTTGTAAAATTACACCTTGGTTAACGATGCCGACTACTTTGTCAATTTCTACGGGTGCTGCGATAACGTTTTGGCATAAACCAAAACCTAATAATGCTGATGCTAATAATTTTTTTAAATTCATACTTTTTCTAATACTCTGCTAATACTAGTTATTAAGAAAATACGGTCTACGATAGCCAAAAATACCTTGTTGTAATAATTTTTGTGCATCATAACGGCTTTTACTACCTAATCCTTTCAAGACAATATTAAATCCAATGCTTGAGTCAAATGTAGCTTGTTCTTGGCCTATCGATTGATTTAAATCAGTTTCGATTTGGCGACGGGCTGTGAGTTGAAAAGCCCAACAGCACGATTCATATTGCAATCCACTGAATATCTCAATGCTACGTCCGGTATCAAGGTCGCGGTGGTAGCTATTCACAAATTGCCATTGCTCACTAATTGGAAAACTAGTAAACAAGCCAACTTGTTCGATTGTATTGCCTGAGACATCATTTGCATAGCGATGGTTCAATTGGACTAGCTGATTATTGTCACCTTTGTAGTCTAAAGTTACATTTGACTGAATAATTTGCTTACCATCAGCGTCATATTGAATCCCACCTGATAAATACCAACGACGGTGCCAATGTACCATGGTTTGTGCTGCAAACAAGGCATTATAGTTAGTATTAGGGTTTATCCCTTGCGCCGAAGGTTTGGCTGAATCATTTAAGTAAAATATTTGTCCGGCACTGAAATTAAATAGCTCTTCATTACTTTCACTGAACAAACGAGTGGTTGCACCCAATGTAAATTGATTGGCAGCTGCAATACGGTCTACACTTGAAAAACGTTTATCACGAAATAAACCAAAAAAGTCATCTTGCAGTTTTGTTGTGTCGTACAGGCCTATGTCGGATTGATCTTTATCTGGCGTATATAGATATTGCATCTGGGGTTCAAGAGTTTGAATTCCATTCTTAACGAGAGAGGTGTCACGTTCAAAGTTTAACTGACTATACAAGCGCACTTTAGGTAATGTTCTCGATACTGAATCGGCATAATCGCTGCCCTCCAAGTCGCCTTCTTGCTTATAATTAGTGTGTAATAAACTAAACTCAGATAAAAATGACCATGCGTATTCTTGATAACCATAGCTCGCCTTCGGTTCTAGGTGAAGTCGGGTGGCTTTATCAATAACTGCATCACTATTTGTGAAATGACTGATTTCGCCATCAAGAGTAAATTCAACATTACTTAATTTATATGGTTCTGTTTGCGAAAAGCCAATTTGTGGCCACGCAGCATAGGAATCGGAATGGTTACCTAGCACTTCAAAATTTTGCACTTTTATATCTGTGCGCCAACGCTCGCCTAAGTAAGATAAAGACCCTGTGCGATATAGTTGAGTGTCAGTACGCGTTGCATAATCTGAACCTAAATCAGTCAAATAGTTATCATCGCTGACGTTTGTTATATCAATATTGGCACGCCACTTGTCACCAAAATAGCTTTGTTGTTGCCAGTGAAATAAGAAACGCTCTTTTAGTTGTGGCTCCGAATCGTCCTTTTGTAAAAACTCCAACCCTAACAAACCATTACTATTTTCAGTTAAGTAACGGAACTCATTAATAAGCTGAATCCCTTTTTTAGACATGTAACGTGGTGTAATTGTGGCATCAAAATTAGGGGCAATATTCCAGTAATAAGGGGTTATGGTTTCAACACCGTAGCGGTCTGAACTAGAAATATTAGGAGTTAACAACCCTGATTTACGGCGATCATCAATAGGGAAAGTAAAGTAGGGTAGATAAAGTACAGGCGTATCCATAATACGCAACACCATATCATGTGTTTCCCCCCAGCCACTTTCACTGGATAATAAAATCTCTTCGGCTTGAATTGCCCATAAAGGAGTGTCGTTTGGGCAGGTAGTAAAGCTTGCATTCAGTAAGTTTAAGCCAGACTGATTAATAGTGAGCTTCTCAGCGCCACCGTGACCTTGTTGCTCTGTTAATTTGTAATCAGCACCAAGCAAACTAATCTCTGAGTTGTTTAAATCGGCATTGAGCCCTGCACTATTAACCTCACTAATTGCATCGCGATAGGTAATCGGTCCCGTAGCATTTAGTAAGCCTCGTTGTTTGTCAATTAATGCACTTTGTGCGGACAAACTCATATTAAGGGTGTTAATATCAACGTCGCCAGTAAATTCAGCGCTTTGTGTACCAAGCAGCTCAATATCATCTGAACGGATATCGATCATGCCAAGATCAAGGCCAATAAGCGGTTGCCAAGCACTGGTTTGCATTGAATTGCCACAAAAGTTGTGTGCCAGTTCAGTTTCGGCAAGCGATGGTGCGCTCAGTACGCTTAGCATCATAATGCCCCAGGTTTTGCTCATTTAATAACCTTAATATGGTGTCTTTGAATACAGGACTGACATAATAAAGGAAATTAATGGCAAATACAGTATTTGACTTAGTGAAAAATAGATATCGTGCCCAATGAATCGTTATAAATGTTTACAACAATTTTTAAATCAGCACTTCAATAATGAACCGTACCAGCTTTCGTTGATTACAGGAGATGCAAGTTTTCGCCGTTATTATCGTGTAGGTTGCGAAGCTAAAAACTACATAGTAATGGACTCGGACCCTCAAGTAGTTAACAACACACCGTATGTTGAGCTAAATCACGCGTTTTCAAAGCATGGTTTTATACTTCCCAAAATAATAAATTTAGATGCTCAGCAAGGTTTTTTTATCTTGAATGATTTGGGCAATACACACCTAGCTGATTTACTCCAAGACACTGAGCGAAAAGCGTATTACCAGCAACTGATTAGCTTAAGTTCAGAGTGGGCAAAAGTACCTGCTACCGAACACATGAAAGACTATGATGCTGAATTTATCCAATTTGAACTAAATATTTTTATCGAGTGGTTAGTTGAAGGGGTTTTACAGCAGCCACTCGATGCACGGGTAAAAATACTGTGGCAAACCAGCTGCGCTGTGCTTGTTGATAATTTTTTAATGCAGCCCAAAGTAACAGTACATCGTGATTTTCACAGCAGAAATATTATGCGCAGCGATGACCAATGGGTGATTATTGATTACCAAGATGCTGTCACGGGACCGGTATGTTATGACCTTGTGTCATTATTGCGCGATTGCTACTTTAAATTACCAGAAGATGAGTTAGACAGTTTAATAAACTACGCTTTTACTGAATTTTCTAAACAAGGGCTAATCAAAACAAGTGATTATGCTCAATTTACTCGCTGGTTTGACTTAACTGGTATTCAGCGCCACCTAAAGGCTGCGGGAATATTTTGTCGTCTTAATCTGCGAGATGGAAAGTCTGGATACGTAAAAAATATCTTACCAACTCTCAATTATGTCGTAGAAATAGCTAAAAAATATAACGAGCTAAATGAATTAGGTCATTGGGTTGAGTTTGATGTCATACCGGCTTTAACTAATGCTCTAAGCGAACATCTAGGTGATTAATATGAAAGCACTAATATTAGCCGCAGGTCGTGGACAACGAATGATGCCATTGACCGCATCAATGCCTAAACCTATGTTAAAAATAATGGATAAACCGTTAATTGAGCACCACATTGAACGCTTAAAAGCTGCGGGCATTACAGAAATAGTTATTAACCTTGCATGGCAAGGTAATAAAATCAAAGAGTACTTTGCAGATGGTCAAGCATTTGGTGTTCAAATTAATTATAGTCAAGAGCCTGAACAAGGCCTTGAAACTGCCGGTGGTATCATTCGTGCGTTACCACTTTTAGGTGATGATTTTATTGTTATTAATGGTGATGTATTTACCGATTATGATGTGAGTGCATTAAAGTCATTACATTTAGATGATGGTGAAGGTCATATCGTGCTTGTTGAAAATCCAGCACATAACCCAAATGGTGACTTCACGTTGCGTCACCAAGGGCCACAAAGTCAAAAGTATACGTTTTCTGGTATTAGTAGGTTTAAGGCGTCTTTTTTTCAGGGCATACCAGATGGCGTATTACCGTTGGGGCCTTTATTACGTGAGCGCTTAGCAACGGCTGATGTATCAACAGAGCTTTATATAGGGATGTGGAACGATATTGGTACACCTGAACGACTATCACAATTAAATGAAATGCTAAAAGGAGTAATGCATGTGGGGTAAAATCTTAGGTGCCTGTTTTGGTTTTATGTTTGGACGCATTATTGGCTTGTTTATTGGCCTGTACTTAGGCCATATGTTTGATAAAAGTTTAAAGCAAAACTTTGATAAAGCAGGTGGCTTTTCAAGCTTGTTTAATGGTGATGATGATATTGACCAGCGCCAAGCATTGTTTTTTACTAGCTGCTTTGCTGTTATGGGTCATATAGCAAAATCAAATGGCCGAGTCAGTGAAACGCATATTCGCGCCGCCAGTTTATTTATGGATGAAATGGACTTAACCGGTGAAAATCGAAAAGAAGCGCAAGATGCATTCAAAGCTGGTAAAGACGCTGACTTTTCATTAAAAGAAACAGTATATGACTTTAAAGAACGGTTTGCTCGGCGCCATGATTTAATCCAGTTATTTTTAGAGATCCAGATTCAGATGGCCTTTTCTGATGGCGTGTTAGCGACTCAAGAAAAAGAGCTGCTACAATTAGTGAGTAAGCAATTAGGTATTTCAAAGACTCATTTTTCGTTCGTACTAAAACGCTATCAAGCAGAATTTAATTTTCGCCAGCAACAACAGCGCTTTAATCAACAACAGCAACGCCAGCAAGGCCATAGCAGCAGTTACCGTGAAGGCTCAGGCCACCATGTGCCGCCTAACAATAATGGTATGAGCCGTACTCAAGCATTAGCATTACTAGGGCTTAATAACGAAGCCAGCGTGCGAGATATAAAAGTGGCATACAGAAAACTGATGGCTCAGCATCACCCTGATAAACTAGTATCGCAAGGTTTACCTAAACATATGATGGAGCTAGCAGTTAAAAAAAGCCAAGATATTCAATCTGCTTACGAGTTTTTAAAAAAGGCGGCGTAAAAAGCCGTCTATTTCCTTAGTTAAACGCGCGTGTTGTTCAGGTGCTGAACTAAGACCAAATAACTCCCTCTGACGATAGTCATACTTGCTGTGGCGCTTAACCCAACGCTTTCTGTCAGTTATGCTCATCAATAAGTCAGGGTTATCATTACTATAAAAAACATCTAAAAGAGGTGGGCTGATAGTTGATACAAGGGTATTTAACTGTTGGTTGCGCTCACTATTTGGTAAGTAACTACTTAAGCTAATAAATGCTTCTAAATCATCATTAGGAAAGCTGGCATAGTGCTCTAACAGCACTCCAGAACTCGCTCCTTGAGCAATCAGAACAATTTTATTTCCATCATTAAGCGCTGCTTGATAGAGCACTTCAAAACGAGCAATTAAGTTTTCTTTATAGTCATCAATCACATCATCACTGACATACTCAATTGCATCAACGTGTTTTACTGTGTTTTCTGCGCTTTCGCTAGCTTGGTCAGCTGGTGAATTTGTTTCGTTCGTATTTTCGTTTTGTTGGCTATCTGCTGTTACAGTGTCAGTTTCAGTGCTCTCAGTTTGGCTGGCTTTTTTACTTGCTTGCCAATCAATATCGGGCACTGTCATTGCTAGTGTTGTATAACCTAAGTCATTTAGGTGAGTACGTAAAAAGTTTATACCCGCGTTGTTAGTGGGTAAATTTTGCCAATCAGGAATAATTAAAACCACCGCACGTTGCTCAGCGCTCATGTACTCACGATGCAAACTAATAAATTCAGTCTCACCGGCTTTTAATTGCCTTACTTCGCTTTTAGGCATTAATCGCGATAAGTCGCTACTAACAATACTTGACCAAGAGGTGGGGGCAATGTGTTCTGCTGCACTGATAGAGTGACTTATAATGCAAATACTTATAGCACAAGTAATTACACCCGCACGTAGAAATTGCAAAAGATAAGTTGCTGAACACATATATCATCATGGCCTATTAAAACTAATAAATATATATCGGCAATAAGGCGCAAAAGTTTAACGGATTTTAAGTCGTCTAAAAGTCAGGTTGCGCTTCAAAAGTCATTAGCTGCTCAGTAATAGGATGAGTGAGCTGTAACATTTGAGCATGTAACTGCAAGCGTGCAGCTGCTGCTAATGCATCAGGGTGAGCATAAAGGCGATCACCTAAAATAGGGTGGCCTAATGACAACATATGCACTCTTAGCTGGTGAGAGCGCCCAGTAATGGGGATAAGTTCGACTCGTGTAGCGAACTCTTCATATTCAAGTACGTTGAAATGAGTTAGAGAAGGTTTGCCGTTTTCATGATCAACCATTTGTTTTGGTCTATTAGGCCAATCACAAATAAGCGGTAAATCAACAGAGCCCGTTGTTTGTGCTAATTTACCATAAACACGCGCAATGTAGCGTTTTGAAGTTTGGCGTTCTTGGAATTGCATACTTAAGTGGCGATGCGCAGCTTTATTCATCGCTAAACAAAGTACCCCTGAGGTTGCCATGTCTAAACGATGGACAATTTTAGCAGTAGGAAATACACGGTTCACACGAGATATTAAACAATCTGCGTGTTTTGGATCTTTACCTGGAACGGTTAATAATTCACTGGGCTTATTTACAATCAGTAAATCGTCATCTTGATATAAAATAGTCAAATACGGATCGAGCGGGGGATTGTAATTAATTAGCACGGCAGACCTTAGTGATTTTTAAGTGCGCTATTTTAGTTGAGTGAGTCATTTGGCTCAAGGGAAAAGGTAAAGTTTAATTGCATGCTTTTTGAACTGGTGTAAAATTACACCAGACTAAAGTTGCAGGAGTTTATTATGGCAAGACAAAGTATTTCTCTTACTGAAAAAAATGATTTATGGCTACGTAATCATGTAGAAAATATCGGTGACTACGCAAATAAAAGTGAACTGGTAAATGATTTAATACGCCGAGCAAGAAGGGCTGAGGCGATAAATAATAAGCTTGCTAAGTCAGAACAAAGTGGCTTTAGCGCTCAGTCCGCCGATGAAATGTTAGCAGAGTTCAAATCAAAGACTAAGTAATGCGAACATTTAAGCTCTCAAATGATGCGAAAGAAGACTTACGTCGTATTTATCAATACGGTTGCCAAGAGCTTTCACAGCAACAAGCAGATACTTACTTTTACAGTTTCTTCGCTATGTTTGAAAAACTAGCTGCAAACCCTTATTCCTACCAATCAGTTGACCATATACGTACAGGCTATCGGCGCGCTGTTTGCGGCTCAGACAGCATTTATTACAGAATTACAGAAACTGATGTTGAAATAATGGCTATATTAGGTGGCCAAGATACTGATGAATGGTTGTAACTTTATAAATTGAGGTGGCAAATACCTACACGATAAGCATTTAATGTGAGCCAAACTGAAGAGCTAAATATAAAAAGCGCGGTGTTTATACCGCGCTTTTTGAAATGGTGTTTTTTATTAATGCCTAACTAACCACTACACCCCTAGTGTGATACCACAATCAAGCGAATTGCATCGAGCTTTAACTGGGCCTTTTTAATATGCGTGGTTAATTCACTGCGTTGCTTATCGTAAAAAGTTAGCTCTTCTTCACGAATATTCGGGTTGATTTGCTTAAGGGCAGCCAAACGAGCTTGCTCTTGCGCTAACGACTGCTGCATTTGTTCAAGGGCTTCGGTGCGAATAACTTCTAATTTAGCTTGTGCCATCTCTTGGGCTGATTTAATCATTGGGTGAATTGCACTTTGCAGTGCACCCGCAAGTTTGCTGGCTGTTTGACGACCCACTGCTGAAAGTTGCTGATTAAAGCCATCAAAACCTACATTATCACCTAGGTTATTGCTCGCTTTATCAAGCAAGATGCGGATCGGGGTAGGAGGCAAGAAACGGCCAATCTGTAGAGATTTAGGCGCCATAGCTTCACCAACAAAAATAAGCTCAACAAAGAAAGTACCTGCAGGTAGCTTTTTATTTTTTAATAGCGCAACAGAAGCTGTACCAAAGTCATCATCGCAAATCATATCGAGCGTGCCTTGAACCATTGGGTGATCCCAGCTGATAAAGTGCACGTCTTCTTGTGAAAGTGCGGTGTCGCGGTCAAAAGTAACGGTGATGCCATCATCTTTTAAGCTTGGGAACGATGGGTTCAGCATGTGCTCCGTTGGCTTTAAAATAATGGTGTTTTCGCCTTTATCTTCTTGGCTTACGCCGAATGTATCGAATACGTTGATCATGTAGCTTGGTAATTCAAACTGATTATCGAGCTTTTCAATATCAGTGACTAATGAATCAGCTGCGCCTTGACCTGATGAATGTAGCTCTAGTAAACGGTCACGACCGCTTTCCATTTGCTTACGCAACTTCGTATTTTGGCTGGCAACTTGCTCAAGAAGTGGATCTAACTCGTCTTCATCACAGTTATGCGCGGCAATAAATTCAAGTAAGTCTTCGCTAAATTCTTTATACAGCAATTGCCCTGTGGTCGAGGTTGTTTCAAATGCATCTAGGCCTTCATTGTACCAACGCAGCAGTACTTCTTGTGCTGTGTTTTCAAAGTATGGTACATGGATGTTCACATCTTGCGTTTGACCAATACGGTCTAAGCGGCCAATACGTTGCTCTAATAAATCAGGGTTAAGTGGTAAATCAAATAACACTAAGTGATGAGCAAACTGGAAGTTACGTCCTTCTGAGCCAATTTCAGAGCAAAGTAGAATTTGCGCATTATCGTACTCATCAGCAAAGAATGCAGCTGCGCGGTCCCGTTCTATAATCGACATACCTTCGTGGAATACCGAGGCTTTAATTGCTTCACGCTCGCGCAGGATTTGTTCAAGACTAATTGCGGTTTCTGCTTTTGCACAAATCAGTAATACTTTTTCGTGCTTAAGTGTTTTAAGTGTGTCGATTAACCAATCTACACGCGGGTCAAATGCGCCCCAGCTGGCACTTTCACCTTCAAACTCTTGAAATATTTTCTCAGGGAATAAAGCACGTTGTGCACTTAATTCAGCGCTTTGAATACCGCTCATATTACCCAGTACTGAAATAGCCGTTTTATACTGCTTAGGCATTGTCATTGGATAGGCGTGTAATTTACGGCTTGGGTAGCCATCAATACCGCTGCGGCTATTTCTAAATAAAATACGGCCTGTACCATGACGGTCAAGCAGCATTGATAAAATTTCTTTGCGCGCTTTGTCATCACCACTTTGTGCTTGCTCTAACACCGAGGTGATATCGGTTTCTTTTAGTAACTCAATAAGGGTTGCTTTAGCGCTGTCGTCAAGTACTTGATGTTGCAATAGCTGATTTGCTGCTTCTGCAACATGCTTATAATTACTTTCTTCTTCAACAAATGCATCGTAATCATAAAAACGATCTGGGTCGAGTAATTGTAAGCGAGCAAAGTGGCTACGATGACCTAGTTGATCAGGTGTTGCGGTTAATAAAATAAGCCCTGGAATATCTTGGCTTAGTTCAGCCATGCGTTGGTATTCAGTACTTGGTTTACCATTATTGATACTTAGGTGGTGTGCCTCATCAACAATCAGAAGATCCCAATCGGCCAAAGTGGCTTGTTCAAACCAGCGCTTTTTCTTGGTGATGAATTCAAGGCTAGTAAGTACTAACTGCTCAGTTTCAAATACATTTGGCGAGTCGGCAAAGGCCTCATCACAACGTTCTTCATCAAAAATAGAAAAATGTAAATTAAAGCGGCGTAGCATTTCAACAAGCCATTGATGCTGCAGATTTTCAGGCACCACAATAAGAACACGACTAGCGCGGCCACTGATAATTTGCTGGTGTAATATCATACCTGCTTCAATGGTTTTACCCAGGCCTACTTCATCAGAAAGTAATACGCGGGGTGCAAAACGTTTACCCACTTCTTGGGCAATGTATAACTGATGAGGAATCAGGCTTGCACGTTGACCAATTAAGCCCTTAATTGGTGATTGCTGGCGTTCAAACTGATGTTGCCACGTTTGATAACGTAATGTGTAACGATCAAAACGGTCTACTTGACCGGCAAAAAGGCGGTCTTGTGGCTTATTAAACTTGATAAAGTGATCAAGAAAGGTTTCTTTTAATTGTGCTTGCTCACCGTTATCAACACGGGTGCCGTGATAACACAGTAGTTCACCTTGAACTTCAATAGATTCGACTTCAAGTTCCCATTCTTCAACGCTTTTGATCACATCGCCAGGATTAAATGCCACGCGAGTCACCGGCGCTTCTGTCATCGAATAAACGCGGTTTTCGCCACTGGCGGGAAATAATATGCTGACCTGACGGCCTTCAAGGGCAACGACTGTGCCTAATCCTAAATCTGACTCTGTATCACTGATCCAACGCTGACCTAAGGAAAAATTCATGTATGTCTCGTCTATGAAGAAAAAGGCGGCTATGTTACCTGTTACCTAACACCACTGCAAGGCGCTAACTAGCTCACTTTTAATTAATTTTATAACTGTGAATTATTCTTGTTTCAGTGATTACTGAGCAGACTAATTCAAAACAAAAAAAGGTTTGTCATAAAACAGACTTTTATGACATCTAAGCTAAACTTAGAATATACCTTAGCAATTAAGTTTTACAGGGCGAAGAGCCAGCCCGTTAAACCTGATTAGTTGGGTATAGCATAAAAATCATAAAACGTAAGGAAAGTGCTATGGAAAAAGCTTCGAACCTTGATAGTAAAATGTATGTGCTAGATACCAACGTACTACTTCACGAACCTCTCGCCTATTTATCTTTTCAAGAGCATGATGTTGTTATTCCTATGACTGTGTTGGAAGAATTAGATCACATCAAAGACCGCAAGCATGATGTTAGTCGTGATGCGCGGGTTGCGATTCGCGGACTCGATGACGTGTTAAGAGATGCAACACCAGAGCAAATGCTAAAAGGGGTTGCATTACCAACAAACAAAAAAGCTAAGGTGTCTTCCACGGGGACCTTGATTATTGTTAATGATCACCTTTTTGCGGATTCAATCTCAGGGTTACCCGGCAACGAAAACGACCACCGTATAATTAATTGTGCTGTTCATCTACAAAAGCAACACAGCGATGCCAAAGTTGTACTTGTGACTAAAGATATAAACATGCGTTTAAAAGCAAAAGGCGCGGGGCTTAAATTTGTTGAAGATTACCGAACTGATCAGCTTATTGATGATATTGAATTATTGAGCACCGGCTATAAAAAAGTTGAAGGTGACTTTTGGCAGCATGTGGGCGAGTGTAAAACACAGCAGCATGGCCGAGATACGTTTCATAAAGTAGCTAAAAGTTTAATACCTGACGTGTTTTGTAATGAATATTTGTTGGATGACAGTGGTCATTTTGCTGCGCGTGTTAAATCTTATGACGATGATAATATCATGCTCAAAGATATGGGAGTTGAGCGTTTAATGCATCAATCAGCGTGGGGTGTTAAACCTAAAAATATTTATCAAGGCATGGCGTTGGATGCATTGTTGGACCCCAGTATTGAACTCGTTATATTAACGGGCCCTGCGGGGTGCGGTAAAACTTTACTTGCACTTGCCAGTGCCCTTGAAATGATCATTGAAAAAGGCATTTACGACAAGGTCATTGTGACTCGTAATACGCCGGAGATAGCAGAATCTATAGGCTTTTTACCAGGCACTGAAGAAGAAAAAATGGCGCCTTGGCTTGCTGCAATAACAGATACTCTAGAGGTCCTACATAAAGGCGATGAAAACCCAGTATCAAGCCGCAACTACATTATGGAAAAAGCCAACATGCAATTTAAATCGGTCAATTTCATGCGCGGGCGAAGCATTCAAAACGCAGTGGTGATTCTTGATGAAAGCCAAAACTTAACAGCATCACAGCTTAAAACAATTATTACGCGCTGCGGCGAAGGTACTAAGCTTATTTGTTCAGGTAACCTTGCGCAAATAGACAGCAATTACTTAACGCCTGTAACATCAGGTTTAACCTATATTGTAGAGCGTTTTAAAGATTTTGAAGGCAGTGCAACGGTTAACTTAAATGGCGTGGTGCGCAGTCGTCTTGCATCATTTGCAGAAGAGAATTTATAACTTGCGTCCGAGTGCTTGGCTCGATAGTCTAGAAAAGATTATTGAGCCATACAACGGATTTTAGGTTGGAATTTTTACCCTTAAAACATTATTACCGCTCACTTGCCGTTGCTTTGGTTGTACCTTTACTTGTTGCTTTCCTTCTATGCCTGCACCTTTATAATATTAAATTTGACCGAGCAATCACTCAACGCCAAGCGGAGTTTAATAATTTATCTGCTCAACTGGCGTATCGAATGGATGCCGCCGCAAATTTAGTTACTACTTTATTAGCACAATATGAGCAGCCGCTTTTTTATCGGTTCGATCGCCAATGGTTAAATGATGTAAACCAGTTTAATGACTACTACTACCGCAAAATACCCGCACAAGGCGGAGAAATTGTAGGGCAAGGGCGCTTTTCATCAAGTCCGCGAGCTATAGCTCAGTGGCAGCAAGTTACTGCGCTTGGACCTGCATTTAGTACTACTTTATCGCTCATTCAGTCTTTGTCGGCGATAGCCTATGTTAATGAGCAAGGCTTTGCTTATGTAAAACGACGTAATGATAACGGGAGCTTTTTCCTTACTCAGATACTAGATAACCAATTTAGACCTCAGTTTAGAGATAATATGCTCGCATCCAGTAAAATTATTCAGCTCGATGATAAAGCATACTTTGCTTTGGGGCAGCGACGAAGCTCGAATAGCAATGATTATGTTATTTTAATTTATGATTTGCAGGCGGTATCTGCTTGGTTAGATAAAATTTCTTCGGATAGAGGGGAATATATTTTTCTAACAGAATCACGCCACATTATTGCCAGTTCTAAAAAGACAATACAATCAACACAACTTCTTGAGCATTACTGGTCTGAGGTTTTATTGACAGGTAGCACATTACAAGAGCAAAGCAATGACAGTCAATTACTTCTTTTTCAACAGCCACATACGCAACCAGTCACTTTAGCTTTCTATGAAACAAATGAGCAATTAACAGCGGCTATTCGATATGAAGTATTGATTGAATTTGTTTTTCTTAGTGTATTTTTAGTATCTATGTTCAGTGCTGTTTTATGGTTAAGCCAACGTATATTTGTTAAACCCATTACCCACTTAATGGCGTACCTTGAGCATAATGACACGCAAAGCTCTAAGTCGTCACATTATCAAATACCAAAAAATTGGCAGCCTTGGTTCAGCAGGATAAAAAAAATATTTAATAAGAATGCGCAGTTAGTAGATTCATTGCAGCAAGCAAATACCGAGTTAGATTCACAAGTAAAAATAAAAACGCGAGAACTTGCAAGAAGTTATGAAGCCAAAGAGCGTCATCTTGCTTTATTAAATACCATGTTAAACAGTGTGCCAGACCTAATTTATTTTAAGAATATAGATGGCTCATTTTTGGGTTGTAATCGCGCGTATGAAAAATACATTGGTGTTGAGCAAGGGCAATTAGTTGGCCTACAACTATGTGATATTAGCGATGACAGTGGAAAAATTAGCGAATTAGAGCAAGAGGTCCTTCAGAATAAAAGTCGTGCAGAGCAGCGTATTGAAAACGATAGTCATGTTTACCAACTGACCATATCGCCTTTTTATAATGAGCAAAATCAATTATTAGGCTCGATGGCAATTGGCAGAGATATTACTGCGCAAGAGCACGCGCTTAACGCCTTAAAAAGCTCTGAGTCAAAATTTAGAAGTGCTATTGAGTACGCCGCTAACGGTGTGATATTACTTTCTTTAGAACACACTATTCTTCAGTTAAATAGGGCCGCTAGAAAGCTATTTGATATTGATAAAAATGACTCTAAGCTGCTTTTTAGTTCGCTCTTTCCTAAGTCTCAGTGGCAACAAATAAACACATTCCTAGCGCGATTGCTGACGGAAAAACAGAAGGTTTATCACCTTACTCTTGAACAAGAAGCAAAGCAGAGATGGTGGCAGTTAAGTATATCGTTAGTATGGGATGCGCAGCTGGCACCCTACTATTACACTATTCATATTCAAGATATTAGCGCACTGACACAAGCTAAGCAGGATGCAGAGCGAGCGACTCAAGCGAAAAGTCGATTTATTGCAAATTTGAGCCATGAAATACGCACGCCGTTAAATGCCGTTACGGGCTTAATTGATATGGTGATGAAACAAGGCTTATCAGTACAACAGGTGCAGCATGCTAATCAGGCTAAAGACGCAGCACAGAACTTACTGGTTATGCTCAATCGTATGTTGGACTTTGCCCGAGTGGAAAGTAATCAAGCACAGCTGCAACTAAAGCCATTTAACTTCGTTGAATTAGTTGATAGCTGCGAAAGCCTGCTGTTAGGTTTATGCCAAAATACGCCGATAGACATTTATATAGAGGTCGACCCTGCAATTGCTGCCCAGCTAGTGGGTGATTATATTCTTTTACAGCGTGTACTTGGTAACTTAATAACGAATGCAGCTAAGTTTACGCATCATGGGTCGATTACATTAAAAATAGATAAAATTGACGAGCAAGGAGGCTTACAGACTCTCGCCTTTAAAGTGATAGATACCGGCGTTGGAATTGATGATGCGGATCAAAAGCGTTTGTTTGATGCGTTCACCCAGGGAGATGAGTCGTTAACCCGCCAGCACCAAGGTGTAGGTTTAGGACTTGCTATCGTTAAACATGAACTTGCACTTATGGGAGCTAAGATAGTAGTTAATAGTAGTAAAAACAATGGCAGTGAATTCTCTTTTAACGTCACTTTTAATAGCCTTGAAAATAACCAAGCAAGCCAAATTGATTGGTGTAACGCTTTAGTTATAACTGATGTTGAAAAAAGCAATGATTTTAGCCAAGCCTGTGAACTATTATCATCAGGTATTAAGTGTAAAACGTTAACTCAAGTGAAGGCGGACAGTGAATTAATCGATTGCGAATACATCATTATTAATGATTATGATTTAGCGCATTTATTAGCTATTGAATCTATTAAAGTGCAATTAAAAACGTCGAAAATCCCTATTTACTCAATAAAAAACAATCAGCAAATAGCTACCTCAGAGGATGGGGCAATTTGTGTTATCAGTATAAAGCGCTCAGCCTTTATCCAGCGATTAGCCTCTCAACATGTTTTAACTAAAAGTACATCAGTCTCGCATGCCTCGCAAGTTGAGTTTAATGGTTTACTTATTCTTGCTGTCGATGATAATCCGCTTAATCTCGATATCATTAATAATATTCTGTCTCAGGCAGGCATTAACGTATTATTTGCCACTAGTGCTCAAGAGGGGATTGAACTCGTAGAAAAAGTAAAACCTGATCTGATCCTAATGGACGTACAAATGCCTGAGTTAGATGGTTTACAAGCGACACAGATTTTACGACAAAACTATACCTCACAGCAGTTACCTATCTTTGCATTAACCGCTCATTGTGAAGCGGAAGATGAAGCGCGATCAATTGCATCTGGTATGAATATGCATTTGACCAAACCCATAGTTGCCAATACGTTATTCGAGGCTATAAGTACTGTAGAGATTGGTAAGCTAGCATTTTTTGACTTGTCCTTCGCTTTATCTCAATTTGCTGGCGATAGCGAATTGTTACAAGTGATGTTGAATAAATTAGCTGATTTATGTGAAAGTCACTTAGCAAACTTAGATAGGGAAAGGCCGCCTGCAGACATAGAAAAAATTGTACATAATATTAAAGGTGTTACTGGGAATTTAGGGTTTGTTCGTTTATCTGAATTGGCACAGCGGTTAGAAATTGCACTGAGAAAAACGTCAGAAGTTGACTATACTCTTTATAATGAGCTTATAATAGAGTTACAACAGGTGTATGCGTTTATTCAAGTAAGGAATATATAACATGTTGAAAAAAGCGAAAATACTCATCGTTGATGATGCTCCGCTTAACCGGTTAATATTAGAAAGAACGCTGGCCAATGAATACGACGTATTTTCTGAAGAAAATGGTGAAAAGGCGCTTAACTTTTTAAAATCCAATACTGTTGATTTAATTGTACTTGATATTGTCATGCCGGGTTTAAATGGCTATGAAGTGTTGGGTCGATTAAAAGAAGATCAAGCCACGCAAGCTATTCCTGTTATTTTTATTTCTGCTAATACAAGTCATGATGATGAAGCAAAAGGGTTTGAGTTAGGTGCGATGGACTACATAACAAAACCTTTTAGTACCGTTGTAGTAAAAGCCAGAGTTAAGAACCAATTGTTGATTAAGCAAAAAAACGATTTGTTAGAAATGCTGGTTGCTATCGATGGCTTAACCGAGATCCCGAATAGGCGGTTTTTAGACGAAACACTCAGTAGTGAGTGGCGCCGTAGTGTTAGAAATCATACACCATTGTCAGTTATTATAGCCGATATAGATCACTTCAAACGTTATAATGACCACTATGGCCATAGGGCTGGTGATGAATGCCTTAAAAAAGTGGCGCAAACATTAGCCAGTCAGTGCCAACGTGGTGGGGACTTTGTAGCACGCTATGGTGGAGAAGAGTTTGCCGCTGTTTTGCCTGGTGTTAATAAAGAACAAGCCTTAGCATTTGCCAATAAACTACGTGATGCTATTAAGTTGCTTAATATTGCTCACACTGAGTCGCTTAACGCTGATCACGTCACTATAAGCCTAGGGGTTGCAACAACACAGATTGAAAACTCTCAAGCCGAGACCTTACTGGTAGGAAACATTGAAAAGCAACTTCTTGAAGAAGCCGATTCTGGTTTGTATGAAGCAAAAAAATGCGGGAGAGATAAAATCATCTCCCGTAAGTTTGTCCGTTAAACGAGGGTGAAATTAGTTATTACTTAATGATTTATATAGTGTATCGCCTACACCGATAAGTTTGTCATTTTTAAACACCAAGGGGGTGCACTCATCTTTAGTCATTTTTCCATCAGAATGAATACTGTGTGTAGCATAGAATAACACTTGGTAAACGTCGTCATCTTTTTTTAATAGCTCAGTGAAGTTTGGAGTTTTAAGGCGGTTTAGCACCATTTGGTAGTTGCTATCGAGTGCTAAGTTAGCGATAGTTTCACGATTATTTTTATGGTGCTTTTCCCAGCTGCTCGATGAATCACCAGCCCAATGGGTTTCGGCTTCGCCGTCTGACACAGCGATAACACAACCTGTAAGAAATGGAGCGCTCATAGCGGCAATTAACATTAATTTTTTCATTTTTAAAAATCCTGGATTTAACTACGTTTTTCTTTAATTTGGATAGTTAACAGCAAATAATCGGCCAACTTTAAAACTCCTTTAAAATTAATACCTTAAAATTTAAAGAAATGACGAATGAGTATTTACACTATTCACTTTGGTATAAAAAGCTAAATTTTGGTCAATTAGACTAGCCTATTTCTATGTTTATCTTCGCGGTATGCGTTAATGTTTAAACAGATTTCATTTACTAGGCGGATAATTGACTCCTTGCTCGCCCAAGCAATGTGCGGGGTAAGAATCAGGTTATCTTTATTGTAATTTGCTAATGGATTAGTTGATTGTGCAGGCTCATTAGTTAATACATCAAAACCTGCCCCAGCTATTACATTGTTATCAAGTGCTTCACAAAGCTGTGCTTCATTTACAATCCCGCCTCGTGCTGTATTTATTAAGAGTGCGTTAGGTTTCATCATCATGAGCTCTTCAGTACCTATTAGGTTGAGAGTGTCATCATTTAAAGGGCAATGAATACTGATAATGTCAGCGGTTTTAATTGCTTGGTAAAACTCAACCCTTCCTTCTCGTGGTGAACTATTTTTGCGTTCGCTCACAATAACATTGGCACCAAATGCTCTGGCAACGTTTGCAACACCTTCACCCAAAGCACCATGACCAATGATTGCCAGCGTTTTACCCGCAATTTCATTAATGTTGTAATCAAGCCTGCAAAACATTTGGCTTTTTTGCCACAGTCCTTGTTTACAGTCTGCAGCATAGCGATGTGTTTGTCCTAGTAAGTTGGTGATGAGTGTAAATGTATGTTGTATGACTGAAGGGGTAGAGTAACCAGCCACATTTGTCACAGCGATCCCCAGCTCTTTTGCTGCATTAAGATCTATATTATTAGTGCCAGTTGCTGCTACGCAAATTAATTTTAGGTCCGGCAACATGCGCATTGATTCACGATTCAATTTTACTTTATTGGTGATTAATATATTTGCACCAGCGCTGTGTTGTAAAACTTGCTCAGGTGTTGTTAAAGGATAATGAGTGAAATTCCCAAGTGATTCAAAAGGCGCTAGAGGAGTTTCAGCCAGTGTGGCTGAGTCAAGTAATGTTATTTTCATATATTTTCCTTTTAATCAATTTAAATGCTTGACCTTAGTGTGTACTCTAAGGTTTATAGTGTAATCATATTAGCTCAGCCCACTAATTATCTGTGGAGACAATGATGAAAATAGGCGAATTTGCAAGTCAGCTTGGTGTAAGTACAGATACGCTAAGGTACTATGAAAAGCATAAGTTGTTAATGCCTTCTAGGCGAACTAGTGCAGGCTATCGAGACTATTCTCATTCGCAGCTGAGGCAAATGAGGTTTATATTAAGAGCTAAAAATGTTGGCTTTAGTTTGGCTGAAATAAAAGAGTTATTACAAATAAAGTTTCACAAGCAGCAACATTCGTGTAATGAGGTAAAAGAGTTAACGGTGCAAAAACGTGATCTAGTTGCTGCGCGGATTGAGGAACTTAATCGTTTTCATCAATCGTTGACAATATTGGCCGAGACATGTTGCGGGGGAGAAGAGCCTGCAGATAATTGCTCAATTTTATCGACTTTGGAGGATTTAGATGGACTTAATTAATAATTTTTGGCAACTATTTCTTTTGTCAGCGCCTTGGCTCATGTTGGGGTTATTTATCGCCGGTGTATTAAATGTTTACTTACCTGCTAATTTTTTAAATAAACACCTTGGTAAAGAAGGTTTTTGGACGACGGTTAAAGCCGCACTTATTGGTGCACCTATGCCACTGTGCTCATGTGGTGTGATCCCCGCTGCTATTGGGCTGCGTCGAGCTGGTGGGTCAAAAAGTGCGACCACTGCATTTTTAGTGTCAACCCCTGAAACTGGCGTTGACTCAGTATCCGTATCGTATGTGTTGTTAGGCCCGTTCATGGCAATTATCCGTCCTATAGCGGCTATCACGAGTGCTATTGTTGCTGGGGTTTTAGTTGGGCGTGATGCTACAAGAAGTAGCAACACAGTTGATAACGTCACTGCAGAGCCAAATTCACAAGCAAGTTGCTGTGCAAGTAAGGATAAGCCTAAGCCAGAAAGTACCTCTTGTTGTTCATCAACATCACAACCTTCAACGAAACCTAAGCAGTCTAGTTGTTGTGCAAGTAAAGAAGTTACAGCGCCGACACAATGGCAGAAAATCCAGCAAGCTATTAAGTTTAGTTGTAATAAACTACTGTCAGACACGATGACATGGTTAATGATTGGATTGTTTTTTGCGGCTTTAGTACAAACGTTTGTTCCCGAGTCGTTTCTAAGCCAGTGGGGGAGTGGACTTTTAGCCATGACCGTGGTGATTTTAATTAGTATCCCTATGTATATCTGTGCAACAGCTTCTACGCCGATAGCAGCAGGTTTATTACTGAGTGGTGTTGCACCTGGTGCGGTATTGGTTTTTATGTTGGCAGGACCTGCAACCAATGTGGCGACCTTGGGAGTGGTAGCAAGCGAGCTTGGTAAACGAGCTGTGGCTGCGTACTTAATCGGTGTAATCGGTGTTGCAATTGCTTTTGGTTTTTTAACTGACTACCTAGTAGCGCAATATGGTTTTGTAGTAAGTCCTATGTTGGGACATGAACATGAAATTCTACCTTATTGGTTTAGCCTAGTTTGTGGCCTAATATTAATGGTGTTAATGTTACGTTTAGTGCTAAAAGCAACGATATCCAGAGTTACAACAACTGGTAAGAGGATTACTTAATTATTTGTTCTAAATGTACTTTTATGGACAACTTATCGAGCAACTTGTCGTGTGACATATTGAGTTAGTTCGCATTTTCGTTAGCCTGAGTTATAATCCAGTTCTGATTTAAACTGTGCGTATTTTTACGCGCAGTTTTTTTAATTTTATATGATGCAGTAATGAGTGAATTAGTGGACAAGTACGCCGATATAAGACCTTATAATGACGATGAAGTAGCTGCTTCTGTTGAGCGCTTAATTAATGATAATGCATTTTTAGATGTGTTAGCTAAATACAATCTACCGCGATTTTTATCTACGATTCCATTTGTTGCTCGCTTTTTAGTTAAACGTCAATTGCAAAAAAAATGGGGAGATGTAAGGTCTGTAGAGCAAGTTCAGCAAGAAGTTGCTTATTACTTGGAAATGTTGGTAAAGCGTACAACGTCTGAAGTGACTTTTTCAGGTTTAGATCAGCTTGATCCTAATCAATCCTATCTGTTTATATCCAACCATCGGGATATTGTGCTCGATCCTGCGTTAGTGAACTGGGGGCTTTTTAGTCACAACATGAAAACGGTCCGCATTGCTATCGGTGATAATTTATTACAAATACCTTATATTACTGAGCTAATGCGACTCAATAAAAGCTTTATAGTTAAACGCTCTGCAAAAGCACCCAAAGAAATGCTTAAAGCACTCTCTCAGCTTTCAGCCTATATTTATGACTCGTTGAATGAAGGCCACTCTATTTGGATTGCTCAAAAAGAAGGGCGAGCAAAAGATGGCTTTGATCAAACAGATCCCGCTTTATTAAAAATGTTACAGCTGCAAGGGCGAAAGCAAAAGAAAGAGTTTGCAGAATATATACGCGAATTAAAAATAGTCCCTGTATCCATTTCGTACCAATATGAGCCTTGTGCTATTGCAAAAGCGAAAGAACTCTACCACAAACAGCATCATGGCAAATATGTAAAATCTGCTGGTGAAGATATCGCAAGTATTGTAGAAGGGTTTAGTACTGCAAAAGGACATGTACATCTAGCCTTTGGACAACCTGTAACACAAGAGTGTGATTCACCAGAGCAACTAGCTAAAACTATTGATAAACAAATTGTCGATTCATTCTTTTTACACCCAGGTAATTACATTGCTGGTGGATGCAAGCAAGCCGTGATAGATAAACAAGATGCGCAAGCATTTGAACAACGGCTTGCGCGTGTTCCTGAAGAACTGAGAGCGCTAGTTACAGCCATGTACGCAAAACCTTTTCATCGAAAAACGGAAATTAATAACGATGAGCTCTGCAAATAACTAAATAACCTGAACTCTGGATAATAAATTTATCTCCAGCGGCTACTTTCAACGCTAACTGCGTTGAATTTACTTGCAATAGGCCAGCTATTGACGCGTAAATTCGCCTTGTTATCGCTAAAAGTTTCCGGCTGGAGACTAATAAATATATTTGTGATTTAATATCAATACATTAGTACATCTCTTTGTGATTTAATATCAATACATTAGTACATCTCTTAACCAGAGTTCAGGTTAAATAACCAGAGAAAAGTCGCAATTAAGCGGCTTTTTTTTTGGTTGAAAAACGAGCTATACTAAACTTAGTATTGAATTAATAGTGTATTGCGAATGCAACAAATTGAAATATTTGAAATTCCCAGCCCTTGCAAAGGAATATGTGAGGTCAATAACCGGGGATATTGTAAGGGATGTTATCGCAGTCGAGATGAGCGCTTTTCTTGGAACTCATTCTCCAACACACAAAAAAAGAAAGTGATAGAGCTATGCCAGCAACGTTATAAGCGTTATTTACAAAAGCAACGCGCTGACATTAAAGCGCCACAGTCTGAGCAAAAGGGATTTGATTTTTAGTGGTTTAGGTGCTTTTTTCTTAACTTATCTACCGTACCATCTTGTTCAAGTAATATAAGTTGCTGTTCTAGTAACGGGATTAGATTTCTGTGTTGCTTATGTAAAAAATGAAAACTATAAATAGGCATTAATACTTCGGTTGAAAACCTTGATAAGTCAAATCTAGGGTGTTTACTTTTTAGAAGAAAATCCAACAGTAGTACACCTTCAACCTTTTTTTGAGCTAATAAATTAAGTTGTGCAGTGACACTTTTTACATTGATTACTTCGCCAATGAAAGGGTTATGATCTAAGTAGCTTTTTGCTGCAGGGTATCCCGCTTGTATGGCAATGTTTTTTAGTTGCTCAAAGCTGCATTCATCGCAATTTTTTAACAGGATCAAATTGAACTCAAATAATGGGAAGTTAACTAAATTTAAGTTTTTATATTGCTGAGAAATAGTACTAATTCGGCCTAGCTGCCCATCGAGAGTTCCGTTATTTGCAGCAGTTAAAGCGCTCTGGTGGTTAAAGTCGATTATCTTAAGTTCATAACCGAGATTACCATAAGCGACAGACATTAACTCAATGACATAACGTGCTTGAGGGGTGTCCGCTGGGCGATTAAATTGTAATGAACGAACAGCTGCTGAGCTTACTGCAGTAAAAAGCATGCAACACACCATTATTGTAATAATATAAAACTTTAACAATATGTTTCCAATATAGGGCGAAAAATCGCCATTAATCTACGTCTAAATTAACGTAAGTGCAAGTTTGAGAGTGACTATTTCTACTAATTTATAATAGTTTAATATACCCAAACCACCCCAAGATGCAGAATTCAGCGTTTCACAGGGGCTTAATATCAAGGCGTTACTTTGCAAGAATAGCCATCCCTTTTAAGAAGAAACAACGATGAGAGTAAGTCACTGTGAAACGCTCAACGGGTTGGTTTAAAAGCGATTTATACTGCGTTGTCGTTTTAAACAATAGAACCCTATTACTCGCAATCAATGCCTTGCCTAAATCGCTTTTAATTCCAACGACGCTCGCATCTTAAGGTGGCTTGGGTATATACTCAGTGCCAATATAGGTTTTAATATAGTTGGAAAATCATGGCATATAATTTGTGTTCTTTACCGCGTGATCAAAAATATCAAATTCAACTCGATTATGAGGCCTCCTTTTGGGCGTACCAAATTAAAAGAGGTAAGAAAACTCGTGAGAATGTTTATTCGACTATAAACAGTCGACCGAATGCCGAGCAGGCATTTTTAAAACAAAAATTCGAACAATATTTAGCATTAATGCAAAGCTAACAATGCCAAGGTTTGAGCGATTAACTGCGCTAAAAACCCCTCTTGTGAATAAATTTTATGCTCAACATAATGCAAGAGGACGAGCAAACAGGCAGGATGCGGTTTGGGTTGCTTATGATGGTTTTGACATTATAGCAGCATGTCGTATGCAAAATCGCGACAGCTATTTATTTTTATCCACTGTATTGGTTGCGCCACAATGGCGTAAGCAAGGTATCGCATCTAAGTTAATAAAGCAGGCAACCTCTGCACAGCAAGGTGTTGTGTACACATTTGCTTATGAAAATTTAATTCATTTCTATCAGTCAATTGGCTTTAACTTTGTGTTAACATTACCTGCGCCATTAAAGGTTCTTTTCAAGGCGTATGAGCAACGCAATATTGTTCCTTTGCAGTGCTCAATAGATGTAAATTTAGAGTATGTGAGTTAGTGAATGGGTAACTGGTTAAAAGTATGTCTCTTTACAGTGTTCGCTATTGGCGTTGGAATGGCCTTTGATGTGGGCGCTAAAGTAAAGCGTTTATCGCCCAGCGAAGGGTTATCCCAAAGCTACGTTAGCAAAATGCTGATAGACAATAATGGATACCTTTGGCTGGCGACAGAAGGGGGGTTAAATCGATACGATGGCTACCAAGTTATTCATATTGCGGGCCCTAATGGTGAGCTGGATGAAGTCATTATTGACCGTATTTACCAAGACCCTGAGGGCTATATTTGGATTGCCTCTTTATTAGCTGGATTATTTCGCTATGATCCAGTCACCGATAGTTATCAGCAGTTTTTATCAAAGCCTGTCAGTGAGGAACAATTTTTAAGCCAATCAGTTTTCAGTATGCTCGCCACCGATGATAAATCGTTATGGATAGGTCGTGGTTGGGACTTTGCCAGATTAGACCTAGCAACAAGCAAGATTGAAACTATATTTGAACTGCC
This sequence comes from Pseudoalteromonas sp. RWi3, assembly GCF_054960735.1. Taxonomy (NCBI): domain Bacteria; kingdom Pseudomonadati; phylum Pseudomonadota; class Gammaproteobacteria; order Alteromonadales; family Pseudoalteromonadaceae; genus Pseudoalteromonas; species Pseudoalteromonas sp. RWi3. Next base: position 161,333 of record NZ_JBHNYL010000005.1, read on the forward strand.
TGAACGAACTCGCAGTACTGTCATTCGTGATTTATTTCATTACCAAGATTATATTTTCATCGCAACAAGTGATGGTGCCTACGTTTACAAAATTAGTACAGGTCAATACCGCTCTTTGGAGCACCTAAGTACCGAGCCTGATCATATTTATCAAAATTACGTTAAGTCATTTGCTTTAGCTGAGAATAATAAACTGTTAGTAGGAGCTGTTCGCGGTTTATATGAAGTAGATATTAGTGACTTACCAAGCATGTTTGAGCGCCCAGACACCCCGTTTAAAAATAGAACATTATTGCCAAACCTGAATATTTGGAAAATTATTAGCCACGAAGGCATGTACGACTTGGGCACAGATAAAGGGCTATTTAAATATAATGCTAAAACTGGTGAACTTGAAAAGGATAACCGTATTCAACAAAGCAATTACGCCTTATCCGACACCAGCATCATTGATATTGTAAAAAATGAAAACGGTTCAATGTGGGTAGCAACCAAAAGTGATGGTGCCTTTTACTTGCCATTTGATAGCTATAACTTTGAAAATTTAGACGCCAGTAAAATTAAAGGGGATGGTCTATCACACCCATCAATTTGGGGAATTACCGAGTACGGTGATCGGGTATGGTTGGCAACTCACAATGGCTTAACTGCTGTTGATTTAACAACGATGCAAAGCGAGGTGTTTTTAAAAGATTATCAGGTTGATTTATTTACAACTGAATTTAGCGTCTACAAAATTAAAGCGCACAAAGATAAGTTATGGTTACATACTAACCGCGGGGTCTTCAGTTTTGACCCCAATAGCTATGAAATTTTACCTGCCAAAACCAACGACCCCAGCCAACAACACTTGATCCAAGGTTGGGTGCATGGGACTGTACTTATGCCCAATGGTGAGTTGTTTTATGTACACCCTGAATATGGGGTATTTATGTACAATGTGGAAAGTCAGATTATTACACCTTTAAAAGGTGAGTTTGAGAATTTTGAACCATTTTTAGCGTATGGCTTTTTACCACCACTATCCACTAAGCCCGACTCACCTTTATTTTATAATGCGGGAGTTTTGTACCATGTAGACCCTCAAACGTATGCGCTTTCAAAAATATATACGGTTCCTGAGCAGCACGAAAATGTAGCTATTAATGTCATGTCCTACATTGTTGATAAAAATAATGTGTTGTGGATTTCACTTTCAAACTTTGGCTTGATAGGCCTTGATGCCAGCACTTATAAGCTTTTATATACCATTGATTTGGATAAAAACCAATTGGGTACTTTATTATACGATATGGTGCTTGATGAGTCTGGTATGATTTGGATGAGTAGCCATAAAGGTATATGGCGTTTAAACCCTGAAAATAAACATTTTCAGCAATTTACGGATTCTGAAGGTGTTGTTTCTACTGAGTTTAATAGTGGTGCATTTACCCGATTAAAAACAGGCCAAATTGTGTATGGCACACTCAAAGGTATTACTTACTTTTTTCCTGATGATAATAGTCCAAAGCATGGCTTAATTGATCGTGTTAATGTGACCAGCATTGATATTATGTCACGTGAATTATCTGTCGATTTAAAGCAGCCTATTAAAAAAGTGACGCTAGAGCACGATGACATAGGATTAGAGATCGCGTTTTCTGCTATGGCGTTTAATTATCAAGAACGAATTGTTTACGAGTACCAGCTTTCTGATGGGCAAAAATCGTATACCCGTAACAACAACCGAGTATTGTTTCCAAAATTAAACCCAGGTAATTACCAACTAAAAATTTGGGCTAAAGACCCATTAACAGGTGATTTTACTCGCCCCGCCACATTAGATATTGAAGTTAAATACCCACTATGGCGATCGCCACTGTTTATGGCTTTATACGCCGTTACTTTATTTGCGGTCATTGCGGGCTGGGTTATGCGCAGAAATCGTATCCAACATATATTGATGGCTGCACATAGGGAAAGTCAAGAAAGTGAAGCTAGATTAAAATTAGCGCTAGAAGGGAGTCACTCAGGTGTTTGGGATTGGCAATCATCGAGCCCTATTATCTATCAACCGAGATTGAAAAACGAACTGGGCTATGAGTTTGACACGGTTAATTTAGATGAATATTTAGCTAAAATTCACCCACAAGATAAGCAAAAATTTAGGCTCGAGTGGCTAGAGTTCTTATCGACTGAGAAAGGCTACTTCAACTGCACTTATCGGCTTCGTCATAAGGCTGGAAACTGGCGTTGGTATAAAGATTTTGGCAAAGTAGTGGCATGGCAAAGTGGCACCCCTGAGAAGGTGGCTGGTACTTATACCAATATGACAAGAGAGCTTGTTTTTGAAGAGCATGCGCGCCTATTTGGCGCTGCGTTTGAGCAAACCCGTGATTGGGTATTTATTTTAGATAAGAATCTGCGAATTTTAGCAACCAATCAAGCATTACAAAGTGCCTTCGATTTTCCTACAGATTTTAACTCTAGCCGAAGTTTACATTTAGGTATGAGTCGTTCAGAGCGAATGAACTACATACGGATAATGAAAGACCAGCACGTTGGAGAGCATTACAGTGCGGAGGATACGGTAAGGTTAGCAAATGGCGAGTTACGTCATGTATTAATTAAAATAAGCGCCGTTGCAGACAATGATAATCGCCTTGAGAGTTATGTAGTAATTTTAACCGATATACACGCCCAAAAGCTGGCAGAAAATGAATTGTTCTTGTTAGCTAACTATGACGGCCTTACTGGATTACCCAACAAAACACTCTTTAATGACCGTGTAGAGCATGCGCTTGAGCAAGCTCAATCACATCACCGAAAAGTCGCCGTACTCAATGTTAATATTAAGCGCTTTAAGCATTTTAATGACTCTCTAGGCCATGAAGCAGCAGACACTATAATTAAATTAGTGGCGCAACGTATTAAGTCGAGATTGCGCAATAATGACAGTATTGCCCGCTTTAATGGTGATGAGTTTATGCTCTTAGTAGAAGATATAGAGCATATTGAAGAAGTAGTTTTGTTGTGCGCTAAGATTATGAATAGCGTCAACGATGGCATATTAATTAACGAGCAAGTCGTAAATGTGAGCTTAAGTATTGGTGTTGCTATCTACCCCGATGATGCGAACTGCGGTAAAAGTTTACTCAAAGCCAGTGATGTGGCGCTTTATCATGCGAAAAAAAGCGCGGAAGGCAGTTACCAATTTTATAAGCAGGAAATGAATGTACATGTTCAAAGAGCATTACATTTAGAATCGCAATTAAATAAAGCCTATAAAGAGCACGAGTTTTGCAATCATTATCAGCCTATCGTAAATGCTAACAAGCAGCAGGTTGAAGGATTAGAGGTGCTGTTACGCTGGCCAGATAATGATGTGTATGGCACTCAAGAGTTTGCACTTGTGGCTGAAAGCATAGGCTTGATAACGAAGATAATGTTACAAACGTTATCGCGGGCACTTATTGAATTAAAACAATGGCAGTTAATTAACCCTAATTTGTACGTCTCGATCAATTTATCCGCACTCGACTTTGAATATAAAGGACTTGTGGATGAGATTAGCACGGCCCTAAAAAGCGCGAATGTTAAGCCAGATACCGTAGTGTTTGAAATAACAGAGTCGGTATTAATGGATGACTCAGAAGATGCGTTAAAGAGCATGCTTAAATTAAAAGACATAGGGTGTCGTTTATATATGGATGATTTTGGCACTGGGTATGCGTCACTCACTTATTTAAAACGCTTTCCCATTGATGTGTTAAAAATAGACCGTAGTTTCGTGGCAGACATAGGTATAGATAATGGTGATGAGGCGATTATCGAATCTACCATGGCATTAGCAAAAAGCTTAGGTAAAGAATGTGTTGCTGAAGGGGTAGAAACAATACAGCAGTTAGACTTTTTACGCGCACTTGGCTGTAATATGTTCCAAGGCTACCTGTTTAGTAAGCCTATTCCAGGTGATAATGTTGCAGCATTGCTGAATAAAAACTGGTGCAGCTTATTAGCTAAATCTACTGATTGAAAAGCACTTACAGCTCATTAAGTTAAAATTTCAGGTGATAGAAACCGGCTGCACTTTTATTCACTCTTTGGTTTTAGTGTTCATTCTATGAGCTCATTAAGGTCAATCTTGTCTTGCACCGCATTGACGACAATATAAGTGTTGGTTTCGCACATTGAGTTGTTCTTTTATGACTTTATTAGCCTCTTGTTTACTCAACCCCAGTTTAATGCGTAGGGTTTCTAAGTACTCAAGTTGCTCATCGTCGAGCTTACCGTCATGAAGGTTCTCGTGTACAGCATCACTAAAATCTAAACGGCGCTTTCGTAATTGCTCAGAAAAGCTAGAGGCAAGTAGCCCTGTTGGAATAGCGACCATGCCCATGCTCACTAAGGTGATCATACCGCCGAAAAAGCGACCCATAGGAGTAACTGGAACAACATCACCATAGCCTACCGTTGTCAACGTGGCCATAGCCCACCACATTGCTGCTGGTATAGAACCAAATTTATCGGGCTGTATATCGTGCTCTATCAGGTATATTCCACACGATGCTAAAATAAGCACCACCGACATGATAAAGAATGCTGCCAAAAGCGAACTACTTTCATCACGAAATGATTGCAAGAGTAGCTGCATTGCGCGCGAGTAACGAGTGAGCTTAAAAACACGTAGCAATCTGAGCACTCTTAAAAAACGTAAATCAAAGGTGATAAACATCATTAAAAGAGTAGGTAGGATTGCTACGAGATCAATTAATGCTAAAGGGGAGAGTAAATATTTTAAACGACGTTGAAAATTACCACAGTCTAGACTTTTATACTGTGCACGTTCAACGCAAGACCAAAGACGAAGTAAATACTCGATAGCAAAAATACTCACAGAAACTAACTCAAGAAGTAAAAACTCATGTTGATACTGTTGAGCCAAACTGGCAACGGATTCAAGCACAATAGCAATCACATTAATCATGATTAGCGATATTAGAAATATATCAATGTAATGCCCCGCCTTACGGTATACCCCATTACCTTCAAAAAATAGCGCTGTGCGTTTACGTAAAGTAGTCAAATTAGGTTCCGTGTGCATTTATTTTGTTACTGCTGTGTATTTAATTCAAGTACCATATTGATACTACCTTCTTCAAAATCACGACTGATTTTAAAGCCAAGCTTACGAGCAAGCTCTATCATACCGGTATTTTCAGGCAGCGTGATTCCTTCAATAACTTGCACTCCTTGGCTCTTGCAGTGCTCAATTGCGGCCTGCATTAACATACCCCCTAGCCCTAACCCTTGGCAGTTTGAGCGCACTACAATCGCAAATTCGGCTCTAATTTTATCAGGATCCATTAATACTCGCGATACACCTAAAGTCAGGTTTTGGCCTGCTTGTTCTTGTGTGATGATAAAAGCCATTTCACGGTCATAATCAATTTGTGTCATTTTTGCTAGTTGATCATGGTTAAACTGTGGCAATTCACCAAAAAAGCGTTTGTAACGATCTTCTTTGCTTAGGGATTGATCAAATGCCTGATGTGCTTGCTCATCTTCTGGCTTTATAGGGCGTAGCACTGCCTTTGTATCGTTTTTTAACGTGACATTTTTAACCAACTCAATTGGGTAAGGGCGGATAGATAAGCGCTTACGATTCGATTGTACTTGGTAGTGGCTCAGTGTAATGGTGGCATCAAGTACCAAAAACTGTCCATTACTCGCTAAAATAGGGTTTAACTCAACCGAGGTTATATCGGGTTGGTCAATGACCAGTTGTGATATTCGTGTAAGTAAAGCACACAGGCGGTACTTATCAACTTTTTCAGGCAAAATACGATCTTTCAGTACGCCTTTATCATGTGCGGCAGCAATTAAGTATTTTGCTAAATTCATGTTCAATGGTGGCAGCGCAACAGCAGCCTGAGCAAACTCAAGCCCTGTGCCGGCTTCTCCAAGGAGTATAACAGGGCCAAAATTAGGCTCAGTTTTTACCGCAATACGTAGTTCATTAGCACCCGCACGTGGTGCCATTTTTTGCAATGAATAGCCTTCAATAATAGCATCAGGGTAAGTGTTTTTAATTCGTAACAACATAGCAAAAGCGGTCTGTTCAACTTCTTGTGCATCATTAAGGTTTAGTACCACTCCCCCGACTTCTGATTTAGAAGGAATGCTTGGGCTTATCAGCTTTAAGGCAACGGGAAAGCCTAAATCGATTGCCTGTTCTTTTGCTTCTGTTGGCGTGTAAGCGACTTCAGTTTGAATGCACTCAATACCATAGTGAGCAAGGATTTGGCTTGATTGATGGGTAGATAAGTAACTTTGTTGGTCGGCTAAAAATTGATGCACTAACTCTTTCGCAGCGCTTTTATTTATTTTCGCATTGTCGGTATTTGACTCCGGAGTTTGCGTTAGATGCTTTTGATTTCGTCGGTATATAACAAGGTGCATATATGCCCTTACCGCGCCTTCAGGAGTCCTGTATGTAGGGATGGCATGCGTGCTGCACAACTTCCTCGCAGCATAAGCAGCATCTTCGCCCATAAAGTTGGTGATAACATACGGCCGTGCCATTTTAGGTAATGTATTTAGGGTTTGTGCGATAATTTGTGCGTATTCTTCGCTTGGGGCAATCGCCGAAGGAGTGTGAATAATTAAAAGGTTTTTAACTTCTTTTGCGTGCAATAAAATTTCAAGTGCTTGCTTATAGCGGGTAGGGGAAGAGTCGCCAAAAATATCAACTGGGTTAGAGGTCATATCTGATTGCGGAATGACTTTATTAAGTGCTGCGCGAGTTTCTTCGCTCAGTTGAGTAAGCTTCCCTGAGCTTTGTAATAAGCTATCAACCGCCATTACACCAGGCCCGCCGCCATTCGTTAAAATGGTGAGTTGTTCTATTTGTAGTAGTTTAGGGTGCATTGCAAGCGTTTGAGTTGCTGCAAAAAGCTCTGTTAAATCGCTTACCCTTAACATACCAGCTCGTTGAAATAACGCATCATAAACGGCGTCTGAGCTTTGTTTTCCACCAGTATGAATTTCAGCAGCGAGTGCGCCAGCGGCCGTTTTGCCTGTTTTAATTGCAATTACAGGTTTACTGAATGCTGCTGCACGCGCAGCTGAAATAAAGCTTCTGATATTTTCTATGTTATCTATGTACAGTAATATCGCTTTGGTTTTTGCGTCTCGACCCAAAAAGTCCAATAACTCAGCAAAGTCGATATCTAAACAGTCTCCCACAGACACAAAGTAAGAAAAACCAATCTCTTTATTCTTTGCCCAGTCTAAAATCGTTGAACATACAGCTGCAGACTGGGAAATGAAGGCAATTTTACCCGGTGAAGTGACCGTGTGGGAAAAGCTCGCATTAAGGCCTATGTGTGGAATAAGTAATCCTAAACAATTGGGTCCAAGCAGTGATACATTGGCTGCTTTAGCCGCAACTTTCAGCGACTCTTTTTGTTCTATACTCATTCCTGCAGCAATGACTACGGCATTTTTGCAACCGAACTCACCCAGCTCAACTATAATGTCTGTTACTGTATGTTTGTTGGTACAAATAACGGCCAGATCAGGCACCATGGGTAATTTAGTGATAGAGGAGTAGGCCAGTACACCATGCACGGCTTTGTGTGTCGGGCTGACAGGCATTATGGGACCTTTAAACCCACCCTGAAGCAAATTACGCATCACTATAAAGCCTGCACGAGATGCATTATTTGATGCCCCAATCACGGCGACTGAGGTAGGGTTAAAAAATTGGCTAATGCGCTTAACACTCATGGCTTTTCCTTTGCTGTAAAGTGGCGGTTAAGGTTAATCACTTAAACTCTAGCATTTAAATTTTAATGAAACACGTTTTAGTGCTATTTTTCGCGATCTATATCAAGGAGTTATAAATGAGTAAAACACAAAGTACTCATATTGCCATTGCAGCCGTTGCATTTGTAATTGGTCTATTAGGGTTAGGGGTTATTTTAAAAAGTGCTGCAATCGATGTAAAAAGCATGGAACGTACAGTCACGGTTAAAGGTCTTGCAGAGATGGAGGTCGAAGCTGATACAGTTATATGGCCATTACAATTTAGTGATGCGGATAACGACCTTGAAAAGCTCGTTGAGCGAATTGAACAAAAAAATGATGCAGTTATCGCATTTTTAAAATTACATGGTTTTGATGACAACGAAATAAGTCGTGGAGCTCAGTCCATAGTTGATAAACAAGCGCGAGAATATGGCGGCGAAAACCAACAGTTTAGATACATAGCGCGTGCCAATATTACAGTTTATTCATCGCAGCCATCAAAAGTGCAAAATGCCTTAGCAAAAGTAAGCCAATTAGCCAGGCAGGGGATTGCAATAGTGCAAGATAGTTACGAAACCCGCATTGAGTATTTGTTTACCGGCCTAAATGATGTAAAACCTGCGATGGTGCAAGAAGCGACAGAAAAGGCACGCGAAGTCGCCATTAAGTTTGCTAAAGACTCACAATCTCAATTAGGTAAAATAAAAACAGCGCGTCAGGGGCAGTTTAGTATTTCGAACAGAGATTCAAATACACCTCAGCTTAAAAAAGTGCGTGTGGTGACGAGCGTAGAATATTACTTGTCAGATTAATTTACCCAGCGTCTGGCGTTTAATGTAATCAGTAATGTGAACACTCTAAGGCGCGATTGTAATTAAAGTTAGCTCTTCACGGCCACTCTTTTTAATGTTGTTGAAGGTAAGTCTCAATTTTTTCTGTTTTACAACGCAGGTAAGCGCTTGCTAACAGCACTGTGTACTCATTAAGGCTTTGACTTTTTAGTGTGTTTTTTAGCATGATCAGCGCTTTTAAAAATGCAGCTGTATTGATGTCTTCGTGCTGTTTAAACTGCGCTTCCATTAGCGCGAGCAGTGCGGAAAATTCGTGCTTAGGTAAACTTTTTTGTTCAACATTGCACGTGATGTAACATGCAACAGGCGTTAATCCTGCATTATTTGCTTGTGTAAGTGCGAGTAAGAGGCTTTCATTGCTTTCAAATAGCATTAATGAACGAACATAATTAAAGGGAAGTTTATTAGCTGCGCAGTGGCTAAATAATGTGTGAATCACATTGTTATTTTGGCCATTTTGCAGTGCAAAGCCATTGTTAAATTTAAGCCCAGGAGTAAAGAAGCTTAATAAGTCAGTGTTTTTAAATTCACTAATCAAATCTTTAGGAAATGGATGCTCTGTAAGTATTCGGGTCGCTACATTTTGCAAATAGCTGTATTTAACATCCATCCGCTGTGCAGTTTGATATAAATGTACCAATTGCATGCTTTGTTGCTGTGACGATAATGTAGGGAAGTCATCCACAACAGCTTGTAGCTGGTGGTGCTGTAACTGGTGTGTTAGTTGTTTTATACATGTATCCATTGGTATTCCCTCATTATCGTTTATTCTATCCTAGCTGAAACCATTTACAGGTCAAGCTGTTAACTAGGTTTACAAACAGCAAAAAGGCCGCAATTGCGGCCTTTAATATACTAACTTAGGTGTTGTTAAGCTGCTGATTTACTTGCAACCCATTGGTCAACAAATGTTTCTAGTACGTTTAAGGGTACTGCACCATTTTTTAATACAACGTCATGGAATTCACGAATATCAAACTTGTCACCAAGTTTCACTTTCGCAGCTTCACGTAGCTCTAAAATCTTAAGCATACCTACTTTGTAAGCTGTTGCTTGTGAAGGCATTACAACGTGACGTTCAACCATTTTTACGCCATCTGAGGTCGCGTTTGGTGTGTTATTCACGTAGTAGTCGATACCTTGTTGGCGAGTCCACTTCATTTCGTGGATACCGGTATCTACAACTAATCGACATGCACGCCATAGTTCCATAGCAAGGCGGCCGAAATCTGAATATGGGTCTTCATATAGGCCCATTTCTTTTGGTACTAATTCAGAGTATAAACCCCAGCCTTCAATGTACGCTGTGTAGCCACCGAATTTACGGAATTTAGGCACGCCTTCTAGTTCTTGCGAAATAGCAATTTGCATATGGTGGCCAGGCATACCTTCATGATAAGCAAGTGCTTCCATTTGATATGTTGGCATCGCTTCCATATCGTAAAGGTTTGCGTAGTAGATACCAGGGCGTGAACCATCTGGTGCAGGTTGCTGATAGAATGCTTTACCTGCAGCTTTTTCACGGAATGCTTCAACTGCTTTTACTTTTAAATCAGCTTTTGGCTTAACAATGAAAAGCTCGTCTAAACGCGTCTTCATGTTATCAATCATAGCCGTTGCTTCGTCAAGGTAGCGTTGCTTACCCTCAGCTGTATTCGGGTAATAAAATTGTTTGTCAGTTTTCATAAACTGCATAAACGCTTTTAAATCACCTTTAAAGCCAACCTTGTCTTTGATTTCACGCATTTCATCATGAATACGAGACACTTCAGCTAGGCCTATAGTGTGGATTTCTTTTGCTGTTAGGTCAGTCGTCGTTGTACGTGCTAATGCGTTGTTGTAGAACGCTTCACCATCAGGGAATTTCCAAGCACCATCGCGGTCGTCAGCACGTTTTTCAAGCTGCGCTAAGTAATTAATAAGCTTAGAGTAAGATGGCTTTATAGCTGACTTAAGTGCTGCTTCAGCATCGCTGATCAGGCTATCTTTCTGTGCTTGTTCGATTTCTAGTGCAGCTACTTTACGCTTAAAGTCAGCAAGTAACGTCGAATCTTCGCCTTTTTCAAATGGCGCGCCAACAATGATATTTTTGCTTGAGTCAATCACATGTGGAAACACAAACTTAGGCGCAATAATGCCTTTGTCAGCGCGTGTTTCTAAATCTTTAATTAACTGATCGATAACGGTTGTTACACCGTTCAGACGCGAGATATACGCTTTAGCATCTGATAAGTCAGACACTTGATGCTGGTTTATCATAAACGCAGGGATCATCGAGTGAACACCAAACATTTGGTTCACTGGGTAATTATGGTAGCGCCACTTAAAATCAGCGATGCTGTTTTCAAGGTCTTGTTTTTTAAGGTCGTAGCTTACTTTCGTATTTTCATCGAGTAGGTCACGGTTAATCGCATTTAATGCTATTAAGTCGTCTTTAGTTTGCTGAAGATCTTTAAGTGCTTTTTCTTCGCTACCATCATCCCATTTGTCGTAATCTTTTTTGATACCCATGTAAGTTTGATAAACAGGACTGCTCATCACGTCACGGTTGAAGGTATCTTCAAAAAACGCATTGGCTTTGTCAATTTCGCTTTGAACAGGTTGCACTTGAACTGTTTGAGTGCTTTTTTGCTCAGTCATTTGCTGGCAGCCACCTAGCAGTGCAATACTCACTGCGGCAGCGATAAAGGTAAGTTTACGCATGTTTTCCCTTTTGTTGTTAGAAACCAATAAAGGTTATAAATTAATTATTATTAGTATGAGGCGACAAGCTCTACACTCGCCACTACACAAACAATTCTAGCAGGTCATTTAAAAAACGATGACCTTTTTGGCTTACTTGCCAGTAGTTGTCCATATCAATAAGTAAGCCCTTATTTATCGCTTTGTTCAAGGCTTGCGAATGACTTTGTAGCGATAAATTTGTAAGTGCATGTAAATCACTTTTAGGGCAGGCTTCGAAAAGTCTAAAACGATTCATAAAGTATTCAAAAGGTAAGTCGTCTTTTTCAACCGTCCACTGCTTAAATAAATAAGGTTTAGCCAAGTCCATGTAGCCACGTGGATGTTTTACTTTCATGGTACGTGTGATTTTCCCTGAGGCTGTATCAGTAACTTTACCATGTGCGCCGCAGCCTATTCCTAAATAGTCGCCAAAGCGCCAATAATTCAAGTTATGTTGGCATTGATACCCCGGTTTTGCATAGCCTGAAATTTCATATTGTTGGTAACCTGCATCAGCTAGTAAAGCTTGACCCTGCTCTTGGATATCCCACAATGTGTCGTCAGGTGGAAGAGTGGGGGGTTTTGAAGCAAATTGGGTATTGGCTTCAATAGTCAATTGATACCATGATATGTGGGGAGGATTTAATGCAATGACTTTTTTTAAGTCGCTAAGCGCATCGTCTAAAGATTGTCCTGGAAGGCCATGCATAAGGTCGAGGTTAAAACTATTTAAACCAGCTTCATGGGCTTGCTGTGCAGCATAAACGGCTTCATCAGCGCCATGAATGCGACCAAGTGCTTTGAGCTTATCGTTTTGCATGCTTTGCACACCAATCGATATACGATTAATACCTGCCGCGACATATTCTTTAAAGCGGCCTGTTTCAACGGTTCCCGGGTTTGCTTCTAAAGTTATTTCACAGTTGTCTGCTAAACCAATTAATGAATCTACCGCATTTAATAAGCTGACATACGCGTTACCCGTTAGTAGGCTAGGGGTGCCACCGCCGATAAAAATAGAGTGAATTTTACGCCCTTGGACAAGGTGTAAGTCAGCTTTCAAATCATCAATTAAGTGTTGAACGTATTCTTTTTCAGGAATATCACCTTTTTGGCCATGGCTATTAAAGTCACAATAAGGGCACTTTTGCACGCACCAAGGAACGTGCACATATAAACTTAGAGGGGGTAATTTCACAGGCCGCCTTTTAGTTTAAGCTCTGCTAGCAAAGCGTTTAGTGCTTGGCCACGATGGCTAATAGCATTTTTTTGCTCTTTTGTTAGCTGCGCACTTGTGCAATTAAGTTCAGGGACATAAAAAATGGGGTCGTAACCAAAGCCACCTTGACCATCTTGGCTTTGCGTTATTTGACCTTCCCAACTTGCACTGCAAATAAGAGGTGTTGGGTCATCGCTATGGCGCATTAGTACCAATACACACCAAAAGCGAGCGCTACGAATCGGGTTATCACCTAACTCAATTAAAAGCTTGTCGATATTGTCTTGGTCAGTGGCATCGTCACCAGCGAAGCGAGCAGAGTATACGCCTGGTGCACCGTTTAGTGCGTCAACCTCTAAACCTGAATCATCTGCAATGGCGGGTAACCCGGTTACTTTTGCAGCGTGGCGGGCTTTTATTATCGCATTTTCAACAAACGTCGTGCCGGTTTCTGGCACGCTAGAGACATTAAAATCACTTTGCGGGACTACGTTAATGTCGAGGGGGGTGAGCATCTGTGCTAATTCTTTAACCTTTCCTTGGTTACCTGTGGCTAAAACTAAGGTTTTTGTCATGATTTAATCTACATAAAATTTTTGTTGAAACTGTAACTTTTGAAATTGATTGTTCTGTTTTATTTCGATATCGAAACGTAAAATTTCTTCATTGGTAAACTTCACTTGTGCAAGGTAGTAAACAGATTCGCCTTCAATCACTTCTTTAAACGTGAGGGTTTGTTTATTGCCAAGTAAGTTTTTAGCTGTGCCAGTAAGAGTAACTGTTTGTGCCGTTTTATCTGCAGTGTTTTTTAAAATTGAAATATTAACAATGCCTTTATAATCACTGCGCTCTAAGCCGTATGCTTTCGCTATTTGTGGTTGAATAAATGTTGATGGAAATGCAATGTAGTGAACCTGCCAAGGCCCGAGCTCTTTATATTGGCCTCCTTGTTGCTGTTCACTATGCGCACTAAACGTGATGCCTGCTAATGCAAAAAATAAAATACTTACAAGCTTTTTCATATTTGACCTTTAAAAAAAGAGGCCTAATGGCCTCGATCATGCAAATGTGTTAACCGATTAAATCCATAAAGAGGATTTGACCAAATTGTAGAGCAATAATGAGTACAACTATAGATAGATCAAAGCCACCCAATGGCGGTATTATTCTACGGATTGGTTTCAACATTGGCTCAGTTAACTGATGGAAAACAGCCTCGATAGGGTTGTAACCTTGGCTTACCCAGCTTAATAAAGCACGAATAATTAGGACCCAAAACATGAGGTTAAGAGCTTCTTTTATTACCGTTATAAAAGCTGATACGAAAACCGTTTGTGCAGCCCAACCACCATAAAACAAAAGCATTAAGGTTGAAATTTTTGCCACCGCAACAATAAATGCCAACAACAGCGAGGCTAAGTCTAAGCCACCAAAACCGGGAATAATTTTGCGTAGTGGGTTAACAGCAAATGAGGTTGCTTTAACAACAAACTGACTCAATGGATTGTAAAAGTCAGCTTTGGCTGTTTGGAGCCAAAAGCGAAGCAGCACCACCATCAAAAACAGATCAAATACAATCCCGACTAAAAATTGCATGGCATTCATAATTTACCTCGAAAAATGAGCGTTATCGCTTAGGGTCAGTTGACCTTCACGGATTAAAATTTGTTCAAGCTAAGGGCGGTTCAATCGCGGCGCCAAGTTTGTAACTTAGTGGACTAAGTAAAAACCGAGCTACAAAGAGTAAATCGCCCCGAGGCAGAACCTTTCGGGCAGCGTCTGTTTGGCATTAATACTGCATTTCACCTATTTATGATGAACAACCACACAACATAGGCGCGGCCTTATCTAAATACCAAACAAACTGGTGTAAATTCAACCTAAAAAGGTCAATAGGTCCTGGTTAAAGCTCTTGTTCCATTTGTTCTGCGCGAGCAATACAAGCATCCATTGCATCTGCAACGGTACCTGTTAGACCTTGCTCTTTTAAGTGCTCAACAGCAGCATGCGTTGTGCCACCTTTCGAAGTAACATTGGCACGCAGTTGCGAAATACTGATATCAGGCTGCGATAAAGCCATTTCTGCGGCACCTAATGCGGTTTGTTGCACTAAACGGCGCGCATCGTCATCACTAAAGCCCAAGGCTTTTGCTTTTTCTTCGATGGCTTCCATGAATAAAAAGAAGTAAGCAGGCGATGAGCCGGTCACGGCAATGATATTGTTTATTTCAGACTCTTGATCAACCCAAACCGCAATACCTGTGCACTCAAAGACCTGTTGTACAAAGTCATGTTCGTCAGCCGTTTCATCTGCGCCGAACAAACCAGATACACCACGACCAAGTAAAGAAGGGGTGTTAGGCATACAGCGCACCATTTTCACTTTTTGGCCAAGCATTTCACGTAATCGATTAACTGTTAAGCCTGCTGCAACAGAGATAAACAGTTTATCACTAAAGTCCACACCCGAATCTTGGAAAGATTGGCATAAGTCGCCCATCATTTGTGGCTTAACTGATAACACAATTACATCGGCATCACGCAGTGCTGCGTTGTTGTCGGCGGTGGTTTTAACCCCGAAGTCTGCTGCTACCTTAGCGAGTTTTTCTTGGTTTCTGTTTGTCGCAATGATATTCGATGCTGCAAACCCATTTTTAACCATGCCACCAATAATGGCATAGCTCATATTACCTGTGCCTATGAACGCAATTGTTTTATCTGTCATACTTTAGTTATCACCTTAGCTTCGTTGGCCAAAAATATCCGTGCCGATCCGTACCATGGTCGAGCCTGCAGCAATTGCTGCTTCTACATCACCACTCATACCCATCGACAAGGTGTCTATTTGAGGATATAAGGCCTTAAGTCTATCAAAGCAAGTCGCTAATTGCTCAAAATATTGTGTTTGCTGCTGTGAATCGTCAGTTTTTGCGGGGATAGCCATGATTCCACGTAACGTTAAATTTGCGCAATCATCAACATATTCAGCTAAATCCATAAGATCGTCAGGGTGACAGCCCGATTTAGCTGGTTCTAAACTTATATTTACTTGAATTAATACGTTCAGTGGTGGTCTATTTTCTGGGCGTTGATCATTTAAGCGTTTAGCAATTTTTTCACGCTCAATGCTTTGCACCCAATCAAAATGTTTAGCGACCAACGCTGTTTTATTCGATTGAATAGGGCCGATGAAATGCCAAGTTATATCGCTATATTCTTCAAGTTGAATGGCTTTATCAACGGCTTCTTGAACATAAGATTCACCAAATTCTCTGTGCCCTTGCTGATAAGCGGCTAAAATGTATTCAGCAGGTTTTGTTTTTGATACCGCAAGTAAGCTGATATCGTGTTCATTACGGTGGCTTTTTTTTGCTGCATTTACAATTCTTGCATAGGCGGCGTTAAGTCGTTCTGGTATTGTAACCATATAATTATCAGTTGGTTGTGGAGTCATAAATGGATATTACCGAATTATTGGCCTTTAGTGTTCAACATAAAGCATCGGATCTGCACTTATCATCAGGTGTTGCCCCTATGATACGTGTCGATGGCGATGTGCGTCGTATAAACATTCCAGCACTGGAAGATAAAGATGTAAACAGCTTAGTTTACGACATTATGAATGATAATCAACGAAAGGATTACGAGCAAAACCTGGAAGTCGATTTCTCTTTTGAGGTGCCTAATTTAGCGCGTTTTCGTGTTAATGCTTTTAATTCTAACCGCGGGCCTGCTGCTGTATTTCGTACCATCCCAAGTGAAGTACTAACATTAGACGATTTGGGTGCCCCTGATATATTTAAAACGATTTCAGATAACCCCCGAGGTTTGGTGCTTGTCACGGGACCAACGGGCTCGGGTAAATCAACGACTCTGGCAGCTATGGTCGATTACATTAATCAAAATAAGCACCACCACATCTTAACGATTGAAGATCCAATTGAATTTGTCCACGACAATAAACTATCGCTGATCAACCAACGTGAAGTTCATCGCGATACACACAGTTTTTCCAATGCACTGAGAAGTTCGTTACGTGAAGACCCTGATGTTATTTTGGTAGGGGAATTACGTGACTTAGAAACCATTCGTCTGGCGATGACTGCAGCTGAAACCGGTCACTTAGTGTTTGGTACTTTGCATACTACATCTGCGCCAAAAACTATTGACCGTATTATCGATGTGTTCCCGGGTGAAGAAAAAGACATGGTCAGATCCATGCTTTCTGAATCACTACGTGCGGTTATATCACAAACCTTACTTAAAAAAGTGGGGGGAGGACGAGTTGCAGCACACGAGATTATGATAGGCGTACCAGCAATAAGAAACTTAATTCGAGAGGATAAAATTGCGCAAATGTATTCATCAATTCAAACTGGGTCATCTCATGGTATGCAAACCATGGATCAATGTTTAATCAATCTTGTGAATCATGGTGTTGTTTCCAATGCTGAAGCGCGCGCTAAAGCCCAAGATAAAGCTAATTTTGGCGGTTAACCCTTTGCCCCTGCAATAAGGAAAAGTATGTCTCACTCTCTAAATTACTTTTTACAGTTGATGATAGATAAGGAAGGGTCTGATTTATTTGTATCAAGCCAACTACCTGTCAGTGCTAAAATAAATGGTGAGTTGATTGCCTTAGGTGATGATAAACTTACTGATGAGGAGTCGCTCGCGTTTGTTGAATCAGCAATGAGCGAAAAACAAAAAGCAGAGTTTCATAACTCCAAAGAGTGTAATTTTGCCATAGCGACAGACGAAGGCCGGTTTAGGGTTTCTGCTTTTTGGCAGCGCGACCGTGCAGGTATGGTCATTCGCCGTATCGTAACCCAAATACCAGACGTGAACGATCTAGGCCTGCCTTCAACATTGACTGATGTGATCATGGCTAAGCGGGGGTTGGTACTCTTTGTTGGTGGAACTGGTACGGGTAAGTCAACGTCACTTGCTGCACTACTTGGTTATCGTAACCGCAATCAGCGGGGACATATTCTAACAATAGAAGATCCGATCGAATTTGTGCATGAGCACCGTAAGAGTATTATTACTCAACGTGAGGTCGGTCTTGATACAGATAGCTTTGAATCTGCTTTAAAAAGCTCATTACGCCAAGCTCCTGACGTTATTCTAATCGGTGAGATACGCTCACAAGAGACTATGGAATATGCACTTAGTTTTGCGGAGACAGGCCACCTTTGTGTAGCAACGCTGCATGCAAATAACGCCAACCAAGCTATTGACCGCATTATGCACTTGGTACCAAAAGAAAAACACGACAAACTCAAATATGATCTATCATTAAATTTACGAGCAATTATTGCACAGCAATTGATCCCAACCTCTGATGGCAATGGCCGTGTTGCTGCCATTGAAGTTTTGCTTAATTCTCCGATTGTAGGTGAGCTAATTAAAAAAGGAGATATTGGCGGAATTAAAGAAGCCATGGCAAAAGCCAAAGATATGGGCATGCAAACGTTCGATCAGGCTTTGTTTGAGCTTTATAAGCAACAACGCATTAATTACGCAGATGCGCTTCATCACGCTGATTCACCAAACGACTTACGTTTGATGATTAAACTTAGAAACAATGAACAGCAAGGAGCTGGCTTTTTACAAGGTGTAACCATTGATGGCTTAGACAACAAAGGTTAGCCGTATGCAGTTTGGCAAAAAATGGTTTTGTACTTTCTTTTTATTTTATTGCGTGTGCACGCCATTTTTTGTTGCCTCCCAGTCTGAACCCATTGCTATTTACCTTCGAGATGATGTTTATAATGACTATAAGCGTTTTTTAGGTGGTAAAGAGCCCATCCAAGTTAAAGATTTTAATACTAAGTTTATCCGTCGTGATGTGGTCGATATGATTATCGCCCAACAAGCGTTACACTTAGGTGGATTTACAAAAACCTTTGATTACCAAGTTGGAAAAATAAACTTTCGCAATACCCGCCTATTGGAAAAAGGAGATCTGTTAATCAGCTTTGATAGCTATTGGTATGAAGATACTAAGGCTTTTAATGGTGAAGTGTTTATCAGTGATCCGGTGATCCGTAAAGGGGAGTATTTTGCTGGTATCTTTGCCTCGCCTGATAATAAAGCCGTATTTAAAATAAAAAAACTGTCTGATTTTAATACCCTTACTAGTGTTTCAACACCTCGCTGGCGAACCGATTGGCATACACTTTCGCAATTACCTCTAAAAGAGTTAATTCGGGAAGACGAATGGCTGAGCCAGGTTAGAATGGTGTCTATGCAATGGGTCGACTTTATGTTGATGCCACTAATGCCTGAGATGAATAATGAATATGTACTAGAGGGAATTAAACTAAGCGCTGTGCCTGATACGCTAGTGTTGCTAGACGACAGTCGTCACTTTGTAGTATCTAAGCTACACCCAGATGGCTTGCGAGCTTTTAAAGCACTGCAAAAAGGGTTGAAAATTTTACGCGAGCAAGGCGCAATAGAAAAAGCGTACCGCCAAGCTGGGTTTATACCACAGCTTAACGATCAGGTTATTATCAACTTACCGCTTAACCGTAAGCTTGTTCAAAGTAGCTTTCCAAAATAATAACGGCAGACATATTATCCACATTGCCTTTACCTAAGCGCTTGTAGCCACCTTGTTCAAATAAACGCGCCTTTGCATCTGCTGTGGTCAAACGCTCATCCTGAGTCTCTACAGGTAGTCCAAAGTTGTTGTGGAGGCGGTTTGCAAACTTTTTAGCTTTGAAAGTAACCTCTTGATTAGTGCCATCCATATTTAATGGTAAGCCAACAACTAGTAAATCGGGTTGCCAATCATCAATATGTTTCTTTATAAAATCCCAGTTTGGTATGCCGTCTTTTGCTTTCACTGCACTGAGACTTGATGCCGTGTCTGTTAATTCTTGGCCAATGGCAACACCAATACTGGTAGTGCCAAAGTCAAAGCCCATTACGGTGCGTTCACCTTTGGGCTTGAGTTGTCTTTTGGTCATTGTATTTTCTATTTTGTCCAATAAAGCTTGAGTGTTTAGGCATGTCCAGCCTCAGTGCTGAGTTGGCCGATGTCAAAACCGAGAGTTTCGACCGCTTTTTCCCAACGTTTTTCCACGGGAGTGTTAAAAATAATATCAGGGTCAGCTTTGATTATAAGCCAAGAGTTTTCCAGTAGCTCTTGCTCAAGCTGGCCTTGCTCCCAACCTGCATAGCCTAAAGTAATTATGAATTGTTCAGGTGCTTGTGTTGTTGTAAGGCTGGCTAATACATCTTTAGATGTAGTAATCATTATGTCACTGCTAAGCTCTTGGCTTGCAGAGTAGCCAGGCTTGGGTGAGTGTAAAACAAACCCACGGTCAGTTTTTACTGGTCCACCCGCGTACACTGCTACTTGTGCAGATTGATTTGATTTGTCGTTATCGATTTCAATTTTATCAAGTAAGTCACCAACGGTGATATTAATGGGTTGGTTAATCACCAAGCCCATAGCCCCATCTTCATTGTGCTCACAAATATATGTAACAGCACGTTTAAAAAAAGGGTCTTGCATTGATGGCATTGCGATTAAAAAGTGATTTTCTAATGATTGCATAACGATACCCCTTATTTTGCCCCCATTGCAGGGAGTCACTTTAATTTAGTAGCACGTTAACGTGTGCTGCATTTATTTCAGTTAAATAGGAAAGCTTAGTGCATCAAGATTTTTGTGATGTCGAAAGCTCTGGATTAAATTCACAAGCAAATAGAATGAAATATTAAGCTGTTAGAAATAACTCTAACACCAGAGCTCACATTTTTAGTAATTGAAGTATGGCATAGTTTGTTTAACTGCGACCTAATTTTTCTTCAATTGCATCAAATAAAATCCCAGTAATAGAAATATCAAACGCTGCTTCAATTTCTTTTACACACGTTGGTGCGGTAACATTTATTTCAGTAAGTTTGTCACCAATTATGTCTAAACCAACAAAAATAAGCCCTTTAGCTTTAAGTGTTGGTGCCACAGCCTGAGCAATCTTAAGATCTGCATCACTAATCGGACGAGCTTCACCGCGCCCACCTGCTGCTAGATTTCCACGTGTTTCACCATTTTGCGGTATACGTGCTAAACAATACGGAATAACTTTGCCGTCAACGACTAATACGCGCTTATCACCTTGTTTGATCTCTGGAATAAAATTTTGCGCCATGGCAAAGCGTGTACCATGTTCTGTTAAAGTTTCACAGATCACGCCAAAATTGGCATCATTTTCAGTCACGCGGAAAATAGATGCGCCACCCATACCATCTAAAGGCTTGAGAATAATGTCTTTATGTTCATTGAGGAACTCACGAATTTGATTTTTATCGCGTGTTACCAAAGTATCTGGCGTGTGCTCGCTAAACCAGGCTGTGAATAGCTTTTCATTGGCGTCGCGTAAGCTTTGCGGTTTGTTGACAATTAACGTCCCTTCAAGCTCTGCGCGTTCAAGAATGTAGGTTGCATAAATATATTCGGTATCAAATGGCGGATCTTTACGCATTAAAATGACGTCTAAATCGGCCAATGCAATTGTGCTCTTTTGTTCTAACTCATACCAGTGATTTTCATCATCAAATACAGTTGCTTTAGCGGCTGTTGCATAAGCTTTGCCTTTACGCAGCGATAAATCATCCATTTCCATGTAGTAGATTTCGTAACCACGGCTTTGAGCTTGCATCATCATTGCAAAGCCCGTGTCTTTTTTAATATTAAACCCGCTAATAGGGTCTGAAATGATACCTAATTTAATCGCCATGTTGTTACCTTACTAAATACAGTGTTATTGATATGAGGGTAGTTTTAGTAATTTCAATTCGCTAAGTCACCAAACTGCAGTTGTAATGCACTTAAGACCGTTAAAGCGGCCGTTTCAGTTCGCAGAACACGTGGACCAATACGGATATCGACAAATTCTTGCTCTTTAGTTTGCGTAATTTCTTCATCGGTTAAACCGCCTTCAGGGCCGACTAAAAAGCGCACACCGCTATCGGGTACGGTAATTGTTTTTATTGAATGCTCAGCTCGAGGGTGCAAAGTTAATTTTATCTCATCGCTTTTTTGACCAAGCCAGTCACTAATATCAATGGGAGGATGAATGGTTGTAATGCGATTTCGGCCGGACTGTTCAGCCGCAGCAATCGCTATTTTTTGCCATTGTTGGTGCTTTTTGGCTAAGCGTTCGGCAGTTAACTTAACGCCGCAACGTTTGCTAAAAATAGGTGTTATTTCTGTAATCCCTAACTCCACTGATTTTTGAATGGTGAAATCCATTTTATCACCGCGAGAAATACCTTGGCCGAGGTGAATGCGTAGTGGTGACTCTACATCTATGTCATTGAATACAATTGGCATCGCAACCACAGACTTTTTGCCAACCTCTATCAATTCACATAAATATTCGCCACCTTGGCCATTAAATAGAGAAACTTGCTCACCAACTTTCATTCGAAGAACGCGACCGATATGGCCTGCAGCATCATCATCAAGTTGAACTGGGGTTGATAAAACAATATTGCTTGCTTGGTAAATATGAGGAACGCGCATGATGACCTTAAGATAAATAGCTAATATGGCTATGGTATGAAAGGCTGGGCTTGGGTGCAAATACTATTGTTATTGGATCAGAGCTAACTATTTAGTTTTTCACTTAACGCGTCTAAATCTTGAGGGGTTTCTGCAATGTCACTTTGGCATGATAAGTGGTTGTTTTGTGCTTCATCTGCGACAGGCGTAAATTGAAAACCTTGTTCGCTTTCACTAACTAAAAAGCGCACGCTATGAAGCGAGTTATAAATAAAGCGTTGATTGTCATCAGCTAAAAGATAATCTGTTTGGTTGAATAAAACACCAACAATTTCATGATGCTCATGTAAGTAGGTTGCCAGCTCAGATACACTAATTTCATTTGCGAAGTCACAGTAACAATAATCTTTGATAAGTTGATCAAACATCAGCCTAACTAATTGGCGAGTATTTGCACCCGCTGTTACTAGTGTACTGTTTTTTGAGGCGCCAAAATAGTGCTCAGTAAATCGTCTACTAAACTCACTGTCATTATCAATCAATAAAAAGTTACTTACTTGAAACGGCATAAGGCCCCGCATTTTGGGTATTTTCAATAATTAAATTGAAAACATACTTATTAGTAAATAGCCTATAGCGCAAAAAACTGCAAACTCAATGCAGGCTATCCCAATGTTATCTTGATGATCAATCTCAAGCGCAGTATCAATATTAGGTAAAGAGATGTACTTGATGATGGACGTTAATATATACAGTAATAACCACATCGAGCCGCAATGTAAAGCTAATGTGAATAAGTTTTCGACCATTTTACCATTGTGGAAGGTAGCGCTTGCTAAACCAGCGTACATTGCTAATGCAAGGCCAATTGATTTTCCCGCATAACGAATGCCAATAGATGTATTTTCTAGGTTAAAGTTGCTTTGTAATGAAGCGCCTTGGTTTGCTTTTGCAAAACGGTATTCTCGTATTTTGCTGTCTAAGGCAAAAAAACCTTGTAGTAAAAAGAAGCTAACAAAGGCAATCAGTAAACTACTAAACCCTTGCGTGTGGGACCAGTTATATAATCCTAATGAAATTATGCAGTTAGCTATTAACATGCCAGAATCAACCATGGCTGCACATACATTTTGTTTTAAAATAGCGGCTTCTTCATTAAAACGGTACAAAATCCATTTTCGATGAATGAGGTGACCAACTTTAATAAACGCGAACAAAAGCACGATTAGAATCATAATTTTTAATGGATTCGATTGTGCAGCGCTGAGGCTTATTTCATCAAATAAATAGGCAATGGTTGCAATGACTACAGTTATCTCTGAGGCAAAACTAATCCCCATTGCAAAGTTATCATGCTGCGCAAGCTCTTCTTTTAAAGCTTGTTTTGCCTTTAAGTGGTTTAATCCACGCAAACTAAAGACTGCGATACAAATAACTGTAAAACAAATAGCAATAGCCACTAAACTAGTGTTAGATAAAGACAAATATGACATGGTTAACCTAATTGGTTTTAGTATGTTAGTTATTCTAGTATGGATATGCTTGATATAAAAGAGAGTTTTTAATGAGTAAAAGTGCAATATTCCCCCAGCAATTACAAAAACTTGGCGAAGAACGATTTTCAGCGCTTTATGGACAGCGGACGATTAATAAAAAAATAGTCCAATTATTGGGGTTAAGTGACTTTGCATGGCGCTGTCTCGACGCTCAGCCTGAACTCATTGATATGTTACTCTGTGAGCATGAAATGTCTCTTCGCGATTGCCCATGCCCATTTTTAAATTATGACTTAACAGAACTTGAAGAAGCTGCAGGAAATAAGATTTTGCGCCAATACCGTCAACGTTATTGGCTTAAAGTTGCCTTTTTAGATTTATGTTGTAGTAATGATATTGCCGATAGTATCAACTATATTTCTCAATTAGCAGATAGCCTCATAAACGGCGCTAACCAATGGGCATTTGCACAGGTAGCTAAAGTGAATGGGCAGCTCGAAGATGAAGAAGGCAATCCAACCCCTATGCTCGTTTTAGGAATGGGTAAACTCGGTGGGCGAGAACTCAACTACTCTTCAGACATCGATTTGATTTTTGCTTACCCTCATACAGGTAAGACGCAAGGTGGTAGGCGCTCTTTAGAGGCCCAAGTTTTTTATACCAAGGTCGCTCAAAAACTAATTGCAGCGCTTAACCAAAACACGGCAGATGGCCAAGTGTTTCGTGTGGATATGCGATTACGCCCCTTTGGAGAAAGTGGCCCTTTAGTGATGAGCTTTAATGCCATTGAAGATTATTACCAAGAGCAGGGCAGAGAGTGGGAACGATATGCCATGCTCAAAGGACGTTTGATTGGAGCACCAACTAACTACACTGAAGAGTTTTATCAATTGTTAAAACCGTTCGTATACCGAAGATATATTGACTTTTCCGTCATTGAATCATTACGAAAAATGAAGCAAATGATAGCCCAAGAAGTTCGCCGTAAAGGCCTTACAAATAATATAAAGCTAGGGGCGGGAGGGATCCGCGAAGTTGAATTTGTTGTTCAAGCACTGCAAATGGTACGTGGCGGCCGAGAAGCAAATTTACAAACTCAATCATTAATAAAAGCGTTGGCTCAACTAAGTAAAAACCAAGTTATTGCTCAAAGTGAAGCGCAGCTATTAGAACTAAATTATTTATATTTACGAAAGATAGAGCAGTACTTACAGATTTTTGATGATCAGCAAACTCAGACTTTGCCTGATGATGAACTCAATCAACAGCGTTTAAGTTATTTAACGGGCTACACTGGTTTTGAGCAAACGCTTGCAGATATAAATTTCAAAATGACCGCTATCCATGGTGAGTTCGAATTAGTTATAGGCTATGAGAATGAGCCTGACGACCCTTGTGAAAGTGCTTTTGTTAGTGCCTGGGAGCATGGTGATGTAAGTTTGCTCACAGAACCAAATGATGCATGGCAGCAACCGTTAAATGACTTTAAAGGGCGGTTAGCTAAGGTAAAAATAGGCCTACGCGGCCGTGATATTCTCGACAAACTGATGCCACTGTTGCTAAAGCAGCTTTCGCAGTGCAATGCTTCAGGTGATGTTTTTAGAATGATTAGCCAAGTGCTTAATAAAATTATTTCGCGTACTGCATACCTTGAGCTGCTTTTTGAAAACCCAGGAGCATTGAAACAGCTTGTTTCTTTGTGCTGCCACAGCAAATGGATTGGTGAACACATTTCTCGCTATCCTATTTTACTCGATGAGCTTATCGATCCTGCTGTGCTTTATAAACCTACATCTCTTAGCGCTTATAAAGATGAAGTTCGTCAATACTTTTTACGTATCGATAACGAAGATTTAGAGCAGCAAATGGAAGCGCTACGTCAATTTAAGCAAACTCATCAACTGCGGATTGCTGCGGCTGATGCTACTGGTGTGCTTGATGTTATGAAAGTAAGCGATCACCTGACAGCACTTGCAGAAGCGATTGTAGAACAAGCGATTAATATAGCTTGGCAGCAAATGGCTTTACGATTTGGCACTCCGCCAAATACAAATGACGAAAACAAAGGATTTGGAGTGATTGCATATGGTAAAACAGGCGGCTTTGAAGTTGGCTATGATTCCGATTTAGATCTCGTTTTTGTTCATAATCACGATGGCACAAGTCATACTAATGGCGATAAAGGAATTTCCTCTAGACAATATTATTTAAAGTTAGCTCAGCGCTTAATGCACTTATTTAACACGCGCACAGCATCGGGCATTCTTTATGAGCTCGACACAAGGCTCAGACCTGAAGGCGCATCAGGGTTAATGGCTATTAATCTAGAAAGCTTTAATCATTACCAACAAACTCAAGCATGGACATGGGAGCATCAGGCGTTGGTTCGTTCACGCATGATTTTCGGCCAAGTTGAGCTGGTGGAACGATTTGCACAAATTCGTCTTGCTATATTATGCCAAGCCCGTGATCAACAACTTTTGCGCGATGACGTTATTAAAATGCGGGAAAAAATGCGTGGTCACTTAGCCAAGGGCAGTAGTCTGTTATTTGATTTAAAGCAGGATGCAGGTGCAATGACTGATATTGAATTTATAACACAATATTTAGTACTTAAAAATGCGCATACATTTGAGCAGCTAACGACCTATTCAGACAACGTTAGAATTTTAACCGATGCCGCTAAGTTAGGATGTATCAGTCAAAAAGTTAAAGAAGGGCTGATAGCGGCCTATATTGATTATCGCTCGCACTATCATGTCCTAAGTCTTGATCAAAAAGGACGTTGTATTGAACGTGAGCGTGTTAAGCAACATATTGATTTAGTGGTTAATGCTTGGCACAGCATTTTTGCATTAGACAAATAGGGTCAACAGACCCTAACTTTTTAAACGGCGGCAGTTTTCACGTACATATTCAGAGGGTAGTTCGGTAATAACCGCTGCTCTTTGTTTATAACAAAAAAACGTGTACACCTCATTTTCAAAGTCATCGTTGATAGCACGGCCAACTTGATACAAGGTGGAGTTAAAATTACTGTCGACGCGAAAATGATCTTTAACAACATAATCTTTACTTAGATACCAATACAAAACAATGTCCTCTTCGCGAGCGTAATTAGAAAGCACTTTTCTTAATGTAGATCCATTTTCAAAACGTCTTGGCATTAACTCTCCGGACCAATTAGGCGTTGATGGCTCAACAACTTTGGCTCGTTCAATCAATGCGGCATCAATATTGATGTCAGGCGCAGAGAGTTTTAATACATATTTATCACGCTCATTACTTTTGTTTATTTGGTTGCGTAAAGACGCATAAAAACGAGACAGCCCTTGCGCAGCGGCATTGGTCGATTCTTTTACGTTAACGACAGGGCCGTGGCCAAATAAAAAATAAAGAGCAGCCAATATGAGAATAACAGCTAATGATAAATGCTTAACCCAAAACCACATAATTAATACTCTTGTTTATTTTTGTTTATAAAATCATATTCAAAACGCAAAGTCACCTGCTACTTGTAATAAGACGGTGCATTTTCATCAGGACGAGTTTTAAAACGCCTGTGTAACCACATATACTGCTCAGGTGCGATGTTGACTGCTTGCTCCATACGTTGATTAACCCGTGTTACATCGGTTTTATCATCGCCGCTAGGGAAGTTATTGAGCACGGGTAATACTTCCAAATGATATTTCCCTTGTTCATCACGGCGACTTGTAAGGCTGACAACTTCGCAATGTTTACTTGCAGAAAAAAGTAAGGTACCAGTCGTGCTTGCTGCATCAGGTACTGCAAAAAATGGCACGAATTCACAGCGTTTACGGCCATAATCTTGATCAGGCAAGTAATAACAAACTTTTTTATTTTTGAGCGCTTGTAATAGTCCTTTTACATCTCGTTTGCCAACGAGATACTCATTGGAGCGTAAACGGCCTTTTGTAGTAAAGTATTCCATTAATGGGTTGTTATGGGGGCGGTAAAAGCCAACACCTTGGCACTTGATACCCATTACACGGCCAGTCATTTCCAAATGCAGCATGTGAGGCACCAAAAGCAATGCGCCCTTTCCTGAGCGCTGAATACTCTCTAGGTGCTCAATGCCTTTAAATGAACCGCATACTTTGTTTATTCGCCATTGTGGCCACCACCATGCCATACCGGTTTCCATCATTGCAATGCCAGTATTTTCCATATTCTTTAAAACGAGCTGTTGCTGTTCTTGTGCCGATAATTCTGGAAAGCATAGTTTGACGTTTACTTCAGCAATATGACGGCGCTTTTTCATAAAGCGATGAACTAATCGGCCTAAATACTTTCCCATGGCTAACTGTAACTTTTGCGGAAGCCAAGAGATTATGTAAAGGAAAAACACACCTACCCACGTAAGCCAATAGCGGGGACCTAAAAAAGACAACTTAAAAGCAGAAGAGTTAACCACAAAAACATCTCACACGTTAAAAAAGGCAGTTTAACTGTAAGCGATAAAAAATACAAAAAAGCCAGCATAAAGCTGGCTCTTAAAAGAAATTTTTAAGTGCTTTAAATTTCCTTTAAACCTTGGTTAATGGCAATTAGGTCTTCACTTGTTAATGTGCCAGCAGCTTGTTTTAAGCGCAATGTAGAAACAACATAACGATAACGAACATTCGCTAAGTTACTTTTTGCGTTAAATAGGTTCTGTGTGCTGATAAGTACATCAACAATAGTACGCGTGCCAACTTCAAAGCCTGCTTCAGTCGCTTTTAGCGCACTTTCAGCCGAAACAACGGCTTGCTCAAGTGCTTTAAAGGTCGCTATGTCTGATACAACTTGATTATAAGATGTAATTACAGAGCGGGTAACACCACGAAGTGAAGACTCTAAATCTTCGCTTGCAGCAACATAAAACGCACGTGCTTGTTCTGTCGCAGCCGTTGTTGCTCCGCCAGAGTAAATTGGTACACTAAAGTTAAGGCCTACTGTTGTACTATCACCACGCGGCTTCATATTATTGCGCGCAGTGTCAGTTAACGAATCGCCATAAGTTGCGCTAAGAGTTAACTTTGGATAATGCCCAGCTTGAGCTAAATCGATTTGATCTTTAGCAATATCAACAGTTACTTTCGCAACTTGAAGGTTCAAATTGTTTTGTTCAGCTATTTTTACGAAATCAACCGATTGTTTGCTAGGTTTAACTGTAGAAAATGTTTCGGTGTTTAAAGTATCAAGTTTTGCATGGTATTTACCGGTTATTTCACGCAATAACTCACGTGCTGTTTCAACGCCATTTTTTGCAACAATTTCTTGCGCGACTGAGTTATCAAACTGTGCTTGAGCTTCGTGTACGTCAGTGATCGCTGTTAGGCCAACGGCATAGCGCTGTTTTGTTTGCTCGAGTTGACGTTCAATAGCACGTTTTTCAGATTGCACAAATTCAAGCTTATCGATTGCACTTAATACGTTAAAGTAGCCATCTGCTACGCGTACAATTAGATCTTGTTGTGCAAAGTCATATTGTGCTGTTGCTTGTAAAGCTTGTTTATCTGCAATACCAAGAGAATTCCATGCACCTAAGTCAAAAAGAGTTTGGTTTAAGGTTAAACCACGGCTGAAGGTGTCAGATTCACTATCTATTTTTGCATAACCAAGGGCATCGGTGCCATCATATGAGGTGCCGTCTCTTTTTTCATAACCCATCGAGAAACCGATTTGAGGAAGTAAGGCACTTAAAGCACGGTCACTGTTATAAGATTTCGCATCGGCTTGGGCCTTTGCTTTTAAAACAGTGGGATCATTTGCAGTGGCGATTTCGTATACTTGTAATAGATCTTCAGCATTTGATGCTGTAGCAGTCAATGCACATGATAAACCGATCAGCGCAGATAAAATGTTCTTTTTCATTGGTCGTTCAGTCCTTAGACAATTTGCGTACTAAAAGCATGTTAACCTGTTTTGTAAAATAACAACAAAAAAATTGTGTAAAACAGCGCAAACAAGTGTAACAGAATATAATAGCTCACAAACATTTTGAGTTAAGCAACAAATAATGGAGCTGTGATGGCAAACAAAATAATCAATCAATTTAGCAATGATGATGTCAAATTGAAGCCAATTGAAAACCTATATGATGGTTTTTTTAAAATTAACTTATACCAGTTTAAACACGCGTTGTTTGCAGGTGGAGAGTCACAGACCATCAAACGCGAAATCTTAGAGCGCGGAGATGCGGTGGCTGTATTGCCATATGACCCTAAAACAGATCAACTATTACTTATTGAGCAAATTCGTATTGGGGCTATGCGCAGTAAGAACTCGCCGTGGTTGCTTGAATGTATAGCTGGGATGACAGATCAAAGCACCGATTATGAAGCCGTGGTCAAACGCGAAGCATTTGAAGAGGCTGGGCTTGAATTACAGCATCTAGAGTATATGTTATCCTATTTATCCAGCCCGGGTGGTACGACGGAGCGGTTATATCTGTATTTAGCGCTTGCGGATTTAAGCAATTTACAAAGTGGGGTTTTTGGTCTAGAAACTGAGGGCGAAGATATTAAGACCCACATCATAAGTTTTAACGATGCCATTGCGCGTTTAAATAATGGTGAAATAGACAATGCCGCCACGGTTATCTCATTACAGTGGCTAGCGCTAAACCGCGAACGTATACTAAATCAACCTAAATAAGCTACCTTTAACCATTAACTTTAGGGCGCAAATTTGACATCAATAGCAGTGAAACAACGATATATTCAAAGTCTTCCTAAGTACCTTACTTTATGTGAGCACAACTACTTGCGGGCATTAAAGTTATTGCCTGCTAAAAAAGAGGTAGCAGAAAAACGCCAGATTCAATTAGGTGAGCATCAATTTGAAATAAACATAGATGGTTGTGCTAAATACACCATGGATATCTCAATTACTCAACAATCGGGCACGATTAAGCGGATGACCCCTCTTTTTTTGACGGTCAGACTTTATCACGACGCTAAGGTAGCTGAAATTATCCATCATGATTACCATCAAAGAATTAAACCTTCTTATGGTTACCCCAATCCACTAATGCACCAAAAAGATGAAAAATATCAGCTAAATGCATTCCTTTATGACTGGTTAGTGGCATGCGTTGAAAGTGGCCGTTCTGTACTGAATTGGGATGTAAACAATGGCTTGGTTTGATGATAGCTTAAAGTTCGAGACAAGGAAGTTAAAACTTGCGCACATTACCGACAGTCACCTATTTGCTCAATCTGATGGTGAATATTTTGGTGTAAATACCGCTGAACATTTCGCCGCTTGCTTGTCGCATATGGCCACGAAAAACCTAGATTGTGTAATTTTTGGCGGGGATTTAACACAAGATCACAGCCCAGAGTCATATAACTTATTTGCTCAATTAATTGAGCAATCAGCATTAGACTGCCCAGTCGTTTGGTTGCCAGGTAATCATGATGAAATTGAACAACTGGCACAGTTAAGTAACAAGCAAATTTCAAATGCTAAGCTTCTTATCGCAGATGGTTTTGATATTTTACTTCTTAATTCAAAAGGTGCCACACCTGCTGGGTGGGTTACACAATCACACTTGGATGATATTACTAACTATTTAGCCTCATCACAGTGCCCAAGTGTTGCTTTTTGCCATCATAACCCTTTGCCTATTGATGGATATTTAGATAAACATATGTTGGAAAATGGCCCACAATTACTTAATGTCTTAAACAACAGTAATCAAGTTAATTGGCTTTTTCATGGCCATGTTCATAATGACTATTGCTTTCATTTTCGAGACATAAATGTAGTTGCTACACCCGCCAGTTCAGTGCAATTTACCAAAAGCACGCCGCAGTGGTCACAGCAAAATCTAGGGCCTGCGTACCGATTGATTACAGTGTCTAAAAGTCTTGAAACAGGCAGCGTGTGTTGTGAAACGGATGTGATATGGCTAAAAGAGTAATCTATATTCACGGTTTTAATAGCAGTGAAAAGTCATATAAAGCTGTGCGCTTTGGCGAGTATATGGCACACTACAATATAGAATATTGTGTACCGCGTTTAAGTCACGAACCATTGCATGCAATAATTCAACTAGAGCAATTATTAACGCCAAACTCGGTTTTAATAGGCAGCTCGTTAGGTGGGTTTTATGCCACTTATTTATCACAAAGGTATCAGCTTCCTGCAGTGCTAATAAATCCTGCGGTTAAGCCGTTTTTATTGTTAAGTTCATTTTTAGGGCCGAATTATAATCCGTATCAGGATACCCATTACGAACTAAATAAAAGCCATATTAATGCGTTAAAAGCACTCTTTGTAGCACAGTTGAAGCAGCCCTCGCTACTGTATTTATTTCAGCAAACGGGCGATGAAGTACTCGGATTTAAGCAGGCAGTAAAATATTATTCGCAATGCAAGCAACATATTGAATTTGGAGGTGATCACAGTTTTAAGAACTTTGAGAGCACCTTTGAAAGCATTGTGGACTTTCTTAAAATCACGTAAAAAATAGCTAAGCACATAAAAAGATAAAAACTATGAGTCAGCAAAATTATAACGCCGAAGCCATTGAAGTATTAAATGGCTTAGAACCAGTTAAACGTCGTCCGGGTATGTACACTGATACCACACGTCCGAATCACTTAGGTCAAGAAGTCATAGACAACAGTGTTGATGAAGCTATGGCGGGCCACGCGAGCAAAATAGATGTCATTCTGCACGAAGATAACTCGTTAGAAGTTTCAGATGATGGGCGTGGTATGCCTATTGATATTCACCCTGAAGAAGGTATTCCGGGTGTTGAACTCATTTTTACCAAATTACATGCTGGTGGTAAGTTTTCAAACAAAAACTACCAGTTTTCTGGTGGTCTTCATGGTGTAGGTATCTCGGTTGTAAATGCATTATCAACGCGAGTTGAAGTGATTGTTCGTCGTGATGCCCAGCAGTTTATGATGGCGTTTGAAAATGGCGATAAAGTTGAAGACTTAAATGTGATTGGTACTGTTGGTAAACGCAACACCGGCACCACAGTTAGGTTTTGGCCTGATGCAAGCTATTTTGACTCGGCAAATTTTTCTCTGACCAAGCTGCATCATTTATTGAAAGCAAAAGCGGTTTTATGCCCAGGTTTACGTATTAAGCTAATTAATAAGCAAACCAAAGAAACCCAAGAATGGTATTACGAAACGGGCTTGCGCGATTATTTAAATGAAGCAGTGAAAGGCTATGAAGTAATCCCTAAAGATCCGTTTACTGGTGAATTTTCAAGCTCGACAGAAGGCGCTGATTGGGCGGTTGTATGGTTGCCAGAAGGCGGTGAATCAATTGCTGAAAGTTATGTGAATTTAATACCAACAGCACAAGGCGGTACACACGTTAATGGCCTTCGCCAAGGTTTACTAGAAGCAATGCGTGAATTCTGTGAATTTAGAAACTTGCTTCCTCGAGGTGTAAAGCTAACGCCTGATGATATTTGGGAGCGTTGTAGCTATGTTTTATCGGTTAAGATGCAAGACCCACAGTTTGCCGGTCAAACCAAAGAAAAATTATCGTCACGTTCTTGTTCTGCATTTGTATCGGGAATAGTTAAAGATGCATTTAGCCTTTGGCTAAATGAACATACAGATATCGCGGAGTTGTTATCCGAACTGTGTATCTCCAATGCGCAGCGTCGCCTACGTGCGGCGAAAAAAGTAGTGCGTAAACGCGTAACCGCAGGACCTGCATTACCAGGTAAATTAACTGACTGTAGTGCCGCTGATAATGACCGCACCGAGCTTTTCTTAGTGGAGGGTGATTCAGCAGGGGGCTCAGCTAAACAGGCGCGAGATCGTGAGTTTCAAGCGATAATGCCCTTACGTGGTAAAATCCTAAATACGTGGGAAGTTGAGTCAGGGCAAATATTAGCGTCACAAGAGGTGCATGATATTTCGGTTGCACTAGGAATTGACCCTGATTCAAATGATATTTCTGGCTTGCGCTACAATAAAATATGTATATTAGCTGATGCTGACTCGGATGGGTTACATATTGCGACGCTTTTATGCGCATTATTTGTTCGTCATTTTCCTACCTTAATTAAGGAAGGACATGTGTATGTGGCTATGCCGCCACTATTTAGAATCGACATTGGTAAAGATGTGTATTACGCACTTGATGAAGATGAAAAAACGGGCATATTAGCGCGAATCGAAGCAGAGAAGAAACGCGGCAAAGTGAACGTACAACGATTTAAAGGGTTGGGTGAGATGAACCCATTGCAACTGCGTGAAACAACCATGGATCCTAATACACGCAGGTTAGTACAATTGACGTTAGACGAGGAAGAGCAGACCTTAGAAATGATGGATATGTTATTGGCTAAAAAGCGCTCATCTGATCGCCGCCAATGGCTAGAAGATCACGGAAATCGTGCGCAAGTATAAACTCAAAGGTATCTCATGTATCGACAACAAGATAGCAGTCTACTATTAGCTAATATATATCGCTTAACAATAAGCTGCTTTATTGTTTGTTGTACTTTTGTTTCAGCCGCTAGTTTTGCAGCCTTGCAAGAAGATAAATGGTTAGAGGAAAAAATATTAACCGCTGAGAAAAACAGTATCAAGCACCCAAGTTTAGCCATTGATTATCTACAGGATCTAATTCGCGTTAATCGTGGGAAATTAACCGATTTACAACATTCGAAGTTACAAATTGAACTCGCAAGAAACTACCTTTTTAATGGCCAGTTGAGCGAAGCTCAAGTTTTAGAACAACAAATTAGCGAGCATTTGGATGAGCTGGATGTAACAACTCAGATTTCTTTCTGGATAATAAAATCAGATATAAACATGTATTTAGGGAATGCTGAACTTGCATTAGCAAACTTAAACCAAGCGAAGGATCTGGTTGAGTCTCTTAATGATCCCGTTCTAATTGCAGATGTTTACGCGGCTTTAGGTGATTTTTATTTAAATAATCATGATGAAGTTAATGCAATAGATTACTTTTATAAGGCTTACGCACTGCTGCGTTCGAGTGGTAATAGACTAAAGTTAGCGTATCTTGATGCAAGTATTGCACGGACATATGAAGCGCTATTTGATTATGAAAAAGCCATTGAACTACAAAAAAAGGCGCTTAAATACTTTTTAGAAAACGACCTTAAGTTTGACACTATGGTGTCATATTATTATCTAGCTAGAACGTATTTAGATGTTGGCCGTGCTGACGATGCAAATGAGTTAGCCAATAAAATATTAACAATAAATGATAAGTTAAATACCCCCAGTTTTGATTACTATGCTTATATCTTGCTAACTCAAGGTTATTTAGCATTAGATAACTTAGTAAAAGCCGAGCATTTTTTGAATTTAAGTGCCTCTTGGTTGCCAGAAATCGAAGATATTAAAAGTATTATTAGGTACCAATTAATTCAAGCCCAAATAGAAATTGAAAAAAATGAGCTAGATTTAGCGTTGCAAACATTTGACAGCGTTGAAGAAAAAATTAAAAGTATTCCTGTCCAAAACAGCATTACTTTTAGACTTCAGCTCATTGAGTTACAAAGTAGGCATGCCATTTTAACAGGAGAGTTTCAACAAGCCGTCGCTTTTCAACAGGCTTATATTAACCTTAATGAGCAGTATTTTAATAAAGTAAGAGAGCTATCTCGCTCTCGCTATAAAGTGCAATTTGAATTGAAAAAAACCGAACTTGAAAACCAACTATTAGAAAAAGATAAAGAGCTAAAAGACGCTAGGCTAATAGAGTTTGAGCAACAGGAAGTACTCCAAAAAACAATTATGGTAAGCGTATTATTGCTATCAGTTGCGTTTTTACTTTTTGCATGGCGCCAATACAGACTTAAGCGAAAGTTTAGCGTACTTGCCAATACTGATTACTTAACAGGTGTTGCAAATCGCAGAAAAATAATGGATTTAGCAGAGCAACAGTGGCAGGAACTATCGAAAACTGACACTCACTTCTCTCTTATTAGTTTTGATTTGGACCACTTTAAAAGAATTAATGACGAATATGGTCACCCTGTGGGGGATCTTGTTTTAAAAAGAGTGGTGATATTAGCTCAACAAGCTATTCGTGATAATGATTGTTTAGGAAGGATTGGCGGAGAAGAGTTTTTAGTTGTGCTAAATAATACAAATAAAACAGAAGCAACTGAAATTGCATATCGCATCAAAAGCGCAATCGAAAAAGAGACAATAAATTGTGAAAATGGTCAAACAGCAAAAGTCACTGTTAGTTTGGGTGTTACTCAAAAAAGCAGCCAAACTGACACATTTAAAGACTTAATGAAGCAAGCAGATAAAGCTTTGTATTCGGCTAAAACGAAGGGTCGAAATAGGGTGGAAGTTTATGAATAAATTACGCATGCTATTCTTTTTACTTGGGTTTTTAAGTATACCAGCTATTGCTGTGGACATACTCCAAGAGCTGAGTGTGGCTGACGGATTCAAAATTAGCTTGTTTGCAGATGATGTTGAAAATGCAAGGCAGCTAGCGGTATCAAAAAAAGGGATTGTTTACGTCGGCTCTCGTAAAGCGGGTAACGTGTATGCGTTGATTGACCACAACAGCGATGGCGTTGCAGATAAAAAAATAGTGATTGCTAAAGACTTGAAT
The DNA here is from genome assembly GCF_054960735.1 of Pseudoalteromonas sp. RWi3. Classification (NCBI taxonomy): domain Bacteria; kingdom Pseudomonadati; phylum Pseudomonadota; class Gammaproteobacteria; order Alteromonadales; family Pseudoalteromonadaceae; genus Pseudoalteromonas; species Pseudoalteromonas sp. RWi3. The sequence goes on from NZ_JBHNYL010000005.1 coordinate 197,537, forward strand.
ATGCCCTCGGGTCTGGCAATGAAAAACGGTGACTTGTACGTTGCGGAGGTTCAGCGAATCATCCGTTTTAAAGATATCGATAAACACTTAAAAAAACCAACGTATGAAGTGGTTTATGATCAATTTCCTACAGATCGCCACCATGGTTGGAAGTTTATTCGCTTTTCACCAACGGGTGAGTTGATAGTGCCTGTTGGCGTACCATGTAATGTGTGTGCTGAAAACGAAAAATATGGGCGTATATTTTCATTAAATGTAGACACAAAAGAGATTCAAACCATTGCCAAAGGGGTGCGAAACTCAGTTGGGTTTGATTATCACCCTAGTACGCAAGCATTCTGGTTCAGCGATAATGGCCGCGATATGATGGGCGATGACCTGCCACCTTGTGAAATTAACCGTGTTAGCGAAGAGGGAGAGCATTTTGGCTTTCCGTACGTTCATGCTGGTTCAATCTTAGATCCCGAATTTGGTATAGGTAAAAGTATTACAGATTATAAAGCACCGGCTTTAGCGCTTGGTGCCCATGTTGCTCCATTAGGAGTGCATTTTTATAAGTCAAAACAATTTCCAGCAAACTATCAGCAGCAGTTATTTGTTGCTGAACATGGTTCGTGGAACCGCAGTAAAAAATCAGGATATAAAGTGGCTGTTGCCACTATTGAGCAAGGACGTGTGATAAAATACACGCCGTTTATAACGGGCTTTATGAAAAACGAAGAAACGTTGGGTCGTCCGGTTGCGTTTGCAGAACTTGCCGATGGCAGCTTATTGATCTCCGATGATTATGCCAATGTGATCTACCGTGTAAGCTATAAAAAAAATTAGGTAGGCTTTGATGAGTGATACAGATACCTTGCTGATGCAAGGAATTGAGCAACAAACAATGGGGCGTTTTACTGAAGACGCTTATTTGAATTATTCCATGTATGTGATCATGGATAGAGCATTGCCACATATTGGTGATGGCTTAAAACCAGTTCAGCGTCGTATTATTTATGCTATGAGTGAGCTGGGTTTATCAGCTGCGGCTAAATATAAAAAATCAGCGCGTACCGTCGGTGATGTACTTGGTAAATATCATCCGCATGGTGACAGTGCCTGTTACGAAGCTATGGTGTTAATGGCGCAACCATTCTCATACCGATATCCGCTCGTGGATGGCCAAGGTAACTGGGGTGCTGCCGATGATCCTAAATCATTTGCTGCAATGCGTTATACCGAAGCTCGTTTATCTAAGTTTTCAGAAGTATTACTGAAAGAGCTAGGTCAAGGCACCGTTGATTGGACTCCAAACTTTGACGGTACAATGAATGAGCCACAGGTGCTACCTGCTCGCCTACCGCATATACTCCTTAACGGTATTACAGGTATTGCTGTAGGCATGGCTACCGACATTCCACCTCACAACGTACGTGAAGTGGCTAGTGCGTGCTGCTTATTACTTGATAAACCTAAAACAGAACTTAACGAGATTTTAGAACTCGTTCACGCGCCTGATTACCCAACAGACGCTGAAATAATTACGCCAAAAGCTGATATTCAAAAAATTTATCAAACAGGGCGTGGTTCTATAAAAATGCGCGCTGTGTATACCCAGGAGCAAGGTGACATTGTGATCACTGCGTTGCCGCACCAGTGTTCTGGTAGTAAGGTACTTGAACAAATTGCAGCTCAGATGAATGCAAAAAAATTGCCAATGGTGGCTGATTTACGTGATGAATCAGATCACGAAAATCCAACTCGCATTGTTATTATCCCGCGGTCAAATCGAATAAAAGCAGAGCCACTAATGGCGCATTTATTTGCTACTACCGACCTTGAAAAAAATTATCGTGTTAACTTAAACATGTTAGGCCTAGATGGTCGTCCACAAGTAAAAGACTTGCGCAGTATTTTAACTGAATGGCTGGTATTTAGACGTGAAACAGTACGACGCCGCTTGCAGCATCGTTTAGATAAAGTGCTCGCACGGTTACATATTTTAGAAGGTTTATTGGCGGCCTTTTTAAATATCGACGAAGTGATTGAAATAATTCGTACTGAAGATAAGCCAAAGCCCGTCTTGATGGAGCGTTTCGATATTTCTGAAATTCAGGCTGAAGCGATTTTAGAGTTAAAGTTACGTCATTTAGCAAAACTTGAAGAGTTTAAAATTCGTGGTGAACAAGACGAGTTAGCAAAAGAACGTGACAAGCTTGAACTTACTTTAGGCTCAGATCGTCGTATGTCGACCTTACTGAAAAAGGAAATTCAAGAAGCTGCTGAACTTTATGGTGATGATCGCCGCTCACCAGTTGTTGAACGTATTGAAGCAAAAGCATTGAGCGAAAAAGACCTTATTCCGTCAGAGTCAGTAACCGTAGTGCTTTCTGAAAAAGGCTGGGCACGTGTTGGTAAAGGCCATGATATAGATGTTGAAGGTCTTAACTACCGAGCGGGTGATGAGTACAAAGCGTCAGCACGGGGTAAGAGCAATCAACCCGCAGTATTTTTAGACTCTGCAGGGCGAGCATTTGCCACTGATGCACATGGTTTGCCCTCAGCACGCAGTCAAGGTGAGCCAATGACAGGGCGCTTTAATCTAACTACAGGTGCTAATTTTGAGCACGTTGTAATGGGCGAAGATAAGCAAGTCTTACTAATGGCTTCAGACGCTGGCTATGGTTTTATTACTGATTTTATCGATTTAGTGAGCAAGAATAAAAACGGTAAAGCACTAGTTAGTGTGCCAAAAGGTGGGCAATTATTAGCACCTATTCGGGTTAATGATGTAGCGACAGATTATTGTATGGCGATCTCGAACGAAGGCCGGATGCTACTGTTCCCACTGCGTGATTTGCCAAAACTAGGTAAAGGTAAAGGCAATAAAATAATTTCTATACCTAGCGCTAAAGTACAAGCCCGTGAGGAGTTTGTAAAAGTACTCGCTGTTGTGCCACAAGGCTCGAGCGTTACATTGCACGCAGGTAAGCGTAAGTTAACACTCAAACCCAGTGATCTTGAGCATTATCATGGTGAGCGCGGACGCAGAGGTAATAAGTTACCCAGAGGCTTACAGCGTGTTGATGAGGCTGAAGTTGAGTTTACTACCTGCACTGATAGTGAAGCTGAGCAAAGCAATTTAGAGTAAATTTAGGCTAAAGCTAACTTATCATTACACGCATTTAAAAGATCTGCATTTGCAGGTCTTTTTTATGTTTATAACTTTTCGTTCCTAAAAAGTTTACATCTTGCGCTTAATAGTTTTAACTATTGGCGGTCTTCAGTTATGTGATTAAATAATATACGCAGTAGTTAACATGGAGTTTTAAATTTTTTATAAGGAATAAAGTATATGTATTTTAAAGTTTTAGCTTTTACATTGTGTGCAGTGAGTTTGGTTGGTTGCTCAGAACATGATGAGGAATATTACGCAGGTAACCTTGAAGCAGCTCAAACAAAAATAAAAGAGTGTGAAGAGCGCACAAAGCAGGCTTTTATCGAAAAGGACAAAGATAAACTACAGTCAATATCAGAGGATAAAGAATGTGTAGCGACAGATAAGATCTATCGAATTCACAAGAGTAAACTAAGAAAGCTTGAACATGAGCAACAGCAGGAAAGACTAAAAAAAGAGCAGAAGGAGAAGTTTAAAAAGTTCGACGCTGAGTACAAAAAACATCTTACCAAGCTTGAAACGTTATCCTATACTGACTTTTTAGTTGTTCAAGAACAACACTGTAAGCGCCTTACCTTTGAAAAAGTAAAACCTATTTGTAAAGCTTTTAATGAGTTGAAACCAATTAAAGAAAATGAACAAATTAATATTTTAAAGCAAAAGTATAAAGATAAAGAGCTAGAGGTTTATAAAGACGGAGTTTGTAAGGGCCTTTCTTTTGATGAAATTCAATGCAGCTTGAGTAAGCAAGCCGTTCGTGAACAGCGAGAAGAAATAAAAACTTATTATCTTGATAATAGAGATGCTCTCAAAAAAGATTTTAATGAGTGCTCTAATAGATATTCAGCGTTTAGAAAAGCCGGCAAAAATCGCGAGGCAACGCAATCTCTAAAAGAATACAAATGCCAAATGGTAGGTAAAGCCGCTAGAGAGCTCAAAGTATACAGCTTTAAAAAACCAATTAGTTAGTATTAAGATAAATTTTAAGCGTACATGTGTGCGCTTAACTCTCGTTATACAGCCTAAATAACGCTATAATGCGTTTTAGAACGTAGAGGAGAATTCTGTTGTTAGCTTTTATCCGTATTTTGATTATGGCTTTGTTTATATTAGTCAGTTGTTTTTGTGGCTTATTACTGTGTGTAGTTAAACCCTTTCATAAAAACAATGTACATGTTATTTCAAGTTGGTTTGGCTCAATGGCTAAAATGTTGGGTGTAAAGGTTGTTATTACACGCCACCCTGATGCACAAAATACAGGCCCAGCTGTGTATGTTGCAAATCATCAAAACAATTATGATTTATTTACAATACCCGCTGCAGTGCCGCAAGGCTGCGTTAGCTTGGGTAAAAAAAGTTTGAAGTGGATCCCATTTTTTGGGCAGCTTTATTGGCTATCAGGTAACATACTCATTGATAGAGGTAATCGTTCGAAAGCCGCAGGAACTATTTCTAAAACAGCTGAAAAAATTAAACAAAAAGGATTGTCTATTTGGATGTTTCCAGAGGGCACTCGAAGCTATGGGCGCGGCTTATTGCCATTTAAAACGGGGGCATTTCATACTGCCATGAATGCAAATGTACCTGTTGTACCTGTTTGTATGAGCACAACAGACAAAACCATTAAGCTAAATCGTTGGGACAATGGTACAATCTACATTGACATGTTAGCACCTCAGCACCTTGATAAAGAAATAGGTGCGCGTGAACACGCAGGTCGTATTCATACTATGATGGCTGCTAGAATAACCGAATTAGATGCCCAAGTGAGAGAAAAGTAATGGAAAATTGGCGTGAAATTAGTGAAGACATCGTCTCTTCTTTATTAGAAGATGGTTCTGATCCTGAAATTCTTTACGAAGTAGAGCACCACTTTGTTTGTGAAGACTTTGTAAAGCTTGAACAAGCAGCGCTAGCGGCATTTAAACTTGGCTATGACGTTGAAGAGCCAGCTGAGCTAGAGCTTGAAGATGGTGCAAAAATCTGGGGTTTTGATATTGTTGTTGAAGCCGAGCTTGATGTTGAAGTCATCATGGAAGATGTTGATAAGCTTGCACAGCTTGCTATTGATACAGGCGTTGAATACGACGGCTGGGGCACTTACTTCCAAGAGTAAATGTGATTCCGCCTAGGTTCTGGAACAAGAGCAAGAGCCTAGGTACGCTTTATTACCAACCTGCTTAATCTACTTCAAAGAACTTTATGTTCGTCACAGCAATTCAAAAACTAATCCATAATTCGTATTCGGTGTTTTATCTGTAGACATTTATTGTCATTAGTTGATAATAATATATTCGATTTTATAAAAGTAACGCAACTACATTTATGCTTATTTCTCTTCCTATTTCTGAGCTTGTGCCGGGTATGTTTGTAGACAGTGTCAGCAAGCAATATGAAGGTGTCGATAGCGTTAAGATAAAAACACGTGGTTTAGTTCGTGATAAGTCGATCATTAAACGACTAGTCGCTGAAGGTGTTGCTGAGCTTGTAATAGATTTCACCCAAAGCGATGTCAAAATCCCAGCTAAGTACCAACCAAAGCCACAAGTTCCCACCGAAAAGAAATCGACTGTAAAAGCAAAAAAAGCGTTCAGTGTTGAGCAAGAGTTTACAAAAGCAAGTGTAGCGTACGAGCAGCACAATCGAAAATTACAAAGTTTATATGGCGATATGACCTCTGGCTTAAAAATGAACCTTGCGCTGTTAGATGATATTGCCAAAGATATTGTGGCTTCAGTTTTTCGCAATCACAATGCTATGGCAATACTAACGCGTATAAAAGATAAAGATATGTATAACTGGCGTCATATGACCAACTGCGCCATTTTAGTCACTGTTTTTGCTAAGTACTTAGGTTACAAAGAAGCGATTGTGCAAGAGCTTGCGATGGGGGCATTACTGCATGATTTGGGTCAAGCAAAGTTGCCTCAAGGTATTTTCTCAAAAACAGAAGAAGTGAATGACCTTGAAATGCAAGCCATCAAAAAGCATGTTGTGCAGAGCTTGGGGCTTGTTAAGGGTGAAAAAGGCATAACGCCCTTGATGTTAGATATGATAGTCAATCATCATGAGCGACTTGATGGCAGTGGTTACCCACGAGGTATCAGTGCAGATAAATTGAGTCGCCCGGCGCGGATCATGGCAATTGTTGATGTGTATGATGCAATGAGCTCCGATAGGCCTCACCAGCTAGGAGCTGAGCCAATCAACGTGTTACGTTATTTACTTAGTAATAAAGATCTTTTTGATAGTGAATTGGTGCAGCGGTTTATAAAGTGTTTAGGTGTTCATCCTGTTGGCACAATTGTAAAACTGACCAATGAGCGATTAGGTCTCGTTACCCAAGGGAATCAGAAAAACCCAATCAAACCCAGTGTTAAAGTGTTTTATAATGCAAAGCATAACCATCACATAACACCAAAAGACGTCGATTTATCGGAAGAAGGCCATGATTTAAAAATTATCGCAAGTATCAAGCCGCTGGATTATCAGCTTAATTTGGCTCGTTTGTTAAAAGAGCACTTGCTTGCTTAGTTTTTTGGCAGCTTTTTTTGGCTGAATGCTTGGCCGAGAATAATGCACCGCCAAAACAACTTACCATTAATACCAGCCACAGCAATGTGCCTTGCTCAGAGTGAAGAGCTGCACAGCAACAAATTAGTGCGACAAATGCAGCTGCAATCGCACCTAGCCAATAATGATTTACGGGATTGTCGCACTCGCCAGCTCTGGTGCATGCACAATAATTAGCTTTGCAAAAACAATATACGCTAGCACCGCAGAGAATAAGCGCCACAGCAATAAATCCAATCTCCATTGCTTTTCCATTCAAAATAAAACATTGCAAATAGTCTAATTGGCTACAAACAGTAAGTCAACGCAAATGATAACTAGTTGCATTTGGTTGTTTTGTTATCTCATCCGATGAGTTTTAAAAAACTGTTACTTTGATGTTAAAAAACGGTATTTATAAGGTTTTTTAACGAATTGTTACAGTTTTTCGATAAAAATTAAGGTAGTGTAGCAAGGTTTTGAATATAGTAACTTGATCCTAAATAACCTGTACGCAGGTTAAAAATAACACACATGGGTATCCAAACTTTGTTTGGTTAAGGAAACACAATGAAATTTACTAAAACTCTTATTGCAGCATCGCTTGCTGTTATTTCTGCTGACAGCTTTGCCGCTGCCTTTCAGTTAGCAGAGCAAAATGCATCAGGCCTTGGACGTGCATACGCAGGTGAAGCATCTGTTGCTGATGATGCATCTGTTGTGGCGCGTAATCCTGCGTTAATGTCAGTTTTTAAAGAAAAGCAACTCAGTGTCGCAGGTATTGCGGTAATCCCTGATGTTAGTTTACGCGGTACAGAAGCGAGCAATGCATCAACAAATCCAAATCAATTAAATGATAGCAGCATCGCCCCTTCAGCAGTTATTCCGGCGGGCTACTTTGTCATGCCTGTAGATGACAAGTTTTCAGTTGGTTTTGGTGCTTTTTCTAATTTTGGTTTAGCCACTGAATTTGATGCTGACTATCCAGCAGGTCAATTAGCGGGTGAAACGGAAATTGTCACTGTTAATATGAACGTCAGTGGTTCATATAAAATCAACGAACAATTTAGCGTTGGTTTAGGCTTAAATTATATTTATGCTGATGCAAAAATTATTCGTAACTTTGGTGCCAACCCGTTTGGTGTGCCAGCTCAAACAGAAGCGGTTCATTTAGAAGGTGACGATACCGGCTTTGGTTGGAACGTGGGTGCAATGTACCAACTAGACCAAAATAGCCGTTTTGGGTTTAACTACCGCAGTGAAACTGATATTACCTTTGATGGACAATATTCAAATCAACTGCCTGCGTCAGCGCCATTCAATGGCCTTGCTGGGGCAAGTATTCCTGGCAGTGTTGAAATCACTTTACCAGCGATTGCTGAGTTTTCTGGTTCTCATCAGTTAGATGATAAAACAGGTCTGCATTACAGTGTAATGTGGACTGGTTGGGAAAGCTTTGACAAGTTAGAAGCGCAAGTTGAGGGTCGTGATGCGCCTGTATTCTCAAAAGAAGAGAACTTCTCTGACGCAATGCGTTACTCAATCGGTGCTGATTACCAGTTCAACGATGCTGTATTACTGCGTGCCGGTATTGCCTATGATGAGTCGCCTGCGGATAAAAACCACATGTCTATCTCTATTCCAGATACAGACCGTTTTTGGTACTCGTTTGGTGTTAACTACACCATGAGCGAGCAATCAAACATAGACATCGGTATGAGCATTTTACGTGGTAAAACGCAAAAGTTCACTGAGCCTGATAAATTAATGCAACAGTGGGGATTTGAGTCAAATGGCCACGCGTACTTATTTGGTGCGCAATACAACTACACTTTTTAAGTTAGTTAATAAAGATTAAAGGCAGCTTTTGCTGCCTTTTTTAAAATTGATAGCCCACATGTATACCTACGGTGCCTTCTATTTTTTCAGTGTCTTTCTTTTCACAAAACACCACGCAGTCCCCATCTTCCTCTTTTACACCTGCGCTTAAACCTAGTATCCAACTCGTATTATCAATACCTTGGAAGTAGTAATTTAACTTAGCAACAACATAGCCATCTTCAGCAACTGCAACCTGTTGACCAGCACTGAAACCAACAGTGGTATGGGCTGACATAGAGTACTCGTAACCAAGTGAATAGCCAATAGCACCTACAGCAGCAGAAAGTGCGTGTAAATCTTCAATTGAATATTTGTATTTAACTCCAGCATGACCGCCAAACTCATAGAACCCAGCACCAGCAGAGAACGTATTTTTTGCCATAGCTGAAGTGCAGCAAAATGATAAAGCCAATAGTACAAAAATAAATAGTTTATTTTTCACTGTTTAAAAATTCCTGTGATTTATAATTTTCACAGTAAGTATAAGTAGATGGACTTTAAATAGAAACAAAAAAGCGAGCTATGAAGCTCGCTTTTTGAAGAAGGTAAATAAGCGTCAGTGCTTATAAGCTTTCAATTTTTTCTTTTTGCTCAAGTAACTTGGCTTTAGCGTCTGAGTACTCAGCCAGTTTTTCATGCTCTTTGGCAAGTACTGCTTGTGGTGCATTATTAACGAACTTTTCGTTCGCAAGTTTATTTTGCACTTGAGCAAGGCCTTTTTCTGCTTTTTCAAGTTGCTTAGCAATACGGGCAAGCTCGGCATCAACATCAATTAGACCAGCCATTGGGATCATGATCTCAAGGTTGCCTACGTATGATGTCGCACAAGCTGGCGCATCATCTTTGTTCTCTAGCAATGTGAATGCTTCAATTTTAGCTAGTGACGCTAAAAAGCTTTCGTTTTCTTCAATACGGCGCTTGTCTTCGCTTGACGCATTAGCAAGTAACACTGAAAGTGGTTTGCTTGGACTGATGTCCATTTCACCACGAATATTACGAATGGCGACAATGAATTGCTTAACCCATTCTAAGTCTTCCATTGCTTTAGCATCAACACTTGCAGCATTATAAGCAGGGAAGGCTTGAACCATTATACTGGTGTTCTCTGTTTCAAGGCCTGCTAGAGGTGCAACGCGCTGCCAAATAGTTTCAGTGATGTATGGCATCATTGGGTGCATTAAGCGTAATAAACTTTCAAGTACAGTGATTAGCGTATGACGCGTACCACGTTGTTGTGCTTCATTACCTTTGAATAACACTGGCTTAGTAAGCTCTAAGTACCAATCACAGAACTGGTTCCAGGTGAATTCATAAAGCGTATTAGCGGCAAGGTCAAAACGGTAGTTGTCTAGGTGCTCAGTATACGTTTTAACAGTCGCTTCATACTGACCTAAAATCCAGCGATCAGCTAGCGAGTACTCTTTTGCTGCATCGTTTGCAAAACCACAATCTTGCTCTTCGGTGTTCATTAGTACGTAACGGCTAGCATTCCATAACTTATTACAGAAGTTACGATAACCTTCAAGGCGGTTCATATCCCAGTTGATATCACGACCCGTTGAAGCCATTGCTGCCAAAGTAAAGCGCAGTGCATCGGTACCGTGTGCTTCAATACCGTTATCAAAAGTTTTACGGGTGTTCTTTTCAATCTTTTTCGCAAGCTGCGGCTGCATCATGTTGCCAGTGCGCTTAGTTACTAAGCTCTCAAGATCGATACCGTCAATCATGTCGATTGGATCAAGAACGTTACCTTTTGACTTAGACATCTTATCGCCATTTTCATCGCGAATAAGACCGGTAACGTAAACCGTTTTAAAAGGCACTTGTGGCTTGCCGTTGTCATCTTTGATGAAGTGCATGGTCATCATGATCATGCGTGCCACCCAGAAAAAGATAATATCAAAACCAGTTACCAACACGTCTGACGGGTGGAAGGTTTTTAGATCATCGGTATTTTCAGGCCAACCTTGTGTTGAGAAGGTCCAAAGTGCAGATGAGAACCAGGTATCAAGCACATCCTCGTCTTGGCTTAGCGCTACATCATCAGCGATGTTGTTTTCGCGGCGTACTTCTGCTTCATCACGACCAACAAATACATTGCCTTCGCTATCATACCAAGCAGGAATACGGTGACCCCACCAAAGCTGGCGTGAAATACACCAATCTTGTACGTCGTTCATCCACGAGAAATACATGTTTTCATATTGCTGTGGTACAAATTGAATGTCGCCATTTTTAACAGCGTCTTTTGCAGGCTCAGCAAGAGGTGCAACACGTACATACCATTGGTCAGTTAGTAGTGGCTCAATAACCACACCAGAGCGGTCGCCATAAGGTACAGTTAACGCATGATCTTCGATTTTTTCAAGTAAACCAAGCTCTTCAAACTCAGCAATAATCGCTTTACGCGCTTCAAAACGGTCGAGGCCGTGTAAGCGCTCAGGAATTGGTGCGTCAAACTCAAGTTCTTTACCATCAAAGGTGTAAGTTTCACCTTGGGCTAATACCGCAGCATCTTTATCAAAGATATTGATCATCGGCATTTGATGGCGCTTACCCACTTCGTTATCGTTAAAGTCATGAGCTGGGGTTATCTTCACACAACCCGTGCCTTTGTCTTTATCGGCATGTTCATCGGCGACAATTTTGATACGGCGATTAACAATCGGCAGTAAAATGTCTTTACCGATCAAATCTTGATAGCGTTCGTCATCTGGGTTTACTGCAACACCTGAGTCACCTAGCATGGTTTCTGGACGGGTAGTTGCAACAACAATGTAGTCTTTACCGTCTTGAGTTTTAACACCATCCGCCAGCGGGTAACGTAAGTTCCACATGTGGCCTTGTTTGTCTTTATTTTCAACTTCAAGGTCAGAGATAGCAGTGTGTAATTTAGGATCCCAGTTTACTAGGCGCTTACCACGGTAAATTAAATCTTCTTTGTGCAGGCGCACGAATACTTCTTTAACCGCTTCAGATAAGCCATCATCCATAGTAAAGCGTTCACGATCCCAATCAACTGATGCGCCAAGACGACGAAGTTGCTTGGTGATAGTGCCACCAGATTGATTTTTCCAATCCCAAATTTTATCGATAAATGCGTCTCGGCCTAAATCGTGGCGTGTTTTACCTTCTTCGGCAGACAGCTTACGTTCAACCAACATTTGGGTTGCGATACCTGCGTGGTCAGTACCTACTTGCCATAAGGTGTTATTGCCTTGCATACGCTTAAAACGCGTTAAGGTATCCATAATGGTATCTTGGAAGGCGTGGCCCATGTGTAAGCTACCCGTGACATTTGGCGGTGGGATCATAATTGAATATGCGTCGCCTTGGCCAGATGGTTTAAAATAGCCTTTTTCTTCCCAGTCTTGGTATAGCGACTGTTCAATATCTTGCGGATTGTAGGTTTTATCCATTACACAGAACCTTAAATAAGTACTTAAATGAGTTGGTTAGTTAGTCTTTCTAAGAGCGACTAGCTATTAATATCTTGCGTGGTGATATTGGCACCTAGTTGGCGCAATTTTTTAAAGCGCTCACGAGCAGCTTGTTTAGCGACTGCCTCTACGGGTACAAAATCAAAAACTTGGTTAAAGCGACGAATAAAATCCGGAAGCTGTGCGGCCAAATTTATTAAAACTTTTCGATTACTGACCGGAGGTGTCATACCAATTTCAACAGGTGCACCGCCTTTTGGCCCTTCACCTTGGAGGTTGTGAGGCACAAAGCTGTCAGGGTCAAATGACCAAATCGTTTCATCAATGGCATGGGCTGTTTCTGTGTTATCAACAAAAACAAAAACACGGTGACCAAGGCGATACTGTTCTGCGGCAATTTGTGCGGCTAAGGCAAAATGATCATCCGCTTTCGCTTGTGACTCATCTTGTTGCTTTAGAACAAAAAATTGGGCATTGATGCTCATTGTATCGGGGTTTCCCATTGCATTGCATATGTGGCTTTTTAGCACACATAAATTAGAGCAAGGATTTTGCCATAAAACAGGGTTTGCTTCAATGAATACACTACGTTACTCATTAATTAGTGGGGAACAAAAAAGGCGCTAAACAAGCGCCTTTTAGATGACTATAAGTATGAATACTTAGTCTTGTGCAGCATCGCTTACACCAGCACGATTTAGCAAATATTGCGTCAACATAGGCACAGGACGACCTGTCGCACCTTTGTTTTTGCCACTACGCCATGCTGTACCGGCTACATCTAAATGTGCCCAGTTATACTTTTTAGTAAACTTAGATAAGAAGCAGGCTGCGGTAATTGTGCCAGCTGCGCGTCCGCCTAAGTTAGTAAAATCAGCAAATGGGCTTTCTAGCTGATCTTGATAATCATCCCACAATGGTAGCTGCCATGCACGGTCGCCACTTTGTTCAGAGGCTTTTAATAAATCATGAGCAAGTGGATTATGGTTTGATAATAAACCGGTTGCATGTGCGCCAAGTGCAACAATACATGCACCTGTTAGAGTGGCAACATCAATTACTGTCTCTGGCTCAAAACGCTCAACATATGTAAGGGCGTCGCATAATACTAAGCGACCTTCAGCATCGGTATTAAGTACTTCAACTGTTTGCCCTGACATAGTGGTTAAAATATCCCCTGGGCGATAAGCGTTTGAGCTAGGCATGTTTTCACAGCCGGCTAAAATACCAATCACATTAATAGGTAATTGCATTTGTGCAAGAGAGCGCATTGCGCCAATAACACCGGCTGCACCACCCATGTCGTATTTCATTTCATCCATACCTTCGCCTGGCTTAAGAGAAATACCGCCAGAGTCAAAAGTAAGGCCTTTACCAACTAGAACGATAGGGGCTTGATCTTTTGCGCCCCCTTGGTAGTTAATAACCGACATAACCGATTCGTTGTCACTACCACGGCCAACGGCTAAGTATGAGTTCATACCAAGTTCAGCCATTTTCTCTTCGCCGATAAGCTCAACGCTTACGTTTTCAAAATTGGTAGCCAGTTCTTGGGCTTGCTCGCCTAAATACGCAGGGTTACAAATATTTGGTGGCATATTTGCTACGTCTTTACATAGTTTGCTGCCCGCAGCGATAGCTAAGCCGTGCTCAATAGCGCTTTCACCGATGGTTAATTCGCGACGCGTTGGTACATTAAATACAATTTTACGCAGTGGGCGACGTGGGTCGCTCTTTTTACTTTTTAATTGGTTAAACGTGTATAAGCAGTCTTGTGTTGTTTCAACCGCCTGGCGAACCTTCCAATAAGTATCGCGGCTTTTAACATGTTGCTCAGTTAAAAAGCACACTGCTTCCATCGAACCCGTTTCGTTTAGAGTGTTGATGGTTTTTGAAATAATTTGTTTGTATTGCTTGTCGTCAAGCTCACGCTCTTTACCACATCCAACTAATAAAATTCGTTCACTCAGTACATTTGGCACATGGTGTAATAACAGCACTTGGCCTGGCTTGCCTTCAAGGTCACCACGACGAAGTAAATTAGAGATATAACCATCACTGATTTTATCGAGTTGTTCACCAATGGGGGATAAACGACGTGGCTCATAAACGCCAACTACAATACATGCGCTACGCTGCTTTTCAGGACTTCCACTTTTTACGCTAAATTCCATTGTCACTCCTAATTTTGAGTCATAGAACCCTTAATATGGGTAATTAAATAAATTTCTAGTGCTAAGTAATTTAATTGGTTTAATCTTAGACTAAAAACGTTAACTCATTATGTGTTTTTGAACTTTATACCTTTGACTCGATTAATACCACTAAAGCAGCAATATATCGTGTTGTTAGGTATGATAAATATACCCAAATCACCTCAAGATGCAGAATTCAGTGTTTCACAGGGGCTTAATATCAAGGCGTTACTTTGCAACAATGGCCGTCCCTTTTAAGAAGGAACAACGATGAGAGTAAGTTTCTGTGAAATGCCCAGCGGGTTGGTTTAAAAGCGATTTATACTGCGTTATTGATTTTAACAATAGAACCACTATTACTTGCAATCAACACCTTGGCTAAATCGCTTTTAATTCCAACGACGCTCGCATCTTGAGGTGGTTTGGGTATAATGCTGATGACATATAATAAACAGAGTAAAACGCTAAGTTTACTTAGTTTTTCCCACAATTGAAGTGAAACACGATGTTTAACAGGGGCAAGCATTGCTAATTTTCCGTTATTTGACCACTGAAGTTTTAAAGTCTCAGGTCGCTGTATTTTTAACCCTAATGACCATCTTTTTGTCACAAAAGTTTGTGGTTATTTTAGGGGATGCGTCCGAAGGTGGTATTCCCGCTAAGCTAGTGCTGTCGATGATTGCACTTAAACTTCCACAATTAGCCTCATTAATTTTACCGCTAAGTATTTTTCTTGGGATCATACTTGCTTATAGCCGTATTTACGCTGATAGCGAAATGACCGTACTTAAAGCCTGTGGAGTCAGTGAATGGTATGTTGTTCGTGTTACTCTTATTTCAAGTTTTGGTTTGGCAATAATGGCTGGATTTTTAACACTCTATGTCGCCCCTTGGGCCAGCGAACTTGAATACCAATTAAAAGAGCAAGCCAAAGCTGATGCTGGGTTGTCTGCATTAAGAGCTGGGCGCTTCCAACAAACAGGCAATGAAAAAGCGGTTGTATTTATTCATAATATTGATAATGGCGGCAAAGAACTCAATAAAGTTTTTGTTGCACAATTACCTGACAGTGAAAAAGATAACTTAGCGCGTTTGGTTTATGCACAGCGAGGTGTGGTTGTTGAGCAAGAGAATGGTGAGCAGCAGCTTGTCCTTAGCGAAGGTAAACGTTATGAAACAGATGGCCAAACACCAGCGCTTAACCTAACAGAGTTCGATGGTTACAGTGTACAGATACGCGAACAAGAGGTGGAGCACCAGCGCCGCAAGTTAGAAGCTGTACCAACGATGAATTTAATCTCAATGAATACGCCTGAAGCCGTAGCGCAATGGCAATGGCGTTTAGCAATTCCGCTTTCAATACCATTACTTACATTGCTGGCAGTTCCTTTGAGTGTTGTAAACCCGCGACAAGGCAAATTTGCAAAATTAGTGCCCGCCATCAGCCTCTATTTGGGGTATTTTATATTACTTAATGCGGCAAAATTTGCGGTTGAAGATGGCAAAATACCGCCATCAATTGGGTTGTGGTGGATTCATATTACAGCCCTATTCATAGGTGGGTTTTTAATTATAAAAGGGCGGCCAGTGGGTGCTTGGCTCAAAGCGATTGTTACTAAGCGGGAGTTAGGCGCATGATGAAAACTCTCGATTTATATTTGGGTAGAAGCATTATTCAGACTACCGGCTTTGCGCTTATGGTTTTGGTGGGCATAAGCACCTTAATTAAGTTTATTGAGCAACTTAAATCGGTTGGCCGTGGTAGTTATGATATTGCAACTGCGCTGCTTTACACTGTGTACAGTCTACCCGGTGATTTAGTGGTTTTTTTCCCAATGGCTGCTTTAATAGGTGGTCTCACCGGTTTGGGAGCGCTTGCTTCTAATAGTGAGCTAGTTGTAATGCAGGCGGCGGGTATGTCGCGCTTGCAAATCATCATATCAGTAATGAAGACTGCCGTGCTTATGGCAATTTGCATGATGGCTCTTGGCGAGTGGGGCGCACCTGAGGCACAGCAAAAAGCCAAAGAAATACGCAACCAAGCAATTTACGGTGGTGATGTCTTTAACGCACAAAAAGGCGTTTGGGCTAAAGATGGTAATAACTTCATCAATATTGAAGATGTTGATCAAAATGGTGTTTTGCACAGTGTTAATATGTATCACTTTGATAATTCATTACAACTGACTGAGATAACCAAAGTACGAGAAGCTGTGAGCAGGAACGATGGCTGGTTATTACGTGATGTAAGTAAGGTACAAATAGGTGAAGAGCAAATTATTACCCAGCAGCTCGATGAAGAATTTTATGAGTCACAACTTACAGCAGAAAAGCTTGGAGTCGTGTCTGTAAAGCCAGAGTCACTGTCGTTTACTGGGCTCTGGTCATACTTAGATTATCTTGAACAGAACGAGCAAGATGTGAGTACGTATGAGCTCGCGCTATGGCGTAAGATTATGCAGCCAGTGTCAATTGCCGTTATGTTATTGGTTGCTTTATCATTTATATTTGGCCCCCTTAGGACTGTGACTATGGGCGCACGTATAGTGATGGGGGTTGTAACCGGAATTGTATTTCACTTAACTAATGAAATCTTTGGTCCAGTAGTGATGGTGTATCAAATACCTGCGATTATAGGCGCAACACTACCGAGTATTATATTTATTGGTTTTGCGACTTATCTGCTAAATAAACGAAATTAAAAAAAGGAGCTAGGTACTAGCTCCTTAAAATACACTGTTAATCTAATGAACGATAAATTCGTTTGTTCTCTTCTTTTGATAATGCCACTACTTCTGTTTTAGCAATATAATCTTGCAGCGCACGTTTGTTTTTAAAATCAACCAGCACCACCAAGTTACCCAATCCTAATAATGCACTAAGGCTGCGAATAATAGCTTGTGGCCAACTGATCAGATTACCGTCGCGTGTTTGCACTTTTAAGCGCCATGCCCGCATACCAATTGTTTGACCGCTCTTTGTCCAAAAGTAAGCAAAAAATACAATGTTAACAGCAACAAATAATGCACTGCGGATACCATACAACAGTGGAGAATCTTGAATCAAAGCTGCAGGGTCTTCGGTTGGCGCGATAACACCCAAAGCAATAAAACTTTGTATCGCTGCAAAGTATAAAATAGCCGTTAGCATAGACAATGAAATAACGACTAATGAGTCGTAAATTAATGAAGCAAAGCGGCGCCAAAAGCCCGCACTTGGAAAGTCATCAGACATAAATATACTCAAAAAGTTGATATGCGAGCTAGTTTAGCAAATAGGGTGACAAATACTAGGACTGCAAAACAGCACAATGTTAATGGTTGCTCAATTGTTAAGCGGTTGTTCACGCATTTGTAAAAAAGGCTTGCCGCTAAGGCCATTGTTTGTATAATGCTTGGCATAGAGACGAAGACAGCTTTATAAGTCCTAGCTCTAAAGTGGTTTTTCTTTATCTTCTCGTGTTTAGAAGGTTAAAGAAAAATGATGCCAGCGTGATGAAATTGGTAGACATGGGGGATTCAAAATCCCCTTCCGAAAGGAGTGGCGGTTCGAGTCCGCCCGCTGGTACCACTTTTGATGACCCCGACCAAATTGGTTGGGGTTTTTTTATGTCTGAAATAAAATGAAATACGGACTCGAGCGCCACTTGGAGTGGCACTGTTACGAGTTAAAGTCCGCCCGCTGGTACCACTTTTGATGACCCCGACCAAATTGGTTGGGGGTTTTTTTATGTCTGAAATTTGTGTAGGCGGACTCGATCGCCACTTGGAGTGGCACTGTTACGAGTTAAAGTCCGCCCGCTGGGTGAGAGTAAACCGAAACGAAGTTTTGCAGTTGCTCGAAGTGAGTTCATGGATGAGCGATGGATGCAGCTTCATGGATGAATTACGATTTCAGGTTTAAAAAATGAAATGCAAACTTGAGCGCTACTCAAAACAATATTTGACGATGAACCCTAGCTTTTTTAGCTAGTCCGTATCGTTCAAACTTTCCCTCATGCTGATTAAAAAACTTATCAACAATAGTACATTGGTAAATAAATACAGATTACCTGTTATGGGTATAGTAGAATGCGCGCCCTAAATATATTTTTACTTTATTACTTACCCTTACTCAAAGTTCGTATTTTGAAGCATTTTAAAGGAAAAAAAATGACGACTAATCGATTATTTATCTTTAAGCATATTTTTATTTTGTGCATTGTGTTTACATTATCTGCTTGTGGCGGAGGCTCTGGTGGTGCTGAAAAAGCTGACACAAAAACAAATTCAAACCTAGATACCACAGCGCCTATTATTACTTTAAATGGTTCGCAGGCTATTACACTCAAAATAGGCAGTAGCTACCAAGAGTATGGTGCATCTGCTTTAGACGATAAAGACGGTAGCGTAAGTGTTAGCGTGTCAGGCTCTTTGAACCTCAATCAAGCTGGTGTATATACGTTTACATACACTGCAACTGACAGTGCGGGAAACTCTTCAAGTGTCATTAGAACAATTACAGTGGTTGCACCAGATGATACACAAGCGCCGAATATAACGTTGAATGGTGAAAAGTCTATTTCTCTTGAATTTGGCGAATCATACCAAGAGCTAGGGGCGCAAGCACAAGACAATGAGGATGGAACAGTCAGTGTCGCTATTTCAGGCTCTGTGGATGAAAGTACACCCGGCGACTACACAATTACATACACCGCAGTTGATTCCGCTGGTAATACGAGTTTAATTACTCGAAAAGTGACAGTACTTGACGCTAAAGACACTGCACCACCGCTGCTTACTCTCATTGGTAAAAAGTATATTAAGTTATTCTTAAATGAAGAGTACTCAGAGCAAGGGGCGTCGGCACTTGATGACTTTGACGGTGTAATCAGTACAAAAGTATTTGGTGAGGTTGACGTTAATAACGCAGGTGTATACATAGTTACCTACACTGCAACAGATAAAGCAGGAAACACGGCAAGTATTGAGCGCACTGTTGAGGTGGTTATACCTCGTGAATTTATCACAACCTGGAAAACGGATAATACACAACTGCTCTCAACAGATGCTAATACAGTTAAAATTACAACGAAAGGCGAGGGTTATAACTTCCAGATAGAGTGGGGCGATGGCACTATCGACCGCAATGTTGTTAATACAATTACCCACACATACGACACCAGCGGAACCTATACCATTAAAATAAGTGGTGATTTTCCACGTTTTTACTTTGATGAAACGCAAGCTGATTGGAACAAATTATTAACTGTAGAGCAATGGGGTGATATTCGTTGGTCATCAATGGAGCGTGCATTTATAAACTGCTCTAACCTTGTTATTAATGCCTTAGATACACCTGACTTATCAAACGTAACGAATCTCTCTTACATGTTTTCGTATGCGCAATCGTTCAATCAAGACATAAACGATTGGGATGTTTCTACTATTACAGATATGACAGGTATGTTTCAAGGAGCTATTTTATTTGATCAACCCCTTGAAAGCTGGGATGTGTCTCGTGTCGTAAGAATGGGGCATATGTTTGATGGTGCAACAAACTTTAATCAAGATATTAGCAATTGGGATACAGCGAGCTTAAAAGACATGATACGCATGTTTAATAATGCCAGCCAGTTCAACCAACCAATTGGCAGGTGGTCAGTTGGCGGTGTTTATAGGATGACAGGACTATTTGCTAATGCAGAGTCGTTTAATCAAGACTTAGGTGATTGGAAAGTTGGGGTTGTATTTTATATGGGCAATATGTTTGATGGTGCATCAGCATTTAATCAAGACATTGGCCGCTGGAATGTGTCTGGTGTTGCCTATATGAACAGTATGTTTCGCAATGCGGTTTCATTTGATCAAAACTTAAGTGAGTGGGATATTTCTAACCTCAGTGATATGCGTAGCATGTTTGAAGGGATTGCATTGTCAGTTGAAAACTACGATGCCCTTCTCAATGGCTGGAGTAAATTATCGGCCCCACCGCTAAAAATTGGTTTTCATGCTGGTAATAGCCAGTACTCTGAAGCTGGAAAAACCGGACGCGACATCTTAACAGGTATACACGAATGGAATATTGCTGATGGCGGAATAATGCAATAGCATTTAACCGGTAAGCTGCGATATTCTCAATTAAGAGTATCGCAGCTCCATCTTCGTAGTGAAGCATGGTTTCGTGTACTGTTATTTTATGAGTGGACTATATAGCCTGCTGTTACCCTTAAATAGCAAGTCTTTATAAAAACGTAATACACTGATAAATTGAACAATACAATTATATAATGCAGAGCTTAATCGATTGATTAACAAGTTAAATAATGCGAACAATTTAGTCGCTGAGCAAATTCACACTATTTTTCAACGTTCTTATAAAATTGAAGCAGAGCTTATTGGCTGTGTGGTATTCCCTCCTTTACTTCGTACAGTAAGTAATATAAAAAATTCACTGACCCATTTTTATGGATTATATGTGGGCGAGTCACTCGCGGGTGTTATTGAACTGGAAGTTAAAAACAGCCAGTTAGAAATTAATAGCTTAGTGGTTGACCCTGAACATTTTCGCAAAGGTATTGCGAATAGATTAATGCACTTTGTAGTTGATGATTTTGCGAGTACCGCTTCAATCAAGCCATCGACTATTGTTGTTGCAACCGCCGTAGTCAACGGACCCGCGATTAAGCTATATAAAAAACATGGCTTTGTTGAGTTAAAAAAATGGACACCCGATCACGGTATCGAAAAGCTAGCAATGGTTCGAACTGACATGATTTAACGTAACAAATTAAGTATAAAAATGCTTTAAATTCAATGTCTTTATAATTGTTAGTTTAAATACCAAGTATTTCTTGAAATGTAACCAACGATAGTTCTTTACAGAGGCCAATCCCTTAAGTTTATTTTAAGTTTAATTGTTTACGCTTTACCAAGCATATTTAAATTTGTTTCAGATCACTAAACACTTACCAATTATAGGTTACTGTTTAGTGGCGTTGGCGATCTTTTCAAGCTCCTAACATAATAGTTCGGTTGATGAGTAACCACGTTATGGCTGGATTTTTTCGAGAGGCATTATGAATCTAAAAAACACACCTACTCATTACAATACACTCTCCATTGCTTTGCATTGGCTTATGTTCATATTGATTGTTGCTGTGTACTCAAGTATTGAACTACGTGAATTATTCGACAAAGGGACTACAACCCGAGATGCCTTTAAAATGTGGCATTTTATGCTTGGTTTATCGGTTTTAGCCTTAGTATGCATTAGGTTAATTGCTCGGATAGTGGGTGGCTCGGCTCCTGATATAAAACCAGAGCCAGCTAAATGGCAAAATAACTTGGCTAAACTAGCACACATTATGTTGTATGGGCTTATGTTTACTATGCCCATTGCGGGATGGTTAATTTTGAGTATGGCAGGCAAACCAATCCCGTTTTTTGGTCTAGAGCTGCCGCCACTGGTCAGTAAAGATTTAGACTTGGCTAAAACAATAAAAGAGTTGCATGAAATTGCTGGAGAAGTTGGCTATTACTTAATTGGACTACATGCCGCCGCCGCTTTATTTCACCATTATATTTTAACTGACAATACACTTACACGAATGCGTTTGCCAAAAAAATAACACTTAATTAAGTGGTCAAACGGTTGTTTGCGCACATATTCAAGGTTATGAGCGACGCGCGTATATTTTTCTATTTAGCTTTGCTTAGAGATAATAGAAAACTGAATAATAGTAATATCTTAGCTAATTTGTTAAAACTATTTTAAGTAAAAAATGAGTGTGGTCAGAGTAGAAAGATCCGCCCTTCGCCCACTGTAAAATTGTTAGCTCTCTGGAGGAAGTATGAAGGAAGATTGGCCGTTCTGTGGAAGAGCTGTATATTTATCTGGCGGACCAGTAGCTATTATTGAGCCACAAAGTGATGTGATTACGCTCTGGCCTAAAACTAAAGATGGTAAAATTACTGAAATTAAAATAGATACATTTGGTAAGTTATATTACGCGCTTAGGAAATATAATTTGACGATTATTGGTGTTGAATTTACTACACATCATAGTGAGTATATAGGTGAAGCCCCAAAACAATTTCGAGGCTACACTGAGCAGGAAGCTATTTGGCCTAATTGGGATGCCGCACAAAAGTGGGGTGAATTAGCCTTATCATCATTTCATAATAAAAATGGTTTAAGTTATGATCTATCAAATAGAATTAGCTTCCAACTAAACACTATTAATAACCGATTGAGAAGTTTATCCTTATCATATAAAAATCAGTTAAATGCTTTAGTTCTGAAAAATAAATTCAAAGCTGGTCAACGGTTTCAAGACGGATACACTGACTTGGTTTATCAGGAGTTTCACTCTTTTTTATTCGATGCTGGAATCCTTCGAGATAACTTATGTGAATATGTTTATAATTTTTCAGATAATGGTTCTCGCAAAGAAGATGGAAAAGAAATCACGACTGCAAGTGGTCTGTTTAAATTTCTGAAAAAATTAGTTAACCACACAAAACTAGAATCTTACTTAAAAAGTGAAATGAGTAAAGGTGGGTGGTTATTCGAGTTGGGGCAATATCGAGATCTAGTTATGCATTCAGCACCAATAAATATAGCTAATCAGCGTTTATATGCAATTCATGAACCAATTACGCTGCCCGATGATAAAGAGTTTCTTTCAGTTCGTTTTCCTTTACCTTCTAATCCTTCAAAACTATACAGTGAACGTTGTAGGAGAAATGATTTTGATAAATACATCGAGCAATTTGAAGAGCTTTCTCGAGTCTCATTAAAAGATCGTGGAGAGTATGATTGTTTAGAATACGCGCATAAGGTATTTGGGTTGCTTTCCAATCTGTCTTTAGAGGTAGCAAAAGAATCACCATTTAAACCAATGCGACAAACATTCATTCGTACTGACGATGGAACTATATCTAGACCTTCGTATGTAAAAGAGAGATAAAAAAATATCAAGGTGACGCGTTACACTCAGCGGTATTGGTA
Source organism: Pseudoalteromonas sp. RWi3 (assembly GCF_054960735.1). Taxonomy (NCBI): domain Bacteria; kingdom Pseudomonadati; phylum Pseudomonadota; class Gammaproteobacteria; order Alteromonadales; family Pseudoalteromonadaceae; genus Pseudoalteromonas; species Pseudoalteromonas sp. RWi3. Next base: position 220,756 of record NZ_JBHNYL010000005.1, read on the forward strand.
TGGATTTTGGTGCGCTTGGTCAGTTTATCGTGGCGCACCTTATGTTAGGCATTAAATTTCAGGAGAGACAATGAAGCTCATTTTGGTAATAATCCTCTCGCTAGTATTTTCAGCTGGCACTTTAGCAAGTGAAGCAGTTGAACTTCGTCACAAAGGTGTGGAAGCAGTATCGAAAGGTGATTTTTTATCAGCTCAAAAATACCTAAATCAGAGTGCAAAACTAGGATTTTACACAGCACAGATTGAGTATGCATATTTGCTAGAGTCTAGCCCTGGCTCAGTACAAAATAATGTTGAGTCTTATGCCTGGTACAAAGTGGTTATTGCGCGAGCAGGTACTGACACATAATTTGCAAAAGAGGGTTTGGCTCGGCTAACCAAAGTAATGTCTGAGGAAGAGTTAAACCAAGCAAAAGAAATTACAACAAAATATATTGAACAATATGCCAAGTGAAAATTTAACACATGTGAGCGTTAACTCTGTTAATAGGCACTAGTGTTCTTTATTGAACGTTTTATACAGTGGCTGTTAAGCAAGTAGCTTACGCAAAAGCTTTAGTTGAATTAAAAGTCTGCTTGATTTAAATTAATAGCTCTTTCATTTTTTACTTACCACTTACCACTTGCCACTTATTCTCGCTCTAGCAGCTTTTTAATTATTCGGGTATCATTTGCGCAACTTTGATTTTCAGTTGCTATTTATGAACACGTTAAGTGCCAAAGAAAATATTCAAGCCATTGTAAAGGCGATTAAAGCGGAAGAAGCTAAACTTCGTCAAAAACACCCATTATTAGCCCATCAAAATACCTTAGGAATGGCGATTCTTTTACTCTCTCTTGCAGCGTTAATTGGTGTAGGAACACTGTATTACCTTGCTATTATACCTGCTTGGTTGTGTATTATTTTAGCGGCCATTGCTGCGTCAATTTCCCATGAGCTAGAACACGACCTTATCCATAAACAATATTTTAGTAAAAAACCATTTTTGCATAACTTTATGATGCTCACAGTTTGGCTGATGCGACCAAACACTATTAGCCCTTGGTATCGCCGCCAAATGCATTTACATCACCATAAAACCTCGGGCACTGAGCAAGATTTAGAAGAGCGCTTAGTCGGTAACGGCATTAAAAATCCATTTTTACGCGCCTTGGTGATTGTTGATGGTCTACTTGGTTTATTAATTAATGCAAAGCGTTTTAGTAAAGAAATTAAAGGCTTTAGCTTTTTGAAAGTGTTTAATGCTGGTTTCCCGGTAACTACCACGTACTTTGCAATTTTATACTCTGTTATTATTTTTCACTTAGTTAACCTATTTGTGCCACTTGAAGCAAACGCACCGGTTTTATTGTTAGATGCGATGGCGGTATTTGAGTTTTTAATGGTTGTGTTGATTGTGCCAAACATCGTACGCTCAAGCTCTCTTAACTTTGTCACGTCATCAATGCATTACTACGGTGGCGTTAACAACATGATGGAGCAAACCCATGTAATAACCAGCCGTTTATTCGCACCGTTTAATTTGTTTTGCTTTAACTTTGGTCATACCCATACTATTCATCACTTTGTACCGAATCAGCCGTTTTATTTGCGCCAGATGATAAGTAAAAAAGTGCTTGAGGTAATGAAGAAACACGGCGTTCGCTTTAACGACTTTGCTAGTATTAAGCAAGCTAATCGCTATCAGGCTTCTTAATACCAAGATGCAAATTACTAATTGACCTCAAGTTTGGTTAAGGTTTTAAAGTCGTTATCTAACTTTATATTTAGGTAGCGACTATGAATCTTAATCAAATCACTTTACCTGTCACTGACATTGAAAAAGCCAATCACTTTTATCTTACTTTAGGCTTTACACAAATTGTTAAAAGTCCCCATTATTCACGTTTTGAGTGTGCCAATAAAGCCACGTTTTCTTTGTTATTAACCAATGATACGTTTAGTAATGGTGCGATAATATACTTTGAAAGCGAAGACCTAGAAAAGTGGGTCGCGTCATTAAAAGCCAAAGGTGTGAAATTTGATACCGAGATTATTGACCAGCGTTACTTATGGCGTGAGGCTAAGCTTACAGACCCATCAGGAAATCTAATTAAGCTATATTGGGCTGGGTACAATCGCTTAAACCCTCCATGGCGAGTTGATATAAGTGTTCAATAAGGTGAGCTAAATTAGAAGTGACTGCGTATGAAAATAATTTGGGTGAATTATGCAATTTAGTGACAGTGAAACTTCTCGAATTATTGAAATGGCGTGGGAAGATCGTACGCCGTTTGAAGCTATTGAAGATCTGTTTGGTTTAAACCACTCACAGCTTGTTACCTTTATGCGCAGCAATGTTTCCAGCGGTTCATTTAAAGTATGGCGCAAGCGACACAGTGGCCGCACAACAAAGCATTTAAAGTTACGTGATCCAGCCATTATGCGCAGCCATTGTAAAACACAATATAAACACCGTTAGTCTTGTGTATACATGAGGGGCGTACTCGTTAAGCGGGTTTAAATATCCAAAGAGCTGTGCCTTCCTCATTACAAGCGTTTTATGGTGTGTGCCTTGTATAATAACCTCCTCTTTTTACCTGTCTGTTATTTTAATTGTTTTGTAAGTATGGCAGTAGACAGCCGACCAATTACAAAGTCTCTTAGATAAAAAAATACAATTTATTTAATAAATAGAATAAAGCGTTGTTAGTTGTTCTGTAAATCAATGTAAAACTCAATACTTGTTTTAACTGTTTGATAATAAATACTTAAATTTAATTTTTTAAAGCTGTTTAATCTCGTTTTAGTACTCTCATATCATGAGTGGCTGTTTTACGAGCGCTTGTTAATTTGAATGAAATATTTCTGTAATATTGGAGTGTTCTAATGCGCCCTGAAACAAAAACGTCATCAAAATGCCACAATCGGCAAGACAACAATTGAGATTTAAACATGAGTGAATCAAAGCAGAACACGCTATTAATTAAAACACTTAACTGGGCGGCCATTGTCTTTTTAGTTTATTTAGTACTGGTTGCCGTAGGTACAGTCAGTGGTGGTTTTAAGTTAGCGTCAGGTGGTACTCAAGGCGCACAAGAAATTTTTGCGTTTGCAACTAACCCGTTTATCGCTTTATTACTAGGTGCTTTAGCAACCGCTTTAGTACAATCGTCTTCTACTGTAACGTCAGTCATCGTTGGACTTGTGGCAGGTGGTTTACCTTTAAGTATTGCTATCCCAATGATAATGGGTGCAAACATTGGTACAACCATAACAAATACTTTGGTATCAATTGGTCATATTCGCTCAAAAGATGAGTTTCAACGTGCGTTTGCTGCCTCAACAGTTCATGACTTTTTTAACTTGTTCGCGGTTGCTATCTTCTTACCGCTTGAAATAATGTTTGGTTTATTACAAAAGCTTTCAGCCATGTTATCGCATTTGTTTGTCGGTGACGCTGACTTATCATTAAAGAGCTATAACTTTGTAAAACCTTTAGTGAAACCTGCTGTGGGTGTAATAAAAGACGCATTTAGCTTCTTAGATACAAAAATGTTAGGCGCAGCAATGGTCGTTGCGGGTATCTGTTTAATCTTATTTGCAGTAACAACGTTAGGTAAGCTTCTTAAAAAGGCACTTGTTGGTAAGGCAAAAGATATATTACATGGCGCGATAGGTCGTGGCCCAGTTGCGGGTATTACGTCGGGTGCAGCTGTAACTGTGATGGTGCAATCGTCGTCAACAACGACAAGCTTGATGATCCCACTTGCAGGAAGTGGTGTATTTACTACGCGCCAAATTTACCCGTTCACATTAGGTGCAAACATTGGTACAACGATCACTGCTTTATTAGCTGCAACATCTATAACTGGTCCTATGGCTGAAGTGGCGCTAACTATTGCACTTGTGCATGTTATGTTTAATGTGTTTGCTGTAGCGCTTATTTACGGTATTCCGGTATTACGTGAGATTCCAATTAAACTAGCCGAAAAGCTGGCTGAGGTTGGCACTAAGAATAAGTCGGCAGCACTGGGCTATGTGTTGGGTTCGTTCTTTGTAGTACCAGGTTTAATCGTACTAGCGGTGCGTTAGTCAAATCAAATAAATGATAAGTATGCGCTATGTGGTTATCCATATAGAGCATTTTTTATTTAAGGGGTTTGTAGTGTTTGCTTTATCGTAATATTGCGGCCCCCGAGATAATCAAAGATAGCGCAGAACCCACTTGTTAAAGCACGCAACCATAAGCTGCTCAAAAGTGCACCTGTACTTCAAGTGCACTTGAGAAAGTAATATAAAGCTCTTCTAAAAAAGTGTTAATTACCATGCGTAACTTGCTGAAAACATCACGTTACGCGGTCTGCCTGGGAAATAACGATCTCCACTGAAACCCGTATAATCAGCACGCTCTGCGTAGTTGGTGTTAGTTAGGTTATTAACACGTGCAGTAAGTTTTAATTGCTTAGTCAGCTGCCATGCACCGCGCAAATCTAGTAAGTTATGACCATCATAGCTATGAAGGTTTTCAGGGTCGGTAAAATAGTCACTAACATGATGCCATTCAATCGCAACAAGGGTGTTATCTGTGATTTGCCAGTTAGCTTGGAGGTTGGCGATATTACGTGGTGCTGTGTCTACGTCATTCCTATTAATATTTACATCTGATAAAACACGGTCATAGTCGTATGTATGCTTGGCATGGCTTGCTGCGAGGCTAAGCTGTATGGATTGAGTAAGCTGATAGTCTAGCTCTAATTCAATACCGCGGTGCTGGGTTTTCCCGTCATTAATAGTAAAAAAGTCACTGTCGCGAAAAATGACGTTTTCTTTATCCATAGCATAGGCAGACACTACATAGTGCAATTGTTGATATTGGCCTTTGAGGCCTAGCTCAAGGTTGTCTGCTGTTTCAGATTCTAGATCAGCCACTTGTTGTTCGCGCTGGAGTTGATAAAGCTCGGCAGCTTGGGGGGCTCGATAACCGCGGGAAAAGTTTGCGTATAAATAGTTATCGACAGTTAGTTGGTAACTCAAGCCTAATTTGGGTGATGTATTGGTAAAGGTATTCTCATCACTGGGTGGGCGAGAGTAACGACATCCGCCAAACCCACATTCGCTGCCATCTTCAGCGGTGCGCCCAGCAAGCATGTTATTGGTATAGTCGTAGTTGAGTCGTTCAAAGCGAGCACCTAGGCTGACATTAAGTTGTTGCCATTGCCAATCAAGGCTAATAAATGGCGCAATCAGCGTGCTATTTACGTCGTAATCGTAATGTTTGCCTTGCGGCACTGTCGCAACTAAAAATGCAGAGCCTTGGGTTGGCTTATCTTGATATTGTAGATAGTCAGCGCGAGTATATTCGCTGTCTAAGCCTAAATTAACAGTCAGTTCATCTGAGTAGACATGTTGCCAAAGTGACTGTACGCCAAAACCATTTTGGCTATTTTCTTCAAGCGGTGTACCTGGTAAAAAGTGCTTGAAAAAGGTCATACTCTGGTTGCGCACATAAGGCGTAATAGTAAAAATATATTGGTCGGTTTGCCACTGTGCTTTTGACCACCCCCTAAAAGAGCGCGCTTTTCTAAATGCATCGGGGTCAAAGTTTTGTTGAGCTATTTCATCATCTTTATAACTTTCAAAGCCTTCGATAAACCCTGCGGTTTTTTGATCGAGGTTGGTATAGCTTAGCCCTGTTGTAATTGAAAGTTCGTCGTTGGTATAACGGTGACGTAGGTTGAGTTTTTCTTGATCTACACTTTCATCATCACGGTAGCCGGTATCGCGCGTTACACTAGCGTTGATCCCAACCCCTTGATCACCAAGATCCTTCCCGCTTCGCAGTTTTAAACGGCTGTAACCGTAAGAGCCTAAATCAACCCCCAGTAACTGTTCATCGTAAGTGGTATCTGGCGTGATGACATTGATAACACCATGCACAGCATTTGAACCATAAAGGGCTGAACCTGGACCTTTTAAAACCTCAATACGATCTGCCATTTCAGTGTGGGCTTCAAATAACTCGTTAATATTACAAAAACCAGCCGCACGCAGTGGAATGCCATCTTCAGCCGTTAAAATACCGCCACAGGCGCCCGCACCAGACAGCACTGGAGAGCGAAGCGCAGGTAAATATTCTTGGCCATTGCCATGCTGTAAATTTGCGCCAGCGATTTGTTTTAACACTTGTTCAATGTGGGTGGGGGCAATTAAATCCAGTTCTGCTTGGGTGATGCTGCTGACAACTAAAGGGAGAGGATCGGCATTTACTTGCGAGCGAGATGCTGTTGTCGTGATTCGTTCAATATCGTTTTGGTTTGCAAAAGAATCACATACGGTTGTAAAAGCTAGCGTTAAACCTAGTACTCGAAAAAGCATATAAGCCCTTTATCTAATCTGATTCAAAAGGGCAGAATATAGCCTTTTAGACGAATGCTAAAACTTTAGCGATGAACGACGTTTGATGCATTTTTGCAAAAGCGGGTTTGTTGGCGGTATTTTAAAATTAAACCACCAGCAAGAAGCGCTAATAGCCAAAAAATACAGCCTGAACTCGTGCCATTTTTATGGTTTACGTTTGCTATTTTCTCTTCTTTTACTCGGCTTTTAAATGAGCCAAGTTCAGCATCTAAATTTACTATCATGTCATCCACGGCTAAATTAAAGCTGCTGTTTGATTGATTGTTTAAGGTATCGTCAATACCGACGGCCGTACTACGCTGATCAACCTTATTAATACCCGGTGCGCGAAACAGCATTTTTTTACTCTTCACATCAAAAACAGCGGTATCGACAAAAGTTTGAACCGTATTTTCATTGCCAGGAATAACATACAAGCCAACAATGGTCAGGTACAAAAAGGCGGCATTGTTTTCCAGTGTTTGCGATACTTGGTCGTATGAAACCAGTGCCATTATATCAACATCATATAACCGAGATACTTGATCAAGGGTTGTAAATCCCTGACCTCCTTTTAAGTAACTGCTTGGAATAATCTCAATGCGGTCGATATAGTCGTATTGTAAAAACTGCTTTTTTACTTTTTCAAGCAACGCAATTTCTTCATTACTACGGATACCTGCATCGTTTTGATTGGGAATAAATGCAATACCGACAGTGGCAGGTAAATTAAGCGTTGGCATACTTGGTTGATGAGCTTGACGACTTTGTTCATTGGGATATAGAAAATCCACCAAACTACTAGAGCGTGTTTCTTGATTCGCATTTTGGCTGAGCATAGTACTGCAGCCAGCTAACGAAGTAATTACAATCACCAAAACCATTTGTAGAGTTTTCATATTATTCCTTTTTATAATTGAGTGATCCGATGAGTTTGAAACTTAAATGGTGAAAAAGTTCGCATGCCGTTACTTTAAAGTAATTTGGGTTGTTAAACTAGCTTGCTGAATAAACACCTCATCATGGCTTACTAATATAAAGCTGCCAGAAAAATGTGCTAAGTTTTGTGCCAATAATTGCTTGTTATTGAGGTCTAAATGGTTATCGGGTTCATCCAGAAGCAACAAATGACTGCTGGCATTTTGTTTGGCTATCAGCATCGCTAATTGCATTTTTTCACCCCCGCTTAGTCGAGCAACCTGACGATAAACGGCATCTCCTTTAAATCCTATGTTTGCCAGTACGTTTCGTATTACTTGCGGCTTAAGGTCGCAATGCAGCTGAACTGCATCCATTAAACTTTGTGAGGGAATTAAAAAAGAGCAATGCTGGTCAATATAAAGTACCTGAGTATTTAGTTGAATTGTCGTCGATAAATATGAGCTTTGAGTTTCATTGATCATCCTCAGGAGTGTTGATTTCCCAGAGCCATTTAGCCCATCAATATGCAGCTTATCGCCACTGTTAATCATTAAGGTCACTGGAGTTTGAATACAACCACGGGGTAAACATAGTTTGTCAATAAACAGCAGGCGTTTATTACTGGTAGGTTTAGTAAATGTTAGGTTGCTTTCAATCTTGTGAGGCTGTTGTTGTTTAAGGGCGCGTTGCTGTTGAGCGAGGTTATTGAGCTTTGCTGAGGCTAAACGTTCGTTAGCGCCTTTACTTGCTTGTGCTTTATTTTTATTAAAATCGAGCATGACCTTAGCTTGGCTTGCACTGCGGCGGTGTTTATTGCCTTGTGCGGCTCTTTGTTGTGCTTTTTCATGGTTAATTTGGGATTGCTTTTGGTGTTTTTTTTGCTCTTTGGCTAAGTGATTTATTTGTTTTGTCAGCGCGGTTTGCAATCGTTCTTTTTGCTGGCAAAAATGGGTGAAATTTCCAGTTTCGTAATGGCAGCCTAGATTGTTCAACTCAATAATAGCATCGCTGTGATCAAGTAACTGGCAGTCATGGCTAACGATAATTACTTGCCCTTTAAATGTATGTAACTGTGATATTAACCACTGCTTTGCTGCTCGATCTAAATGATTGCTTGGTTCATCTAAAATTAAAAGATCTGGCTTGGTAGCTAATGCGCAATAGAGTACTAAGCAACGCTGTTGCCCTGGGCTTAATTGAGTAATAGGGGTGTTAATGGGTGCATTAATACCTATGCCTGATAGCTGTTGCTGGTAATATTGCTCACATAGCCAATCGTCGCCTACCAGCGCAAAATCCGCTTCAGCAATACTTCCTTGTGTAATACGTGTAAGAGCCGCCAACTTTTTATCTATTCCTAACTGTTGTGCAATGGTATTTGAGGAGTTTTGTAAATAGTGCTCACATAATTGCTGTGATACAAATGAACGTGTGCCGCTAAACTCAACACGTCCCTCACTAGGTTGTATATGGTTTGCTAAAATATTCACCAATATGGATTTTCCGCTGCCATTAGCGCCAATAATTGCGGTGATCTTTTCATTGATTGAAAAATTAAGCTGTTTAAATTGTACATGGCCATCAGGGTGTTGATAGCTTAAATTATGGATTTGTAATGTATGCATAATGCCTCTGATATGAGCAGGGCATGGCGCGCAAAGCTATTAAATTAACTATGAATCGTTAAGTCGATAACGAGATATATGACGAATTTTGCGCCCACTAACCCTGTAAATTCAAAAAATAAAAACGAATTTCAACAGGTGTTAGTTATTCATCGTGGCGCAAACTCCAATAAGGTAAGTGAGTTAATAATATACAAACATGGGAGAGGTTGTCTGTACTTTTTATTTATATCATCACATTTTAATTAAAATGCAGCTTAGAAACTGTGTAAACTATCATGAGTGCGTTGATTTTATACCGAGCATACAGATTTAGTTGAGGGTGGTAATGTATGTGTGTAAGCGCATAACAGAATGTGTAAGTTATATTATTGATTATATTTTACTTCTAACGTGTGTTAAAAGGATTGTTGAATGTTAATTGTGTTGTTTTGTCTCTTAAGCGTTTTGCTTCTAGTGACTCTTTTACCTTTTTCTTTTAGCCAGCATTATTTAATTCGTAGTTGCGATTTTATTCGGTTACAGGTTTTTTATCTTGCATTAGCTGGGCTACTTTTAACTGGGTATTTTGCATTAAGTGAGTTATCGCCTTTGGTTTTGTCGTCCTTAGTAATGGCGAGTGTTATTTTGCTCATTCAAGGTAAATGGATATACCCGTACACATGGCTTGCAAAAAAAGAGGTGGCTCATAGCCCTGAAGAAAGTGAGCATAGCGTTCGTATTATGTCGGCTAATGTGTTGATGTCGAATACGCGCTATCAAGATTTAATCGAATTAGTCAACGAGAACCAACCTGATTTACTGATCACGCTTGAGTCGGATAGTAAATGGCAGCAACATTTATCAGTACTTGAAAAAGATTACCCTCATACAATATTTTGCCCAAAAGATAATCGCTATGGCATGCACTTATACAGCAAATTTAAAATAATTAAGCAGCAAGTGTGCGAGCTAGTTGAGGAGGATATTCCTTCAATACATATTTTATTTGAAACAGCGCAAGGGCATGTAATGCAAGGGCACTTTATACATCCAGCGCCGCCCAGCCCAACAGAAGAAGACACCTCGAGACCGCGTGATACTGAACTCATTTTACTTGCTAAAGCATTAAAAAATAATACGCGACCGACCATAGTTGCAGGAGATTTAAATGATGTTGCTTGGTCTAGAAGCACGAGATTATTTATGGAAATTAGTGACTTTTTAGATCCCAGAAAAGGACGGGGCTTTTTTAATACTTTTCATGCTGGGTATTTCTTTATGCGCTGGCCGCTTGATCATTTATTTCATAGTCATGGTTTTACGGTTAAACGGATTAAACGATTGGAAAAATATGGCTCAGATCATTTTGCACTGCTAACTGAGTTAGTGCATAAGCCAGCTAATAGTAATCAGCAGTTAGATGATGATATGGACATTCAGCAAGCTGTGAATGAATTGCAAATGGATAATACGTCACATAAGTCAGTACCAACATTTGATGAGGATATAAACAAAGCCCAGCTTAAATAAGCAGATGCGTTATTGAATTTATTACTTTAAGCATTAAAAAAGGGCCGAAAAGCCCTTTTTTAATTATAACTGTGCTTTAGTTATTAATCATAATAGCTTTGATATTTACAAACTCACGAATACCAAATCCGCCGTGTTCACGACCATAGCCGCTGTCTTTCACGCCACCAAAGGGCAGGTTTGGCTGTGCAAGACCATAACCATTTATGTTGATCATACCTGTATCAAAATGCTTTTTAGCCAATTCAATCGCACGCTTTTCATCCTTTGAGATAATGCCTCCACCTAAGCCATAGCGGGAATCATTGGCAATACGCATTGCGTCTTCATTGTCTTTGGCTTTGATAAGTGATGCGACAGGACCGAATAACTCGTCATCATAGGCGGGCATGCCCGGTGATAAATTCTCAATCAAGGTCGCAGGGTAATAGAAGCCGGTTTGTTTAGGTACTTCACCGCCAACAACGACTTTAGCACCTGCTTTTACAGATTCTTGAACTTGATCATGGATCTTATCTCTTAGGTCTTCACGCGCCATAGGACCAAGTTCTGTTTCTTCATCCATAGGATCGCCCAACTTCATTGCTTTAAACTGCTTTGCAATGGCGGTTTTAAAGTCATCATATAAAGCCTCAACGACAACGAAACGTTTTGCTGAAACGCAGGTTTGACCATTGTTAACCATACGACCCTGCATACAGGTTTTAACTGCCAGCTCTAAATCAGCGTCATCAAGTACGAGGTAGGCGTCATTACTACCTAGCTCTAATACGGTTTTCTTTACATGTTTTCCTGCTTGCTCAGCCACTTTTTTACCTGTGCCATCGCTACCTGTAAATGTTACACCGCGAATTGCAGAGTGACTGATTAGTTCGCTGGCTGTTTTACCGTCAATCAGTAGGTTTTTAAATACATAATCAGGAAAACCAGCATCACAGAACATCTGCTCTATTTTTTCTGCTATGCCAAATACATTACCTGCATGTTTTAGTATTGCGGTGTTGCCTGCCATAATATTTGTTACTGCATAACGTATAACCTGATACAGCGGGAAGTTCCAAGGTTGAATACCTAATAGCACACCGGTAGGTTGATAGGTGATAATAGCGCGGCCGTTTTCCATTAAACGCTCTTCGTCAGCTAGTTGAACAGGGCCTTGCTCAGTACTATAGCGGCATATTGCAGCGCATAGTTCTACTTCTTGCAAGCCTTGTTGGTAAAGCTTTCCCATTTCTTGCGTCATTAATTGGGCAAGCGACTTTTGATTTTTTTTAAATACATCAGCAAGTTTATTTAAATACTCAGCTCGCTCGTCTAGGGATGTGTGCCGCCACTGTAAGAATGCATTATGACTTTTATCTACCTCATTATTTGCCTGCTCAAGATTTAGCAGGGTATAGTCTGCAATTGTTTCTTCGGTAGCTGGATTGATTGTAGTTACTGAATCAGTCATTTTATCTCCTTACAAATTATAGTAGTTAGGGTGATTGCAAAGCTAACACCAACTCTTAGCAATAAGTGGTTTTTATTTTAATGTACTGATTTAAAATAAGTTTAAATAAAAGTAATGCTTCTCATATTACTGTACTTTAAGATCGGTGCAGGTAATTAATGCAAATGAATGAAAAAGTTACAAGGACGTTTACATGCAAACATTTTTTAATACTGAGTTACCACTTATCCAAGCCCCAATGGCAGGTGTGCAAGACTATCGATTGGCCGCAGCTGTGAGCAACAGTGGTGGTTTAGGTTCATTGCCTTGCGCTATGTTATCAAAGGAGCAATTAATCGATGAAATTACCAAGCTTTGCCAAGCAACCGACAAACCTTACAATTTAAACTTTTTTTGTCACGAAGTAATCGGTTATACGCAGCAGCAAAAGCAGCAATGGCATCAATTACTTTCACCCTATTTAAAAGAGCATGGTATTGATGAGTCTAGTTTGGGCATGACGGCAACTCGTCAGCCAATTGATGAAGAAATAGTAAAACTAATAGCGCCTTTCAAGCCACCGGTGGTGAGTTTTCATTTTGGCTTACCAAGCGGTGAAATTGTTCAAGACATTAAAAGCTGGGGGAGTAAAGTGATTTCAACGGCCACAACTTTAGATGAAGCTATATGGCTCAGTGAAAATGGCGCTGATGCGGTTATCGCTCAAGGTCTTGAAGCAGGAGGGCACCGAGGCCATTTTTTATCTATGGATTTAAGCTTACAACAAAATACTGAGCAGTTAGTTAAACGTTGTGTTGAGCATACATCACTGCCTATTATTGCTGCTGGTGGCATTGCTTCAGCCGATGATGTACAACAGCTTAAAGCGTTAGGAGCTAGTGCTGTCCAAGTAGGAAGCGCTTATTTACTATGTAAGGAGGCAACAACATCAGCTTTGCATCAACAGGCTATTTTAGATCAACAACAAGACGAGACCACATTGACTACATTATTTTCTGGTAGAGCTGCTCGGGGTATTAAAAATAGAGTAATGCGAGAGTTAGGTGCTATACCAAAGGGGGTTCCTGAGTTTCCACATGCCAGCAGTGCAATAACAGCCTTAAGAAGCCGAGCTGAAAAAAGTGCTAAAAGTGACTTTTCATCTTTGTGGTGTGGCCAAAAATATATTCATAGGGTGGGTGTGTCAGCGGCCGATATTACACATGTCTTAATGAACAAATGGCAGTTTTGAATGTCTGAGAATCCACTTTTATCGCTTGGCGACAGTTATGAAGCGCTAGTAAATAAGTTCAAAGTGCAATTGGCTGGTAAGTATCCTCAGCAACGAATAGCGCCCAATACAGTATTAGTGCAACAAGGCGATGTACAAGGTTATGGGTATTTAATTGTTCAAGGGGTTTTAGGCGCTATTCATGACGAGATTGATGGTGGGCAAAAGTGTAAAGAGTTTTATTTTAAAAATGAATTTGCATTGCTGTTTGCCAATTGGATGACTTCAAGCCCCGCGTTTTATCAATTAAAAGTGATTAACGAAGCAAGTGTAATTAAAGTACCACTAACACTATTTGAGCAAGTACAGTATCAACAGATTAAGCAGCAGCTTATTGAACAGCAACTTATTTTTAAAGAAGCCAAGGAGGCATTTTTATTACTCAATAGTCCCGAGCAGCGTTACTGCTATTTACTCAAACATAAACCTCATTGGTTGGCGCAGCTAAGCTTAAGCCAAGTGGCAATGTATATAGGTATTTCACCTATTTCTTTATCTCGAATACGTAAACGCCTTAACTTAAGTTAAGGCGATACTCAATTTACTCCATTAGACTGCTGTTTTTAAGGAGTCACTATGTTTTTACTTTCTCAATGTTTAGTTGGCGTTGCTACTTTACTCGACTTAGCTTCATTTCAATTTAAGTCTCGACGATTTATTTTATTGTGTTTATTTGGCTCAGTGCTACTAACCTCTGCACACTTTTTCATATTGGGTCAGCAAAATGCTGGCTGGCTAATGCTTATTGCAGCCGCACGTTACTTGTATTGCGTTTTTGCAAGGCAATTCATGGTGATGCTAGGGTTTATTATATTAAGCGTGGTGGCTGTATTTATTACTTGGCATAGCTGGTTAAGTGGATTAGCTTTAATCGCAACACTTATTCAAACTCTAGCGTCATTTCAAGCTAAAGACCTTAAACTGCGCTTCTTGATGATAGTAGGTACCAGCTTATGGATGGCGCATAACATAATGGTAGGTTCGCCCATTGCAGTGCTAATGGAAGGCTTATTCTTAACCAGCAATATTGTTGGCTTGTATCGATTTTACCGCCATCAAGCGTTTGTTACTAAAGCTGTTTAGCAATTGCTTTCAACAAGTAGGTTTCTCTAATGATAGATAACCCTTGTTTGTCACTATTAGCAATTGTGCGTTCATTATGAGCAATGGCTTCATGTATGTTTATCCATTTGGCTTGCATACCATTTTGTTGTTCGTAATGTTCTAGTTGTGCCTGACCTAATGTGTCATTGATGTCACAAAAGTAACAGTAAGATTTTATATGAATGACCTCATAGTCATCCTTATACCAAGGGCGATACTCTTCATAAAGGCCAAACTCCCCATTTATTTTAATATTTTGTGCGCCCGTTTCTTCTTGCAGTTCACGGATTAACCCTTGCTCTATCGTTTCAAAATTATCAACGCCTCCGCCAGGTAAACTATAATCTTCATAGCGAGCGGTATACATTAATAATATTTGCGATCCCTTTAGTACAATTGCTCGACTGGTAACGCGTGTAAATTGGCTTATGTTATCGGCCGATATACTCGGGTGGGTTGTTATTTTGAGAAGTTGCATAACGCTCCTAGAATTCTATTTTAAATAAAGAGTTATATGTGATCGAAATTGTTTTTATTTGCATATATATGGTGTTGATAGTTGAATTTTTAGGTTCAGAACCCATTTATTATGTTACGCTATTAGGAAATATAAAGCATAGGGAATAATCATGTTAAACATACTTTTGGTCGATGATGACAGTGAGTTCAGCGATGTTGTCTGCCATATAGTGGAGTTTTTAGGTCATAATATAGACACAGCCGCTAATTTAGCTGAAGCACAACAATGGTTTGAAAATAATACCTTTGACCATGTGTTCCTTGACTTTATGCTACCAGATGGCAGCGGTTTACATTTGGTTGAACATCTCAACAGTATTGGGCAAAGCCCCAAAATTACGCTCATTTCAGGCCATCCTTCGGTAAAAGGTAAGCTTGCCCAGATGTGTGCCCCAAATGTAGGGCACCTCGTTAAACCACTTCAGCGAGAAGACATTGAGCGAGTTCTAAACCCAAAAAAGAACACTGAAAAGAAAAAGAAACAGCCAAGCATACAAAAATATTTTGGTACATTAATTGGCGAATCGCCTGTCATGCAACAGCTATACACTATGATTGAACGCGTAGCGAGCACCAATGCAAACGTTATGCTCATGGGTGAAAGTGGTGCGGGTAAAGAAGTGGTTGCCCAAGCTATCCATAATGCTAGTCAATGTGAAGGGCCATTAGTTGCAACTAACTGTGGCGCTTTATCTAAAGAGTTAATCGGCAGTGAGTTATTTGGTCATGAAAAAGGTGCGTTTACTGGCGCTATTGCACGAAAAGAAGGGGTGTTTGAACAAGCCGCAAACGGCACTTTATTTTTAGATGAAGTGACAGAAATGCCTATTGAGATGCAACCAAACTTATTGCGGGTGTTAGAGAGTAAAAAAGTAGTGCGCGTTGGTGGCAATAAAGAATTACCTGTTGATTGTAGAGTGATTTCAGCGACCAACCGATCATTAGAAGATTTAGCGCAAAATAACGTTATTCGTGAAGATATTTATTTTCGTTTAGCCGTATTCCCCATCGATATCCCTGCTTTAAGAGATCGAAAAGAAGATATTGAATTGCTAGCTAAGGCGTTTTTAGAGCAGTTAAATGATGAAAATGGCACAGACTTTATTTGGCAAGCAGCGCAACTGAAAGAGCTTAGCGGTTATGATTGGCCAGGAAATGTGCGTGAGCTTCGTCATGCAATTCATCGTGCATTTATTATGAGCGACCCAAAAGGTAAAACAATAACTTTACCAAGTAATTTAGAATCTCCATTCTCACGTGTTAATAAAAAGTCACAAGCAAATCAAGTTAGCGCAGGTCAAACGATTGAAGAAGTTGAAAAAGACCTGATTCACGCCACATTAGATAAAGTTCAAGGTAATAAAACGCTTGCCGCGCAGATGCTTGGAATTAGCACAAAAACATTATACAACCGGTTAAATGCATACGGTGGTATTGGCGAATACAGTTAATAATAACAGCTGAGGAGTAAAATGAAGGATAAAGAGATATTAAGAACATTGGTTCATGATGCAAGAGCACCGCTTAATCGAATTTCAATGAATGCTGAATTAATTAAAATGATTTTAGAAAATGATATGCCAAAGGACAAAGCATTATCAGCAATAGATAAAATTATTAATAATTGTCAGCAATGCAGTGAAGACTTGCAAAAAATATCTGATTTAGATTCTTCAGAGTCAACTTGACCACCAAGGAAAATAAATGATACTGCAAAAGCAACAAGGTAGCACAAATGTTATATGGGCAAGCTTTATCGCTGTTGTGTTGTGTATTGTTATTGGCAATGCGTTTTTAGCCGTCAACACAATTCAAAACTTAACACAAACACAGCAACGCCTTGATGATACGAGTATGTTAAATACAGCTGTTGAGAAGTTACATTTGTCTGTTTTGCAAGCAGAGTCTGGCCAGCGAGGTTATTTGCTAACTGGTGAGGATGATTACTTGATTCCTTACTACTATGCTTTAGAGCAACTCACTTCACAAGCCAAAATTGTCAAGGGATTACGCTCTGAAATCGATGGACAGGCTGAAAGTGTAGCGAAGCTATTACTGCTAGTGGATGAGAAAGTGCGTATTCTTACACGCACTGCTGAACTTGCTTTGGCAGATAAAGAGCGCAAAGCTCATTATTTGCTTGAAACCCATGAAGGGCGAAATCTTTATAGAGAAATCCGTATTCTAACGGATAAAATTCAATCGGCAGAATCAGCGTTTGAGCTAGCGCAATTTAGAAAGTTGGGCCAGATAAAACAAGAAGCCAAGATCACCTTTGCAATAACAGCTATTACGAGTGGATTGTTAATCTTTGGCATGTTTGTTTTGATCCGTATTAATTTACGCGAATCTGCAAAATATAGGCTAGAACTGGAACATCAAAATGAAACCTTGGCTTCAAAGGTAGCAGAGCGTACTCAAGAGCTTACTTTATATTCAGACGAATTAAGCCGTTCTAACAGAGAGCTTGAAGAATTTGCTTTTGTAGCGAGTCATGATTTACAAGAGCCACTGCGTAAAATACAAGCCTTCAGTGACCGATTAGAAAGCATGTTTAAAGATGAGCTTGGTGAAAAGGGCATAGATTACATTGGTCGCATGAAAAATGCTGCAAAGAGAATGTCGACTTTGATAAATGATTTGTTGGAGTTTTCTCGGGTGACAACACGAGGGAAGGACTTTGAAGATACCGATCTTAATAATGTAATCAACGAAATTATTGCTGATTTAGAGATCGCGATCACCGAATCAAAAGCGCAAATAAGCGTTAATAATATGCCAGTGATTAAAGCTGATCCAAGCCAAATGCATCAGTTATTTTTAAACTTATTATCTAATGCCGTTAAATTTAGGCGACAAGATGTTGCACCTATTATTACAGTTAATTATGAACATGTGCATGAGTTTAGTGACGACCACAATACTGAGCTGGATTGGCAGGTGATAACCGTTAAAGATAACGGAATTGGCTTTTCACAAGAGTATACAGACAAAATATTTGTTCCGTTCCAACGTCTTCATGGACGCTCACAATATAAAGGTACAGGCATCGGTTTGTCTGTTTGCAGACGCATTGTTGAACGACATGGTGGTACTATCACGGCTAAAGGTGTTGCCGATGAAGGTGCTACTTTTATTATTAAATTACCAGTGGAAGCAGAGCTTTTCACACTGCAAGGAGAGGCTTAAATGTCATTCAAAAAAGTTAAACCAATCACTATTTTAATGGCAGATGATGATGAAGATGATCGTTTGTTAGCGCAAGATGCCCTTGCCGAAAGTCGAGTGATAAATGACTTACATTTTGTTGAAGATGGCGTCGAATTACTTGAGTACCTTGAGCGCAGAGGCAAGTATGAAGATAAAGAATTATCACCACGTCCAGGGCTTATTTTACTAGATTTAAATATGCCGCGCATGGATGGTCGAGAAGCGTTGCAGGCTATTAAAGCAAATGCGAATCTAAAAGGGATCCCTGTTGTAATTTTGACAACTTCCAAGCAAGAAGAGGACATGGTCAGAGGTTATGACTTAGGAGCCGCTTCTTATATTACTAAACCGGTCACGTTTGATGGCTTAGTTGACCTGATGAAAACATTAGGTA
The DNA here is from genome assembly GCF_054960735.1 of Pseudoalteromonas sp. RWi3. Classification (NCBI taxonomy): domain Bacteria; kingdom Pseudomonadati; phylum Pseudomonadota; class Gammaproteobacteria; order Alteromonadales; family Pseudoalteromonadaceae; genus Pseudoalteromonas; species Pseudoalteromonas sp. RWi3. The sequence continues at coordinate 239,143 of NZ_JBHNYL010000005.1, forward strand.
AGTACTGGGTCGAATTTGTTGAGTTGCCAAGTACGTTTAACGATTAAGGAAGTCCATAAGCGCTATGATAGACAAGCCCACGAAACTATTACTTGTTGAAGATGATGAAGATGATTACATTCTAACGTGTGACTATCTGGATCAACTTACTTCACATACTTTTGATATCGAGTGGGTTAGTGATCCACAGCTAGCAGTAAAAGTGCTTTCTCAGAGCAGGCATGATATCTGCCTGCTTGATTATCGATTAGGTGCATCGGATGGCCTTGAAGTATTAAAGCAAGCAGTCGAAAATGGTTTTGATGGGCCAATTATAATGCTTACTGGGCAATCTGACGATGCCCTTGACTCAGCTGCATTGGATGCGGGTGCTGTTGATTACCTTGTTAAAAATGAGATGAGTAGCAGTCGATTTGCTCGCTCTATCCGTTACGCTTTGGCTCGAAGAGATATTGAAGATGAGCGTATTGAGCGGCTCAAAGCGGAGGCTGAAAATAGATCAAAAGACCGCTTTTTAGCACACTTAAGCCATGAATTACGTACGCCACTGTCGTCTATCTTAGGCTATACCGAATTACTCATGCAGGGTGACTTTAATGAGTATGCAAGTAATGAGTTAGGTGTTATTTACCGTAATGGTAGGCATTTGTTGAGTTTATTAAATGATGTCCTAGATTTATCAAAAATAGCAGCCGACAAACTTGAGATAACCTGCACAGATGTCAATCTGGATAGCTTGATGGCAGATGTTTTCACATTGATGCGCGTATCGGCTCTAGATAAGGGATTAAGTTTACGCTTTGAATCGCTAGAGCCACTTCCTCTTGTTGTTAACGTTGATGCCACGCGTTTAAGACAAATTTTAATAAATATTATAAATAATGCGATTAAGTTTACTGAGCAAGGTGAAATAACCGTACGGGCATGGACTGAAATAGTCGATGGCACAGAGAAGCTATTTTTTAGTATCAAGGATTCAGGTCTTGGGATTGCTAAGGAAAAACAAGCGTTAATATTTAAACCATTTGAACAAATAGCTGATGTTGAATCGCGCGCAGTGGGTGGTGCTGGGCTTGGTTTAGCCATTTGTTCTGAATTGCTCAGTCATATGCAAGGTGGAATAACACTGGACTCCACTGTTGGTAAGGGCTCAGAATTCACAATTTCGCTTTATCCAGGTGATATACAAGATGTACAGCGTCATGTTTTAAAACTTGATTTAACTCCTAATATGCAGCAAAAAGCGACTTCATGCCGTGTTGAAGGGCGCGTACTTGTGGTGGATGATTTACGTGATTTACGTATGTTAGTGGGGCACATGTTGACCTCTGCTGGTGCTGATGTTGTTTATGCCGAAAATGGTAAGCAAGCGCTGGATAAAGTTGAAAAAGCAAGGTCTGAGGGAAAGCCTTTTGATATTGTGTTTTTAGATATACACATGCCTATAATGGGCGGAAAAGAAGCAACAATAGAACTAAGACGCCAAGAATTTAAGGGCGCTATCATCGCATTAACCGCGGCGACAATGAAGGGTATAAAAAGTGAATTGATTGCTTTAGGCTTTAATGATGTGATTGGTAAGCCTGTAGACGCAAGCCATCTTTATCAGTGTTTAGAGGAGTATCTAACACAAGCTAAAGAAGCCGATATAGCTGAGTTACCCAAGACGCAAAAGTTAGACGAAATAGACGAAGTGTCACCTCGTTTCTTGCTCGTTGAAGATGATGCTGATGCTGCGCAAATAACCCAGTTATTATTGGAAAGCTTAGGGATTGAAACATCTATTGCACGCAGTTTTGAACAGTGTATTTCGATACTTAAAGGGGATTCGCAATATGATAAAGCGTTGCTCGATATGCATTTACCTGACGGTAGTGGGCTTGAGCTTGCTCAACATATAAAGCAACACTACCCACATATAGAACGGGTTATTGTCAGTGGCGTAGAGCCAGATCCTTTACAAATTGAGCAACTTAAAATTGAGTCGGTTTTATTAAAACCAATTAATTTATCGTTGTTATCAAGCCTTATTAACAACTGATTGGCGAATGACAAGCTCGGGTTCAAAGACGGTTTGTAGCACAGGAGTGGTCTTTTGATACACTTCGCTTAGAACCCAGTTAGCTGCCATGCGGCCCATTTCGTCAATAGGGTAGTTAATTGTGGTTAATGGCGGGAAAACGTGCCGAGTGAAAAACACGTTATCGTATCCCATAATTGAAAGGGCTTCTGGCAGCACAACACCACATTCGCGTGCACTTGCCATAGCACCCGTTGCCATTTCATCATTCGCACAAATTAACGCTGTAAAAGAGTGCGCAGAATCATGTAATTGTTTATAGCCATGTGTGCCCCCGCTTTCCATAAAGTCACCTTCATAAAGTAGTTGCTCATCAAACGCGATGTCATGCTCTTCCAAGGCTTGTTTGTGGCCTGCTAGGCGCTCTTGTGCATCTTTTTTCCAAAGCGGGCCGCTTATATAGGCAATGTTTTTATGTCCTTGTTCTAAAACGTACTTTGCCGCTAAATAGCCTCCGTGCTTATTATTTAACGTGATACAGCGCTCTGCTAATTCAGGAATAAAGCGGTTGAGTAAAACAAATGGTGTTTTACCTTTAGACAGCTCAATAAGATATTGATCGCTTACCGCTTCAACATGCAAAATTAAGCCATCGCAATTGCGGCTAATTAGAAACTCTATTGCTTGCTCTTCACGTGCTTTGTCACTGTGACCGGCAGCAATGATAACGTGCTTACTTTGCTTACGAAAAACATTTTCTATACCGCCCATCATCGGTCCGTAAAAAGGGCCTGACAACTCAGATACCAATAAACCCACACTATTTGAGCAATTTGAAGCAAGCGATTGAGCAATTGAGTTGGGTCTATAGCCGAGCTCATTCATCGCGGACGTTACTTTTTTTCGCGTGGTATCACTGACATTTGCATTGTTGTTCATTACTCGCGAAACAGTCGCTAGAGAAACCCCAGCAAGCTTTGACACCTCATAAATGGTGGCCATGTTTTTCCTTTACGTGTTGGTAGACGTGTTGTTACTTGTTGCTAAATCAGCGTTTATTTGTTTTACGGTTCTATTGTCAAGAATATACCTTTTCATGATTAATGCGACAAGCACACTACCAATAGCGGGGTATAAGGTGAATGACATCAATATACCATTTTTAGTTGCTTCACTGAGTACTGTATTTGCTTGATAATCATAATAAGCGAGTAGCCAGCCAGCTAGTGCGCCGCCTAGAGCAAGGCCAAGTTTGATGAAAAACACAACACTGGCATAAACAAGGCCGGTTAAACGTTGGCCATCTTGCCATTGACCAAAGTCAATGGTGTCGGCCATTTTTGCCCACAATAATGGGGTTGCCATTTGTGTAAAAAAGCACCATAAAAAATAAATACCAAAAGCAAGTAGCAGGTTGTCATTGGGTAGCCAAAACGCAAGGCAACTAATAGCAGCAGAAATGTACTGTAAGTAAATGTAGGCGGTTTTCTTATCGACAAATTTACTTAGAGGCTGAGCACAGGCGCAGCCTAAAATGTTTCCTATCATTCCTAAGGTTACAAATTGGGTGACCAAATCGCCTTCACCTAGTACATATTTAATGTAGTAAATAGCCAGCGTTGTACGTAATACCATGCTTGTTAGCAGCACAGCTGATGCGCAGCAGAGGACTTTAAAGGGGCCATTTTTCCAAAGTGTCGCCATTTGTTGTTTTAAATTGAGCTGCATGGCCTGACTTGCGCAAACGCGCTCTTTGGTAAACCTAAAACAAATAAGAAACAACACTACGCCAAGGCAACTCATCAATACCATGGTAAGTTGATAACCCAGCGCGTTGTCACCTTCGCCCAGCCAATTCACTAATGGTAATGTGCACGCACTAACAATTAAGCCGCCGAGCATGCCAAATACAAATCGGTAAGATTGAATTGACACACGCTCACTCGGATCGCGACTCAGTACCCCGCCAAGTGCGGAGTAGGGGATATTAATTGCGGTGTAAACCAACATGAGTAAAGTATAAGTGATAAATGCATAGATAACTTTGCCAGAATCACTTAAATCAGGGGTTGTGAAAGTGATGATGCTAATCAACCCAAAAGGCACAGCAAGCCAGAGTAAGTATGGTCGATAACTGCCATAACGAGTGCGAGTTGAGTCAGTTAATGAGCCCATAAGCGGGTCTGTAATTGCATCTATAACTCTAACTACTAAAAATAAAGTACCCACTACAGCAGGAGAAATACCAAATATATCGGTATAAAAAAAAGTTAAAAATAACATCACTGTTTGAAAAATGATGTTACTCGCGGTGTCACCTAAACCATAGGCTATTTTTTCTTTTTTAGTTAGCATAGCCGGTTCTCATTGATTCTTAGCGTTGTTTTAATAGGGCGCGATAGTGTTTTGCACTTTCTTTAAGTGTGCGTTGCTGGGTTATATAATCAACATAAACCAGACCAAAGCGTTTTTCATAACCGTATGCCCATTCGAAATTATCCATGAGACTCCAAGCAAAATAACCTTGTACGTCAACACCTTGTTTAATCGCGTCGTCAACGGCATTCAAATGGGTGTGATAATAACTGACACGGTCATAATCTAGCACTTGATTATTTTGGCAAGTATCTGCCATAGCAGCACCATTTTCAGTGATATAAATCTTAGGCAAGGTGTATAACTTATTTAATGAGATTAAAAGTTCAGTTAAACCTTGTGGATATATTTCCCAGCCCATATCCGTGATATCAACATCGGGTAATGGCACTTCTTCAAACCAGTTACCAGCTGTTTTTTTATAATGTATTCGAGTGTAGTAATTCACCCCAATAAAATCAATCGACTGGCTAATAATTGCCATGTCATCTGGTGCGATAATCGGTTGTGCAGCAACAGGTAATTCATTTAAAAGTGACGGGTATTGCCCTTCTAGCACAGCCTTTATGTACCATTGATTGTGGTATTCATCAGCACGTTGTGCCGCGGGTGCATCATCTTCAGTAAGTGGATAAGCGGGGCTAAAGTTTAAAACGATGCCGGCTTCAACATTGGGACAATTTTTACGTAACACATTCATTGCTAAACCATGAGCTAGCAATAAGTAATGGGCTGCTTGTCGTCCGGCCTTTTGGTTTTTAATTCCAGGAGCATGAACGCCAATTTCATACCCTAAATAGGCGCTGCAAAAAGGTTCGTTTAATGTTGCATATGAATCAACTAACCCACTTAGTGCGTGGCTCACTATGTCTGTGTATGCAGCAAACGCATACGCTGTATCGCGGCTTTGCCAGCCCCCTGCATCTTCCAAGTATTGAGGCAGATCCCAGTGATATAAAGTGACGTAAGTTTTTATGTTACGTGCTTTTAACGCTGTTAATAGTTCACGGTAAAACGTGATGCCTTGTTGGTTCACACTACCATCTTGGTTTATTACACGCGGCCATGAGATGGAGAGGCGATAAGCATCCACGGCTAAATCGGCTATCATCTCAACATCTTGTTGCCAGTATTGAACATGCTGACATGCTTTATCGCCATTGCTTTGATCTGCAATGGTATTGGGCTTAGCACAAAAAGTATCCCAAATGGATGCAAGGCGTGAGTCACGGGCCCCTTCAATTTGAAATGAGGCTGTAGCAACACCAAAAGTGAACGATGGCTTTAGCATTGCAGATTGCTTAGGTAAAGAGATTGTTTTAAACACGATTAGGAATGTCCTCTTACTTTTGGTGGCAATGCGCATTATATAAAATACATCATAACGAGTTCATGTAAGCGCTTACAATATTGTTGTAAATAAATTGATAAATAAATTTTATATGGTATAAATGTAAGCGCTTACATTTTATGTTGCAACTATTATTTACTTTTTTAAATACTTGGAAAGGTGCGTAAATAGAGGCAATCAACTGATAATTATTAATAATTAGAGATATATTATGGCACAAGCGCCTTTGACAACACAGCAACACAATGACATCGAGGCGATGCCGAAGCAAACATTTGCTCTTGCGTCGTTAACCACCTTATTTTTTATGTGGGGCTTCATAACATGTTTAAACGACATTTTAATCCCCTATTTGAAGGGCATGTTTTCGCTTTCGTACACGCAGGCCATGTTAGTGCAGTTTTGCTTTTTTGGCGCCTACTTCGTGATGTCTATTCCCGCAGGTAAACTGGTCAGTAAGATTGGCTATCAATATGGCATTGTTGTTGGGTTAGTAGTTGCAGCAATAGGCTGTGCACTGTTTTATCCAGCCGCTGATGCACATGTTTATGAACTGTTTTTATTTGCATTGTTTGTATTAGCGTGCGGCATAACAATTTTACAAGTGTCAGCCAACCCCTATGTTAGTGTATTGGGAAGTTCTAAAACAGCTTCCTCGCGACTCACAATGACACAAGCGTTTAACTCATTAGGGACAACCGTTGCGCCTATCTTTGGTGGTTGGTTGATTCTTAGTGAAATAAGCCAAGCCACAGCTGAGCAAGTTAAACTGCCTTATTTAATTTTAGCTGCAAGCTTACTGATATTAGCTGTCATTTTTGCTTTTCTAAAGCTTCCTAAGTTGGGTAAAACAGATTCTCAAGAACATGTTCAACCAGATGATAATTTTGTAGATTTAGGCAGCGTTTGGCAGTATCGCCACCTTATTCTTGGTGCAGTAGGTATTTTTGTGTACGTCGGGGCTGAGGTTGCTATTGGTAGCTTTTTAGTAGGCTTTTTAACCCTTGACCATATTACTGCGCTCAGCGAGCAACAAGCCGCACATTATATTAGTTATTATTTTGCAGGGGCGATGATTGGACGTTTTGCAGGTGCGGTAATCATGCAAAAAGTAAACGCGCATTTAGTACTGGCTTGCCATGGATTATTAGCCGTTGTGTTTATTCTGATTGCTATGACCGGGCAGGGCTCATTAGCTATGTGGGCTATTTTATTGGTTGGTTTATGTAATTCAATAATGTTTCCGACTATCTTTAGTTTGGCATTACAAGGCTTGGGTAAATATACCTCTCAAGGCTCGGGGATTTTATGTCTAGCAATTGTTGGTGGGGCTATCGTGCCGCTGCTGCAAGGCATATTAGCAGATAACATGGGTGTGCAATTAGCATTGATGCTGCCTATTATTTGTTACCTGTACATCACATACTTTGCGCTATCAGGCTCAAAGGTTTCTTCAACTCGTCAACAATAATTAGGTGCAAACCATGACTTTAAAAAAACCATTCACACTTTCGGCGCTACTAATGGCGACAATGGCGATGAACGGCTGTTCTGGCCCTGATACCAAACCTATAAACGAGAAAAGTGATTTACAAATTTGGCCAGCCATTTCAACGGGTATTACTGACGATGCCGATATGGAAGCTAAAATAGCTAAACTGCTGTCAAGTATGACATTAGAGCAAAAAATAGCGCAAATGATTCAGCCTGAAATCCGCGATATTACGGTTGAAGATATGCGTAAATACGGCTTTGGCTCATATTTAAACGGCGGGGGAGCGTTCCCTAATAATAATAAACATGCCTCAGCTGCAGACTGGATAGACTTGGCTGAAAAAATGTATCAAGCTTCGGTTGATGATTCATTAGATGGTATCAATATCCCAACTATGTGGGGAACGGATGCCGTGCATGGACACAATAATGTCATTGGTGCGACGCTATTTCCACATAACATTGGCTTAGGGGCGACAAATAATCCCGAGTTAATTGAGAAAATAGCAGCAGCTACAGCACAAGAAGTAATGGTAACAGGCATTGATTGGGTATTTGCACCTACTGTTGCTGTAGTGCGAGATGATCGTTGGGGCCGTACTTATGAAGGATATTCAGAGGATCCTCAGATAGTTAAATCGTACTCAGCGGCAATTGTAAAAGGCTTGCAAGGCGCTACAGATAAAGACTTTTTATCAGATAGACGTGTGATCAGCACGGTTAAACACTTTTTAGGTGATGGTGGTACGCAAGGCGGTGATGATCAAGGTAATAATATAGACAGTGAAGCGGATTTATTTGCTATTCACGCGCAAGGCTATGTAGGTGGATTAAGCGCGGGTGCGCAAACGGTTATGGCCTCGTTCAATAGCTGGCATGGTGAAAAAATACATGGCAGTAAGTACCTCCTTACTGATGTACTCAAAGGGAAAATGGGCTTTGATGGATTCGTTGTTGGCGATTGGAATGGTCATGGGCAAATTCCAGGTTGCACCAATGGTGACTGTGCACAAGCCGCTAATGCAGGCTTAGATGTATATATGGTTCCAACAGATGCATGGAAACCACTGTATGAAAATCTAATTGAACAAGTCAAAAATGGCACCATTGCGCAATCACGTATTGATGATGCGGTAACCCGAGTTTTACGTGTAAAAATGCGTGCGGGTTTATTTGATAAACCAAGCCCGGCAAAACGACCACTTTCAGGTAAAACAGAGGTTATTGGTAGCGCTGAACATCGTGAAATTGCAAAACAAGCTGTTCGCGAATCGCTTGTGTTGCTTAAAAACAAGCAACAGTTACTTCCTCTTTCACCTAAGGCTAACGTACTTGTAGCTGGTCTTGGTGCTGACAATATTGGTATGCAGTCAGGTGGTTGGAGTATCACGTGGCAGGGAACGGGTAATGAGAATAGTGACTTCCCAGGTGGTACGTCAATTCTGGATGGTATTAAACACACCGTTAATCAAGCCGGTGGGCAAGTTCAGTATGATTTAAATGGCAAGTTTAATACTCGTCCAGACGTTGCAATTGTGGTATTTGGAGAGCAGCCATATGCAGAGGGTAATGGTGATTTAGATAACCTTGAGTATCAACGTGGTAATAAAACCGATTTAGCTTTGTTGCGTAAGCTTAAAGATAAGGGTATTCCTGTTGTATCGTTATTTATAAGCGGGCGACCAATGTGGGTAAACGCTGAATTAAATGCCAGCGATGCTTTTGTGGCAACTTGGTTACCTGGAACAGAAGGGGATGCGATCAGTGATGTGTTATTTTCGCATGCCGATGGCTCTGTAAATAACGACTTTAAAGGCAAGTTATCGTTCTCTTGGCCCAATAATCCAGTAGATAATCATAACCGTGGTGATGAAAACTATGCGCCATTGTTACCATACGGATTTGGCTTGACCTATACAGACAAAAATACACTCGGTGATGACCTTGCGGAGCAAAGTCAATCATCGCAACAACTTGAAGATTTAGTGATGTTTGACCGAGCAGTTAAATCGCCGTGGAGCCTTGTATTACAAAGTGCAGAGCAACAAAAAACGATGGCTAGTAGTCGTGAGTCTGTTGGTGCTGTCAGTGTTAAAACGTTTGATAAAGATGTACAAGAAGATGCCAGAGCAATCAGTTTTACAGGCGGCGAACCTGCTGCTGTGCGTTTAATGGCTGCATTTCCATCAGACTTGCGTTCATACGTTGAAAAGTCAGGTCAATTGCAGATGCAAATTAAAGTTGATCAGGCTGCTGATGCGCCGCTTTGGCTAGGTATGCAATGTGGTGATGACTGTCAGGGGAAATTTGATATTTCAGAACAGCTCAAGGGACAAAGTGGCTGGCAAACTCTGAACATAGATTTAGCGTGTTTTGCAGATCAAGGTGTTAACTTGTCTCAGGTATTCTCACCTTGGCAAATAAGCACGTCTGCAGCTTGGCATGTATCAATTGCAAAGTTGAGTATTCACACTAATCGTGATGCTACCTCTGCAATAACCTGTCAGTAAAAAAGTTCAATCCCTTCTAGCAGGTACTTAGCCCATTAGTACCTGCTATTTTTTAACGATTAACATCCTGTATATCCTGTGCCTATTTACGCTAACCCATTGATGAAAAGCATTAAATTTTATGCTACTGTGATTTGATAAAAAATTGCTATGTTTAAGCTCTAAATAAAGGCCATTAAAAATGAACCCATCTTTATCGTTAGCTCCCTCGAAAATTGTTTGTGTTGGACGAAATTATGTTGAGCATATTAACGAGTTGGGCAATCAAATAGCCGACCAGATGGTGGTGTTTAATAAGCCAAACACAGCAATTAGCAGTCAACTTTCGAGTGAACATAATGGCGAGCCATTGCATTTTGAGACTGAGATCTGTTTTAAAGTACAGCATGGTCGCTTAGCTGCTGTAGGGGTTGGTTTAGATCTTACTAAACGTGATTTACAATCAAAACTAAAAGCGAAAGGATTACCTTGGGAGCGAGCGAAAGCATTTGATGGCTCCGCTTTATTTAGTCATTTTGTTGCATTAGAGCAGGATGACATTGCTAAATTAAAAATCTCACTCAGTATTAATAACCAACTTCAGCAACAAGGTGATGTGGGGTTAATGCTTTACAAGCCAGCAGATATATTAACGCAAATAAGTGAGTTTATGACTTTAAATGATGGCGATATTATTATGACTGGCACACCAGCTGGTGTAGGAAAGGTAATCGCTGGGGATGTTTTTAAGGTCCACTTATTATGTGCAGAGCAGTCGCTTATTGAGGTGTCTTGGCAGGCGGTTTAGCCAATATATTTTGCTGGTAAATTTAATTAAAATTATTAAATGAGTTTTTTAACCAAAATAGTTGACTGCGTTGATACGCTTTAGAAGGAAGTACTTCTTGCGTCAACACCTTGTTTATTTTTTCAATAGCCTTGCGACCAAACCCATTTGGGGCACTTGAGGAGCAACCAATAGCACCCAGTACAATTGGCGCATGGTTCGCCTCAAAGTTTAAAGCAACAATAGTGTTTTGCTCATTTTCTCGGTTGAAGTAATCTGCCATGAATGGGTAATCAATCGTATAGTCAATATACCCATGATTAATACGTGAGATCACAGTTTTAGATTCATTTTCACTACCCCAGCTTAAAGAAGCTGAATTATAGGTTTGCGTATTTTTTGCAATCTCATTTAGCTTAGGCGTGAATTTTCTCGCTGCACTTTGACCAAAAACAAACTCGGGATCAATAAGCAGGTATACAAGTTGCACGGGTTGTCCGTGCTTATTATTTATTTTAGTCGCATTGTTAGCGGTGGTAATAATACTAAAGGGGGGATAAACCGCTGTGGGGACTGAGTAGGTTGCTCTTGCGGTATCTTCTTTACGGTAAATCATGTATGGAAAGCAGGCATTTTTACCTTCGTCTAAATTTTTGCCAATGCGCTTTTGTGGCATCACAATACGGGTGTGTTTAAGTGAGGGTAAGTGTTCAATCAGTTGCTCAACGAGGTTGTCACATAACCCGCCGTAAGGTGTGAGTTCTGTTTTATCTAGGCGAAAAGGGGGAGTGTCACTTTGTAGCCATGTAATCTCTGTTATGTTATCAGTTGTGTTAGCGAATGCGCCTGATGTCCAAAGTAATAAAAGCGCTGCGTTGTTTTTGCTCCATCGTTTAATCATTAATAAACCCCAACTATATTATTTTATCCTGTTGTTAATTATAGAAGGCTTTTAATGAGCTGCTAATGATTAACCAATAGCAGCTCATTATTTTATCAAGAGTATGTATTAAAAAGGGGCAGGGAATTGTTGATATACCTGTGCAATATCATCTAACGTTTGTTCGCTGAGTTGAATATTAAATGCATCTATATTTTCTTTAAGCTGTGTCATGCTGGTGGCACCAATTATTGTTGATGACACACCATCGACTTGATTACACCATGCAAGGGCTAGTTGTGCTGGTGTAATGCCTAGTTCGCTGGCAATCGCGATGTACTGGTCGATTGCTTTCTCTGAGGCTTGGGTATTACGAAACAAACCATTACGTTGCGATATTGTCCAACGGCTGCCTGCTGGGCGAGCTCCATTTTGGTATTTGCCACTGAGCATCCCCCCTGCAAGAGGTGACCACGGAAGGTACGCAACATCTTCATGAATACATTGCTCTATTAGGTAAGGCCAATCTTTACCATGAATAAGGCTAAACTCGTTTTGAATAGACACCATGCGTGGCAAGTTATGTTCATCACTTAGGCGTAAAAATTGGCTAATGCCCCAAGGCGTATCATCAGACAAACCGCAGTGTTTTATTTTTCCTGCTTTTACACAGTCATTTAACCCTTCTAGAATATCGAGCATGCTGGCTGTGTTTTGTTCGGTGTTTGCTTCACTAAAACGAATTGTTCCTGGAAAATGACGGCCAAAGTGAGGGGTTGAGCGATTTGGCCAGTGTAACTGGTATAAATCGATTACATCGGTTTTTAAGCGTTTGAGTGAGCCCTCAACAGCATCAATAACTGATTGACGTGTTATGTCGCCACCTTCTCTTACCCAAGGTAAGCCATTGCCCGCAATTTTAGTCGCAATAACAACATCATCACGTTTAGCTTTATTACGTGACAGCCAATCACCAATGATCGCTTCTGTTTTACCGTAGGTATCAGCAGAAGGTGGGACTGCGTACATCTCTGCGGTATCAATAAAGTTAACACCGCAGGCCAATGAATAGGCTATTTGCTCATCTGCATCAGCTTGTGAATTTTGCAGGCCCCAAGTCATACTTCCTAAACATACGCGAGAAACATTGATTCCACTTCTACCTAATGGATTATATAACATGGTGATTCCTTTTATTCTTGCGAGTAAGTTTTTAGCGCCTCGATGAGCGGGTCACTTAAGGTTGCTTTTTTACCTGTTTTAAAATTAAACATAACGACTTGTGATGATCCAACGGTTGTTATGGCATTTTGTTGCTGGCTAAAAACAGTGTAGTGCATCATAAAACGATCAGCTTTAATATCGCTAATTGTTACACCCACAAGTACGGTGTCAGGAAAAGTTACCGGGCGTTTATAGCGGGCATTATTTTCACTGATCACCGGACCAACACCGGTTGTTTGCAAGTCTTCGAGTAGGTTTACTTGATTAAAGAAGTCAATGCGAGCGGTTTCAAAGTAACGAAAATATACCACGTTGTTGACGTGTTGCAGGGCATCCATTTCACCCCACGCTACATTTATTTTAGTGTGGATAGGGTATTGTTCTATAAACGATTGCATAGCAAAGCTCTATTAATTTTAAGAGTCTTTAGGTTAGCAATATGGTGCTTTGAGCTCAAGCAGATTAGAGTTTTTATAAAAACATCACTATATTTAAAAGCTAAATGGTATTTACCGCTTCATTTTTAATTTTTGGCTTAAAGGAGTTAATTATGCAATTGGTTACAGAGAAAGTATTAAAGTGGATAGCTTTATTCGTTCTGCTTTGTTTGTCGCTTGCTTTTTATGCAATGGGAAATGCGTCAGGTGTCATTATTTTGATTGTGATGGGGTTTGCGTTTGAAGGTGTTTTTTGGTTATTTGGTCATAAGTTAGTTACGCGTAAAAAATCCCTTAACCCTCAATCAAATTAACGAACTTGCTAATCGATAAAACTTAATTAATAATAGCTGTTCATATATACAGTTGTTTGGTTTGGGAAATGAAAAAGTTTATTCATATCGACATGGATTGCTTTTATGCAGCAGTTGAGATGAGAGATAACCCATCGCTTGCGAATGTTCCCTTGGCGATAGGGGGAAAGAGCCGCAGAGGGGTGCTCTCGACCGCTAATTATATTGCTAGGCAATATGGCGTACGCTCTGCGATGTCGAACTACCACGCAAAACAATTATGCCCTGACTTAGTGATCGTGCCTGGACGTATGCATGTTTACAAAGAAGTATCTCAACAAATTCGCGCGATTTTCCAAGATTATACACACCTAATAGAACCCCTCTCACTAGATGAAGCATACCTTGATGTGACCGACAGCACTGCATGCAAAGGCAGTGCAACCTTAATAGCGCAGCAAATAAGAGCGGATATATTTGCAACGACCGGATTAACCGCCTCAGCAGGAATCGCACCTATTAAGTTTATTGCCAAGATAGCCAGTGATGAAAATAAACCAAATGGTCAATGTGTTGTGCTGCCAGAAAATGTAGACGACTTTTTAGCAACCCTACCACTTGGAAAAATCCCCGGTGTTGGTAAGGTCACATTAGAGAAGCTTAATTTAAAAGGATTATATACCGGGGCTGATGTATGCGAAAAGGGGATTAACTGGATGCAACAGCATGTGGGTAACTTTGGTGTGTCGCTATACCAAAAGTGTGCGGGGTTGCACATTGGCACTGTATCAACAGAACGGATTAGAAAATCGCTAAGTGTTGAACATACTTATGAATACAACAAAACCAGCTTACAAGAGTGCTTAGAACAATTACCTTCGTTATTAGAGGAGCTAACTCGTCGGTTAGCCAAGCAGCAGTTAGAGCAGAAAATTAATAAATTAAGCGTAAAAGTAAAGTTCGCAAACTTTGTAGTAACGTCAGCAGATCAGGCATTTCACCAACTTAACTCAGGCATCTTGAGTGAGCTGTTAACTAAAGCATATGAGCGTGGAAACCAGCAGCCCGTGCGGCTGCTAGGGATTGGAGTTGGTATCAAAAGCGAACCACAACAACATCTTCAGTTAAGCATATTAGACTAAAGGTTTAGAGTCATAATAAGGGAATTATTGTTAGGGTGTAGATTGAACATAATTCTATTGTGTCGCTTCAAAAAATCAGGTTGAAAGCTCTAACAAAGTGGGGAATAAACGTTGCTACGAGTAAATGGTCACCTGCCTTTTTAAAGTCATAAATACAATTAGGTAACGTGTTTTTTAAAACGTATATAACCGATTTGCTCATTTAATGGATAATTATATTTTTTAAATTTGCTGTCAAAATAACGTGCCACATTCAACCTTGCTTGTATTTTGTGCACACACGGGTATATCAATTTTAATTATAAGAGAGAATGCTATGCAATCAGTTGTAATTGTACTGCTGGGTATGGTTGGAATGCTTTTTGGTTGGTTTGTTTATTCTAAATTTATCGCCGAGAAGATTTTCAAGATGGACGACAATTTTGTCACACCCGCGCATGAGTTAGAAGATGGTGTGGATTATGTGCCAACAAACAAAGTCGTTCTTTGGGGGCATCATTTTACCTCAGTTGCCGGAGCTGCGCCAATTGTAGGGCCCGCTATTGCTGTTTACTGGGGCTGGGTGCCTGCAGTTCTTTGGGTTGTGTTTGGTACCATATTTTTCGCCGGTGTGCATGATATGGGCGCTTTGTGGGCGAGTGCGCGCAATAAAGGCAAGTCCATGGGAGCACTCTCAGAGTCGGTTATAGGCAAACGTACTCGAGCTCTGTTTATGATTGTTGTTTTCCTTGTATTGTTGATGGTTAATGCCGTATTTGGCGTGGTCATTGCAAAGTCGTTTATTAACAGCCCTAATGCAGTGTTTCCTGCATGGTCAGCCATTGTGGTGGCACTTGTTATAGGTCAGCTACTGCGCAAGAAAGTATCGCTTATCCCATTATGTTTTATTGGCGTTGGGATCTTGTACTACACCATCTATTTAGGCAGTAGCATGCCAATAATGTTACCAGATGAGTTGTTCGGTTTATCTGCGAATGCAAACTGGATAATTATCTTATTTATTTACGCTGCGATTGCGTCTTTATTACCAGTTTGGATGTTATTGCAACCACGTGATTTTATTAATGGTATGCAATTACTTGTTGGTTTAGTGCTGTTATACGGGGCAGTATTTGTGTCTATGCCAGATATCACGGCGCCTGCATTTAATACGCAAACAGCCATAGATACTCCAAGTATTATCCCACTGTTATTTGTGACCATTGCCTGTGGTGCCGTTTCTGGTTTCCATGGCATTGTGTCATCAGGGACTAGCTCTAAACAATTAAATAAAGAGACGGATGGTCGCTTTGTAGGTTATTTAGGTGCGGTTGGTGAAGGTATGCTTGCATTAATCACGCTGGTGGCTGTCAGTGGTGTTGCCTTAGCTGTATCACCTGAGGAGTGGCATGAAATTTATAGCCACCTAGGTGCGGGTAGTGTGGGAGCCTTTGTTAATGGTGGCGCAAATTTGATTGAAAGCGGTTGGGGTATATCCAACGAAATAGCGTCAACATTGCTTGCTGTTATGGTGGTGTTATTTGCAGGGACTACAATGGATTCTGGTGTACGCTTACAGCGTTATATTATCCAAGAGTGGGGTGATATCTATAATATCAAAGTGATTAAAAATGGTGTTATAGCAACAATCATTGCTGTTTTGAGCTGCTTATTACTTGCGTTTGGTGCAGGTGGCGCCAGCGGAAGCGGGGGAATGATTATATGGCCTCTGTTTGGTTCGACGAATCAAATTTTAGCAAGTTTAACTTTATTGGTTATCTCGGTGATTCTGATTAAAGCTAATCGTCCTGCGCGATATACTTTGATCCCAATGAGCTTTGTGTTAGTTATGGCATTCTTCGCGGGTATTATTAAATTAGGCGAATATTACCAGCAAGGTAATTGGTTACTTGTGATACTTGATGTTGTTGTGCTGGTGATCAGTGTATTCGTAATGCTTGAAGCGTGGTCTGTTATTGCAAAACACCGCCGCGATAATGCATTTAAATCTGTTAAATAGCAGGCAGTTTAAGCTGTAAAACTTAGTTGCCAGCGATGTGTTGACTCATCTCACATTACTGGCAATAGGTACTTAAATAAATGATAATAAGGTCCTGAGCTTTTTGACAACAGGACCTTTTTTTATGGCATACCCACATGCAGTTGCAGCCCCGCAGCTCGATAACGCAAAACATGATGCGCTCATTCTTATTGCTGATGACTTTTCACAGCTAGACGATCCTAATTTGAGCAAAGCAATTAAAGCTCAAATGGCTGTTGATGCACGTATTGGTAAACAAGTTACATTACTTGTTATTGACTCTAAACGAGTAATCTTAGCGCCTACAGGTCCTTTAAACCGTGATTACGATGATGTGCGCCGTTACTTTGATGCTGCTAAACTAGCAATTAACGAAGCGAAAGCATCAGGTAGTAAAAAACCAGCCATTTTCCTTCCTCAGGCAAGCCAAGACTCTCGTTATCAATATGCGTTAGAAGTTGCTTACTTAGGTGCATGTCAAGCATTGTGGCAACCGCTTGAAGCCCGTGAGCACCACGGTGAAGGTATTGAGCCTATTACACAAATCGCGCTATTTGGTGCTTCAGAACAAACGATTAAAGCCGTTAACGCTATTGCAGCTGGGCAGTACGCAGCACGTGATTTGTGTGGTACTGAACCTGAGCGTATGGCACCACCAAGATTTGCTGATTATTGTGTTGATTTATTTAAAGACTCTAGCGTAAATGTCGAAGTCATTTCAGATATCAAAGCGATTGATAAAGATTACCCAATGATGAGTACGGTTGCCCGTGCATCGTATGCGGTAGAGCGTCATCATCCACGAGTAGTCAAACTTGAATATGTTCCAGAGGGAGAAGTTACCCGCACGTTAATGTTCGTTGGTAAAGGTTTGGTTTACGATACAGGTGGCGCAGATTTAAAAGTTGGTGGCTACATGGCAGGCATGAGTCGAGATAAAGGCGGCGCAGCATCGGTTGCAGGCTTTATGAAGTCAGTTGCTGACTTTCAACCAAAAGGCGTTAAGGTTATTGCCTTTTTAGCCGTGGTTCGTAACTCAATTGGTTCAGATTGTTTTGTTCCAGATGAAATAATTACTAGCCGTGAAGGTGTTCGCGTTCGTATTGGTAATACTGATGCCGAAGGGCGCTTGGCGATGGGTGATTTATTAAGTGAGATGAAAGACCTTGCTAAAAATGAAGTTAACCCAGAGCTATTCACTGTTGCAACATTAACAGGTCATGCTGCCCGTGCAATGGGGCCTTACAGTGCTTATGTTGAAAATGGCCCTGCACGTGTTGCTAAAGTGTCACGTAAATTGGCCGATTGCGGTGATTTATGGGCTGATGGTGCTGAAGTATCACGTAGTCGTCGTGAAGATTACGATTTTATCAAACCACGTACTTTGGCTGATGATGTGTTATCAAGTAACAATGCAGCGTCTGCGGTCACTGCCCGAGGCCACCAATTTCCAATGGCATTTTTAGCAGTAGTTGGCGGGTTGGATAAGCATGGCAGTGAGTCTGCTCACCCAATTCCATATGTTCATATGGATATAGCCGGTAGCGGTGTCGAGGGTGGTGATTGGCAACATGGTAAACCAACAGCAGCAGGTTTAAGTAGCTTATTCGCTCGCTACTGTTTGTAATCTAAGCGCTAAATAACCAAAGTTCAGGTTAAATAAAAAGCCCCGCCAATCAAATTGGCGGGGCTTTATGTTTTTTGAGGTTGTATTAATCTAATTTAAAGCGGTTGACTACATCATTTAGTTCTTGGCTGCTGTGTTTTAAATTATCACTGGCATCAGATAGTTGAGTCGTGTTTTGTAATGACTGTTCTGTTGATTGCGATAGCTCATTAATTCGAAGGTTTACTTCATCTGCTGCGCTTGACTGTTGCTCAGTTGCCCGTGCTATTTGGCTGTTCATGTCTGTAATTACAGTGACAAGACGCTCAATTTCAGAAAGTGAGCTGTTAGCCGTGCCGACTTGTTCAACTGTACTACTAGATAGTTGCTGACTTGCAGTAACAGCTTCAACAGCAGCTTGTGCGCCTTTTTGTAGTTTGGCTATCATGGCCTGAATTTCGTCGGTACTTTTACCTGTTCGGCTGGCCAACGTTCGTACTTCATCTGCGACAACAGCAAAGCCTCTACCTTGCTCGCCTGCTCTAGCTGCTTCAATGGCCGCATTTAATGCAAGTAAATTTGTTTGTTCAGCTATGCCACGAATAACATCCAGTACCGACCCTATGTTGTTACTCTCTTGCGCTAAATCAGCCGTTACTTGGCTTACTGTTTCGATATGATGCGACAGCGTTTCGATTGCTTTGATCGTTTGTGCTACCACATTTTTACTATCAGATGCGTTAGTTGCCGCCTCAGATGCGGCGTGCTCTGCAGCTTCAGCATTGCGACTTACATCATGTATTTGGTTAGTCATTTGCGCCATAGCGGTGGCAACTTGGGTTGAGCTATCATTTTGTAATTCGATGACTGATAAATTTGTTTTACTTGCCTCATCAATATTGTGCGCATATTGATTTACGTTATTTGCACTTAACGCTACATGTTTGAGTGATTCACGCATTTTATTTGTATATAAATTAAAGTGGCGAGAAAGGCGTGATACTTCATCATTTCCTTGCTCATCAAGTGCTTGAGTTAAATCGCCTTCACCTTGAGAGATATCTTTCATCATGTTTGCGGCAAGTTTTGTGGGTAATAATATGCTGCGAGCAATTAAGTAACTAAGCCCAATTAGCAGTAAAATAATAACAGTTGCATTAATAATCACTAAGTTGCGAAGGTGTGCAAAAGCTTCATCTATTGTGTCAATGTAAACACCTGAACCTACAATCATTTGCCAAGGTTTAAAGCCTTTAACGTAGGCAATTTTATCAACGGGTTTATCGGCCCCAGGTTTTGGCCATTTGTAAGGAATGATCCCCTCACCTTGTGTTTTTACTAAGTTAACCATGTCAACAAATAGCAATACACCATCAGGGTCCTTGGTATTGCTTAATGACTTGCCAACGAGGTTTGGTTTAAAAGGATGCATTACCATTGTTGGTGTATAGTCATTAACCCAAAAATAGTTATCACCATCATAACGCAATGCTTTTAGTGCATTGAGCGCAGCTTGTTTGGCTTGTTGCTCATTCATTTTCCCGCTTTGCTGTAGTGCGTAAAAGTGGCTAAAAATACTGTGCGCAGATTCAACCAAGTTTTTTGTTTTAGTGTGTTGCTCGGTTTTCAACGAATCATATTGCTGAGTTAATGTGGTAACACTTAACAGCATTAAGCCAATAACAACAACGCATACTAATAGCGCTAATCGCTGAAAAATTGTAAATCGACGAAGGTACGACATAGCTGTTCTCAATAAGTTAATATGTTTGGTCGTTATTGTGTGTTGTTACACCTGCTCTTATTTAAGAGTATTTAAAGGTAATTGCTTGAGTGTTTAATGGTTTCTCAGTATTTACTGAAATTTTATTAAGTTAAAGCTTACCTAATCAGAGTAAGCTCTAATATTTAAGGCTAAGCACTCTTAATTGAGTGTAGTAAAAAAAGGTAATATATCTAGGGCCTGTTTACTTTTTAAGGTGATAACGCAGCATCAATGCCAAACAGGCGCTGCCCTTTGGGTTGTGCCTAGGGGGGATTTCCTCTTTGTTGTCTAAATGGATGTAGGTAAGGGGAGTGATCAGGATGCGGTCGCTTTGCTCAATTTTGACTTAACCCGCTAGGTTACAAACTTCGCGCCGCGATTCAATAGCTCCTGATTTAAATGAATTTTAATCCGCAAAGGTCAGCAGGCTCTAGGCGTTTGCTATAGATTTATCGTTTTAAAATTCACAGAAGATAAGAG
>NZ_JBHNYL010000006.1:0-217276 GCF_054960735.1 Pseudoalteromonas sp. RWi3
ATAAAAATACGTAGGTCATCCTACTGCGTAGCGCACCATGGCTCCAATTAAGAGAAGCCCGTTACAGCAATGTAGCGGGTTTTTTGTTGTCTGGGATAAAGTAAATACATCAGACCACGACCCCATGTTGCACTCAGTAGTGAAACGAAACAGCGTGAAGGCTAACGACGGTGTAGCATTTGTTATGTGAAAGTAGCGCATCCTACTGCGTAGCGCACCATAGCTCCAAATACAAGAAAGCCCGACTCGAAAGAGGCGGGCTTTGTTACGTCTGCAGGAAAGTGAAATAGCTAGGGAGTTGAACGCTGTTTAATCTCTCTATCTCGGTTTATACAAAATACCTAACCACGCCATTATGCACAAAGAGCATTCTTATAAAGGATATTGACTGCATTGATACTTACTGTAACTATGAATGTGTATAGTGGGTTGTAGTAAAGGAATTAGTTGTATGACAACTGCACGGGTTGTGATCATTGAAGACGAAAAAGCAATAGCAGATACGTTGATCCATACGCTGGAGAAGGATGGTTTTTGCGTCGACTGGTTTGATACCGCTGGAGCTGGGCTTAATTTTATTAAAACATCAAATGTAGATTTGTTGATTTTAGATGTTGGCTTACCTGATGCAAATGGCTTTGAATTATGTAAGCAGATCCGTGAATTTTCCTCTTTACCTATTATTTTTTTAACAGCACGTAATGATGAAATTGATCGTGTTGTTGGATTAGAGATCGGTGCCGATGACTATGTGACAAAGCCATTTAGTCCACGAGAAATGCTAGCTCGCGTTAAGCTGCGTTTAAAACCTTATGTTGTTCGAGAAACATTGGTTAATTCACCTACAGAGCTATCAGGACTCTACAGTGATAACTTTGATTACTACTTTAATAATGCTCCGTTAAATTTAACCGCTCTTGAGTTTAAATTGCTCGACAAGCTCGTGTTATCACCTAAGCAGGTATTTTCTCGAGAGCAGTTGCTATCATCAGCACAACTCTGCCAAGACAGTGTTTACAGTCGCAATGTTGATAGCCACATCAAGGCCATCAGAAACAAATTACGGGTAGTGTGTGATGAGCCAATGATCCATACTAAACGTGGATTTGGTTACTTTTATGAACCTATTTAAACGCTCAACACGCTCATTAGCTCGTCTTAAGCGTTGGCCTAAAATTCCGCTCGGGCTTAGGTTGTTTTTACTCTATTTTATACTTGTTATGTTAACCACTTACTTTGTTAGTTCAACGGTTATGCGTGAGATCAAGCCTACGGTTCGTCAGGTTACTGAGGAAACCTTGGTTGATATGGCCAATTTACTGGCTGTCATGGCGCGAGACGATTTAGCCAATGGCACACTGTCACAGAGCCGTTTTGCTACTGTGGTTAATTCTTATGGCAGCAGGGAGCCGAATGCAAAAATCTGGGGAATAGACAAACCAGCGACGAATCATCGTATTTATATTACCGATGCTGCGGGAATCGTGGTGGTTGATTCATGGCAGCAAGATATAGGTAAAGATTACTCACAGTGGAATGATGTTTATCTCAC
The DNA here is from genome assembly GCF_054960735.1 of Pseudoalteromonas sp. RWi3. NCBI lineage: Bacteria > Pseudomonadati > Pseudomonadota > Gammaproteobacteria > Alteromonadales > Pseudoalteromonadaceae > Pseudoalteromonas > Pseudoalteromonas sp. RWi3. Next base: position 1,553 of record NZ_JBHNYL010000006.1, read on the forward strand.
ATTACGGGGAGAATATGGTGCTCGTTCAACCGCCACTGATAAAGACGATCCTCTTTCAACAGTAATGCATGTGGCAGCGCCCATAATCGATAATGGTAATATTATTGGCTCAGTCACTGTCGCTAAGCCTAATCGTTCAGTACAACCTTTTATAAATATGTCTAAATATCGCGTATTAAGTTGGTTAGTTGTGATGAGTGTGTTGGCATTAATGGTAGGTGCATTGATTGCGTGGCGTATTAATGGGGCTTTGTATAAACTGGCCAAATATGCCGATAAAATGGGGCGGGGAGAAAAAGCATCTAAGCCAAGGTTTAGGGTTTTTTATGAATACAGTTTGTTGAGCGATGCGCTTGAAAAAATGCGCAACCAATTGGATGGTAAAGGCTATGTTGAGCACTATGTACAAACGCTTACGCATGAATTAAAAAGTCCTTTATCAGCAATCAAAGGGGCCAGTGAAATTTTACAATCCCCATTAAGCACAGACAAACAACAGCTATTTGCGACTAATATTGAATCTGAAACAGTGCGAATGCAGCAACTCATCGATAAGTTACTCGCACTGACTAAATTAGAACAACTCCCTGAGCTCGAGCAACGCAAGAAGGTTTTAATACGCCCTATATTTGTAGCGATTAAAGGATCATTTATTGCCAGAATTGCGACGCAAAAGGTAGAAGTAACACTCGATTGTGACGCCCATAGTCAATGTGTAGGTGACGCCTTTTTGATTCAGCAAGCGCTATACAATATTATCGATAATGCATTAGATTTTATTAATGAGGGTGGTGAAATCCACATTCAAGTAACGCACAAACCGACAGCTGTTGATATTTATATCGATAATACGGGGCCTTGCATTCCTGATTATGCGCTTGAACGCATCACAGAGCGATTTTATTCTCTACCTAGAGCCAATGGTAAAAAAAGCACTGGGTTAGGCTTGAACTTTGTTGAGCAAGTTGTGAAGTTACATAAAGGCCAACTCAGCATAGAAAATACTGACAATGGCGTTCGCGTTCATATAAAAATGCCTACTCCATAAAAGCTCCATTTAAAAACCTCAGTAACTCCATATAGCTCCGTTACCCTGTGTATATGTAATACATGGAGCGCATAGCAATGAAACAAAGAATAGAAACCAAACTCATCATAATCATAGGGCTCATCGTGTTGTTATTGATCCCTATTTTTATGATCCAAAACCTCATCGATGAGCGAGCAGAGCTACAGCAACAAGTACAGGCTGAGATAGCAAAGAGCAGCAGTGATGAGCAGCAAGTCATTGGCCCGTTTATTCACGCTCAGTACCTAGAAACTGTCACGGTTGATGGCAAAACGAGCGAACAATTAATGAATATTACACTTTTACCAGAGTCATTTAATGTCAGTAGTAACCTATCAACATTTGAAAAGTACCGTGGTATTTATAAAGCCTTGTTATATCGCTCACAAAACCAATTTGAAGGGCAATTTAAAATAAGTTCATTAGCGGTTTTGGCAGATAAAAAAATAAAACGGCTAAACCTCATTTTGGCGATTGCTGATATTCGAGGGATAGGGCAAGGGTCACAAATAAGTGTGAACGAACGCGAGTATGAACTACTACCCGGTACCCAGCTAAACCAGTTACCAGAAGGTATTCGTATAGAGCTTGATTATGACACCCTGCGCAAAATTGAGGTATTACCGTATCGAATTGATTTAAACCTACAAGGTATGCGTCAACTCGCATTTGCACCGGTTGGCAAAAATAGCTCATTGACCATGCAGGCCGATTGGCCACACCCAAGTTTTGTAGGGGACTACCTGCCACTAGACTCAACAATTTCGGCACAAGGCTTTTCTGCTAATTGGCAAACTAATTACTTTGCAACTAACCTGCAAGAGCTTTTTAATCAGTGTTTATTTCGCAATGACTGCACCTTGTTCAAGCAGCGCAGTATGGGGGTAAATTTAGTCGATAGTGTTAATCACTACCTTAAAAACTATCGCGCGAGTAATTATGCTATTTTGGTTATTGTGCTTATTTTTGCGAGTTTCTTTCTGCTCGAAGTGCTGCGTGATGAACCAATACACCCTGTTCAATATGGTTTTGTAGGGCTCGCTTTGGCGGTATTTTATTTACTGCTAATTTCACTGAGTGAGCACGTAGGGTTTAATATTGCGTATTTATTATCTGCGCTTGCATCAGCCGCCTTACTCAGTGTTTATGTGGCGGGTATGCTTAAAAATAGCAAACACGGCGGGTTATTCTTATGTGGGGTATTATTTCTTTATAGTCTTTTATACGGGTTACTCAGTGCAGAGGATTACGCATTGCTAATGGGGAGTGTGTTGGTGTTCGTCGTACTCAGTTTAATTATGTTATTAACGCGTAAAGTTAATTGGTACGGCGGCCAGTCACAGGACGAAGAGACAAGCTAATACCTTAAAAGGGAGGGGCTGACAGTTGTTTCAGCCCCCTTTTGTTAGCTATTTGATAAAAATACCGTTAGCTTCTCACCTATTTGTAAGCGATCTCGCGACAGGTTATTCCATTGTTTTAGCTTGGTAATGCTGACGTTATAGCGTTTGGCTATTTTCCATAAGCTTTCGCCTGACTTCACTAAGTGCTCTACCTCTTGGTCTGCCAGCATCGGCAGTATTAATTTCTTACCAGCACGGATATGGTCACTCTTTAGATTATTAAACGCTTTTAGCTGTTTAACACTGATTGCATAACGTTTTGCAATCACGCTTAAACTATCCCCTGGTTGAATTATGTAATGCTGCCATTGGCTATAATCGTTTTCTTTTTGATTAGCCAACATACTCTTAAATTCGGCTTGTTTACTCGCTGGCACAACAATGTGAGGTGCATCAATGATTGCAGGAAAGCGGATAACGCCATAGTTTAACCCCTCTAATGACCGCCATTCTTCTTGGTTATCTAAAATAACTGCGCCAGAGACGGGTAAGGCTACTATAGCCTGTTGATTACTGATTGGTGGAAAGACCATTTTATTGCTTTTTAAAAGTTGCGCTGCTGCGAGGAGCTTTGGTACATATTGGCTGGTTTGTTTAGGCAGTTTTAAACTAAAAAAGTCGGTAGGCTTACCTTGTTTTTTGTTATTTCTGATGGCTCTTTTTACACGGCCTTCACCTACGTTATAAGCCGCAATTACATGATACCAATCGCCATCAAAGCGCTTGTGTAAATACTCCATAAAATCCAGTGCAGCTCGGGTACTGTCTATTACGTCTTGGCGTCCGTCATACCAAGGTGATATTTGCACTTTAAAATACTTAGCAATAGCAGGTGTTAGTTGCCATAAGCCAGAGGCATGTTTATGCGAGTACGCACTGGCATCAAAGTCACTTTCAATCAGCGGCATTAATGCCAGTTCAATGGGTAACCCGCGTTTTTCGACTTCGTTTACAATATGGTAAAGGTAAGGCTCAGCACGGCGGCTAATTTCGTCCATATAATTTGGATGAGTTAAATACCATGCAATGCGTTTTTGCACCGCCGGATGGCTGGAATCAGCAAATGACAGCTGTGCCTTAATCCGACCCCATACATCGTCTAGTGCTTGTGCACTGATTGGTGGAATATGCTCAACAACCTCTTTGGGCTCATTTTTTACAACGGGAGTTGGCAGAGTTGTAGTTTTTTTAGGCTCAGGGGATGGTGCGTTGAGTGTGGTTTCACAGCCAGATAAAATAATAACCAGCGGTAGAATGCGGATAAATCGATTTACAAACACGTACTAAACTACTCCGAAAATACAAATGCAGCTAAATTAAAGCCGTTTAGCTTAACACAGGGTGAGCTAAAAATGACTTGTAGTTGAATTTAAATACTTTTTAAATGATTCTTTATAACGACGAGAGAGTGTAAGCACTTTCCCTGTTATTAGCCTTACTTCACTATCGCCGCTGGGCAAAGGTGTTATTGATTCAACCGTATTTAAGCGAATAGCATATGAGCGATGAATGCGGCAGAACCCTTGTTGCTCAAGCTGTTCACTCAATTGAGTCATAGTGGCACGTAATGGGTAAATTCGCTCGCCTATGTGTAAATTCACATAATTGCCACTGGATTCAAGCCAGTCTATATGTGCTACTTGTATAATAAACTCTTTACCTAGTTTTTTAACAAGTAGTCGATCTAAATTAGCGTTTTGAGGTGTGTCTTCGCCTTGTGAAATAGGGGCGGCCTCACCAGTTAATTGGCTTACAATATATTGATAGGTTTTAATAACGACAATTAAAAATAAAAATCCCCATAAGTCTTTACGGTATTCATAAAGTAGCTCAAACCACATTAGCCCAAAGTCATATTGCATACCTTGTGCGATGTAAATGAATTTGCGAATAGCGACCATGATCCCTACATGTAACAACGAAAAAATAACGCTCGCGAGTAAATAAATGAGTAATGAGCGGGGGATTTTTTGCCAATTAAAAGGCTGGGTTTTTAATAGCCAAACTAAAGCGGGAAACAACAATAAGGTGCCAATAGCGCTGGAATATTCCCATACAAACGGCTCCCAAAGCATAAAAGGTAGTGTGCCATCGCGCTGGGCTTCCATAATGTTTGAGCTGGCATTTATAGTGTTGTTTATAAAAATATAACTAAATAAAAATAAAGCAGCGTACCAAGTTTGGTGGCGCTGAAAGTGCGATAAAGTGATCATTATTATTGTTACTCTTTAAAAGACCGTAATTAGACTAGCAAGAGAGTGGTAGATCACCAAATTTATCATCCCTAATATCCACCGTTTATCCCTACTGGTTGTTTTGTCAGCCTTTTCTGATTGCTTAACAAAGTGTGATGTTCATAGTTGTTATTAATTAGTCGCCAGTTAAATCTAATATGAACCTTAAAATAGTCATTAAAAACACAACACGCACACTATTCAAACCATGGCTAAATGCGTTTAAACAAGCCGAAGAATTACCACTGCGCCGTTATGATTTAGATTGGCTAAGAGTACTTGCCTTTGGCTTATTAATTTTTTATCACACAGGTATGCTATACAGCCAAAATTGGGGATTTCATTTTAAAAGCCTGTATCTATCAAGCAATGTAGAAAATGCCATGCTCTTACTGTCGCCATGGCGGATGGGGCTAATTTGGTTTATTTCAGGTGTGGCGCTGCGCTTTATTGTTGCGCGTTTTAACCTAGGCATGTTTTTAACTACGCGAAGTGTAAAAATATTACTGCCTTTACTGTTTGGCATTTGGTTTATTGTGCCGATTCAGCTTTATGCGCAAATGAGCCAAGAGGTTGGTTTATCTATGAGCTTTTGGCAGTTTTATTGCCAGTTTTTTGATTTAACCAACCCTTTATATGAGCACTATCAAGCAGGTATTTGGCCACACGTTGATGTAAACCACCTGTGGTATTTACGCTCGTTATGGCAATTTACTTTATTGCTGGTGTTAGTGCTGCCGTTGCTTCATCACTCTACTACGAAAGAAACAATCACGCGGTTATGCAATCGATCCTTACTGATGATTTTCATCACCTTGTTTCTGCCGCTGTGTATTTTAAAGTTGAGCTGGCCAAGCGATACATTTAGATACCCCATGGGCGCGCTGTTTTTACTATACGGTTACTTGCTTGCGTGGCAGCCTGCATTTTACAGCCAGTTACTTCGCCATTATCGAGTGTTACTCGGTGCATTTATTATTGGTTATTTGCTTGTGGTAGTGGGTTATCAGATGATTTGGCAAAACCCAGCTACTAGCCAATGGCAAATTACCAGCATGGATATGCTGTATACTGCGCAACGATTAATGGGAGTGTTATTAATGCTGGCACTAGCACAACGCTTTTTGAATCACAATCACCCTAAACTGGCTTTATTAAACTCAGCCGTATTTCCGTTTTATCTATTACATCAAAGTGTGATTATTGGTCTTGCGTTTTATTTATCTGAGTGGCAATTAGGTGGGTTTTTGGAGCCATTACTTATACTCAGCCTCACTTTCATTATTTGTTGGCTGGTATTTATTACTGCGCGTCGTATAACTCTGTTAAGTCCATTTTTAGGTATTAAAATCACAGGTAAATATAAAGCATGGCAAATTAAAGCGGGCTTTTGCTGCGGGCTTATATTGGTAAGCCCGCTGATCTTTAGGTTGATTTAATTACCTGTATTGCTAGTTAATTACCGGCGTAAACGACTTCGTTCACCCAAACACACACCTAAAGCATGCGCCTTGTGGTTTTGGTAGATAAATTAAATCGCCGCCGTGGTTGAGCATGATTTGCCTTGATAGACTTAAACCGATGCCGGAGCCTTGTTGCTTGGTGGTAAAGAATGGTACGAAGATCATATCTACCACATGTTCGCTAATGCCTGGGCCATTGTCGCTAATTTCTATATAAAGTTGTTGGCTAGTGTTTTGCGCTAAGCTGATTTCGATCGTTGGTTGAACTGCATTCTCAGTGCTGTATTTTTGGCTACTCTTTAGTGCTTCAAGTGCATTTTTTATTAAGTTTACTAATACCTGCTCTATTTGGCTGCTATCAAGCATTACTAACTGCTGATTTTTAATCGACAGTTCAATATGGGTGTCTTGTTCGCGTGCGTGTTGCTGATGTAAGGCGACAATACGCGCTAGCATGTCGGCTAAATTTTCAGGCGCTAAATTGGGTTTAGGTAAGCTGCTAATTTGGCGAAAACGAGCAATAAAATCCCCTAAATGAGCGGTTCTTGATGCTAACGTGTGTAGCGCAAGTTGTAAGTCTTGTTTATCTTCAAGCTCATCAAAACATAGCTCTTGTGGCAGTAAATTGCTACAAGTATCAGCTAGCGATGAAAGTGGCGTAATAGAGTTAGCAATTTCGTGAGTGAGCACTTTAGTTAAGCGTTTATACGCTTGTTGTTCTTTGAGTTGTAACTGGTCGTGAATTGACTGTAAGCTCACTACGCGGCGAACTTTACCTTGTATTTCAGCGATACTTAGTTGAATTGATAGGGTGTCGTGCTGCTCGCCATTTTGCCAGTAGGCGGTGCTGCGAATATTATGTTCGGCGTTTAAAACTAACTCTCCAACAGCGCCTAACTCATGTAAATGTTGAAAGCTTTTACCTAGTAACTTACTAACGGCTGGGTTTGATTCAATCACCTTACCATTGTCATCACATACCAATACGGCTAAATCAACATGAATAAGCAAAGCTTGTAAAAATTGCGCTTGTTGCTCGGCATTAAAACGTGCTGTTTGCATTTGCGTTTTTACTTGCTCAAATTGCTTAAGCATTGGGTGTTGTTTACCAAGTCCTAAGGTACTGTCGCCATTGGCTAAAGCGCGGATCACCATTTCAGCTTGTTTTTGTTGGCGCTTAAACAGCGTAAAAATATGCGCTATTAATGCCGCTGCGACTAGCATTATTAGCAATGTAGTCGCTGAAAAACCATGCTTTTGCACTACATAGCTAAGCAATGAACTTGTACTTATAAGTGCGATAATATTAAATGAAAGCAATAAATTAGCCCGCATAATTATAACCCATACTTTTCAAGCCGGCGGTACATAGCGCCGCGGGTTAAACCAAGCGCTTTGGCTGCATGACTGACATTCCCTTGATGGTGCTTAAGTGCTGCGCGAACTGTGCGTTGTTCGAGCATCTCTAAATTAAAAGTATCGAACTGCGGCAGAGTATTTAGAGTTTCAGTACTTTGACCTATAGAATGAGTGCTAGATACTTCACTATTCCCCACAACGGAGGTTATATCGAGTGTATCACCTTCAGTTAAAATAACGGCTCGCTCTATTGCGTGAGCAAGCTCTCGCACATTGCCTGGCCATGAATACTGGCAAAGTAACACCATGTCAGCCTCAGTAATGGTTAAGCTACGTTTATATTTTTGGCAAAAATGATTCAGGTAATAATGTGCTAACAGCGGAATATCATCACTTCGTTCACGTAATGCAGGTAAGCGAATTTCAACGGTGTTTATACGGTATAACAAATCTTGGCGAAAACGACCTTCGCTCACAGCTTGATCAAGGTTGTCGTTAGTGGCACAAATTAGGCGGATATCAATATCAACCGCTTTACTGCCTCCAACCGGTGTTATTTGCCTATTTTGTAGTGCAGCCAGTAATTTAGCTTGATGCTCTAGGGGTAAATTACCCAGCTCATCTAAAAATAAACTGCCGCCTTGAGCAAGTTCAAATTTACCAATGCGATCGGCTTTTGCATCAGTAAACGCGCCTTTTTTATGGCCGAAAAGCTCACTTTCAAATAAATTTTGCGCCACTGCGCCCATGTCTAAACTCATAAAGGTTTGATTGTGGCGCATACTTGCTTGATGAATCGCATGCGCGGTGAGCTCTTTGCCTGTGCCGCTTTCACCGGTGATCAGTATGTTGGCGTCAGTTTGTGCGGCTTTTTCTATGGTACTAAATACCTGCTGCATCGCATTGCTTTGACCTAAAAACTCAAAGCTGGGAGTATTTAAGGCTTGGTTTAGCCCGTGCTTTTGCTGCGTTAATTTACCGACTTGTTGTTTGTCTTTGGCGTGTGAAAATGCGGCGGCGACTGCGCCAAGTAATTGCTGGTTTTGCCAGGGCTTGGCAATAAAATCAGAGGCGCCCGCTTTAATTGCATCTACGGCTAGTTGAATGTCGCCGTAGGCAGTCATTAACAAAACAACGATATTAGCGTCTTGCTCGATAATCTTTTTTAGCCAATAAAAGCCTTCTTTGCCGCTTATTGAGTCTTGGGTAAAGTTCATATCAAGCAATATTACGTCAATGGGTTGCTCGAGCTTGCGTTGCTCGTCAATGATGCCTGTAATATCAAATGGGTTGTCAGTGGTTTTAACGCTTTGATAATGCTGTTTTAGTAATAAACGTGCGGCAATAAGAATATCGGGGTTGTCATCAACAATTAAAAGTGAGCCTGAGTCTTTCATACTTATTATTTTTATAGGGTTTTATTTAGCCTAAAACAAAAAAGGGAAAGTGTCCATAAATGGACGTTTATAAAATAATAAAGTGTTCTATTAGCGGACAATATCAATATAGAAATAGCCAAGTTAAATGTTAAGTTGTTGAATTTGAATATTAAATTAAGTTGGCATAGTGATTGTAATAACTATCGATAATTAGTTATTAAACTTGTATCAAGATAGCCGACATGGACAAAAAAATAGAACGCTCATTTACGCAAAAGTATTTAAAAAAACTCACCTTTGCAGCGCTGGTTTTAGGTGTTGCGGCTGCTGCGTTAGGTTTTACGCAAAGCAGTGATACAGGTCGTAGCCAGAATATTGATCGTAGCAGCCTTACGGTTAGCACGGTTAAACAAGGTGCCTTTAAAGATGCATTGAGCTTGCGCGGTCAAGTCGTGCCAAAAACCAGTATTTATCTTGATACTATTGCTGGTGGTCAAGTAGAAGAGCGTTTAGTAGAGCAAGGCGAATATGTTAAAAAAGGCCAACCGCTAGTGCGGTTAAGCAATACTAATCTACAACTTGATGTAATGAGCAGAGAAGCACAAGTTACTGAACAGCTTAATTTTTTACGCAATACGCAAATGACCATGGAAACCAGCCGATTAAACTTACGCCGTGACTTATTAGAAATAGAGCTAAAAATTACCCACCTAACCCGTCGTTTAAAACAAACTAAGCCCTTGGTTAAAAGTGGTGTATTGGCGCAAGACCAACTAGCTGAGCTTGAAGAAGATTTAAATTATTACCAAGCCCGTAAAGAGCTCACTCTTGAGCGCCAAAAGCAAGAAAATTCAATTCGTGAGGTACAAGTAGCTCAACTTGCCGATAGCGCTAAAATGCTGGAAAAAAACCTACAGTTTGCGCGTCGAAACCTCGATAACTTATTAATCAAAGCACCAGTTTCTGGCTACTTAAGCGAGCTTAATGTGGAAATTGGCGAATCTAAAAACAGTGGCGCACGATTAGGCCAAATAGATATCCCTAATGAATATAAATTAGTGGTACGCATGGATGAATTTTATTTAAACCAAGTACAGCGTGACATGACTGTGATGATTGAACTTGAAAGCGGCACAGTGAACGCCAAAGTGAGCAAAATTGATAGCCGCGTACAGCAGTCGCAATTTCAAATTGAAGTTGATTTACCCAGTAATACCAAAAGTATAAAACGCGGCCAAAGTATTGATATTGAGTTAATGCTAGGGGATGACAAAACCGATGCCTTACTGCTTAAACGCGGGGCCTTTTTTACTAACTCGGGTGGTAACTGGGTTTATGTTATTGAACAAGGTGGTGATACAGCACTGCGCCGTGATATCCGCCTAGGCAAAAAGAATCAACACTATTTTGAAGTGCTTGAAGGGCTCAATGCAGGGGATCAGGTGATTACCTCAAGCTACAGCAACTTTGATAAAGCACAGCAACTACAATTTTAAGGAAAATAACCATGATCAAATTAACTAATTTAAGCCGTGTATTTCGTACTCAAGATGTAGAAACAACAGCGCTGAGCAATATCAACTTAACCGTAAACGAAGGTGACTTTTTAGCGATTATGGGCCCGTCTGGCTGTGGTAAGTCAACGTTGCTATCTATTTTGGGGATGCTTGATTCACCGACCACAGGCAGCTTTGACTTTGCCGGAACTGACATCGCAGGCTACAGCGAAAAGCAACTAGCAGAGTTACGTAAAGCTTCAATCGGTTTTGTATTTCAAAGCTTTAACTTGATTGACGAGCTAACAGTATTTGAAAACGTAGAGCTGCCATTACAGTATCAAAAAATATCAAAAGGTGAGCGTAAAGAGCGTGTTGAAGCCATTTTAAAACGCGTGGGTATTGATCACCGTGGTGAGCATTTACCACAACAACTTTCGGGTGGTCAACAGCAGCGTGTTGCCGTTGCTCGTGCATTAGTGATTAACCCAAAACTTATTTTAGCCGATGAACCAACTGGTAATTTAGACTCTAAAAATGGTGATGAAGTGATGGCGATGCTGCGCGAATTAAACCGCGAAGGCACTACGGTTATTATGGTGACTCACTCAGAAAAAGAGGGCGCGTATGCAGAACGTTTAGTACGCCTACTTGATGGCCAAGTAATGCTTGATAAAGCAAATGTTGCGCAGCAAGCCGCAGGTGAGGTTGCTTAACATGTTTATTAATTATCTAGTCACTGCGTTAAGAACATTTAAACAACAAAAACAGCATTTTATATTAAATATTTTAGGACTAAGTGTTGGCTTAGCTGCTGCTATTTTAGTGGCACTGTTTGCTCGATATGAGCTATCGTTTGATAAAAATCATCCAAATTATGAGAGCGTCTACCGCTTACATTTAGACTTAAGTGCTATTGGTTATGAAGTAATCCCTTTAACAAGCAGTGAGATAGCACAGAAGCTAAAATCACATAAAGATATAGAGGACATCTTTATTCTGTCTGACGTGATAGATTATGAAATGGCGACTGATCAAATACAGGTGAAGAGTAATAAATTTAATTTACGAAACTTTTATGCTGCAACATCAAACATAGAACAATTCTTAGCAATAAAAACTCGATTTGGTAATTTACAGACAGCGCTTTCTACACCTAATAAAGTTGCTTTGAGTGTCAGTGAAGCAACGCGTTTATTCGGACAATCTAATGCTGTAGGTAAGGTGTTCAGCGAAGGTGAGAAGAATATAACTGTTGCCGCAATATTTGAAGATTTACCTGATAACAGTCATTTCCTTTTTGATACATTAATGCCGTTAGACCTAACTGAGTTTGGTGATGCATCAGGCTATATTTATATCAAAACTAACGAGTTTGCAGATATTAAAGCGCTGGAAGAGTTATTCGCGAGCACTATGATTTCTCAGTACTCATTAAAAAATAGCCAATTAAAGTATCGACTGGTTGCCATGCCTGATATTTATTTTTTTGCTAAATCATCATTTGACTTTAAACCTGGTGGCTCAGAAACTTTGGTTAATATAAGCATTGGTTTGAGCTTATTATTACTATTAATTGCAGCTGCCAATTTCACAAACCTATCAGTTGCCCAGCTATTGCATCGTACTAAAGAAATAGCCATCAGAAAAACCCTTGGCGCGACTAAGCTACAACTAGTTATACAATTTTTTGTTGAGGCACTACTGTTGATCAGTCTATCAATGCTAATTGCATTGTGTATGGTCGAGCTATTTATTCCAGTATTTAATGAATTATCACATAGGCCATTTAGCTTACAGTTTGATGCTGAATCAATAACTGTAATGATAGCGGTTATATTGGGGCTAACCCTGATATCAGGATTTTATCCTGCTTACTTAGTTGCTAATGCGCCTTTAAATACCATTTTAAGTGGCGAACTTAAAAATGGGCGTAGTGCAATTATCATTCGTAAGGGGTTATTAACTTTTCAGGCCGCAATAGCTGTTTCTTTGATAGCAGGAACTTTGCTGTGTTTAAATCAGCTTACGCTTTTAAAATCTATAAATTCGGGTTATCAACCTGATGGTCGTATTGTTGTGCATTCATTAGATAGTGACACCATGATGGATAAAGAGCACATAGTAGTCGATAAAATCCGTCAATTATCAGGTGTTAATCAAGTGACGACAGTTGATTCTGATATTACAGATAGTTTTGGTGAAGAGTATCGCTTTACATGGCCTAACGGGCACACCGAAGAAGGCTTGATGCCTACAGTAGGTAGTGGTTTCTCAGTTGTTGAAACGTTGGGTTTAACGTTACTAGCTGGGCGCGACTTTTCAACTGAATATCAAACGGATTGGTTGCATAACGTTGGTGATTCAGACTTACAAGCAATGGCATTAATTGTCACTGAGAAAATGATTAAAAGAGCGGGCTACCAAAACCCAGAAGACGTAATTGGTATGCTAGTTACCAGCGAATACGACAATATTACCGCGACTATTGTGGGTGTTGTTGCTGATGTTAAGGTGGGATCTGCCACTGAAGCTTGGGTACCTATTTCATTCTCGTGTGGTTGGAGTGCACAAACGACAGTTGATTTAGTTATAAATAGTAAGCTAGATAAAATTAGTGATGTATACAACGAGATCAACAACTTAATAAAAGCATTTGATTTAAAAAATGAGCCAGAAATTAAATTGATGGATGCAGACTATCAGCAAAACTTTGAAGTCGAAGAAAGCATTTTTAAACTGGTGCAAATATTCTCAGGGTTAGCAATAGTACTAACATGTGTTGGAATCTTTGGATTAGCGTCGTTCTCCGCATTACGTCGTCAAAAAGAAGTCGCTGTACGCAAAGTACTTGGCGCATCACGCATAAGCATTATGAACCTACTGGCAAAAGAGTTTTTGATTTTAGTGTTAGGGAGTGTCGCCATAGCATACCCGCTGACTTATTGGCTGGTGGGTGACTGGCTTGCCAACTTTAATGAGCGTGTTGATCAAGCGTTGTGGGTTTATTTAATTGCCGCACTAAGTGTTGCTGCGATTACTTGGCTGACCGTTGCAAGTCTTGCTTTTAAAGCTGCCAGTACAAGGCCATCGCTTGTTTTACGCGATGAGTAAAAAGTAGAGCAATCTTTCAACCATGGCCTTTTGTGTATCAAGAGGCCTTTGATATTATAGTCGCCATAAATGACGACCTACGATATAACTCTTTAAATACCTTTAATTTTTAATGCGGGATTACCAGCAACCACGGTGTTTTTAGCAACATCTTTGGTTACAATCGATCCTGCGCCCACGACAGCGTTATCACCAATGGTAACACCCGCTAAAACGATAACTCCCGCGCCAATCCACACGTTATTGCCGATAGTAATCGGCGCAGCAAAGTTTTCTTTATTGAGCCGCTCTGTGGGGTTAACTGCATGGGATACAGCCAAAAGCTGAACGTTTGGGCCGATTAAACAATCGTCGCCAATGCTTATCGCCCCCTCATTTATTGGCGCATCCAACACAGTGCAGTTAATGTTTATAAAAGTACGATCACCAATTTTTATTTGACTACCATAATCACAATGAAAGCCAGCTTCAATAATGACGCCCGAGCCGGAGTTAGCAAACAGTCCTGTTATGCGCTTTAGGTTTCCCTTACTAGGGCTTTTATTAAATAAGCGGCATATTTCATGAGTTGCTTTTCGTGACTCGCGGGTACTTTTATCTAAGTTGTTGAATTGTATGCCCATTATGACTCTTCAGGTAAACCAATATGGGCGTTGCCGCGTCTGTAATCAATGGTAATTAAAAAATGTTTTAATACATCGTACCCAATAAGGCCTTGTACATTTCTACCTTTAATACGTGTATTTGTTGCTTCAAACTGACTATTAAGGTTTGCTGTTTCACCTTCGTCGGGAATACTAACGTGTACATTTTCCATTTCAAAAGGGCCAAACTTTAACCAAGGAATACGAAAGTTTTCAGTTATAGCGCTGGTGGTCGCGCCTCTGCTAACTTGAGATTCACGCTCAATATTTTCAATCCAGCCCATTCTACGAGCTACGTTACGGTTGACGATTATTCCGCCGTTGTTGCCGGTATCGAGGATCAACCATATTGATTTACCTTCGCTCAGCTCAACTTCAACAATGGGCATCCCTGAGCCTTTTTGTTTTTCCATCTTAATATTTTTTATTTTACCCAAGTCCAAAGCATCATGAGTGACCAAGCGCATTTTCTGATTTGGGTAATCAAGTTGCATTATAAATTGTCGGAAAAAACCAGCACCAAAGAGCAGCGAATTTTCATGATGACCTAGGTTTATTTCTACCGCATCATTAATGGTGGTCTCCATACCAAATAAATTAATAGGCACGTTATTATAAGTGGTTTTATCTTCAATACCGTACACTCCACGCACCCGAGTTTTGCCCCCTTTATTAAGGTTGAGCTCGTTCTTACTAATAAAGCGAGGATTAATACCATTCAGCTGGGCGCCGGTATCTAAAACAGCTTTACTAGGGATACCTGATACGGTAGTGGGCACTTTTATATGGCCATTTTCCAACGTGAAATCTAGCCAAGGTGTGACACCTGCTAATACAGATGAACTGACAATGCCCAAACATAGGGCAAGTATTCGTTTCATATTATTCCTTTAACTTATTGTTTTTTATAGTTGTAAAGTAATCATTGTGCAGGAAAATAAAATAACGTGCAAGATTAAAAATTGTTCATATACAAATGCATTTGTTTCGTTTAAAATCTCGATTCTTTCGAAACGAAACTTAAGAACAGGTATTTAATGACCAAACGAAACACTCAGCAACGTCGCCATACAATACTTAGCCAGGTAAATGAGCTAGGAGAAGTTGCTGTAGAGGCATTGGCTGAGCAATTTCAAACGTCTGAAGTAACTATTCGTAAAGATTTAACCGCGCTTGAAAAAAGCGGCTTATTACTTCGCCGTTACGGGGGGGCGATTGCATTACCACAAGAAATCGTTGCAAATAGCGATTCGCTTCGCAAAATGGCAATCGCACAAGCAGCAGCTAGCCTTATCAACGATCACAACCGCATCATTATAGACAGTGGTCGCACAACGGCTGCGATGATCCCTGAGCTGGCTAAAAAACGCGGGTTAGTGGTGATGACTAACGCTATAAACGTAGCTAACCGATTGCTTTCATTAGAAAATGAACCAACATTATTGATGACCGGCGGGACGTGGGACCCGCATTCAGAGTCGTTCCAAGGCCAAGTAGCAGAGAGCGTTTTACGCTCTTATGACTTTGATCAGCTATTTATTGGCGCAGATGGCATTGATGTTGAAAGAGGGACTACCACCTTTAATGAGTTAGTCGGGTTAAGCCAGGTAATGGCTGAAGCCGCTCGTGAGGTAATCGTGCTGGTTGAGTCTGAAAAGATTGGTCGTCGAATACCAAATTTAGAACTACCTTGGCAAAATGTGACAACACTTATCACCGACAGCGGCCTTGCGCTTGATACACGTAAGGCACTTGAAGCATGCGGTGTACAGTTAATCTGTGCCGAGGTTGAATAGCAATTTCAATTTAGTTAAAAGCAAACCGACAACATTTGCTTTTACCTTTTAATCATTATGACAACACATACGGCCTAAAATTAAATTTTGGCACGTGCAAATGGAGAATATTATGTGTGGAATCGTTGGGGCAGTTGCAGAACGCCCAGTAAATAAAATTTTAGTTGAAGGTTTAAAGCGCCTTGAATACCGTGGTTACGACTCAGCGGGTGTTGCACTTTTAGATGGCAACACGTTGAACACCGTTAAAGCGGTGGGTAAAGTTGCTAACCTTGACAGCGCCCTTGAAACTGCCGGTGTTAAAGGCACAACGGGTATTGCACACACACGCTGGGCAACCCATGGTGGCGTAACTGAAGCCAATGCGCACCCGCACATTTCAAACAGTGAAATTGCTTTGGTGCACAACGGTATTATTGAAAACCACGCCAGCCTACGTGAAGCGCTTAAAGGCGACGGCTATGAGTTTTTGTCTGATACAGATACTGAAGTGATGGTGCATTTAATTCATCAACTTCGCCAACAGCACACAACATTACTTGCCGCTGTTCAAGCCGCTGTTAAGCAGTTTGAAGGTGCCTTTGGTACTGTGGTCTTTGACAAAGCAAACGATAATGAAATCATTGTTGCACGTTCAGGCAGCCCGCTAGTAATTGGTTTGGGCCTTGGCGAAAACTTTATTGCCTCTGATCAGTTAGCATTATTGCCAGTAACACGCAGCTTTATTTACCTTGAAGAAGGTGATGTGGCACGTATTACGCGCGACAGTGTTGAAATATTTGATGCAGCCGGTAATGCCGTTGAGCGCGAAGTGATTGAATCAAACATCACCCAAGATGCCTCAGGTAAAGGTGAATACCGTCATTACATGTTAAAAGAAATCTACGAACAGCCGCTTGCTGTACGTAATACATTAGACGGCCGTTTAAATGATGACCGTGTTGCCATTGATGCCTTTGGCGACAGCGCACAGCAAATTTTTAAAGATGTAAAACACGTACAAATTATTGCCTGTGGTACGTCTTACCACTCAGGCATGGTTGCACGCTATTGGCTTGAGCAATTCGCGGGTGTGAGCTGTAATGTTGAGATTGCGTCTGAGTTCCGTTATCGTCAATCATTCGTGCATGAAAACAGCCTACTAGTGACGATTTCACAATCGGGTGAAACAGCCGATACGTTAGCTGCACTTCGTTTAGCGAAAGAGCAAGGTTACATGGCCTCAATGACTATTTGTAACGTACCTGGCTCGTCATTAGTGCGTGAGTCAGACCTTGCCTTTATGACCAAAGCAGGTGCTGAAATTGGCGTTGCGTCAACTAAAGCATTTACCACACAATTAGTAGGTTTGTTAATGCTTACTGCGTCTATTGCGCAGGAAAAAGGCTTAGATCAAAGTGTTATTGTTAACGCAATTAAAGCGCTTCCAAACAAATTAGAAGAAGCATTATTGCTTGCTGATGGCATTGCAGACCTTGCAGAAGAGTTTGCCGATAAGCACCACTCACTGTTTTTAGGCCGCGGTTCGCAATACCCAATCGCGATGGAAGGTGCGCTTAAGCTTAAAGAGATTTCATATATCCACGCTGAAGCCTATGCCGCTGGTGAACTTAAACACGGCCCACTTGCGCTAATTGATGCTGACATGCCAATTATTGTAGTTGCACCAAACAATGAGTTGCTTGAAAAGCTTAAATCAAACGTAGAAGAAGTACGTGCTCGCGGCGGCATCATTTATGTATTCGCTGATAAAGATTCAGCTTTTGCATCTGACGACACCATGCGCGTGATCAACGTAAATCATGTAGATGACGTGATTGCACCAGTGGTATATACAATCCCGCTACAGTTACTATCGTACTACGTAGCTGTAATTAAAGGCACTGACGTTGACCAACCACGTAACCTAGCAAAATCTGTTACTGTTGAGTAAAATCAACAGGTTAAAATTTGTTAGCTAAAATTTAAAAGGTGCATTATGCACCTTTTTTTGTGCCTGAAACTCTGTTAGCTTAAGCAAGTCATTATTATCTAAAGGATTGGTTATGCGCTTACTCACCGCTTTGTGTTTTGTTAGTTTTTGTATTTTTAGTTCACACAGTGCCTTTGCACAATCGGATACGAAACACCAAAGTACATATTACTCCCAGCACACGCACACTATTAAATCGGCTGTTTTAAACGAAGGGCGCACCGTTGTCGTTCAATTGCCTAAAAGCTATCAAGCTGAGCCAAATAAGATATACCCTGTTATATATCGCTTAGATGGGGCAGGTAACATACCGCTTGCTAGTGCTGTTATTGAGCGTTTACAAAATGATAATCGTGCGCCTGAGGTTATTATTGTCGCTATTGAAAACACTGATCGGCTCAGAGATTTTTATCCTACTGTAAACAAAGAGCCGCAGGGTCCTGTCGGTGAAGGGGGCGGCGCAGCAAAATTTTTAGCGTTCTTTGAACAAGAGCTTATTCCTCTCGTTAATAAAAATTATCGTACGCATGACTATAAAGTAATTTCTGGCGCCTCTGCGGGTGGTGTATTTTCGTTATATACGTTGCAGGCCAAACCTGAGTTGTTCCAAGCGCATATTGCTTATAGCCCTGCGGTTTGGTGGAATTATGGCGCAATGGTAAAAAGCACAAAATCGTTTATAGTTAAAACGAAAGATCTGAATAACTACGTTTATATCAATATTGGCGAAGAAGCCGGCATAATGCGTGAAAGGTATGATGAACTTCAGCAATCACTGCAATCACTGCAATCGCATAAAGTGCGAGGGTTGCGCTTCTTTAGTGATGCATTTGATGGCACCTCACATAACCTTACTTCTGCTGCTGGAGCATTTAATGCCTACTACAACTTATTTTTACCTAAGCATATGCCCACAAGTGCGTTAACTGACGATATAGCCTCTATTGATGCTTATTATCAACGCTTATCTCAACAATGGGGCGAACAGATATCTCCACCCGATCGTGCTGTTAGATTACTGGGTTACAACCTAACGGATAGCAAGCAATTTGCCCGTGCTATTGAGGTGTTTAAGTACAATATAGAAAATCACCCGCAATCAGTCGATGCGCTTTCAGCTTTATCTTATGGTTATGAAATGCAAGGTGATACTCGTCAAGCGCTTGAGCAGATGGAATCTGCTTTAGTTATCGCAGATGACTCATACCCTTATATAAATTACTTAAAAGAAACAAAAGCTAGACTACAAATAGCTTTAGACAAAGACGAAACATAGCCACTTTTTAATCCAACTCGATTGTTATATATTTAAAGAGAAAAGAGGGCAACAGCTTTTCTCTTTTTCTAAAACCACATTTAAATCACTAATCTCTACTTAACGGGCAATAAATACGCTAAAATTACAGGCTATTTTTAGCAATGAGCCCGCACTTTTTATGACCTCAGCCGCAAACCCTAGTAATTTCAACGAACTTGGCCTTATTCCAGAGCTAATTGCTCGTTTGTCTGATCTTGAATACACGCAACCTACACCGATTCAGGCAAAAGCAATTCCAAGTATCTTGGCGGGAAGTGACTTAATTGCAGGGGCTAATACCGGTTCAGGTAAAACGGCCACGTTTGCGTTGCCTATGCTACAAGCACTGTTTTTAGCGCAAAACGTTAATAAAACGCCGAGCAAAGGTAACTTTGTTTCAGCGCTTATTTTAGTGCCAACTCGTGAGCTGGCAACGCAGGTGGCTGATAGCGTTAAATCGTACTCAGCTAACTTTAATGGTGCAATTAAAACTGTGGCGGTATTTGGTGGTGTGTCGGTTAATACCCAGATGCAAGCTCTGCGCGGCGGCGCCGATATTATTGTTGCAACGCCAGGGCGTTTGCTTGATTTAATCTCAAGTAATGCCATTAAGCTGGATAAAGTTTCAACCTTAGTGCTTGATGAAGCTGACCGCATGTTAAGCCTTGGCTTTACTGAAGAGCTTGCTGAGCTATTAGCGCTAATGCCAGCTAAAAAACAAACTATGTTGTTTTCAGCGACCTTCCCAGAGCAAGTTACACAATTAACGCAAGAGCTGTTAACTAACCCAGTTGAGATACAAGTACAAAGCAAAGACGAAAGCACCTTAGTGCAGCGTGTCTTTACGGTTAATAAAGGCGAGAAAACCACGGTTTTAGCGCATTTAATTAAAACTCACAAATGGCGTCAGGCGCTTATTTTTGTTAACGCGAAAAAAGACTGTGAACATTTAGCGGGCAAGCTTGAAAAGCGTGGTGTGAATGCACAAGTGTTCCACGGTGATAAAGGCCAAAGTGAGCGTACTCGCGTAATTGAAAAGTTTAAAAATGGCGAAATAGACGTGCTAATAGCCACGGATATTGCCGCCCGTGGTTTAGACATTGCCAAACTGCCAGTAGTAATTAACTTTAATTTACCACGCAGCCCAGCCGATTACATGCACCGTATTGGTCGAAGTGGCCGTGCCGGGGAAGTCGGTTTAGCGTTATCGTTAATTGATTATGAAGACTTTCATCACTTTAGAATTATCGAAAAGAAAAACAAACTTCGCTTAGAGCGCGAAGAGGTAGCAGGCTTTGCCGTAAACCAAGCTAACCTTGATGCAGCTGATGCCCTTAAAAAAGAAAAACCAATGGCAAAACCTGAAGGCACAGGTAAGAAAAAGAAGAAAAAAGCCAACCAAGAAGATGACGTGTGGAGCGGCTGGCGCCGGAAATAATTTAGTTGCCTAAACACGATTAAAAAACCCGTAATTAGCTTAACTAATTACGGGTTTTGCGTTTTATGGCTCTAGCCCAAAATTTTACAACAACACGCTACGAGTTTAATGTTCGTGGTCGTGATCTTCTTCTGCAATACCTAACCAAGTGATTGCAGCTGGTGGGAATGTAAGTTCAACCTCACCTTCAATTTCTAAATCTTCTAGGTGTACTTGCACAACGTGCTGAGCAATAGGGTCGGCTACATAAGCGAAATGACCATTTTGCGCCACTGTCATAGTAAACTTCATGCCTTCAGGCATAGTTGCGACGTCTTCTTCAGTGATATCAACTTGACCGGCTAGCTCCCAGTGCATTTCGCCGTCGTGTTCATGTGCCTCAAGCACGTTTAAAAAGCCTAGGCTGTCTAAAACTAAAAAGTGTTCGCCATTCGCTGAGAAAGAGTACGACACAGCACTTGCGCCATCGGCTAACTGCCATTCTAGTTCTTCCATTTCAGCTTCCGCAGGATTTATACTCACAATCACAGCAGGGCCGCCGCCGTGACCAGAGGCAACACCAATAAAGGTTTCGCTGTTTTCATGACCATATAAAGTACCAATGCGTAGGTCACCTACTGCATCAATGTTTACTACTTTTTCAGCTTCGTACTCGTCATCATGTTGGTGAGCTAATAGTACGCCGTCGCTACAACCAAATGCTATATAGTCGTGGTTTTGTGCTGCACCGTGTAAATCAGGGCAAGTAAGCTCTAAAGTTTGTTCAAGCTCATATTCACCATCATGAAAATGGTAAACACCCACTTGATCAGGCAGAATTTTAGCGTTTGATGTACTATCGGTATCATCGCGACGAATGGTTGATAATAAGTGTTCACCACGCGGCTCAGCGACGCCGTGCATATTAATGTCGTAGCTAATACCAGGAAGGGTATCATTTGCGCTTGTGATATCGTTATCTGTTAATACTTCAACAGATGCAGTTGTGCCTGAGTCTGCATTACCATCGTAAAATATGGCTAACTTACCATCGTGTTTAACAAGGTGTGTTGGACGGCTACCACTAGTTAGCTCATAACTGATAGCTGCTGGGTTTTGCTTGTAATCGTGTAAATGTTCGCCGTGATCTTCACGCCATAAACCACCGTCGATAAAGCCTAGGTAGTCCTGTGCGCGAGAAGCGATCACTGCATAACGAAAATCAGGTGATGACGATAGCGTATTTGTATCATTGTTCAGAGTAAATGTTTCAAGCAGTTCATTGTCGTCTAAGTCGAAAAAGCTCGCCTCGTTGCTATCACCAGCAAGTACCGCAAGACGACCTAATGAATCAATAGTATATTCATCACCATGGTCATGATCGTCACCATCGCCATGATCATGGTCATCAGGCACTTCTATTGGATCTTTCTCAACAATATTTGTTTCTGCATCGCCGCAAGCGGTGATTAATGTACTGCTTATCGCCAGTGCAATAAGTTTTAATTTGAATAATTTAGTCATGTTAGTTTCCTTTATTTATAATTTTTTTAGCGCTTAAAAATAACCGCGAATACCGAGTGCAAAGCTACGACCTGGACGTGGCGCTATATTCTTTAAAAA
This sequence comes from Pseudoalteromonas sp. RWi3, assembly GCF_054960735.1. NCBI lineage: Bacteria > Pseudomonadati > Pseudomonadota > Gammaproteobacteria > Alteromonadales > Pseudoalteromonadaceae > Pseudoalteromonas > Pseudoalteromonas sp. RWi3. The sequence continues at coordinate 23,819 of NZ_JBHNYL010000006.1, forward strand.
TGAGCTATGAACGCGCGCTTCGGTGTCTGTTAAATTAGTGCCACGTAGATACAGTGAAACATCTTGATTTAACACTGATAAGTCATACGAAACGCTGGCATCAAGCATGGTGTAACCATCTGTAGCTGTTTCTTCTGGCGCGGTGCGGTCTTGCTCTTGATAGCGAGTTACGTGAAGGTGCGCACTCAGTTTGTTTGTTTGATAGCTAAACTCAGTACCAAAACGTAGTGGTGGGGTACGTGGTAAATCGCCACCATCTTTAAGGCGGGCGCGAACGTAATCTGAGAATACATTTACTTTAAACTCATCAGTTAATTGCCATGCAACTTGTGCTTCAAAGCCATGTAAAATCACGTCATCGGCTTTGAACAAATAAACCGGTAATTCAGATGAATGGTCATGCTCATCACCGTGGTCGTGTTGATCACCATGGTCATGGCCACTTTCAGCGTATAGACCTGTGTCTATTTGGTAATAATAGTTATCTACTTGGTTGTAGAATGCGTTAAAAATGAAGCCGATATCACCTTGCGTTTTACGGAAAGTTAAATCAATATTATTGGCTGTTTCTAGGTCAATAACTTGCTCAGATAAACCAAGATGACCATCTTCATGCATATCAAATAGCGCACCCACTTCATAAGTGCCAGTACCAATGTGAGCTCCGAATGATAACAACTCTGAAGCCGAAGGAGCACGCTCTGAGCGTGATACCGAAAGCCCTAAGTTGTAACTAGGAGTAAAGTCCCACACTACGCCAGCAGATAAACTAACAGGAGTGAACTCGTGTTCTGCGTTGAATACACGAATGATATCGGCGCTTTCTTCGTGAGCGTGTTCATGACCGTGATCATGGCTGTCATGTCCACCTTCATCATCATGTGCGTGAGCATCGATATTTGGTAATAGCACATTGTCTGCATCAATTGTTACACGTTCTACACGACCACCTAATTGCACTAAAAAATCACCAAAGTGTTTTTCTTCCATCAATGCAACTGCAAAGCTTTGTGTGTCTGAAGGTGGTGTGAATGCCTCTGATCCTTGCGCCTCTACATCACTGTGTTTGTAATGAAAGCTTAAACCACCATTCCACTCAGCAAATGGGTTATGCATTAAATCTACGCGCAACTCATTGGTCTCATTTTTAAACGTGGTGCCAACAGCGCCGTGTTCTATCTCAGCGTGTTCATAGCTAGTGTGGCCTGCGCGCAGGTTAACTTTATTAAGCCATTTATTATCGAGGTTATACTCGCTCAACAGCTGTACTTTAGTTTGCTCTAAATCAGCATATACGCTTTCCTCAGCGCTATGCTCTTCTTCGCCGCCATGGGTGTGGCCTGGAATGCCGTATTGACGATTAAATTGCTCAACAGCGATGCCAATAAAACCTTGGTCCATTAAATAGCTAGCACCCACGGTGAAACCGTCTGATTCTTCATTGCTGTTGGCAACGGTGTAATTGCCATTATGTTCTTCATGGTCATGGTCATGGTCATGGTCATGGTCATCGTGATCTAATTCAGCTGCCACAGGTATTTCATAGTCGTCAGCTTCACGCCAAAAGGCATCGGCATAAAATGCAAAAGAATCAGTGCCAGTAGTGGCATTAAACGAGGCTACTTTTTGGTTATCAACAGAGTTGTGCTCTACATTCCACTCACCGCGAGTAGTGCTATCTGTTGGCACACGGTTATCAACTACATTTACAACACCGCCAATTGCGCCGCTGCCATAAAACAATGTTGCTGGTCCACGTAGTACTTCGATTTGTTGAGCGGTTGACGCTTCTGATGCGACTGAGTGATCAGGGCCCACTCTTGATACATCACTTACATCTAGGCCGTTTTGAGTCACAAGAACACGGGGACCACTTAAGCCACGAATAATTGGCGTACTAGCTACTTTTGCATGGAAGTTGGTATTAACCCCCGGGAGTTTTTCAAGGCTATCGCCAAGAGTTGCAGCTTGTTGGCGTCTTAATTGTTCGCCAGATAACACGCTGACAGGAGAAGCGGATTCCATTGCTGACATGTGAATAGGAGTGGCTTCAATATCAATTACTTCGATTGGTGAACGTTGTAAATTAAAAGTAACTGATTGATTTTCATTATTGGCAAAAGAGATGTCGCGATGAAGGTGAGCATAACCAGGAGCGGAAATATGAAGCTCTTTTAAACCGCTTTTTAGTTCAGTAATTACAAACTTACCGTTTTCATCCGTAGATACTGTTAAATCTGATCCTTCAACTTCTACAGTTGCGTTAGCAACAACTTTACCTTGGCTGTTGAGTACTGTGCCTTTAATAGAATTTGCAAGCACACTTGCAGGTAATAAAGCCGCTATCAAAACAGCTAATTGAGATCTTCGTTTCATTTGATTCCCTTGTCGTATGTTATACCGTATCAATTGTGCTTGAAATGTTATAATGTATCAAGTGAAAGTTAAAGAATGTTATTTGAAACACTTTAGGTGGAGCTATAAGGAGCAAGGAATGACAGCGATTAAACCCAAACCACAGCGGTTAGTGTGGATAGTGTGGATAGTGTGAATAAACAGCAACTAAAAAAAACAATTCGGTTTGCCAATACAAAGTGTGAAGCTTCTGGCAAAAAACTGACAGAAAAACGTCAACAAGTATTAGAAATTTTACTACATGCAAAAACGCCATTATCTGCTTATGAGCTGACTGATCAGTTTAATAAGGTGATGGGTGTACCTATTTTGGCTATGTCGGTATACCGGATTTTAGATGTTTTAGAGTCTGTAGGTTTAGTACATCGATTAAAATCAGAAAATAAGTTTATGGCATGCAGTCACCTTAATGCTGGTTGTCAGCATCAGCTCTCGATGTTTTTAATTTGCAGGTCATGTAACAAAGTCGTTGAAATGGATGATGCTAACGACAAAGTAAAGGCTTTATTTAAGCAAATCGAGGTAACCGGATTTACACCAAGCGGGTCACAGTTAGAAATTTCGGGACTATGTTGTCAATGTAAACTTACGCCGCTTAAAACCAATTAGAGGAAACGAGAATGAAATCAACACAAAGTGTAATGGATAAGCTTGCGATTGGGCTTTCGATGGTGTGCACCGTGCACTGTTTTGCAACCCCTATTTTACTCACACTGTTACCTAGCCTTGCAGCACTACAGCTAGATAACGAACTGTTTCATAGGTGGATTTTAGCGGCCGTTATTCCTACCAGTGTGCTTGCACTGAGTTTGGGTTGTAAAAAGCATAAGCGCTTTCGTTATATGGTTTCAGGCTTGATAGGCGTTATTTTAATGGTATTCGCCGTGACAGTGGATGAGGTGCTACTTGCGGAATTGGGCGAAACCGGATTTACCCTCTTGGGTGCGGCTTTTATTGCTGTTGCGCATTGGTTTAATTACCGCCAGTGTTTAGAAAAAAATGATGTAGATTGCCTTAATTAACTGTTTCTTCTGCACAAAAAAACCGACTTAATTGAAAGTCTCCAATAGTCGGCTTTTTCTTTTACGGCAAACGATTAGCTTACTTGTAAAATACTTCAACAGTGCCTTTTACTTTCATAAGTAAAGGCTGGCCGCGGCGGTCTAGCGCTTTAGGTGCCGCTACTTTGATCCAACCTTCACTGATGCAGTATTCTTCAACGTCAAAACGTTCTTTGCCGTTAAGGTTTACACCAATCTCATGTTCAAATACTTCTTCTACATAAAATTTGCTGCGCGGGTTGATCGAAAGTTGATCAGGTAATTCTGGTTTATTGGTATCTGTCATAATCGTGTCTGCATTGAATAGATTGTGCGCCATTGTAGGCAATCAAAGCGGTGAGCTCAATCAAATTTGATCTGCGCCGAATAAATTTACGGCTAAACGATAAAGCGAGCTTAACTTATGATTATAATAACACCGCTTAAAATTTAAGTTTTACCAACAAAGTTTTCGTTGAGTATGGTTACTTCTCGTTGTGGGAATGGTATTGCAATATCGTTTGCTTTGAGTGTTTCTAAAATGATTAGCAGTAAGTCGCCACCTACGCGATTTTTACCGTCATCTATACCTTGCATCCAAAACTCAACAAACATATTAATGCCGTTATCGCCAAAGCTATCTATTTCACAGTCTGGGCGCTCTTCAAAGGGTATTTCAGGGCCACTTATAACTTGTGGGTGCTCGGCGACAGCTTGTTTAATTATTTCGACCATGGCCCTTACATCAGTAGCATATGCCACACTAAAATCAACACGATAGCGCTGCTTAGGATCTTTATGGGTCCAGTTGGTGAGCAGTGATGAAATAAAAGTTTCGTTAGGTACTAAAATATCTTTGCCGTCGTAAGTCTCTAAAATGGCGTGGCGCATTTTAAACTCTCTTACAAAGCCGCTTTTACCGTTTTCTAACTCAACAAAATCACCAATGGTGAGTGATTTATCGAGTAAGATAATAATGCCTGATATGAAATTTGAAGCAATAGTTTGTAAACCTAGCCCCAAACCAACGCCTAAAGCGCCTCCGAACACAGCCAATGCTGTAAGGTTCACTCCCATAATATTCAATAACAATAGAGCGATAATACAAAACAAGCCTACTTCAAAAAGCTTAGTGAATACTTCGCGAGTACTAATATCCAGAGTTTGCTGATTACGAATAATAACTTTGCCAACATTGCTCGATGCGCGTCCTAGCCAAAATAAAATGGCACCAAAAAAGAGTACTCGTGACAGCCCATACAGACTTATTTGAATATTGCCTAAGTTAATTGAAACTGCTTCAAGAGTTTTAATAAATGTTGGTAAATACCCTAATAAATGTAACAACAAGATAGGTAAGCCCACCACTTTAAATAGTGCAGACATAAAGGTATTACTGACAAACTCTTTAATAACTGAATAGGCAAACACTAATACCGCAATATTTAGCGCAGTATTTATGAGCCACACTTGTAATTCAGCAGTGATGCCAATGGAGGTGAAAACGCGCAATAAAATTATCGCCACCAATGGGTAAACAACATTACTAAGGCGAAACAGCATGATATTAATGGGATGATCTGAGGCGGCTTTGCTGTGCTTATCAACACGCTTTTTTACTGTTTTTGAATAAATCCAGTAAGCTGCGGCGTAGCTGGCGATAATTACTAGTAATTGCAGGTAAGTTGCTGGTTGGATTAGCATTGATTGGATTGATAACCAAACAGAATCAAGTTGTTTGGAAAAAAGCTCACTATCCATATTACACACTTTTTAGATTAAATAGATGCTTTACTATGGCGTATAAGTTTTAAAATTTACAGTATTATTATCAGTTGTAAGTAATTCGAAAAATGAGGGCTTTTAATTAAGATTAATTTGCCGCAGTTAGCAGCATAGATAGTTGATGAGCGTTAAGGTTTTTTATGAGTCAATTCGCTTATAAGTAGTGAGGGTTAGGCAAGAATACTCAACAATACCCCAGGGTCGCTAACACCGGCTTCTTTCATGGCATCGCCAATGTCTTGCATTAGCATAATAACCTGTTTTTCAAGCTCCATAACCATTTCACTTTGTATTTCAATTTGCTGTTGCATTGCATCACTTTGGCTATCTTTATGTTGCTTTAGCTCAGCGAGTCGTTCTTTAGCGAGTTCAAGCTGCTCTTTTAGCTTTTCTAATTGCTCAATCATTCTTTTGATATGATCAGGTACATCGTGCTCATCTGCTTTGGGGATATGCTTATCTTCGCGCCCAGCGAGCTTGTTTTGTTCGTCCTTTGAAAGGCGATAATGAGTTGCTGTGTCAGCTTTTTTGCTGCTTGAGTACTCAGTATTAACGCTTTGGATTGATTTGCTTGTATCAGTATTCATACTTTAGCTAGCAGGGGTGATATCTATATATATTGTTATCGGCTTAGGGACTAAACTCTTTAGTAAGTACAGCACAGCTAGCTGTGCTTTATAACGCCAGTATTTCGTCTCGGTTGCTGGGTGACCATGCTTTTTCAGCCGCCTGCTGCTGTGATAACCACACATAATCAGTATGTTCATTAGGGTCAAGTTGAATACTAATCTCATCAGGGACGCATACGCTAAACACATGCTCAGTATTAATTAGTGCATTAGCATAGTAGCGATGACGCCAGCTTTCACGGATGGTATAGTGGTTAGTTTTTTTATGGTTACGAATGCTCAAGCCTAATGCTGTTGCATTTATTCCTGTTTCTTCAAGTAACTCTCTATGTGCCGTAATTTCAGGTGTTTCACCTTGTTCTATACCGCCTGTGACGGATTGCCAAAAACTTGCATCATCAGCTCGTTGAATCAGTAAACAATCTTTATTTTGTTTATAAATAACAACTAATACAGAAAAAGGCTGGCGTAGCGTGATAGTTTCAGACAAGGGAAATACCTATATTATTCGTTAGTTTAAATTATTTTATGTGGCTAAGTTTTAGCAGCTCGACATGCTTTATACTTGTTAATGCTGGTCAGTCTTCATGAGCTCATAACGCAACAAACCTATAAAAGTACGCGCTGCCGGCCCTAACCGATCGCCGTCTTTAAAGAGTAAGTGCAGCTTCGCGTTTCGTGTCGTATTGTGGGCAAGGTTTAGCGGCTTCACCAGATTATGTTTAAGCTGCTCACTGATAGCGCTTTTTGGCAACCATGCAAAGCCAAAACCATTACATATCATCTCAACAGAGGTGCGCATATGGCTTACCGTCCAGCGTTGATCTGCGCCTAGCCAGCCGCCATCTTTTTTATTATGTAGTGCAGAATCACGTACCACAATTTGTCGATATGATTTAAGGTCTTCAAGTGTGAGTGCGCGGCTAATACCGTGAAGGGCATGATCAGGGTGAGCAACAGCCACAAATTCTATTGAACACAGCTCCTCACTAAAACCTGCGGCATCGGTAAAGCCAGAGATGGCAATATCAGCATGGGTATTTTCAAGTAACTCATTAGCACCAGTAAGTATTGATTCATGTAACTCAATTCGTAATAAAGGGTATTGCTCTGATGTTGCATTGAGCACTTTATAAAGTAATGCCTGAGGAAATATTTCATCAACAGCGATACTGAGTTTACTTTCAACTCCTTCACTTAATGTATGACCAACCGCTTCTATTTTTGCGGCCTCGTCTAGTAAATAATTAGCCCGTCGTAGCATCATTTCGCCCGCTTCGGTGAGCACTGTTTTACGGCCTTCAATCATCAATAATTTTACATTGAGAGAGGTTTCAATTTTACTCACCGCATTATGAATACTGGACTGGCTTTTATGGATCTGCTGTGAGGCTTGGTTAAATCCTCCAAACTCAACAACAGCGCGGAACATACGCCATTGTTCTAATGTAATTCTAAGCATTTTGGTTGTTACCCTTACCCTCATTATGAACACATGCATTTAGCATCGAACGTGCGGGCATATTTTGTTTGCGTATGTGCGTTAAGCCTTCTATTTGTTTTATCCCGACTATTCAATACTTAAGGGCCGATTTATATATCAACAATAAGTTAACGTCATTTCTGACATGCACATATCCTAAGGATCTTAAGGTTTTAGCATGGCTTAGGCGCTTACAAAATACAATGAGTATTAGCGTTGGTTTATCTTTTGTGGTTGATTTTGCAACAGTGCGTTCGGTTTTTAAACAAAATAGAGCCTGTGTCGCGTGGGTGCACCTTATAACTATTTGATAATATTAATTATAAACACGCGCCGATATTTAATTGCTCCTAGGTAGAGCAAATATGTATTCTTATAGGTTAACAGGCCCTAAGTGGCATTTTAATGGTCACAGTAAAGCCACTTTGCTGGTGGTGGGTGTAAAAATAAGCGTGTATGTGAACGCATTACTGTTATGGTATCGTTTATATATCGAGCCATATTTTTATTACAGGAATAATCTTTTCTTTATGATTTCGCTAAATAAAGTGTTTTTTACTCGCCAGGATGGTGGCTTGAAACGACAAATAATTAATGACTTATCGTTAACTATTTTGCCTGCGGCGCATATTGCCTTACTAGGTGATAGTGGCTCGGGTAAAACAACATTATTAAATTTATTAGCCGGTTTATTGTCTCCAGATGCTGGAACTATTACGGTTAATGAGCAAAAAATTAGTGAATTAAGTGCCAATGAGCTTGCGCTTTATCGGCGTAAAATAGGTATTATTTTTCAGCATTACCAATTACTCAGCCCATTAAATGTAAAAGACAACATGTGCTTTCAAGCAAGGCTTAATGGGTTATCGCCTAGCGACGATGAAGTAAATACGATGGCTAAAAAACTGGGGTTAGAAGGCAAGCTTACAGCAATGCCTGAGCAACTCTCTGGTGGGGAGCAGCAACGGGTGGGCATAGGTCGTGCGCTATTAAATAAGCCTAAGCTATTATTGGCTGATGAACCTACGGGTAACCTTGATGCCGCTCGCTCACTCGATATCGTTACGCTATTAAAAAGCCTGTGCGAAGAGCAGCAAATAATACTTATTATGGTCACTCATAGTCAGCGATTGGCCGACCAATTTACTACGCAATTGTTTTTAAAAGATGGCCAAATTAATGGCTGAGCTTAAACTTATATTAATAACGTATATTCAGTTTTATCGCCGTCATGTAGGGCTATTATTACTGTTTTTCATTGGTTTTAGTTTAGGCGCGGCGCTACTTACTGCAATACAGGGATTAAATTTAGAGGCCGGTAAGCGCTATCAACAAACCACAGCACTAATTGCAAACCCAGTGACGCATTTTGTACGCCCTGTGCTAGGTGAAAACAGGTTGCCCAATAGTTTGTGGTCGCGCATTAGAGCGGCTGGCTTTACGCAGGTTCAACCCGTTTTAGAAGGCGTAATTGAAACCAATGAGCAGCAAAAACTCGTGCTTAGAGGCGTCAATTTATTACAGTGGCTTACACAAAATACCAGTGGCTCAGCATCAACAACCAACAATAGTTACTCTGGGTTTGAACAGTTACTAAATACTGTTTATATCGATCCTAAATTAATGCAGCGGCTAAATTTAAAAAACAGCCGTATTAATATAAACATGGGCGATGCCACTGTTACTTTAGCGGTAAGCGAATTACAAGGTTTAGGCATGACCATGCTGGCGGATATTAGCCTTGCCGACAAATTACTGCGCGCAAATGGGGTGATCAGTTACTTTGAAGTAAGTGGCTTAAATAACAAACAAGCAGCCCAGTTAAACGTATTGTTAGGCGAGCAAGCACGCCTTGAAGCTGCGCAAGAGCAAGCTTTTGACGCGCTATCGGAGGCGTTTTTCTTTAATTTACAAGCGCTGGCATTGTTGGGTTATGTGGTGGGTGCATTTTTAAGTTTTAATGCAATTAAGCTGGCGTACAATGCGCGTGCTCACTTGCAGCAGCAACTGTGGGTGCTGGGTTGTCAACGGTCGGCGTTAATTAAAGCGCTGGTTATTGAATTAACGGTACTTAGTTTTTTTGCTGCGTTATTAGGTGCGTTATTAGGCGCGGCACTGGCAAACACCTTAGTTATGGATGTATCGGCGACTCTTCGAGGGCTTTACCAGCTAGATAGAAGCTTTGTAGTAAATCTTGATAGCAGCATGATTGCTAGCGGCTTTACACTTAATGTTGTTGTTTTGTTGGGGTTTTTGGCCAGCCAATCGGCTCGATTAAGTACTTTTTTTGCGCGTATTAAATGGCTAATGTTTGCGTTAGCTATTTTTGCAGCTAGCTACTTAGCATTAACGGCAAATACTAAAATAAGTGCCTTATTGCTGTGTGTTTGTGTGCTACTGCTCTTTTTTGTGGTTACGCCACCGGTAGTTAAAGCCGTATTTAAGCTGCCATGGCCCACACAAAACCCCATTGTTCACTGGTTAAAAGCCGACAGCATAGTGCAATTACCTGCATTATTGAGCTCAGTACTCGCTATTTTAATGGCGATGGGTGCCGCTGTAGGCATGCAAATTATGGTTGGCAGTTTTAGCGACACCTTAGATACACACCTTGAAAAGCGCCTAAGCGCTGATTTGTACGTAAGGCCCGATCAAAACATTCAAGCCTTAGGAACCAAACTGACTGAACTCCCAGAAGTTGAAAAGGTAGGCGTATATTGGTCAGCTAACAGTGAGCTTAAAACACCTAAAAATACGATAGCTGTTGATGTTATGGCATTTGGTGCAACGGCCAGCTACAACCAACACCTTACTTTGTTAAACAATAAAGCACCTACATCTACAGTATTTGAAAAAAACAAAAACGGGGTTGTAGGTTGTTTAGTGAACGAACCCGCCTTGCTGCAGTATTCGCTTACAGTCGGTGATGTAATAACCCTAAAACAGCATATTAATACACTAACGTGCCAAGTACGCGCTGCCTATTTTGATTACGGCGAGCAAGGGTTAAATGTGGTAGTCACTACAACAGCATTATTGGATAGTGGCTTAAACTACACCGAGTATGGTTTATCGCTTTGGTTAAAGCCCAATAGTGACGTTGACGCCATAGCCGAATATATTCAAAAACAGCACCAATTAGATAGCCAACAAGTCATTGCTAATCAGCAGTTTAAGCGCTTTGCAAAACAGCTATTTGGTAAAACTTTTTATGTTACTCAGGCGCTTAATATATTTATTATGCTGATTGCATTATTTGGCATGTGGGTAAGCTTTTTAACTTTAGGGCGCGGGCAATTACAGCCCATGGCGGTATTGCAAACGCTGGGTGTCACCCAACAGCAATTATTGGGTGCAAAAATATTGCAAGCCGCACTTATTATTTTAACCACATTGTTATTAGCTATACCACTGGGGCTTAGCCTTGGGTGGGTATTATTAACTTACGTAATGCCAATTGCCTTTGGTTGGACCATGGCCATGGCAGTTAACTGGCTGCAATTAGGTGGTTTTACTGTGCTTATATTTATTTTAGCCTTATTTGTGAGTGCGTTACCGCTAATAAAATTAACGCGAAGCGCCGTTGCCGATAATGTTGCCAAGCTATAGGACTTACATGAATAGACTAAAAGCAGCCGTTACCTTTATTTTTATTGGCGTATTAAGCGCGTGCCAGCCAGAAGTAGAGCAATTAAGTAAAAATAAACAAATGCATAGCGGATTTGCACAGCAATTTGGTGAACCTGTAAATAAACACCAAGGGCTGAGCTTTCCACGCGATCATGGGGCGCATCATCAACAAGGAATTGAATGGTGGTACGTTACTGCTAATTTAAAGGCAGATAATGGCGACACCTTTGGTGTGCAATGGACTTTATTTAGACTCTCTGTCGATGAGCAAAGCTCACAAACAGAACCATCACCTTGGTGGAATGGGCAACTATATTTCGCTCACTTTGCAATACAAACCGATAACCAACATCAGGCGTTCGAGAAATATGGCCGCTCGGGACAAGTAAAGATAACAGCGCAGCCATTTGAGGCTCGCCTAGATGATTGGCAGCTAGCAAGTAAAGAGGCAACATTTTTACCGCTTAGCTTAAAGGCGCAGCAGGAAAATTACAGCGCTAATCTGGTGCTGGCTGATAGCCCGCTTGTAAAGCATGGCGAGCAAGGTTATAGCCAAAAAACCCACCAAGGGCATGCGTCTTATTACTACAGCTACCCGTTTTTACAAGCCAAAGGCGACATCACATTTGCGGGTAAAACTTTTAAAGTAACTGGAGATGCTTGGTTAGACAGAGAGTGGTCTTCGGCGCTAATCGATCCAACCCAAAATGGTTGGGACTGGTTTAGCATTCAGGCTGATGATCCCGCTTTAGGTGGCTTGATGGCGTTTTGTATTCGTAATAGTCAGCAAGAGTATGATTATTGCAGTGCATCACATATTACCCGTACTGGGCAGGTACGTGCCATTGCCAATCAAGAGGTGAGTCTACAAGTATTAAAAACACACGAGCTTGCAACGAAGACCTACCCAACTAAGTGGGCGCTCAACATAAAAGGGTTTGAATCTATTATAATTGATGCACGTAATCCTGATTCACGTAATCAATTAAGTATCCCGTATTGGGAAGGGCGTATTAAAACCCACGGTGGATTTGAAGGGAAAGGGTATGCAGAATTGGTGGGCTATTAACAGCCTACCAATCCTGCGTAGAAAGTACTGCTGAAGGCTGGCTTGTTTGCCATCATTCAGGCTCGTTAAACGATTATTTAATTAAGCTTTACCGGGCCGTTAATATTGTCGATACTCAAATCGCCAGAGCCATCATCGATAATGGTCAGGCCTTTAGCATGATTAACACGAATGCTGCCTGAGCCATCTTCAATAGTAACTAAGCCATTAATGTGTTCTGCGTAAATATCACCAGAACCGTCTTCAATCGTTAAATAATTACCTAAACGTTCTGCATTGATGCTGCCAGAGTTATCATCAATCTCTACGCTACCAGTAATATCAGTTAAGTGTAAATCGCCGGAGCCGTCTTCAATGTTCATCATGCCAGCAACATTTTTTGCGGTAATACTGCCAGAACCATCACTAATCTCGATATTTCCAGTGATGTTTTGTAAGTAGATATCGCCTGAACCATCATCTATTTCGAGGTCATGGCCTTGTTCTATATTAATACTGCCTGAGCCGTCATCAATGTCCATATTGCCTAATACACCATTAATATTTATATCACCAGATCCATCATCAATATCAAGGTTAAATGAGTTTGGTACTGTGACTATTAAATCGATACTCGGTGAATTACCTTGGTAAACTATCATACCCGAAGCTTTGTGACTTTTAGCAATCAAGACTGCCTTATTGCCATCTTGCTCAAGTATTAAGGTATAAGGGTCATCCGCTTTTGCGGTGTAGATGGTTGCATCAACAGTAATTTCAGTGGCGGTGTTTGAACCTATTACTTTGAGTGAACCAGCTTCTGCTTCAATATCGAGTTGTTGTAATTGAGCAGTTGATAAAGTGCGTTGTTGCTGTTGTTCTATATTGGCACTTGCCGTAGAAATATGAACAACACAGCCGCTCATCAAAAGAAGGCTTGTTGCAATAGGAAGTGCTTTAGTGAGTAAAGAGAGTGATTTATTCATCATTGTTAGTATGCTCGTTTTTTATTTAGATTAACTGCTTGGGTTTCTAAAAGCAAAAACAAAGCCAACATTTAACATGCTGTTTTATAAGTAACTAATCTATATTAGTTTAAATAGCCCCATATGCATTTAGCGAGCAATACTAAAAAGTAGTGAAAGTGGCCAACATTGTTAACCACTTTATAAAAGTCGATTACTCAGGTGCAACGTCTAAAGTAGTAAACAAAGCGTAGCGAACAGTGTCGATACCTTTTTCTGTTGAGTCTTCGCTGACACTTGCTTCAATAAGGTATAAGCCAGGGTGCTGCCAAGTATTTGTAAAGAAGCCCTGCTTATCAGTCGTTACTTTTACTTCGTTACGTTCGTTACGGTAGCGGGTGTCACCTTTTAAAATAGCAAGCTCAACATTTGCAGCTGGTTTACCATCTTTTAGTAATTGAAAGCGTGCTTCTTCACCAACAAATAAATCATTTGGATGAGTTGGGCCACTGATCTCTAAGCCGCTACCTAGGAGGGCAGGTTTAGATGTGCCGTTACGGCTGACAAAAGTATCAACAGTTGAGAATGACTTCATGGTTCTGATATCTTTTGCGCCTACTGGGATTTCTTTGCTATTTTTAGGGCCAAATACGCGGCCACGCTCGCCTTGCGCATCTTTGTAAAAAGTCATTATGCGCGGCTCACGTTTCATAGCGATATGATAAGTGCCTTCATCAGCTAATTTTACTGCTGCTGAGTTTTTACGTTGTAAGTAGTAAGCGCGAATTCTATCACTTACTAGCCCACCACTAGGGTCAAGAGCCATGATCAGGTTATCGTCATACTCTGCCCCATTTTGTTTTGGGCGATACGCTTTATCAGCAGAAAAAATTTCGTTAGAGATGCTGGCATCGATCATTACATAATGCGCTTTATCACCCGATAACGAAGTATGCGAAGGCACTAACCACTGTGCATGGGCACTTGCATAGCTAGAGGCAAGGGCGGTTAATGTTAGCGCGCCAACAAGAGCGCTTTTAAGTAAATTGGTTTTCATGATCTTTCCTTATTTAAATAATGTATAAGCATTTTTTACTTGCTAGTTACTACTGTTATTTGGCTTTGATCGTGATGAAGCTCTCAGAGAATTCTTTTTTGCCTGCAATGGTCATTTTTCCATCTTCGCTTAAATCCAGTTCCATTCGTTTATAATCTCTGCCACCTTCTTCACGCACTACTTCTAAATTAAGTAGGTATTTACCTGCGGTGACTGGATTTCCTTCGAGGTCTTTGCCATTCCAGTTAATTGTGTAGCTGCCTGGGCGTTTTGTTGCGCCTGTTACACCGTCAAAATTAGCATCGCTTTTACCTGCTTTACGCCACCATTGGCGTAAGTCTTTAAACCATTCAGCTTTCTCCACCCATAGTGCAACAGTGGTTACATGTTTACGCTTGGGAGTTTCAAGCCACACTGCTACGTATGGGCGGTGGTAAGGTTGTACATCGAGATCAGGTAAGGTGAATTCTATTTCGAGCTCTGCTGCGCTGCTATTTGATTGAAATAAAGCAGCTGTAAATAGTATTATTGCACTGTATAACGTATTAATTTTTAACATTAAGACACTCCTTTTAGTTGTGGAACCCAGCATAAATAAATAACGGTAGGCGTTGCGACCCCAAGCACTGTTAGCCATATTCCGACTAAGCGTTTTTTTCTATTTTGAAATAAAATAATCATGCCGGTGATAGCAAATAGGATCATTAACGCGGCAGAAATATCAATAACCCAGCTCCATGCTTTACCCGTGTGACGGCCTTTGTGTAAGTCACCCATTAGGCTCAATAAACCACCGGTTTGATATTCAAGACTGAGCTCACCACTCATAAAATCGATTTCTGCAAAAGCAAAGCCGGCAGGCAGTGGGTAGTCGAGCATGACGAGTGCATCCTCTTTTTCCCAATCGATACTTTTAACCTGTTTTAAGCCATACTCTGCGGCTAAATAGGCTTCTATTTCAGGGTAAAGAGTGGGGAGTGCATCAATATTATGTTTGGCTTTAGTTATCAAAGCGTTGGGTAATGCGATGGTTTGTTGACCATCCGTTTTATCGCCTTTGAGCCAATCAACATGATTTAATACAATGCCACTGATACAAAACAAAATGAGTAAAAATAACAGGGCGGTAGAAAGGTAAATGTGCAGCATACGGCTAATACTGTACATCGCACGTTTATTCAAAAATGGCATATACAACAAAGTAAAGCTAACTAGATGTGTGTATGATAATGATTTGCATTAATCATAACAACTAAATTTACGAAGTTTACATTTATGGTATGCGAGAAGGGCGTGTTAATAAGTAGGTCATAACGGCTAGTTCAATCGCTGCAACAAGAGCGATTATCCAACTAGGTGGAGTGCTTAAAACTAATAAAATAAAGCCAGTAAGCATGCCTAAGCCAGCAAACCATTTAGCTTTTAGTGGCACAACCTTATGGCTGTGCCAATGGCGCAAAGTAGCGCCATAACGAGGGTGTTCAAGTAACCAAGTCGCAAGCTTTGGCGATGAGCGCGTAAAACATGCCAATGCTAAAATAAAGAAAATAGTGGTTGGCATGACAGGTAACAAAATGCCAATAATCCCCAAACCAACTAACGCTAAGCCTAATAGTTGGTATCCCATATTCTTATATGCGACTAAAGCGACCTTTAAATTCATGAATAGACATGCGCCTGAAAAAGTTGAAATCGAGTAAACGCTTGGCGAGCACCATTGATCAGTGCGCGCTCTTGTGTGTCATTTAGCTCAATACTATCAATTAATTGTACTAGATGACGCCAGTCACTGCCACGACCTGCACCTGGGCCAGATAAGTAACGAGCGCCATACTCTTTTGTTAACTGTAGTCTAGCTTGCGCTTGTTTGCCTAGCATTGCAGCGCCCACTTTTGAACCTTCTACTACATAGAGCCAGCCCAGCGCTGTTGCTAAGTCAGTCTCGTTGCTAATTAATGAAGTGAACGCTGATGCAGGCACGGGGTATTCAAGATCTTGAAAGTCTTGCTCAAGCATATTTAAACGCCGGCGCGCTGCTAAATTTTCAATGACCATATTTAATTCGCTGTGCTCATAGAGCGCAGACACATCATTTAAGAAGTAATATTGCAGTGTTAAAAACTGAATATAGTTCTGTGTGCTTGCAAATGGGTCTTTAACCATAATGCTTTTATCAATGTTATTGTGTACATCAGCAGTGGCAAGTTTTAAATTTTGCGCACGAGAAGCTGCAGGGGTGACGGTCGTCATGAATGCTCCAAATAATAATTACAGCATTGAGTAACTCATAATCACTCAGTGCCGATTTATGGTTTAAGTTAGGTTTTTAGGAAATAGTTTCAACTTAAAGTGTAAGTTCTAAGCCAATCGAAATCGTCTGTCCAGGTTCAGGCATGGCAACAACTGAGCCCGTCGAGACCTTATACTGATCAGTTAAATTAGTGATGCTTAGATTCGCTTTAATGTCGTCAGTCAAGATGTAATCAAGGTAAAAATCTAATTGATAACCAGCAGGAATATACTCAAGCGTGGTAATACCTGTACCAGATAAAAAGCCACCAGGATGATGTTTTTCAGTGTGCTTTTTATAGGTGAAGCCGGTGTCAATATCACCATTAAAGAATGATGTACCCACAATTGCGATATAGCTTTTCTCTGCTGGAACACGAAGCGGTGTTAAACTTCCTGAAAAGCCAGTCGAATTACATGTATCTACCTTTTCAGCCTGTGCAATTGAGCTTGAGCACATCTTTACGTTTGAATATTTAGTGTATGACAGCTTGCTATAAAATAAGTCGCTTTGATAATAAATGCCTAACTCAGTACCAGGGAGTTCGAATTTATCGTAGTTTGTGAAAGTGTAACCCAGATCCCATGCAGGTTTGCCTGGTTTGGGCAAAGAACCCGTTGCTATCATATTCTCGATATTGGTGAAGAAGTACTCTGCTGATAAAATCAACCTATCGCCATTGCGCATTAAATTGGTGAATTCACTCTCAATGCCAATATCATAAGATTTTGTATTTTCAGGGGTGATAGGGTAATCACTTGAGTAAGAAAAAACCTCGCCAGATACACTGGTTTCATAAAGGTTTGGCATTCTGTAGGCGTTACTGTATTTTGCTTTAATTTGCGTGGTATCGAATAGGTAATATTTCGCTTGCACAGTAAAGTCAGTTTTACCATCATATTTAAGGGTATTTTCGACCTGAAAGTCCTGATTCACTGAATCGTGGTGGTTGATGTTAAATGCAAGCTCAATCGCGGAAAGATCAATGTGTGCGTTGGCAAAAATGGCACGCTTAGTTTGCTCACCATGGCGAGAGGTTGCCTTGAACTGGAATTCAGCAGGGAGCCCGTCACGCTTAAAGTTATCTTGCCAATCTTTATGCGGAGAAAGTGTTTCGGTCTGCCAAGATAAACCATAAGTCAATGTGATTGGTTTGTTTGCAACTGCAAAAGCCGACGCGTTTAACACGCTCACACCATGGCGCTTATTATTCACACGATGAAAATATTGTCCGGCATTATCACCTAGATTACTGCCAAGGGCATTGTACTGTTGCAAACGGGCACTGGTACGCCATACGTTTACACTCAGATCGATCAATGCATTGTTACTCGGCTCAAAGCGATAAAGTGCACTGGCACTATTTACCAGTCCAGAGCCCGGCTGCCATTGAGGCATTGTTTCAACGCCTTCAGGAATTTCTTCAGACATCCATTGCACTTTGCCATGCTCGTCCGTCACTTTCCAAAACTTTGTGTCGCCAGCACGTTGCTTGTACCAATAAGATGCAAGCATCTCGCCCGCTACTTGTTTGTGAAAACGAGTATTAACTTCGAGTGATTGTTCGTCTGTAAACTCGTAATTCAGCTTAGCAAGATAAGAATCACTCTCAAAGCTGGTATTTACCACTTCTCCATTTTGGTTCACAGGAGGTGGAATAAGGTGAACATCGTTGACTTGATCATATGTACCTTCTTCGACTTCTGAGGGCACCCAACGAATGTATTCTTTTTCTTCTACAAACTTCTCGAAGCCATGTTTACCAGCAAAATAGTTTCCCACTTTCTTTTTGCTATACGCCAATACGGCCTTTAGTTTATCTTTTTCGTAAGCGGTTGCCAGCGTAAAGCTGCCACCGTCGAAGTCGAGCGTGTCATTATGGTTACTGACTTCATAATAATTTTGTAAGCCAAACCCTTCAGGTACTTTTGGTGTTTTATTATTGTTATGGGTGCTTACTTTAACTAAAGCACCTAAGTGTTCTGCGCTTTTAAGAATATCCTGGGTATCTAAAGTGCGAATATTAACGATGCCGCCAATCGCCCCTGAAGCAAATGGTGAGGCTTTAACGGATGCACCTTTTTCGATGTTTACTTTACTGATCAGGTTAGAATCAATATAGCTTCTATCAGAAGTGCCCATATAGCCGCGATTGGTATGCGTAGATTGTAAGCTGCCATCAATAAAGATTGGTACACGGCCTTCGCCTTGTACGCCACGAATACCGATATCGAGTGCGCCAGCTTCATTGCGTAAGTTGTTCGCTTCAACGCCAATAAAGCTAGAGAAAATATCTGAGTTTGATAAGCCTTTGGTGCGTGCAATTTGCTCGCGATGCATATTTAACTTATCCCCTTTTACTAAAATTACTTCCATGTCCTCTTGTGTACTGTTTGCTTCATCTAGAATAGCGCTGGTGTGCTTCTTTTGATTTTTGTCAGATGCGTTTACAGCGACTTGAATGATGATGTTGTTGTCGATAATACGTGCGGTTAAATTACTATTTTTAAGTGCGCGCTCTAGAGCCTCATTTAAACTAATCTCCCCTTGAAGAGCAGGGGCTTGCAGACCATTTAAAAGTTTTGCATCTGCGATTAAGTTCATACTTGCTGCTTTGGCAACGTGAGTTAAAGTATGACTCATCGGTTGTTGTGTGAGGCTAAATTCGTATACAGCAACCTGATTTTGAGCTGCAGTCGGCAAGCTTAAGCTAAGGCCAAGCACAAATGCGAGTGGGGTGAGTGGTGTGTTTAGTACAGAGCGAGTTCTCATTTTTATACGTCCAAATAAATTACCTATTATTAAAACGAATGAGAATGAGAATCCCTCAATAAAAATAAAGTTTTTTATTTAATTTTACTAATAACCAACTGGTTATTGATGTTTTTAACTTCAACAGGGAGTGCGTGAGGCAGTAAGCTTACGAAGTTTTCTAGTTCTGAAGCAGAAAAAGTACCCGAAATAACTAAGTCTTTATGTGAATTAGAGGTCAAGGTGTAGTTCAACTCATGGTGTCTAGCAAAGGTTTCAAACACCTCTCTAAGTGGCGTATTATCAAAGACTAACCGGCCTTGTTTAAATGCGCCAATAAGGTTCAGCTTGGGGTCAAACTTGCTTACCTTGATTCCTTGGGCATTGATTGTTGCCATTTCACCTTTGGTTAACTCAATACGCTCATGATCACTTTGAACTTGCACATGGCCATAGTCGACCATAACGCGAGTACTCTGAGATTTCTTATCTACAAAAAAGCGAGTGCCTAAAACGGTAATTGTGCTGTTTCCTGTATTGATCACGAAAGGGCGAGCCTTATCGCTTACAACATCAAACAGTACGCGACCCTTTATTAATTTATTCACTCTTTGCTCGTTATTGAACTTAATAGATAAAGCCGCCTTTGCACCCAAAGTGACTGTACTGTTGTCAGGTAAAACGACATCAGTCATTTCCCCGCGTTTTGTTTGATAGTTAGCTTGAAAGGAAGCTGGGTTTAACGAGGTTGACCAGTTTAGATAACCAAACATGCAAACACACAGTAGCGCAAAGCATGCAGCCATCGCCCAAGGGCTTTTGCCCAAATTTCTAGTTGATTGATTTGGTATAGTGGTGGTTTGCTCAAGGCATTGAATGTCTTGTTTAGAGAGTTGCGACAATAACTGTTCTACTTGCTGACTTTCTTGGTAAGCGAGTAAATGTTTGCGGTCTTTCTCAAGCCAATGCTGTAGGGCGAGTGCTTGTTCGTGCGTTAACCCTTGCTTTTGTAATGCTAGCCAACGGCCCGCTTGCTGTTGAATGATTAAATTTTGACAGTCCATTTCGTTTCTCTTATTGTTTTTTTAATTCACTACGGCAAGCTAGCATCGCGGTCGCTAGATGCTTTTCAACCATGCTGACAGAAATACCCATTTGTTCAGCGATTTGTTTTTGATTTAGGTTTCTAAATTTGTAGAGTACGAAGGCTTGTTTAGTTTTCTGAGGTAATTGCTCGATACACCTATAAAGCAAATTAAGTTGCTGTTGGCTGGCCAGCTTTGCTTCGGGTTCATAATCGCTAGGTGCGATTAAATCTTGCTCAACAGGGTCAGTCACGGCGTAATTACGGCGATAGTTATCAATAACGATGTGTTTAGCTGTTTTGAAAAATAAAGCCCGCTGCTGGGATGTGTCATGCTCAGGGTTGCGTTTCCGGTAGCTTAATAAGCGTGTGTATGCTTCTTGAACGATGTTTTGCGCTTTATCTTTGCATCCAACCGAGCGAGAAATATAACTTAATACTTCAGTGTAATAGCGTTCCAAGGCACACCAATTTAAGGTTTCTAAAAAGGGGGCGGATACTAACCTTAATTTGTATAAATGACAATGGTTTTTATTTGTGTTTGTGTATTGTAAAAGCAACTGTTTGATTTAAGGTCAGCCCAGTATGACTACCGGGCTGAGGAGGACTTAGAAGTAATAACCAACATTTATGTTAAAGCGGCGTTCTGTTTCGCTGCTATCACCGGCAATTGAGCCGCCGACAAATGGTTGGTTTTTCGCAAATACGTAATCTACATAGGTGAACAGGCCTCCAGCTGCAATTGAAAAGCCGGTTACGTTCATCCAAGTATCTTCTGTATTATCTGATTTATCGTAAATGATGCCATAGTCATTATAAAATTGTAGGCCTGTTACAGGGCCCCACTCCACAGGTACACTGTAAGCAATGTTTGCATTGGTCATGGTTGCTTCTGCAGCAATACTGTCATAGAACGAATATGCGCCAACGGCCATGCGGTTGGCGTTATCAACGTCGTAATTGTATTCACCGTGTTGTAACTGAAAGTTCCACTGACCTACAGTGCTATTTAAGTGCATTGCCCATGCATTGTAATCACCAGCACGATCAACACCGTCATGTAAACCACCAGCTAAGGCTGAGAAACCTAACTCTGTAGTACCACCTTCGTGTTCAAGGTGATAAGCATAGCGCCCTGAAAAAGTATTGTATTCGCCTATCGCACTGGCAGGTTCTGCGTAAACGCCTTCATCAACAGTTCTAAAGCCAACAACATCATATGAGTAGCGATCGCTGCGGTTATCAACATAGCCATCAACTCCGCCTTGCTCATCATTTTTGAAAAATCCAAGGTCAAGCTGCCAGTTGTCGGCGATTTTACGCTTGAAGAGCACACCCATATCGTGGTCATCTTCAAGGCCAATGTAATATGTAGTACCGAAGAAATAGTTATGAGAATTATATGGCCAGTTGCCGAATGGTACTTTAGTGATACCGGCTTGGACTTGCCAGTCATCGGCAAAGTCGTAAGCAGCATACGCATACTTTACAGCGGTCATGTAATCAAAAAAACGAATTTCTGCGTTTAGTTTCACATCACCAACGTCGCCAGAGAAGTTAAGCCTAAAAATATCAAAATCATAATCACCTCCTCTGTCTTTACTATCTTCATCGTATGAAGTGTGGCTATAGTTAGTTCTTACAGCCCCGCCAATTTTGATACCTGATGGTTTTTTTTCCGGTTTTGAGTCAGTAATAACCTGTGTTTCAATGGCGTGTTGTTTGGCAACTTGTTGATCAATCGCTTGCTGTTGCAAAGTGGCTTTTTGCTCTGCGGCATCTAGTTTTTGCTGGAGCAGCTGCATCTGTTTTTGTAATTGTTTTAACTGTGATTGCATCTCATCAATATCTGACGCATAGGAAAAAGTTGAAGTGCTGCCAAGCATGATTGCGAGGGCTAGCTTTGAAGGATTAAACATAAGTCATCGCTAGTGTGAGTTCAGATAATGCTTAGAATAGATGAAATAACCGCATAACCCAAGCCAAGTGAAAAATAACACTTCTGCGATGACACGTAACAGTAACGTCGCTAACGATGAGTTATTCCGCTATTTTTGGCTCTGGCTGTTTTGTTAACGCGCCGACCTCAAGCAGTGGTGAGGCATCTATTTTATCGGCATCCATCATTGCGGCTATGCGTTGCATAGACGATAAAAGTTGGCTCTGTTCCCATTCATCTAATGCTGTAAACTTTTCGATAAAATGTTCTTGAAGCGGTTGTGGCGCTTTCGCTAAGAGCGCTTGGCCACCCTCGGTCAGGTATAAGCTAACACGGCGTTTATCTAATTGACTTCGAACACGATTGACGAGATTGCGGTTTTCAAGGCGATCAAGGATGTTAGTAACAGTAGCTGGGCTTAAGTTAACATTTTGAGCAATACGACTGGCTGTTATCCCATCACTTTGTGCCACTTCCTGCATGATCAATAACTGAGGGCCTGTTAAGCCTGATGTTTTATTTAATTGCTTAGAGTGAAGGTCTATAGCACGGATTACACGGCGTAAAGCAACTAATAACTCGTCATATTTTTGCATTATTTTATCTCATAAAATTGGGAGTCATTGCGAGGGTGTTATTATCGCAACTAATAAATATTACACATCAAATAAATCGAGTTCAAATGGAAATGGGTTTTCACGATGTATAAATCTCTTTACATAAAGCGTATTTGGTTTGATTTTTTAGTTTGAGCTGAAATTAAAATAACTTCAATTTATCTATTATTGATTAAATGTTACTTACGCTGAATTTGCTTATCGTCAGTGACAGGGTGAAAAATTATAACTTTACAGTAAATACACCTAATAAATATTTACTAATGAGTCGTGTATTGGGTAAGGTATGGCAGGCTTTTCATTATTATGGGACGTATTATGAAGTTATCTCCATCTGTAAGTATTGAGCAATCAGACTCAGGCTTAGAGTACATTAATGTAGCAAGCGACTTTTGCACTGCTAAAATATTCCTACAAGGTGCGCAGTTAACCCAGTTCACACCTGCAGGTAAGAAACCGCTTATATGGGTATCCAGTGAAGAAGATTACCAAGAAGGTAAAAGTGTACGAGGGGGGATTCCAATTTGTTGGCCATGGTTTGGGGTAAATCCGAACCCTGATTGGCCTATTCATGGTGTGGCACGCACGAGTCTTTGGCGCGCAGATGAAGTGTCTGAACAAAATGACCAAATACGAGTTAGCTTAACATTGCCCATGAACCAAATTGATGACGTTTATTGGCCGCATAAGTCGACTTTAAAAGTTGAGTTTATATTAACGAGTAAGCTTGAAGTACGTTTAACCACAACAAACTTAAGTGATCAAATAATTACCTTTACTCAAGCTCTACACACGTACTTTCCGACACCAGCAATTAAAGATACTCAAGTTGATGGGCTTCAAGGGTCGAAATACATTGAGTTTGCAGAAGGTCCATTTGATCAGAATGAGTTGGTGGGGTTTGCCCGTGAAACGGATATGGTTTATACCCAAGCTGCCGCTGTTCAACGCATAATAACACCAGATGGAATTATTGAGGTTGGCCGAGAAAACTCAACATCGTGTGTTTTATGGAACCCATGGATTGAAAAATCAAAGCGCCTATCTAATTTTGCTGACGATGAGTACCTCACTATGGTGTGCTTAGAAGCCGCCAATGTGATGGAAGATTGCGCAACGGTAGCACCAGGACAAAGCCACACATTAGGCACGACCATTAGCTGGGTTTGATCACTTTAGCTAGCAAAATCAAGCCAACGCGTTATATTCTCGTTGGCTTTTAAAGGATGATACTGAGTGTTTGAAAATCACCAATTGGATGCCCTGCCAACACATCAAGACATAATATTTAAACCGCTTGCTGATAATGCATTACGCTATGTACAAGTGAGTTGGTTATTGTTTTATGTTCCGCTAATGTGTGTGCTGGCGGCTGTGTGTTACTTTAATGAAGCGTTTGCAAGCCTTGCACAAACACCATTATTAGTTGCCCTCCCTAGCATTTTAATTATTTCATTAGCCTACAATGTGTTGAGTGTTCGACTAAGAGGTGTGGCTGTTCGCAATCACGATATTGCTTATAAGAAAGGCGTTATTTGGCAACAAGTGACTATTTTACCGCTTTCTCGTATTCAACATACGGAAATACACAGAGGCCCTTTAGAAAGAAAGTTTGGTTTAGCTAGCGTGCGGTTATACAGTGCTGGAGGAATGAGTGCAGATTTAAATATTAGTGGATTAAGTCATAGTGACTGCAAGGATATTCGTCAGTTTATACAAGATTATACGCAACCAACGCTGACACAGACTGAATCAACAGACATCGCGAATACTGATGAGTCCATAAATGAATAAACAACATTGGCAAAGAGTATCGCCTTGGGCGCTAGTGTACTTTGTACTGCATTTTGCTTATCGCTTTGTCAAAGACGGCATTTTTAACTTATTGCCGATCGCTGTGGTGTTCGTTACTCAAGTTCAAAACAAACTGTTTTGGGGGCAAATTGCAGCGGCTGTTGCTGTGGTTGCATTACTCGTCTACTCGATTGCTTACTATATTAACTTTCGATTTTGCATCACAGATGAACACGATATTTTGCTTAATAAAGGGGTGTTTAAAAAAGAACGCTTGACCCTTAACTTTCTAAGAGTACAAAACGTCAATATAGCCGAACCTTTTTACTTTAAGCCTTTAAGTTTAGTGAATTGTATTTTTGATGCTGCGGGCAGTGTCTCGCAAGAAGTTGTCCTCCCAGGTGTGACTAACCATTATGCTGAAAGTATGCGTGAGCAGGTGCTTACTTACAAAGAGGCTGAAGATAAAGAGCCAACGACCCCCTCTTCACGGCATGTACACAACGACCCTTTGCTCAGCTTAACGTTGAGCAATAAAGAAGTTGCTAAATTTGGTTTAATGTCGAATATGGCCATTTTAGCATTGGCTGCGTTAGCGCCATTTATGAATGTTATATTTGATTATTTAGAAGATGCTGTGATTAAACGGCTAGAGGTATTTTACGAACAAGAAGTGGGTACATTGGTTAATGCAGCCGCTTTAGCTATATTTTCTATTTTGTTTTTAGTGATACTGGTTGCTGTTTTGTTGTCAGTGATTATGTCGCTGATTCGATTTTATAACTATGAGCTCTATTTTAAAGAAGGTAAATTTAAGCGTATTGCAGGTTTATTAGAACGCCATCAGTTATCAGTAAGCCTAGACAAGGTACAGTCAATCGTTATTAAGCAAAATCTAATTGCGCGTTTATTAAATCGTTACACAATACAGTGTTTTCAGGCAACAAGTGGGCTTGCTGCAGGCGCTAAGAGTAAGCAGAGTTTAGTCATGCCTGTATTAAATGTAGCGCAAGTGAATCAAACATTGTTGTGGATTTACCCTTGGTTAAACCGGGATAACGTTGACTTTAAAGCACTTAACTTTAAAGGTGTTGAGAGAGCTTTGCTGCTTAAAAATCTTTGCTTTTACGCGCTGACTCCAAGTGTGTTATTGGCTGCTTTTAGCTATGTTACTGAAGCTATCAATCCCTTATTTTGTTCGCTTATCTTTGTTGTTTTAAGCGTGTTCGTATTTTTGTCATATAAACGGTATGGGTATTATTTTTATCAGCATGAAGGGCGTTACTACGGTATTTTCAGGAGCGGCATGCTGGGTGTGCAATATCGCGTATTTGAATTATATAAAGCGCAAAGTGCTAATAGCATCAGCACTTACTTTATGCGTAAGAGTGGTTTGAAAAGCTTGTCTATACAACTAGCGTCAGGCACGGTTTCATTACCTTATCTTAAAAAGGACATCGCTAATGGTATAATCGACTTTACGATGTTTCAGGCTGAATCAGAGAAACGGAGCTGGATGTAAATTTATAAATGCAAGTAATTATCAATTGCATTGACTCTTTTCGCACTCATATTATACTTATTAATATTAGCTCTTAAAGAATCAGGAATATGATGGTTTTAACATTGTGTTTATTAGCGCTTTGCTGTGTATTGGTATTAATGCTCCATATTCGCTGCTGTAAAAAAGCATCACTTTTATGCGCTCGTTGTGGCGTGTTAACAGTCGGATGTTTAATTACGTTGGCTATGTATAGTGGTGGGATTGGGCTCTTGAGGGCATTGTTAGTCTTTGTAGTTTCAGTTTTTATAGTCAGTTTGATCGTTAGCTTAGTGCAACCTTTAGAGATTGAATAACACGTTTTTTTACATTTAAACACTCACTTTTTTTGTCGATTACGCGCATAATATCTGAAAATAAAATATCAGGGATCGTGATGACAAAAGTACTCGCCACCATATTTTTACTACTTGCAACTAATCTCTATGCGCAAGCAAACTGGCAAACTATCCACACAGAACATTTTAATGTTCATTACACGCAAGAGTCTCATGATTGGGCTCGTTCCGCTGCAAATGAGTTGGAAATAGTGCGAGCTAAGGTGTTAGCGCAGCAAAATCGTGCGCTTGACGAAATAGTCGATGTTATCGTTTTTGACCCACTAAACAGCGCAAATGGGTTTGCGATTCCTCCCTCAACTAATCCTATGATGGCACTTTTTACAACGCCTCCTCAATCTGACACTGTAGTGTCAAATACTGCTGGTTGGCAGCAATTACTCATATTGCATGAATATGTTCACTTGGTACATTTAGCACAACCTACACGCAGTGACTGGCGCCAAGCCATCAGAGAGGTGTGGGATATATACGATTTAACCTATGAGTCTATGCCGCGTTGGGCCGCTGAAGGGTATGCAACGTTATTAGAGTCTAAAATGACAGGGCGTGGCCGGCTATATGATAATTATAGTGAAGCGATTTTGACCGAGTTTGCTCAGCAAGGTTCATTACCTAGTTATGACCAGTTGAGTGATGTTGAGGGTGGCTATATGGCAGGTTCTATGGCTTACTTGTTAGGAGCTCGCTTTTTACGTTGGTTAGAAGAGCGTCATTCAGAAGATACATTAGATGCTGTGTGGACTCGTATGCAAGGGGTTAAAAAGCGCGATTTTGATGAGGCATTTAGCGGTGTATTCAATGATTCTGCTAAGTCGCTTTACCGTCGGTTTATTGCTGAATACACCTATAAAGCCATGGCTAAAGAGCAAACAGAAATTAAACCAAAGAGCACACCGTGGCTCGATTTAGCGTTTCACGCTAGTAACCCTGCTTTATCGCCAAACAAACAGAAAGTTGCGGTTGTTGAAAGGGATAAAGATGGTAAAACGCAACTCGTCATTTACAGTACGGAGCAAAATACGCAAGCAGCAGAGGAATTTGCACAAGCTCAGCAGGAAATTTTGAACGATGATCCGCTCGATATTGCCGATTCAGCACCTGCGGTATTTAAACGAAAACAACAAAAAGTATTGAACCAAATTAACCTTGCGGGCATTCAAAACCCTCAGTGGCTAAACGATGAGGAAATATATTTTGGTGCGTACACGCATAATGATGATGTAAAGAATACCCGAGTAGCGGATATCTTTAGTTGGCATATAAATACTGGTGAAGTGAAGCAACTGACTGATCTTGCAGGGCTACGTCGCTTTAGCATTGCTGACAATGGCCAGACTTTGTACGCTGAGCGTTCTCGCTCAGGTTACTCTGAACTGGTGAAATACGATATTCAAACGGCCACAGCTACGCCTTTATTCGATAAAAGCTTAGAGGATGTATTTGATTACCCAGTACTTAGCCCTAATAAAGCTAAATTAGCTTACTTAAAAACAACCTATAACCACAATTGGCAGTTGTATATACAAGATTTTGACGCTGGAATCAGCCATCGAGTACCTATGCCAAAAGGTTACCAATACTTATCTCAGCCAAGCTGGGGGGTTAATGGGGAATCGTTATACTTTGTGGCAGGATTAAGCGGTGCACTGGATATTTATCGCTTTGATATAGCTGAAAATACATTAGTCCAAATGACTCAAGGGCAAGAAGCGGTCGCTTATCCTCAGGTTATGAGCGATGGCGCTATTTTGTATCTATCCATTACACATGAAGGGTTAGATTTTAAACAACTTGCACCTACCTACAAAGGCGAAGTTATAACCGAGCTTGCAACAAACACACTTGCGCCGCAATTTATAGTTGAGAAGCACCAACTACCGGCAGCACAGGTATACACTGCAGAAGTTGGTAAATCGCTTGATTATGATCCGTGGCAACAAAATGCAACGGCAGCTTTGGGAGCGCAATATAACTCGGCTTCATCATCATTACTTAATGTAAGCCTAAAAGGCAGTGACTTACTCAAACAACTTGATTGGCAAATAGGCTACAGTGCGAGCCTTGATAATGAGGCGCTTTCAGGGGGATTTGCTGAAGTAAAGTACGGATTGAACCAGCTTGAATATAACGCCAAGTTTTTTATGTTTGATATGGATGGCACAAAGCAAGCACGTGCAACAAATAGCTCTGAATATGCCAAACAAGGTGGCTATGTTGATGCGAAATACTTAATTAGTATCGGCCAACTAAAAATAACCCCCTCAATTGCATATAACTACACTGATATAGATACAAGTTTAGGCAGTAAACGTAATCAGCAGTGGTTAAGAGCGAGTGTTTCACAGCGCTGGAATCATGACCGTCAATCATTTTCGATTGGTCAAAATATTCTTGCTCAATGGTATGAGGGAGATAATGATGAAGATGATTGGCAAGGTTATGATTTTGCAGCCAATGTGTTTGGTAAAGTGTATGACATCCCTTTATATGTGAACTACCAACAACGGCATCGTGATAATGCCAGTTTGACGCTTGGTGGGTATAGTTCGTCATTAATTGCTAACAATACTCATGCAGATTATGTGTTTGCGAAAGAACTTCCTTTTCATGCAACAACGGCAGAGCGTTACCTGAGCTACGGCGGTGGGGCAAGTTTCGCCCAAGGGATGCCGTGGCTTTATTATCAGCAGCATCAAATTGACAGTGAAGTTTTTGCGCAAAGCTATGGCATTAAATGGCAAGACTCAATTGGCTTTGGTTTAGCAAGTGCTGGTATCAACGACCTTCATGTTGATTTTGGCTTAGCAAAAGTCGAAGGTGATAGCTTCGAGGATGAGCTAAGAGGATGGTTAGGCTTTTATTATTCTCTTTAATCACGCAAGTGCCTTGATGTACTTCAAGGCATTGTAACTATGACTTCAAACCGCCGATATTCTTTGCTGAAGCTGTGTGGATTAGGCTCATTTTGTTTTAGTAAAAACTGACGCCAGCTTTGCAGCATATACACTGCGTTGCGTCTCATCTCGCTCAAGCTTCATAGCCTGCTCCAACAGCCTTTTTGTTGCACCTAAATGACCTTGTTGATAACGGACTTTTGCTAATGCGACATAGGGCTCTGATAAGTAAGGGGCTTTATCTATGGCTTCGTTGATGTATTTTTTAGCAGGCAGATATTGCCCGCTTAATGCCTCTGTTTCACCTAACACAATTAGCTGATAAGGATCTTTTTCCGTTTGATCTAATTTTCGGTTAATCTGTTCAACCAGCATCTCATTACCAATATCTTCAGCCAGTGCTTTGTAATTGCTTAATAAGTTCAAACTTTCTAGTTGATGGTCAAATGCAC
Organism: Pseudoalteromonas sp. RWi3; assembly: GCF_054960735.1. Lineage (NCBI taxonomy): Bacteria > Pseudomonadati > Pseudomonadota > Gammaproteobacteria > Alteromonadales > Pseudoalteromonadaceae > Pseudoalteromonas > Pseudoalteromonas sp. RWi3. The sequence continues at coordinate 53,594 of NZ_JBHNYL010000006.1, forward strand.
TTTGGTAAATACGGTGCGTTGTTGCTTGGTCATCCACACGCTTGTGAAGAATCGCGGCTAAATTAAACAACTCAGGATCATCAGGCGTGAACAAATTGGCTTTGGTTAATAGGCTGTAAGCTAAATTGTAGTTCTCTTGCAATAAGGCTTCTGCTGCAAGATTGCTGTAATATTTTGCAATGAGATCGTTTATGTCTGCACTACCGAAGTAAAAGCTCCCTCTTGATGGAAAGTAATCAACGATGACACCCGGGCGGATAAAAATAATTTGACCTTCTTGCTTTTCAAGCGGTTTATACAGCTTTGTTCTGAAATGGTTTGCGATAAACACTAAATTACCTTCTTTGGCATAAACAGGCTCACTGGTCATTTCTTGGAATGCCGTTTCAAGGCCGATAACGTTGGCATATGCTTGAGTCACAATGGCTAGACTTATACAGTTGCCATGGGCTTTCTCGAGCGTTTGTGATGCCGTTAACGTATCGCCATGGTAGGTAAATCCGTCTAAACTGCTTTCAATGTAATTATATAAAATGAGTTCGTCAGATTCGCCTAGCACGCGGTTCGCGTTTACGTAAGCCATAAACTTTTGCTGTTCTTGCTGTGGGAGTTGAAAAAGTTGCTGCTCGGAAGGCACGGCTTCCAGTGTGAATAGCGAATGATTAATCAGCTGTGTTAATGAAGGGGCCTCCTGAGTTGGAGGGGCTTTGGGTGTGGTTGTTGAGGCGCACCCAGCTAATAAGCCTATAAAAAATATAAAAGAAAACTTCATAATCCCTCCGCTTATTTTAAGCTACGCTGAGGCGCACTTTGATTCAAGAAAGAAAGTTAGCCTGAGTTACTCATTTCTTTCTCACTCAATTTGATGCTAAACGCGTGTAAAAACTATTCATACTGTAATGTAAACTTGCCAACAAAGCTTGTCTTTTTTTTCATCAATAGTTGCGTGCGAAAATAAGTTATATACAATGCCGCGCCTTATATAAATTAATCAAAATCAGTGGTTTACACTTTGTTTTCGTTTAATTTAAAGGCCGGTAACTTATTAACTAATTTTTAACCAGTGAGGTTTGCTTTGGCGCATTATTTGCCTATTTTATCATCATTTATTTTAGTGTTTAGTTTTTTACCGCTATTAAATAAAATCCGTAAAAACCGAAGTGTATCGGGATTGTCATTATTGATGATGACGTTTGGCGTAGCGCAAAGTACGTACTTTATTACCTATAACGTGTATTTTGAACGTTTTTACATGGTATTACCTTTTGTCGTAACGGGGGGGTTAAGTGGTCTTATTTTGTATTACTTTGCGCGCTACAATGCCAAGCGTGAACAGCGAATCCAGTTAGCAGCAATGCTAGGCTTTTCACTACTTCCTTTTTTATTAATGTTAAACCCTCAGTTAGAGGCAGCTCAAGTACTTACGTGGCTGACGTTTGTTGGCTTGATCATGAGCTCAGTGCGTGTGATGCCCCAAACCTATAAAACGATACGCAGTGGTGATATTAGCAACTTAAGTGCTCGTTACTTTAGCTTGCAGTTTATAGCGGGCCTATGTGGCTTATTTGCCGAGCTTGCAATGGCGACTCCCAGTACTTCACACATCTTAACGTTTGTTATGATACTGCTGACAAATGCTGCTCAACTTGGCTGTATTCAATATTACAAAATGCGGCCAGTTGCAGCTTAGCCCACCAAAAGTGAAATAGCTTTGATGTTCAATTAGCTCGTGTATGGAGGTTTACCCTAAATAGATCTCCATACAGTGAGCTTTAAATGCAATTAACTATTCATTAAATATATGCGTAGAAAATAACGTGTCTGGGACAGCGTTTACCTGCCGCCAAGCATAATATGTCATAGACTCACTTTTTATCTTGTCTATACAACCAATTATGGCGTTGAAAAATAATTGATTTTACTTCTATGATAGCGAGTAGAATGTATTAAATCTTATAACAGACTCTGGATTTTTCAAAGCTTTATACCCATTAGATGTGGTAGCCACAGCACCAAGTAGACAATACGACTTTGTCTCGCGGTATTTTTGGCCTGTCAGTGGTGGTGATGAGGATTTTGTTACGGGTTCAATTCACACGGTCTTGCACCCTACTGGGCGCAGCAACTTGGAAAAAATACGCTAAGTGCTTATCAAGGTTCAAGCCGTCAATTTAATGTAGGTGATGATATGGTGACTTTAACAGGCCACGCAGTGCGTTATATGCAAGGCACTATTTATAGGTTTATTCGTTTCGTTTACTCACACAGTTTGTACTGAAACAAAAAAGCCGTACTTGAAGTACGGCTTAATATGGCTAGATTACTGCTTATGCCTCGAGCGCTTTGCTAATTAAACGGTCGATATACTGCTTATGTGCTTTAGTTGCTGTATCGGCACCCCATGGCGTGCTGCTATCTGCAATTTGTGTCAGCTGATAAAGTGCTGCGGTTTTTGCTAAGTTGTCGTGCTTACTCGCTTTACCCAGACCCGCAATTGCAATTAGCTGATTAACATATTGAATTTGTAAGTTATGGCTAATTGAGTTTGCTTCTTTACTGTCAACAAAAATACTTGCAGTTAAATCGCCCATAAACTGATTTAAGCTATATTCATTACCGTACAGTGCGGTGTCTGAAATACGCTGCATTACAGCTGGATGTAAAAGTTGTGCAAGTACAGACTTTTGCATTCCTAAAATCATTTTATGTGGTTTTGGATCTTCATTTTTACCGTAATGATTAAAACCACGACGTTGCTGCTGCATATAGTTATAAAGCGGTTTCATGCTACTTAGCACATCTGGTGCAAATACATTTTTCGCTAAAATTTGCATCGCTTGTTGTTGGCGTTCAAGTGGTACAGGGGTAAATGGTTTTACATCGTCATTACCACCAACGACGGCACGCTCGACATACACACCACCGATTTGGCGTGAAATTACGTTAGCTTGCGCTCGGTATTGACCAAATAGGCTGTTTGCAGAAATAAGCAGCTGTTGGTGAGATTCACCTTCAACGCGCGCTGTGTCTTTTAATTCAGAGAACAGTTTGTTGATCAGCGCCATTCTGTCTGCGCCGTAAGCCGCTGGGTTTGATGACATATCACCAATCATTACGCGCGGGTCAATGTGACGACCTGGTGCACGCATGTCATCAGCATCATTACCAAAAGTAAGTGCGTGCTCAGTTGAACGTGCAAGAATCTGCTCTAGGCGTTGCTGCTCTGCCGCTTCATCAGCAAGTGCTGGGCTGTAACCAAATTCAATGGCCCAATCATCATATGGACCTGGTTTAGTTTGGAAAATATCACCTTGCTGCATGCCAATGGGGGCAATATTAGCTGGGGCATAATCCATGACAGAGCCTGTGACAATACCTTGCGTTTTTGATTTGTCATGCACTTCTTTTTCATCCCACAAAATAGATGATTTCATATTGTGGTTTAGGCCTAAGGTGTGGCCTACTTCATGAAGCACAAGCTGTGTTAAACCTTGGCGCAGAATTTCTTTGTCTTCTATGCTAGCACCCGTTGAAAGGCTATTGGCCAACATCATGTTTTGTTGAATTTCATGTCCTAACGAGCAATTTAATTCGCCAGTGCTAACTGGGTGATTGCTATGGCTCATGGTGCCTTGCGTAAAGAGTGTGTCATAAATCCAACGGTTCTTCATGAATACAAACTCAAGCATGATATCTGAACCGAGTATTTCACCGGTTAATGGGTTGGCAAGTGCCGGGCCGTAACCGCCAAATGGAGGGCGAGGTGAAGAAGTCCAACGTAATACGTTGTAATTAATGTCACCGGCATCCCAGTCTGCATCATCAGGCTGAACTTTTACTTCGATGGCATTTTTAAAGCCCGCTTTTTCAAATGAGCTGTTCCAAGCCAATGTGGCTTCTTTTATTGTATCGCGCCACTCGAGCGGTGTGGTGTTTTCGATCCACCACGTAATAGGTTTTACAGGCTCTGATAATGCTGCGCTTGGATCTTTCTTTTGCAAGTCCCAACGTTTAATGACATCTTTGTAAGGTGCCCAGTCTGGTGAAGTCATTTGATCAAATTGATTGGTGAAATAACCAATACGTGCATCGTCAATACGAGGTTGATAGGTGTTTTCTGGTAAAGCGACAAATGAGTGCTGTACTTTTACCGACACATTACGTGGGTCACTGACTGCGCTTGAGCCGCGAACACTTGGGTTGGCATTTTCAAATACATAATCTACAACAACATCAAGGTTATTTGAGTACGGACGCTGTTTAATAATACGCGATTTTTTATCGCTTAATTTACCGACTTTAAAACGTTTTTTCGCGTTTTTGTCGTTCGGGTTTGGCCACGGTGAAACTTTGTGCAGTGCTTCACTTAAAAAGAGTTTATCTACCTTAAAGGCAATTTTGTCTGCTTCGTGCTTTTCAATTTTGATGCTGGCAAGTACGGCTTCGCTGATATTGGCATCGGCTGCTCTGGCGATGGCGCTGTTTTCATCAAACTGGTAGCGTGGAGTTTTGCTGATAATATCAATACGGTCAAAATACTTTCTAAATTCGATTAACTTGGTTTCACGGTATGCACCACGAAAATGCCCAGCATCAGTAACACCATCAACGGTATGCGCAAAGTAAACAAACGGTGTATCAAGTTGAGATTCATTGATAACCATTAAATGATCACCTGTTTTTTCATCTTGATATAGGCTAAAAATGCCTGCAAATTCAGTTTTGCCTTTAATTAATTCAGCAATTGTTTTGTCTTTTTTATCATCTTTTTTGTCTGCAGCCAAAGCGTGGCCGCTGGTCGCTAAAGCTAAACTTAATGCTAGCGTAAGGGTGGTTAATTTCATTTTCTGCTCTTTTTCGGCTAGTTAAAATCATGTTAAGTGTACCGAACTTAGTCTTATAAAAAACAAATCTAAGATGAAAGGAAAGTTTTTAGAGTTATCTTCTTGAATTTTATAAATTGTTTTTTTGTATCAAAATATAACAAGCGGCTAATATAATTAGATGAGTTTTTGTAACAGTTACTTACAAATGTCACGTTAATGTTTCATCCAGCTCTGTTATTATGGTCTCAGTAAAAAATTAAGGAGATTAATTATGCGAACAACGTTACTTAAAGGGATCCTTCCTTTTGTGATTCTGGGCTTTGGTGTCGCTGGATTCATGGCAATTAATGCCATTGCGCAAGAACCAGAGAAAAAAGAGATTGTAGACACGCGCCCTACGGTAGAAGTTGAGCCAGTATCTGCTAATAACCACCAAGTAGTTATTAATAGTTATGGTGAGGTTAAGCCGCTGGAAAGTACACGTTTATCTGCGCAAGTGTCTGGTGAGGTGGTGAGTTGGCATCCTAATTTTGTTGCCGGTGGTATTGTGGCACGCGGTGAAACCTTGTTTACCATTGAAAAAGATAATTATGAAGCCGCATTACTACAAGCTGAGGCTGAACTGGCGCAAGCACAAGCACAATTAATTGAAGAGCAAGCACAGGCTAAAGTAGCGCAAGATGAAGCGAAGCGTTTTCCAAATAAAGAGCGAACAGCGCTTTTTTTACGTGAACCGCAAGTACTCAGTGCACAAGCATCTGTTAAGTCTGCTCAAGCACGTTTAAAGCGCGCACAACGAGATTTAGATAACTGTGAAGTAACTGCACCTTACGATGCATTAGTAGTTAGCCGAGAAATTGGTGTAGGCCAATATATCAATATGGGCTCTCAAGTAGCTGAGCTAAACAACATTGAATCAGCAGAAGTTATTATTCCAATAGCAGGCTTTGACAGCGTGTTTTTACCTGAGCGTGTAAAGGGCGTTAAAGCGACCGTGATAAAGTCTGGTTTACATGGCTTTAGTCGCGAAGCGCAAATCGACCGCGATTTAGGTATTGTAGATACGGCAACACGTATGAGCAGCTTGGTTGTTCGCATTAATGACCCATACGGATTAGCTAACGAGCACCCAGCGATTAAATTTGGCACGTATGTGCAAGTTAACTTTGCAGGCGCCATGCTTGAAAATATTTACCGTTTACCACAAGAGTTAGTTAACAACCAAACAGTATGGATTGTGAACGCTGAGCAGCAGCTTGAGGCACGCAAAGTAAAGGTTGTACGTGAGGAAGGTGAATATTTTTACATCAGTGATGGCTTAGAAGCCGACGATAGGCTAGTTGTGACGTTACCTGAATACCCGCAAAAAGGGATGGCGGTAAAAATTGCAGGTATGCCTGACGTTAAACAAAGTGAGGCACTTCAAAGTGCTGACACAGAAAAGCTTTAATAGGGTGACTGCGTTATGAATAACACTGAACTACCCAGCTCTGAGCAACCACAAGCTGCTCCAAAACACGAAAAGCAAACAGGTATCATAGCCTATTTTGCTAATAACTCAGTTGCAGCTAACCTGATGATGTTCTTTATTATCATCATGGGTGTTATTAGCTTTTTCACCATGCAACGTCAGATGTTTCCAAACGTTGAAATTAATTACATTTCTATTAATGCTAACTACCCAGGGGCATCGCCTCAGGAGATGGAAGAAAGCATTTTAATTAAGATTGAAGAGTCTCTAAAAGATATTACAGAAATAAAGAAAGGGGTGTATCGCTCATTTCGTAACGGCGGTAGTGCCCAGTTAGAGATTAATACTGACGCTGAATTAAGTGAAGTGCTTGATAAAGTGAAGCTACGTGTTGATGGTATTGCAACTTTTCCAGCCGGTATGGAACCGGTCACCATAAGTCAAATTGAGTTTCGCCAAGATGTTATTGGGATGACACTGGTTGCTGATCTGCCACTTAGCGAGCTTAAACCGATTGCTAATCGCATTGAAGATGAACTCTTGCAGCTATCGAATGTATCTTTGGTGGTGAATGATGTGCCACTGGATGAAATTGCAATCGAAATCGAACCTGACACTTTGCGTCAGTATAACCTCACGCTAAATGATGTTGCTGCTGCAATTCGTCGTTACTCTGCAAACTTTTCAGCGGGCCAATTAAAAACCGATGCTGGTGTTATTTCTGTTCGCGTTGAGAACCAGTTTTACTCAGGCGAAGAGTTTCGTCAAATCCCTGTAAAAATAGGTAATAATGGTGCGAAGGTGTTGCTGCAAGATATTGCGGTCATTAAGGACCAGTTTACTGAAGGTGAACGTTACTTTAAGTTTAATGGTGAAAATGCGGTTTATTTATCTGTAAAAGCAACAGAAGATCAAAACATGATTCCCGTTGCAGAATCAGTAAAAGCTTTTATTGAACAAAAAAATAAAGACCTGCCATTAGGTGTGCGTTTAGTACCACTAATGGACATGACTTACTATCTTAATGCTCGTTTAGATATGATGTTGTCAAACCTTTTACAAGGTGCAGTATTGGTGGCAATTATGTTATCCATCTTCTTACGCTTTAAGTTGGCGTTATGGGTGATGATAGGCCTACCAGTGTGCTTTTTAGGTGCGATGATGATGATGCCATTATTTGGTGTAACCATTAATATAATTTCATTATTTGCGTTTATTATGGTGCTAGGGATTGTGGTGGACGACGCCATTGTCATAGGTGAAAGTGCCTACACCGAAATAGAGAAAAAAGGCGGCGGTGTAGTCAACGTAGTCAATGGTGCTAAACGCGTTGCAACACCTGCGACATTTGGCGTACTCACAACCATTGCCGTATTCGCTCCATTTACACTATCAAGCGGTCCTGAAAGTGCGTTCTTTTATGGAATCGCTGTTATCGTGATCTTGTGCTTAATCTTTAGCTTGATTGAATCTAAACTTATATTACCTGCACATATTGCGCATACCCATTTTTCGCCTATTAATCCAAACGGATGGCGTGCTCGTTTTAACAATCGTTTTTTTGGCTTTGTTAACGGGCCATATAAGCGTTTTGTAAAACGCTGTGTGGAATGGCGCTGGGCAGTATTGTTCTCGTTCATTGCATTGCTTATTGTGACTTTTGGACTGATTTCATCAAACCAAGTTCGTACGGTGCCAACACCAAAAGTACCACATGATTTCCCACAAATTAATTTGGAGATGAATGATAACGCATCTGATATTCAGACCATTAATGCGATCCGTGAAATTGAAGCTATGGTGCTTAATGTGGATAAGCAAACAGAGCGCGAATTTGGTCAAAAAATAGTGCGTGATTTATTGGTCTTTAACCGAGGCCGTACAGAAGCACAATTATTAGCTCCGCTCGTTGAGGAAGACTTACGCCCTTACAATGCATTTGAACTGTCACGTCGCTGGCGTGAAGCAATGCCTAATATTGCAGGTGTTAAGTCACTGACTATTCAAGATGATGTGAATGGCGGGGGCGGCAATGGTGAGTTTGGTTACTTACTCTTTGGTTCTGATATTGATACGTTAAATGACGCGGGTCGTCGCTTTATTCAGTTACTGCAACAGCAAGAAGGGTTGTTTGATATTAGCTCGACGATTGACCCTGCAAGCAAAGAAGTACAAATGAGTTTAAAGCCCGTTGCGTATGATCTGGGCTTAGATTTAGCGTCTATAGCAAACCAAGTTGGCGCTAGCTTTTACGGCGGTGAAGCGCAGCGTGTAATTCGTGGTGGCGAAGAAGTACGTGTAATGGTGCGTTATCCTAAATTAACACGTGAAGCATTTTCATCACTAAAACATGCAGTAGTAACGACGCCTGAGGGTAAAGAAGTATTACTCGGTGATGTGGTTGAGTTAACTGAAAAACCGGGTATTAGCTATATTCGCCGTGAAGGCGGCTACCGTACCGTTTATGTCTATGGCAGCATCGATGAAGAAGTCATTGAGCCGGGTGAAGTAGTTAAGCAAGTTAAAGAAAACTTACTACCGCAGCTTAAAGAAGAGTACCCAAGCGTTAAGTCTGAGCTTGGTGGTGCTATTGAGGAGCAGCAAGCGCAAGCCAATGAACAAATTATGTTTTTCATTGGTGGTATGTTCTTGGTGTATATTTTACTTGCTGTACCGTTAAAGAGTTACTCACAGCCGTTAATTGTTATGTCGGTTATTCCGTTTAGTTTAACCGGTGCTATTTGGGGCCACTATTGGTTTGGTTTAGATATCAGTTTAATGTCAGGCTTTGGTTTAATCGCTGCAGCTGGGGTTGTGATCAATGATTCTCTGGTAATGACTGACTTTGTTAACCAAGCACGCCGTGGTGGTATAAGCGTTAAAGAAGCGGTTATTGAAGCAGGCTGCGCGCGCTTTAGGCCTATATTGCTTACTTCAATTACGACATTTGCCGGTGTTTTACCTATTATGTTTGAAACCAGCTTACAAGCGAAGTTTGTTATTCCAATGGCGGTTGCGCTTGGTTTTGCCGTAATGTTTGCAACGCTGATCACTTTATTATTAGTACCGTGTTTGTACATTATATTAAGTGATATTCGCGGTTTCTTTAGAGGCATATTTAATAAAGTTAAAGCTCTATTTCAGCGTAAAAAACAACTCGCTTAGGTACTCTTTAACAGCAAATAAGTTAATAGCCAGTGCATTTTGTACTGGCTTTTTTGTTTGAGTCGGTTTTGAGTGCTGGATTTTATATACCCAAACTACCTCAAGATGCAGAGTTTAGCGTTTCATAGGGGCTCAATATCAAGGTGTTACTTTGCAACAATGGGAGTCCTTTTTAATTTCAACAGAAACCCACACCTTAAGATGGCTTGAGTGTGGTTGATTACATTCTTTTGTTTGATATTTATATAGTGTGGCACTATAATCCAACTGTTTTGGCAAACTAGTCGAAAGATTAGGACGCAAAGTTTCCGGTCTAAGGTTTTAAAACTAAGATAGCGGGGCTGCTACACATGGTTTATCGTCTCATTGTGTACCTGCGTTCTTAAAAAGTGTTTCTTTTGCCCTTTAAATGTTAGATAGTACCTATTAAGTGTTATTAAGGTGTCGCTTTGTTTATGCATTCGTCATTGACCTGTGGAGAGTGGTCGACAATAGGTTGCTTAAATCATCATACCCGATTATTTGTGGGTGATATGGTGACGGTAACTTTTTATGACGCGCAAGGAGAGCTAGTCGATTTATCATTTGATTATAAGATTACCTGCAGTGAGCAAGGTGAGCCGCAGAGCTGGCCGCGATATATAGCTGAACATATCAACATGTATATTCCACTTGTAGAAGCGGGCAAAATGACAGATCATGGTTTGGTTGTTGCTTATCGTTCTAATCAAATTTATGCCCTTAAAGGATCGGGAATTATAAATGCAGAGCTGACCTTTCACTGTATAGCTCAATGCGACAACATAAAGAAAGATGAACCTGCGTATGACTATGTTTATCCAAACAAATGCTGCGATTACAATGCAGGCGTTAAAGTTTTACAACCCAAAACAGGGTTGATCTACAGATGCAAACCTTGGCCGTTTGACCAGTTTTGTAAGGTAAAAGAAGAAAGTAATCCTCTTTATGAGCCTGGCGTAGGTCAAAGTTGGGGTTTAGCATGGCAACAAGTGTCGTGCAATTAAACAGTTCCCTCTGATGCTATTTAGCATTTTTATGCCCACTCATTTGAGTGGGCTTTTTTATGCGTATTTAAAAAATATGGTAAACTGAGCTTAACAAAAACTTTTACTGGCTCAGCTGTGTCTCAACAAAATATATCATTATCTGTCCTTTCTAATGCGCCACGTGCGCGCAAACAACCACACGCTTTAACAACACATAATAAAACCCGTGTTGATGATTATTATTGGATGCGTGACGATAATAGAGAAAGTAGTGAAATATTAGCGCATTTAAAAGCAGAGAATGATTATTGCGACAACCAACTTGCACCTACAAAGCCGCTTCAAACACAGTTGTTTGAAGAATTAAAAGGGCGAATAGTAAAAGACGATAATAGTTTTCCGGTTAAAGATGGCCAATTCTGGTATCACGCAGAAGTGCGTGGCGATGATGAATATGCCCGCCATTACCGTAGTCGCGATATTACTATGCAAGATAAGCAACTCTTACTTGATGTTAATAGTCTTGCGCAAGGTATTGAGTTTTATGAGCTTGGAGAGGTAGCAGTGAGCCCTAATGAGCAGCTACTTGCTTACTCAGAAGATACTGAAGGGCGCCGTATTTATGCGATTAAGTTTAAATCTATTGATGAAGACGCGTTATTGGATGATGTGTTAGAGAACACAGAAGGTCAGGTCGTTTGGGCAAACGATAATAAAACCCTGTTCTACGTTAAAAAAGATCTTAAAACATTGCTAGGTTTTCAGGTGTTTCGCCATGTATTAGGCACACCACAAGCTGACGATGTATTAGTTTACGAAGAGCACGACAGTAGCTTTTTTATGGGGCTTGGCAAAAGTCGCGATGAAAGTTTAATTATTATTGATTTAGCATCCACAGAAACAAATGATACTTGGGTACTGGATGCAGACCAACCTCTGGGTGAATTCAAGCAGTTAATGCCGCGCGAAGAAGGTCATGAATTTGATATAGATAAACTCGGTGACACCTTTTATATCGTGAGTAATTGGCAGGCTAAGAACTTTCGCTTGATGACAGCCACTACCGTCACAATATCGGATAAAACATTGTGGCAAGAACACACGGCTCATCGTGACAATGTATTGTTAGAAGGCGTTGAAATCTTTGATGAGTTTTTAGTTCTCACTGAACGAGAGCTGGGGCAAACACGCTTTATTGTTGTAAATAACTTACAACAACGCATGGCGTTAGCCTTTGATGACCCGTGTTACTATGCTGCTATAGCGACTAATCCAGAGAGTAGCGCTAAAACAGCGCGTATTTATTACTCAAGCTTAACGACACCGGGCTCACTGTATGAAGTTGACTTAAGCAGTGGTGAAAAAACACTTTTAAAACAACAACAAGTTTTGGGTGACTTTAACCCTTCACATTATGGCTCAGAGCGCATAATGGTAGCAGCGCGAGACGGTGTAAGTGTGCCTGTTTCGTTAGTGTATCGTAAAGACACCTTTGAGAAAGACGGAACGAATCCATTATTTCAGTATGGCTATGGCGCCTACGGTATAACAATCGATCCTAGTTTTTCGAGTGCCTCTTTAAGCTTATTAGATCGCGGGTTTGTATACGCAATAGCACATGTCCGCGGCAGTGAAATGTTGGGCCGTCATTGGTATGAACAAGGCAAAAAGCAGCACAAACAAAATAGTTTTAGTGATTTTATTGATGTAACAAAAGCGTTAGTTGAACAAGGCTATGGCGCAAAAGATAAAGTATTTGCCTCGGGTGGTAGTGCTGGTGGCTTATTGATGGGGGCGGTTGTTAACCAAGCGCCAGAACTCTACTTAGGAGTGGGTTGTCATGTACCATTTTTAGATGTGTTAACGACCATGCTTGATGAGTCAATCCCACTTACCACAAATGAATACGATGAGTGGGGAAACCCGAATGATCCAGCGTACTACGATCTAATTGCTGACTATTCACCGTATGATAATATTAAAGCTCAAGCCTACCCACATATACTTGTCACAACTGGCTTACACGACTCTCAAGTGCAATATTGGGAGCCAATGAAGTGGGTGGCTAAAATGCGAGAATACAAAACAGATGATAATATTTTAGTATTTAAAACGGATATGGATGCAGGCCATGGTGGTGCATCTGGACGCTTTAAAAGCTTAGAAGAAAAAGCGCTTGAAATTGCATTTTTTATTAGCTTAGCTAAAATTTAACTACCATATGAGGTACTAAAATGTTTGGCGCGCATGGTAATTGGCAATACTCCATTGAGCCTCCAATGATTTATATTAAAATCAGTGGATGCTTTAATCGTGAAGGTGTGATTGCGTTCACTAAAGAAGTGTTTGATGACCTCGCTAAGTTACCACCTAATTCAATAGAGCATGCAGTCATTAATTTAGCAGACTTTGAATTAGTAACGGCCGATAGCTTGGAGGTGGCTCAGGCGTATTTTCATGGTGTAAAAGCGCGAGGCTATAAGCAAGTTGATTATATTCAACCAAACTTAATAGCTCAAAGCCTGCTTGAGAACATTTGGCGTGAAAGTGGTATGGATGTACGGTATCACTCTAGCTTGCAACAATATACGCAGCAATATCCAGAGCATATTTATGTAAAAAACTGGCTTTGATTAAGCGGTTTGTAATATCGTCGCTAAGCTATTTTTATAACGTCTTGAGAGATTGAGTTGCACGCCATTTTTTAGTTTTAGCTTATAGTCACCACTATCGGTGGCTGCCAGCTCTGATATAACCGTTTGCTTTACCAATGTTGAGCGATGCACTCTGATAAACCCTGCAGGTGCAAGCTGTTGCTCAATATTTTTCATGGTTTCACGGTGTAATATGCTCCCCTCTTGTTGCCAAAAATGTAGCTCGACATAGTTACCAGCGCCATTTATCCAAATAATATCATCTATTTCAATTAGTCTTACTTTGCCAATATCTTTCACGATGAGATGTGAGTCCACTAATGACGTTGTGATTGGGTGTGCGTGTTCCATCGCGCTGGCTAAAGGGCACAAGTGGATAAGTTTATCAAAACATTTATTTAACCGAGAAAGTGGGCTGTGTGTTGTTATAAAATCGATAGCCCCTACTTCAAAAGCTAAGGTCGCGAGTGTTGGATCGTCAGCGATAATAACCAATTTAGCGTGTTTACCCAGATCAATAAGCTGGATCAGTAACGCCGAGTGTGGTGTTTCGGTAAGTTGCAGCAATATAACATTAAATTTGCTTGTATCAAGTTTCTCTAATTGCTCTAAGGTTGTTGATGTATGGGAATAAAAATGCCTGTTGCCATCAAGCTGTATATCAAGCAGAGCATTGAATTCCTCATCGTTAACGAGTGTTAAGGCATTAAAGTAAGCAGTAAACATTTGATATTCTCATTATATATTTAACAAAGAAGACCTGAATTATCCCAATTTCATTCATATTAAATTTAAAATGTTAATTTTGTTGTATGTGTTTTATTGCTCGATCACATAAAACCCGCCTGTTGCACCACCAACTATGCGATTGACGTAATAACGATAGAGTGAATTTTTTTATTTCCTTAGTGTTATCACTTAGTAACATTTTCGTTACTTAGAAAAACGATAATTCAGGGGAATTAATATGAAAATAACAAACAAAGCTCATGCGGTTGCATTTAAAAAATCGTCATTAACAATCGGGCTAAGTGCAGCCTTATTTAGCGGTTTATCATTTCAAGGTGTGGCAGCTGAGAGTGACGAAATTAACAAGGTAGAGCGGATTCAAGTAACCGGCTCTCGCATCAGTAAAGCAAAGTTATCTCAACCAGCGCCTATTGTCACAATTACTGCTGAAGATATTGCAAAAGGGGGGACACCAGATTTAGGAAGCATTTTAGCTGAGCTGCCATCCGTAGGTGCAACCGATACATTAGTTGGTAATAATAATAGTAACGCATCTGCAGGTGTAAGCTCTGCCGATTTAAGGCGTTTAGGAGCGGCGAGAACGCTCGTTTTAGTAAACGGTAAACGTCATGTTGCAGGTGCACCAGGCTCCTCACAGGTCGATTTAAATACAATACCTTCGGCATTAATAGAAAAAATTGAGATTATTACGGGAGGAGCATCTGCTATTTATGGCTCTGATGCTGTATCAGGTGTTATTAATGTTATTTTGAAAGATAACTTTGACGGTTTGCAGTTTAATGCGTCAGTAGGAAACTCAACGGAAGGTGTGGGTACTGAGAATCACAGCTTTAGCGTTGTTGCGGGCACAGATATCGCTGGTGGTAAAGGAAATATCACTTTTCACGCAGGTCAAGACAGAGTACGCCAAGTTTTAGCAAATAATTTAAGACAATCAAATGCTTATGGTAATGTAGACAACCCATTAAATACAGGTGAAAACGATGGTATCCCTGATCGTCTTACAGTACCAAATGTGCTTTCTGAAAGAATAAGTGAGAATGGTGTAATTAATCCGTTTGGTACAAATGGAAGCATTTATACTTTTAATAATAGTGGTGTAGCACAATTAATGCCTGCACGTGAAGCAAGTGGTAGCTTTGCTTTTGGTAATTTCCCTGACGGGTGTGAGTTTTGTGCCAATACACAAGATTATGAAAACGTATTACCATCGCTTGAAAAATTAACGCTTGGCTCTACATTAAATTATAACCTAACTGATAATCATACATTTTATAGTGATTTTAAATTTGTTCGTTCTGAGATTGAACAACAATTTCAACCCTCTTTTCAGTTCGGTAATATTTCAATCAACGTCGAAGACAATCCATATTTAGATAGTAATCTACGACAGCAATTGCTTAGTGAAGGCACCACTAGCGTTGCTATGTCCAAATTTTTTGGTGAGCTTGGTAACCGTAGTGCTGATAACGAACGTGAGCTATTTCGCGTCGTTACTGGATTTAAGGGGTTTTTCACTTTAAGTGAAACAGATTTTGATTATGATTTTTACTATGTTTATGGTCAAACAGGTAATCGTCGTAAAACATTGAATGATTTAATACCAGATAACTTAGCTGCTGCATTAGATGCTGTTATTGACCCTGCTACAGGTGAAGCTGCGTGCCGAAGCCAAGTACCTAGTCTCCAAGGTGAGGGCTATACAGATCCAGCCAGTGTAAATGGCGATGCTTGTATTGCGTATAATGCATTTGGTTTTGATCAAGCCTCAGCAGCAGCGAAAGATTATGTATCAGCAGATGTTACTCGTACAGATACAATCACCCAAGAGTTTATTGGTGGTAGCGTAACGTTCGATACCGGTGAGTTTTTTGAACTTCAAGGTGGCGCAATTGGTTTGGCGACTGGTTTTGAATATAGAGAAGAAACCTCCGAAAGTATTACAGATGAATTCACAAAAGCTGGTTTTTTATCAAATGCTGCAACACCAGATGCATATGGTGAGTTTGATGTAACAGAAGCATTCATTGAAGTGAATTTACCTTTACTAGCGAATGTTGCTTTTGCAAAAGAGCTAGGTATTGATGCTGCATATAGAACGGCTGACTATTCTCATGCGGGAACTGCTGATGCATGGAAGGTAGGCCTTTTATATCGACCAGTTGATGATGTTCGTATACGTGGTACATATGGACAAGCCGTGAGAGCACCAAATATTGCAGAAGCCTTTAATCCTCAGTCACCGGGGTTTGGTCGTGTTAGTGATCCGTGTGACGCTGATAATATTGGAAATAACCCAAATCGTAGCGCTAATTGTGCTGCGTTAGGCATTCCAGCTGATTTCCAAGCAAATGATAACGTGAGTGTTGACGTTATTAGTGGTGGTAATCCAGAATTAGAATCAGAAACATCAACATCATTAACTGCCGGTATAGTGTGGACACCAAGCTTTTTTGAGAACTTTTCATTAACTATTGATTACTATGATATTGAAATAGAAGACGCGATTTCATTTATTGCTACGCAAAGTATTGCAGACAACTGTGTTGATGCAGCCGATGGGCCTGATGCATCTTTTTGTTCTCAGGTAGATCGAGATCCAATAACAAATGATGTTACTTTAGTTCGTTCAGGTTTCTTAAATGCAGCAGCTACTACAACACGCGGCATTGAAGCTGATTTTGACTACGATATGAACCTAGCTGATTATTCTTTGCATGGTGGACTTAAGCTAAATCTGTTTGTTAATCACTTAATCGAATTAGAAGATTTTGAATTTCAAAGCCGTCCAGATACGGTAAATGTAGAAAATGGTGAAGTAGGTGATCCTGAGTGGCAAGCCCGTTTTTCTGCTGTGTATAAATATAACGATTTAACACTTAACTGGACAACTCGTTATATTGACCGTTCAGCCCGTTTTGATTTGTCACCAGATGGTGATATTGAAGAGGATTTGCAGCCCGGTTATGTAGGCTCTATTATAACTCACGATATTTCAGCAAGCTATTTCGTATTTGAAAATACACGTGTAGATTTTGGTCTTCGCAACCTAACTGATAAGTTACCGCCAGCATATATCTCTGCCAGTGGTGGTGATGAAGCTATTTATGATGCTGTAGGTCGACGCTTTTTTGCTAATTTAAGTGTGAATTTCTAATTGAATTTTTTGATAATATACTTTCAATAGTAATTGATGATTGTTTTAAAAATAGTGGTATTGCCGTTTAAACCTAAAAAAACGCCACTGGTAACAGTGGCGTTGTTGTTATTTAGTTAAAGGGTAGTATACAAATTGAATCGCTTATTATTTAACGATTTATCCCTACTTGAGCCCTCTAACGAGGGCTTTTATCTATCCGCAAAAGGCTTAATTTAAGTAAGCTTTTAACATCCAAACAAGTTTCTCTTGCTCGGTAATGTAATCGCCCATTAGTGACGCTGTCCCTTCATCGCCAGCATCACCTGCTTTTGCTAAAATATCGCGTTGCATTTTTATAAGTGTGCTGTAACCGCCCAGCAAATTCTCTACCGCTGTTACACCGTCACTAATACCTTTAGCTTCCTTAATCTCGCTGATCTTTAAATAATCAGAGAACGCATGCAGTGGTGCACCATCAAGGGTTAAAATACGCTCTGCAATTTCATCCACTTTTAAAAGTAATAAGTTGTAAATCTCTTCAAATTTAAGGTGTAGCTCAAAGAAGTTACGGCCTTTAATGTTCCAGTGAAACCCACGAGCGTTCATATATTGAATTTGGTAGCTGCTCAGCAGTACGTTGAGTGATTTTACGATATCTTCACTTTCTGCACTGTTAAGGCCAATTGCATTTACCTGTGACATGATCTCTCCTTAAATGGATAATTAACGTATTCGCTGTTGTTAGACTGAGTATTAGTCATTTTTAGTAATCTGTAAAATGGTTAAAATCAATCATGATGATAGTTTAAATCTATCAAAATAAAATTTTAAGCACTTCAACAAACATGGGAGCGATTTAGATAAAAACGACCCCAAATATCTAAAACATAAGAATTGATTAAATATAAGCCAATAATATGATCTAAAACAAACTTACTAAGGGCCAATGAGGATGTAGGGCTTGAACTTGATTTAGGTCAAAAACTGAGTTCTTGGCAGGCGCATAATCAACCTAGTTAAACAATTAGGAGATAACTCATGCAGGCTAAAACACAAAAAGAAAGTAAAATGGAATTAGTGGTGATTGGTATTGCGTTGATTGCATTTGTTGTAGGGTTAGTAGGTCACTTAGCAGGCGCAAGCTTCGCAAACTTTGACACCTTTGGTTATATTGCAGCACCGACGCCCTTAATTTTGGCAATCATTGCATTTATTGCTTACAAAGTGGCTGCTAGTGCAGAAGATTAAACAAGTAAGCCAACAATGTAGTTCATTACCTGGCGTGAGTAGATCATAGCGGTGTGACTTAAGTGAAACACTTTATGCTCTGCCATGCCATTTAATTTGGTTTCGTCTAACAAAACGGTACCATCAGACTGACTGCCTTTTGCTATTAATGGCATCAAGCCCAAGGGTAAATCACCTGCTATGCTATAAAGTTTAGCTTTAAAAGGCCAATCCCCATTTTTAGACAACAGAAACTCTACGCTGTTTTTCAAAAATACTTCAAATCCCTTTTGCTGCATTTGATGCGCAATATGGCTGCCTTTATGTGGCGTGCCTAATGTAATCACTTTCGTAACATTTTCACTTTGTGAAGAGTGCGCTTCAAGGTAAGCTCTTGCGACTAAACCCCCCATAGAGTGGCACACCAGCGCAGTTTCTTTATCACTAATAAAAGCATCTATTTGATTAAAAATAGTTTCACGATCTGGAGTGAGCGTATTATAGGATAAGTTCAGTATACTCAATCCTTCTTTCTCAAGGCGAGAACACAGTGGGCGCATAACAAAGCCAGACATATATAAGCCATGTAACACTACTACTTGTTGAATTGCCATACGCCCTCTTAATTTATGTAATCTATCACTACATTAATTGTACTGGTTTTACTTCAATGTTAACTGAATCAGAGCTCACCCACACATCACCATCTTGAATCGTGATTGTTAGCGATATATTGCGATCCACTAATGCTGCAAGAGCTTGTGTTGCTTCAAAGTCTAAACTATAAATGCTTAAGTTTTTAAAATCATACAACTTAGGTTGATGCTTTTGCCACCAGATAGCTTGGTTATTTTCACCGTAAGTATACAGCACAACCTTTTTCGCTTTATTACAGGCTTTTTTTAGGCGCTTTTCATCTGGAAGGCCAAGCTCAATCCACAGCTCTATCTCATCGCTGTAGTTTTTATGCCACACTTCTGGCTCATCGTCAGCCGATAGCCCCTTGGTAAACTCAAGACCATCACATGCATTAAGGGCATAAGCAAGTAAACGAACCATCAAGCGTTGGTCATTTTCAGATGGGTGCTGCGCCAGAGTTAAATTGAAATCTTGGTAAAGGTGACGATCCATATCGCTTAGCGATAATTGCGCCTTAATAATGGTAGATTTAAGAGCCATAACAGTTTATTTGAAAAAATTTGCGCCAGTATAGCGCAATTAACCGCTGAGCCAGTTAAAATAGCGCTAATTTATACGTAGGAGTTTAAAAATGGCTATCCAGTGGTTCCCTGGGCATATGAACAAAGCCCGTAATGAAATTAAAGAAATCATGCCACAGATGGATGTGATCATTGAAGTGCTTGATGCGCGCATTCCTTACAGTAGTGAAAACCCGATGGTGACGAGCCTTCGCGAAGGCAAGCCAGTCATCAAAATTTTGAATAAAGCGGATTTAGCCGACCCTAAAATGACGCAAGCATGGAAAGATTACTTTGAGCAAGAAAGTGGTGTAAAAGCCATTGCGTTTGGTAATGATAAAGCAGGCCAAGTGCATACTATTAACGAGTTGTGTAGAAAGCTGGTACCGCATAAAGTTGGCGCTGATAAGCAAATTAAAGCCATGATCATGGGTATTCCTAATGTAGGCAAGTCTACACTGATTAACACCTTAGCTGGGCGTATAGTGGCAAAAACAGGTAATGAGCCTGCAGTCACTAAAGCGCAGCAACGTATTAAGCTTGACGATGGCATTATGCTTTACGATACACCGGGTATGCTATGGCCGAAGGTAGAAAATGAGAACTCAGGTTTTCGATTGGGTGCGACGGGGGCTATTCGTGATACAGCGCTCGATTATGAAGAAGTAGCCAGTTATACCGCTGAATATTTATTGCATGCCTACCCTGAGCTTCTAAAAGCGCGTTATAAAATTGATGAATTACCACAAAGTGATTGGGAATTTGTTGAAATGGCAGGCAAAAAGCGTGGCTGTATCCGTGGTGGTAACCAAATTGATACGTATAAAATGTCTGAAATTCTAATTAATGAATTACGTGACGGTATTATTGGCCGTATTACTATGGAAACGCCAGGGATGCGTGAAGAGGAGGAGCTTATGGTGGCAGAGCTACGTGCGGCTGCTGAAGCGAAAAAAGCAGCAAAAGAAGAAGAGAAAAAACAGCGTCGAGCACGCGCACGTAAAAACCGCCGTTAGTTTTTATGAATTAGCTTATCCCAAAACACATAAATTTCACGCATAAAAAAAGCCCGTAAGGGCTTTTTTAGTGTCATATCAACCGTCACCGATATGAGCAATGTAGCAAGTAAAATGTAGGGCGATTACCCATTATTATCATCAAGGGGCGTTGCTGCTAATAACAGGTAATCATAGCTTTAACGTGGGCTACACGTTGTTTCAGGGTCGAGAAACAAATTCAGTTTATTCCTTACAAGCCGTAGTGCTTTACCGTCTTGTTGATATTGATTATCAGTTAGATTAACTTGCGTGTCAACATCTTGTTGAAAATAATTCTCATTTATTTGTCTGAAATTTAGGCATAAAAAAAGCCCGTAAGGGCTTTTTTAGTTTCATATCTACCGTCACCGATATGAGCAATGTAGCAAGTAAAATAGTAGGGCGGTTAACTGTTATCAACATCAAGGGGCGTTGCATCAATAACAGGTAACCATCGCTTTAACGTGGGCTACACGTTGTTTCTGGGTCGAGAAACAAAAGTCAGTTTATTCAGAACAAGTCGTCGTGCTTTTCCGTCTTGTTGATATTGATTATCAGTTAGATTTAGCCTGCTGTCAACACTCACTTGAAAATAATTCTCATTTAACTTTATTGTTGTTTAAAGGTACATATAAAACAGATGTTTAGCACTAAAGTTAGTGCTGATTTTTTTGTCTAAAACGCCTATGCTGGTTAAATAATAATTAGAATAGCCTGTTTTATGTTTACTATTTGGTCGATAAGTTTGCTTGCCGTTGTGTATCTAGCCATTTTATTTGCAGTTGCTGGGTGGGCTGATAAGCGTAAAGTTTTACCGTTTAAAGGTTTAACATACGGGCTTTCGCTAGGTGTTTACTGCACGTCTTGGGCATTTTTTGGTACTACAGCACAAGCTGCAAATAATGGCTGGTGGTTGGCGCCTACTTATGCGGGAACCATCTTGTTATTTATATTTGGTTGGCAAGTTTACTGCCGCATTGCTCACATTTGTCGTCAGCAAAAGCTAACATCAATGGCTGATTTTATTGCCACGCGTTATGGCCAATCTTCTAGTTTATCGGGCTTGATTTCACTTATTTCAGTGATTGCTATTGTACCGTATATCTCTTTACAATTAAGCGCTACGGCGCAAAGTATTAACCTGTTAACAGCTCAGACTGCCTCACAAAATCCACAAGTGTGGGCTGACAGTACTTTTTATATCACGTTACTATTAGCGCTTTTTGCTATTTTATTTGGTGCTCGGCGCTTAAAGCCCAGTGAACATAACCCCGGGTTAATCGCCAGTATTGCATTTGAATCTGTGGTTAAGTTGTTGGCATTTATAGTGGTGGGTTTGTATGTGTGCTTTGCACTATTTGACAGTCCTATGGACCTGTTTAATAAAGCCACTGAACTGAATATAGATAAACAGGTGTCAGCGACTCAAAGCCCAACTTATGTATATGTTGCACATACCGTATTAGGGGTATTGGCGACGCTGTGTTTACCACGGCAATTTCATATGAGTTTTATTGAAAATAATAATAATAAGGAGCTTGCCACCGCCCGCTGGTTGTTCCCTATTTATTTACTTTTGATAAACCTGTTTATACTGCCTATTGCTTATGCAGGGCTTATTTATTTTCAAGGTAGTGATGTCGGTTACGATACATTTGTACTGGCATTACCCATGTCGGCAGACAATCCGTTTATCGCACTATTAGCATTTTTGGGAGGCTTCTCTGCAGCAACCAGTATGGTAATTGTGTCGGCTATTGTGTTGTCGGTGATGATCACCAATGACTTTATAAATCAGTTTATTTTGCGCCGATCCCAACTGAATTCAGGTAGCCGAGGCTTAAATAAGAACAACTTACTCCATGCCCGAAAAATTGTCATCGTATTAATATTACTGCTTAGTTACTTTACGCATCGAATACTGGGTGAAACAAATACGCTTGCAAATGTTGGTTTGATGTCGTTTACCCTTGTGGCGCAGTTTGCCCCTGCAATGGTGATTGGTCTATGGTGGCGACAAGCCTCTTGCAAAGGGGCGCAATTAGGAATCTTAAGTGGTTTTATTATTTGGGGTTATACCCTGCTATTACCAAGCCTGGCAGGTGGTTTAGGGAGTGATAATGGCTGGTTAGTTAATGGTCCATGGCAGATTGCGTGGCTCGCACCCACAGATTTATTTTCTCTAGGGCTGGAAAGCATAAGCCAGGCATTGTTGCTTTCATTGGGTATTAATTGCGTTGTTTATTTTTTAGTGCCCTTGTTTAGTCAAGCCACGTTAGCTGAGCGCTTGCAAAGTAATAAGTTTATTAACCAAGTTACGGATTCACGGTTGAATACAGCCTTGCAACCACTTAGCTACCACGACTTAGGCGCGTTACTACAACGTTTTGCTGAAAAAGATGCCAGTCAAACTTTAGTGAGTGACTATTTCCCTGCGGATAAAAGTAAGTGGAAGCACCCAGCCAATGTTGAGCTTGAGTTATTGATAGAGCGAGAGATGTCGGCAGTAATTGGTGGAGCATCTGCGCGGTTAATTTTAGATGTGGCCAAAAATGAGCAGCGTCAACCGCTTGAGCAAGTAGCTGAATTTGTTGATGAGGCAACACAGGTTTTAAAGTTTAATCGTGATTTATTACAGTCGACCATAGAAAACATCCAGCAAGGTATTAGTGTGGTCGACAGTGAGTTGCGCTTAGTAGCGTGGAACCAAGGCTATAAACAGATGTTTGCCTACCCTGATGACGCGCTTTATATTGGTCGGCCAGTAGCTGATATTATTCGCTTTAATGCTGAACGCGGCTTATTTAGTAGCGAAAATATTAATAATGAAGTTGAGAAACGGCTGGCGTATTTAAAACAAGGTAGCGCTTATAAATATCAACGCTCACATAATGATGGCCGGGTGTTTGAAATGCAAGGTAACCCTTTGCCGGGCGGTGGCTTTGCAACTACTTATACAGATATTACTGAGTTTGTTAAACAGCAAAAAGCACTTACCGAGGCCAATGTCAGCCTTGAAGAAAAAGTCGCGGCACGCACTACTGCGTTAACGCAAGCAAATCGTGAACTTTCACAAGCAAAGCAAGTCGCAGAGCAAGCCACTGTGAGTAAAACACGCTTTTTTGCTGCAGCGAGTCACGATTTACTGCAGCCATTTAATGCCGCTAGTTTGTTTTGCTCACTGATGAATGAAAAAGCGCAAAATACTGAGCTTAAAGAATTAGCACTTAATATTAAAAACTCACTGGGAAGTGCTGAAGAACTGTTATCCAGTATCTTAGAATTAACCAAGCTAGACTCGGGCTCGTTTAAAGTGCAAATCAGTGAATTTTTAGCGAGTAGCTTAATTGAACCACTTCGCAATGACTATGCCGCGCTTGCTAAAGATAAAGGGTTGAGCTTTATTATTGAAACCTGTGATGTCCGTTTAACAACAGATAAAGCCTTGCTACGCCGAGTTCTTCGTAATTTACTGAGTAATGCAATTCGTTATACTGACCAAGGTGAAGTTCGGTTGAAAATGCAACTTCATGACGAGCACGTTTCGTTCATTGTTGAAGATACGGGGATTGGCATTGCAACGGCAGATCAGCAAACTATTTATCAAGAGTTTAAACAACTAGGCGCTAAGCATAACGCTGAAGGATTAGGTTTGGGTTTGGCGATTACTAAGCGTATTTGTGATTTACTTAATATCCCCCTAGTTATGGGCTCAGAGCTGGGCAAAGGCACGCAATTTACCTTAACTTTACCTTGCAAAATAAACCATACCCATGATGCCGTTAGTAATAGCGAGCAAAGCCAAGAAACACAGCTAGGCCGATTACGAATTTGGTTAGTTGATAACGACAGTAATGTACTCGAAGCACTTAAACAGTTACTTGAAAACTGGGGCTGCGAAATAGCCACTGCTACAAACTTAGCACAGCTTAAGCAATTAAAAGCGGCTCACGATTTACCGCAACTACTGATAGTTGATTATCAGCTAGATGATGGTGTGACTGGCCTTGACGTTATTGAGCAATCAGGCCTTGATACTCTGCCAGCCATCGTTAACACTGCCAATCATGATGAAGGTATTCGCGAACGGGTACTTGATGCAGGTTACCCGCTTTTATATAAACCACTCAAAGCACCCGCTTTAAAGCGAATGATAAAACGGCTAACATAGCGTTCGCCGTATATACACTATTTACTTAATTTTCAGCGCTAAATTTAGCACCGCTGAAACGTCTAGGTGGCTTAAGTATAAATGAGATTGTCGAGGAGTTTAGCTCATAAGTATCAATAAGTAGTTTGCCAAAAAACGGTAGACGAAAAGCTACCGATATTAATCGTTAATTTACTAAATTTATAAGCTTTAACAAGAGCGAGGCACTATAAAAACTTGTTTGGAGCATTTTGTACTCCCATCTGACGTAGTTGAACATGTATAAGCATTGAGCCTTTCAGTGCAAACACTGCCCCCGCCTCCAATAGCACCACCGCCTCCAGTTGGTCCGCCGGTGCTAGGGTGGGGTGGGGGTGTACCGTTGTTTTTTATAAAATCTAAAAAACAATTAGAAACCGCTATTTTAGATAAATCAATCACAACATCTGGATCATCTGTGAATAAGCGGGATATTTCAATGCCGTCAATTGCAGAAGAGCCTCTTTGTAACTCAAACCTAAGGTTAATTTTTCGTTTGCCATCAACACGCATGTCGCCGTTGTAATGTACTTTGAATACCAATAAATTATAATCAGGGTCTCCATAACTGACGCTGGTGAATACATCATGGTTGGTGTGGTGTAAGGATATATTTAAACCAAAATTGCCCTTTCCAAGTTGAACGCTACCGCCAGAAAAATCAGTATCTTCAAAGTAATCAAACCAGGCACTATTACCCAGTTCATTTTTTATATCTTTAGCTAATTTATTATGAGTTTCACGCTGTCCTCTAGGTGTAAAGTAACTTGTGGGGTGTTCTGTGCATTGCGCACTAGATGAAGATGTTGAAAATGCTTTGGTAAAATGGCTGAAACTCGTATTATTTGATTGAAGAGTTAATGGGTTAAAATTGACTCTTGAAACAGCATCTTTAATATCTGTGTGAATTTGATAAAAGTCATTCACTGCTTGGCGTTCAATATTAGTGAAGCTAATTTGTTTTATCTCAACGTAACTCCCGCCATTATCTGTTGCAATACTTTGAACGCTGAACTTAAATGCCTGCTTTGTCCTTGGATTTATAAAGGCTATCTTTTTTATTGCACTATTCGAACACTCTTGGTCCCATGGCATAGGAAAGGTACCAGGTTCATTTGTAAAGATACATGTAATGTCAGGTGCTTGATATCTAGCAACGCTATAAGCTGTAGTCATATCATAATGAGTACCAGAATAAGTTTTTAGCAGTTTGGCTGATACAGAACTCGCACTTAATAAAAATGCAGCATAGAAAAGATATTTAATAAATTTCATATTCATCCTTGAATTTACTATTTATAGACAAAAATTCATCTCAAAAATAGTCGAAATAGGTACATTCGTCAATGTTAAATAGCGAATTAAGGTTAAGGCGTTCAGTTACTTAAAAAAATCGCTGAACAGCTTAAGTATCAATAAAAAGAGGAAACAGTCAGTACCTCGTATTAGTATTTATGTTTGTTCATTCGCGTGTGTCATTGGTTTAATTTGGCTGCTATTTCCCTACCATGTTGGAGTGCTTACAGTTGTAAAACTATTTCGGTTATTTCGCTAAAGTAATTAATGCACGTGTGCCTTGGCTGAAAAGACTGGATAATAGTTGTAATTCGCCCCCTTGGTTGCGTATCAATTCGCGACTGATCACCAAACCAATGCCTGCGCCTTGTGCTTTGGTTGAGTAAAATGGCACAAATAGGTTGTCGGGGTTGGCAATGCCCATGCCGCTGTCAGTCAGTTCAATCACAACGCCATCATTTTGTTGTTGCCAGTTAAGTGTGGGGGGAGTGTTACCGCCTGCTTCAAAAGCATTTTTTATCAGGTTGATCAGTGCTTGCTCAAGCTGGCCTAAATCGGCTGTAAAATTCACTGGCTGAGATGAGTGAATTACGAGATCAGGGAATATTGCCTGTAGTCGTAAGTTTACTTGTTCGCTATTGATTTGTTGTTTATTTGGCGTAGGGAGTTTTGCAAACGCACTGTAGCTATTTACAAAATCTAATAAGTGTTGTGCCCTTTTTTCAATCACTTGTAGCATATCTTGGGCAAGGTCTGGGCCTGATGTTATCTGCCCTTGTTGTTTCATGGTTTGCAGTGATTGGCTCATGGAGTAAATTGGCGTTAAGGAGTTACGTACTTCATGGTTGAGCACACGAATTAAACGCTGCCAAATGTCTTGTTCATTTGCACGCAGCTGTTGTTCAATAGAAAATAGCGTAAGCAGCTCGTAATTTCGCCCTGAGCGCCAAAATGTTTGTGCTGATACAATAAAGCGGCGCTTAAAACGAGACCCTTTCTCTATTTGCCAACTACCGTCGTTATAAATCAACCCTAAATCGGCGCTACTTAACCCCTCAACATTGGGTGTTGTTAAGGTGTTTAAAAATGCTTTATTGGTAAAGTAAACTTGCCCATGAGGGTCTAAAATAACAATGGGTAAATCAAGCATGCTGGCAAACTCAAACACGAACTCTTCGGTTTGCATATAGTGGCGTTTACTTTGCGCTATTTTGTCACTGAGCTTGGTAAAGTCGTTTTTAAGGTTGGCGACTCGCCCGCTTTGATACTGTGCTAAATGCCAACTATTACTCTCGTTATTAGCCAGGGCATCAAGCTGTGTTCCAAAGCGTTCGATAACATCAAGGGTCAGCTTGTAGCTTTTGGCCACAGCAAACAGGCTTACTGCGATGACGGGGAGCATTATACTAATGCTTGCAAACCAATCGAGCCCCCACGTTATTACAAGCAAAATACACAAGGTTAATACAATAAACAAAATTAAAGCGGCATAACGCATTAGGCGCTGTTCGAGCGAGTGAGTGCGGGCCATTATAAGTCTGCTTCTTTTAAATCAAGCTGGTGTTTATCGATTCGTCTGTAAATCGCTGATTTACTCAAGCCTAAAAACTCACCCGCGGCCACAACATTACCATTAAATTGCGCCAATGCTTTTTGAATCATCTGTTTTTCAAGTTCTTCCAGAGGCAGCAGGGGTAATGATTCACTCGTTGCGGTGTTGCTTGCATCACTACTGGGTTGTTCAAGAATTAAATCACTGGCGTCAATATTGTCGTTATCGCTCATGATCACGGCACGTTCAATACAATGGCTAAGTTCTCGCACATTGCCCGGCCACGTGTAGTTTGTGAGCGCTTTGGTCGCAGAGGCTGACAGTGACATGCCTTCACGTTGGTATTTTTTACTGTGCGTTGCAAGTAAATGATGGGCTAATTCTATAATGTCTTCAGGGCGCTCGCGTAGTGGCGGAATATGTAGCTCAATGGTGTTGAGCCTGAACAATAAATCGCGGCGAAACTCACCCGCCTCAATGGCTTTAGCGAGCTCTGCGTTAGTGGCAGCAATAATCCGTACGTCCACAGTTTGTGTTTGGCTTGAGCCTAAAACTTCAAACTCTTGGCTTTCTAGTA
Source organism: Pseudoalteromonas sp. RWi3 (assembly GCF_054960735.1). Lineage (NCBI taxonomy): Bacteria > Pseudomonadati > Pseudomonadota > Gammaproteobacteria > Alteromonadales > Pseudoalteromonadaceae > Pseudoalteromonas > Pseudoalteromonas sp. RWi3. The sequence continues at coordinate 81,683 of NZ_JBHNYL010000006.1, forward strand.
CGCGCAGCATTTTACTTTGCAGCTCAAGGGGGAGTGTGGCTATTTCATCTAAAAATAAGGTGCCGCCATTGGCTATTTCAAAGCGACCTAAGCGGTCTTCTTTGGCATCGGTAAAGGCGCCTTTTTTGTGACCGAATAATTCGCTTTCAAATAAAGAGGGCGCAATAGCGCCAATATTTACGCTCACATAGCGTTGCTCGCTGCGGTTAGAGTGTTGGTGAATATAGTTTGCTAGCAGGCTCTTACCGGTGCCATTTTCTCCGGTGATTAAAATACTGGCATCGGTTTTTGCTGCGCGTTTAGCGCGTGTTAATAATTGTTGCATCACCGCTGAATTTGCAATGTAATCAGTGCTTTTGGGTGGGTTAAGTGCTTTTAAACAGGCATTATCATAATTACTTTTTTTCAACGTTAGTTGCTGTTGTACAACGCTTGTTAGACGCAGGTTATTCCAAGGTTTCTCAACAAAATCAACAGCGCCTAATTGCATCGCTTTGACTGCTACATTAACACTTGCCCATGCGGTCATTACGATAACAGGAATAGTTGAGCCAAGTGATTGCAGTTGCTTTAAAAATCGCAACCCTTCTTCACCGGAAGTGGTATCGAGGTGAAAGTTCATATCGAGCAAAATAAGGCTAATAGCATTGCTGTTTATAATATCAAGAGCTTGCTCAGGGCCTTGTGCTTCAATACATTGCAAGCCAAGTTGGTTTAACGCGACAATGGCGGCCATGCGAACATCGGCTTGGTCATCAATTACTAAAATTGGGTCCATTTTATATGTATGATCCTGTCGTGGTGGCCCTGTTTGGGCCACCCTTATCATTATTATTCGTTACGAAGTGCGGCCATGGGTTTGGCTTTAATTAATAGTAATAGTGGCCTAAAGCAGGCGAACATTGCAATAATCAACGTGATAAACCACGCCATTAATTGCAAACGCACGTCTAAAATTAACCAAGATACAAGCTGTTCTTGCAGGCTATGGTAGCCGACTATCATTACACTTAGCGCTAACATAAAACCGATTAACACAGGGAGTACAGCTTCTTTGCTCATAAGTTTAAATAAGCGTGCTTTTTTAGCCCCTAGCGCCATACGAATACCAAATTCATAACGACGCAGGCCTAGGTTGTAGCTAAGTACTCCAAATATACCTATTGCAGCGAGTAATAGAGTAAAAAGCGCCAGCATACAACACAATACGACTGTAAGGCGGCTCATATACAGTAAGTTATCGTATTCTTGCTGCGAGTCTTTAAACTGCCAAAGCGTTAGGTTAGTATTCGCGCCACTTAATATATTTAATACTTGCTTGCCAGTCAGTTTGACTCCTGGCTCTGCCTCTATAATAAACATATAGCTCCACGGTTGTGCTGGCCACCATATATGCCGACCAAACGATTCATCAAAGTATTTAGGGTGATTAAAGTCTTCGGTTATACCAATGATTTCATACATGTTATCTTGTAAACCGCGATAACTTTGGCCAATGATATTTGTGTGATCCTGATTGGGTAACAGCCATTTTGCGACACTTAAAGATACCAACATTTCATTTGTTTCTCCGCGAACAGCTTGCTCACTAAAGGTTCTTCCGGCGAGTATTTTGGTGTTTACTAAATCAAAATATTCAACGCCAACCCCTTGGCTTGGGAAAAATATAGTACTGTTACCTTCAACATCGGTTAATGAGTTAGCCATTTGACGAGCCGTGATTGGGCTGTGGCCCAGTGCAACTCCTTTAATACCTTCACTATCTTGTAATATTTTTTGGTATTTTTTCGCGTTAACGTAACGCTCATCCAATGACGAATTATTGTTTGGTTGAAACAATTGCGCAAAAAATAGGTTTTCAGTATCGCTGCCTAAAGGGCGGTTGATGGTCTCTAAGGATTTACTTACCACCATGACCGAGAAGCTAACCAGTAAAGCAGCTACAAACATTTGCACGCCAATTAATAGACGAACAGTACGTCCTGATACTTGCGAAATACCGCCTTTACCGCTGTTCTGCATTTGCTGGTTGAGGGTTTTATAATTAATTAAATACGCTGTGATGGTTGAAAAAATATAGGCTAAAGCAATACACATCATTATGGCGATAAGCACTAGGTTGGTATCGACGGCGATGCTATTTACTAGCGGTAAACGGCCTTCGGCTAACACTTTAAACAGCCTAATGCCCCAGACTGACAAAAACAGCGCAATACTGACCGAAATACTCATCAAAATAAGAGATTGCAGCAATATGCTATTAAATAATGTTTTACGCTTTGCGCCCAGTACAGCTTGTAATGCTAATGTTTTGTGTTGCGCCAAGGCGCGAGAGAAGAACAAGGTACTGACGTTTAGTACGGCAATAACGAGTAGCCCTAACGCACCAGCGAGCATCATTAAACTTAATTGGTCATTATTACCCAACTCAACCTCGCGATACGGTGTAACAACTGGATTTATATCAGTAATACCGCCATTATCAAGCCACTCAGATTTTATGCTATCAATTTGGGCTTTTAAGTCATTTTTTACTTGCTTGTTAGTGACGCCTGGTTTCAATACGGCAATCAGCTTTAAATTACCAAAGGTATTGGACCATGGGCTTTGCCAGTCATTGGTATGAAAAAATCGGTGGTCTGAACTGGTAGGAAACCATGCTTCAACTGAGCCTGCTTTAATCATATAAGGCGGACTAAAGTGACCTGCTACAACACCTGTTATGGTATACCCCGAATTACCAATGCCACCAATTGTTTTTAAGGTTTTACCGATTACATTTGGATCACCATCAAAGTGCTCTCTCCAGAACTTCTCTGAAATAATAACGCTATTATCAATCTCTTCTAATGTTTCGCCTCTTTTGAAGCCTTGGCCAAGCAGAAATGGCGTGTTTAGGAGTTCAAAATACTCAGCACCAACATAAAGTACGTCTTCTTTTGGTTGGCCATCTAAATTAGAAAATACCTGCTCTGCGGCATTGATCATAAATGTTTGCTCAAAACTTTGATTGTTTTTAAGCCAGTGCACAATTGATTGATAACTTTGAAAACCAGAAGAGCTGTTTTCTTGATATGTAGTTTGCTGCTCAACCACTACCATACGATTTTCATCAAATACATCGAGCGGTTTTAAAAAGTAGCTGTTCACTAAACTCAGTACCACAAAAAGAGTGGCGAGGGTAAGTGCTAAGGTGGCTACTACGGCAGCCACAAACCCTGGTGCATTCATTAGTGATGCCCACGCTAAGCGTAATTGACTACGTGTTTTAGTTAAACGGCTCATGTTACACCACCTCTACAGTATCAGTGGTTTCGCTCGTTAAAGCATCATCGCTAAGCGTGTCATTTTGACGAGCATGCGAGTAAGAGACAATTTCGCCATCGAGTAGTTTTAGCTGAGTTTTTGCCCGCCCGGCATAACGTAAATCGTGGGTTACCATGCAAATGGTGGTGCCTTTTTGGTTCAGTGCATCAAGTAAGTCCATCACTGCATCGCCGTTTTTAGAGTCAAGGTTACCGGTTGGCTCATCGACCAATAAAATACTGGGATTTCCGGCAAGGGCGCGAGCAATAGCAATACGCTGTTGTTGACCACCAGAGAGCTGGTTGGGCTTATGTTGCGCGCGGTGCCCCATTTCAACTTCATCAAGGGCATGTTTTACTGCACTTTGAATATCAGCTTGGCTCATCGCGGGCTCGCGATAAGTCAGCGGCAGGGCGACGTTATCAAATACTGATAGCTCATCGATTAAATTAAATGACTGAAAAATAAAGCCAATGTGTAAATTACGTAGCTCCGCTTGTTGGTCCATATCAAGGGTTTTGGTATCGACGTTTTTAATGGCATATTGGCCGTCTGTTGGGCTATCAAGTAAACCTAATAACGACAGCAAGGTCGACTTTCCGCAGCCCGATGGGCCGCTAATACAAATATAATCACCTTCATGAATAGTCAGGTCGATATTTTTTAAAGCATAGGTTTCAACATTTTGGCTGCGATAAACCTTGGCGATTTTTTTAAGTGAGATAAGCGTATTTTTGTTCATAAACTTTCCTTTTCGATTTTTATAGTTGCCAAATGCTGCCATTTAGAAAGGTCTGAAATGATCAGCTGTTCGCCCACCGTAGCGCCATCTAAAAGTTGAATTTTATTATCACTGAGTGTACCAAATTCAATATCTATCGGGGCGGCTAAATGAGTGTTGGGGTTAAGTTTAAAAAGCGTCGCTTTTGAATGCGCTTGTGCTTTTTGCGGTAATTTGATGGTCAGTGCGTTTGGAATGACATTGCTTATAACATGTCCCTCAATGCTTAAGTCGGGGCGTGCATTAGCAGGTAATTCGCCAATAAGATCAAGCTCAATCATGACACGACCATCACTAACAATAGGATCGATACGGGTGACTTTAGCCTTAACCTCACCTTGTTTGGAGCGACTAAATGTATTCACGCTGGCGACCATGTTGAGTGCTATTTTTTCAGCATCACTTTGTTTTATGCTTAGCTCCGCTTTTAGAGCTGTGTCTGAACCGACTACGGCTAAGCGGGTTCCGGGTGTGAGGTTTTGACCAAGTTCTACATTGAGTTCTTGTAACATACCGTCAATGCCTGCTGTCACTTGAAGGTCATCAAAAGCCTGTTGTTGTACTTGATAATTTAATTCAAATTGGCGTAATAGCTCTTGTTGTACCTTGCTGCGCTGTAGGTGCATTTGCGCGAGTTGTGCGAGGCGTTTTTTTTCAATCTCAACCCGTTGCTGAAGTTGTTTTACGGTGAGTAAGCTGCGTTTGTAATCTAAGCTCGATACGATACCTTGTTCGATTAATTGACTCTCCGCTTCACTTCTAAGTTGGGCGCTTTCAAGTTCACTTTGCAAAATGGTTAAATTGGCTTCACGTTCAAGTAACTGACTCTGTTGATTGATTTCTTGCTCACTAACACTGGCTTTTTGTCGTGCCAGTTCCAGGCGTGCAACAGATAGACGCTGAGCCTGTAGAGGGTTTACAAGGCTAACGATAACCGTATCTTTATTCACTCGTGTGCCGGGATATACATGAATGGCCTCGACCATGGCAACATCGGTATTGGTTAAATAACGTTGATATTTTGATTTTAATCGACCAAAGCCTTTCACTTTTACAACAAAATCAGCTTGAGTAACGCTGGCTATTTGCAGTTGTTTGGCAGGCAATGATGTTGGGGCAAGCCACAACTTAATAAGCCAAATAACCAGTGTGATGCTAATGAGTAAAGCGCCAATAATGAGCTTTTTACGCTGATTTGGTTTTTTACTCGACTTTAAGGTGCTATCTAAATCCATGGATTGTGTTTCATTATATTCTAATTAACAAACACAGTAGCGAGGAATGTGCCAAATCTTAAGGTGTTGAATTGAATTAGTTTTTGTATTTAAGTCGAGGCGAGTTTTCCCATAAATGGGATTGCGAAAATGAAACTGGGATTGCTGTTTACTGGTTTGTTAGCCCTCTACTGTTTTACCTATTTGAGATAGCTGGTTAAATAAGATGCCTGCTTGGGTGCGGTTATATACGTTGAGTTTGCGCAAAATAGCGGATACATGTTGTTTGATAGTGGTTTCTTGAATCGACATTTCAAACGCAATTTGTTTATTCAGCAGGCCATCAGCAATCATGGCTAAAACACGGTATTGTTGCGGGGTGAGCTTTTCAAGGTTGCGGGCAAAACTGCTTTGTTCGTCATTAACCACCACATCGGTTAAATCAATCTCTGGTGGTAACCAGGTATCACCATTAAGAACATGTTCGATTGCTTCACTGATTACATCTAATGATGATGATTTTGGAATATACCCGGCGGCACCTAAGCTCATGGCTTGTTTGATTATTGCGGGGGTTTCGTTAGCTGATACCATAATAACAACAATATCAGGGTGGCGATTTCGTAGTTGCGAAAGAGCTTGTAAGCCATTGGCACCGGGAATAGTTAAATCTAAAAAAATCAGTTCTGTTTCAGGATGGTTGGTGAGTAAGGAGAATAAGCCATCAATATCGCTGGTTTCTTTTATATGTTCTTCAGGCACACAGGTTGCAGCTGCTTGGCGCAATGCACTTCTAAATAATGGGTGATCATCGGCAATTATTGTATTCACAGCGAAAGACATTCCTAATACTCCAAGGCAATAAGTTATAAGTGATTTTTTAGGTTGAAACAAGGTTTACCTGCTAGGGAAATATCAGGTAAACCTTTAAAACATCAACTTAGAAACGGTAGCCAACAGTGAGTGACACTGTACGAGGGTCGCCGTAGTAACCAATCAAGGTATTGTCTCCACCAAGGCCCGGTGTATATTTGCTCACATCAGCTGGGGCTGTAGGGTCGGGGGTGACAAATTGATAGCCGCCAATCATGTATTGCTCATCAGTGAGGTTTTTACCATAAATGCCCGCAGTCCACTGGCCATCTGTGCTGTACCAAGTAATACCAACATTTAATAACCCGTAAGCGTCTTGTGTTAAGAGGCTATCTTCTTCGAATAACGCATAATCACCGCGATGGTAGTAATTACCGTTCATAACAAAGTCGCCCATGCCAGTATACATACGATAGGTTGCGCTTAAATTAAAGGTGAGATCGGGGGTATTCGAGACACTAAAACGGTCTGATTTATCGAATGTTTCACCGGTATCAGGGTTAGTATCAATCACGTTTTCAAAACTACTGTCGATATACCCGATTGATGCGTCAAACGTTAGGGCATCGCTTGCAACATAACTGAGCTCTAATTCAACCCCATCAGACTTAGATTCGCCAATATTACCTAAGCGTTGATTTAAATCAGCGGCGCTGTCGCCTGGTAGAATAGAGATATACTGGCGGTCTTTGTGATCAAGCGTAAACACAGTGACATTGGCGCGTAGATTATTATTCCATTCGCTCTTCATCCCTAGCTCTATTGAATCAACCACTTCTGGTCTTGCTGCAGGTTCTGCTGTGGTTGCGCGCGGGTTAAATGTACCTGACTTAAAGCCTTGTGCATAACTTGCAAAGAACATAATGTCTCTGCTGTATTGGTATTCGATACCCGCTCTAGGCGTAAAGCGAGACCAATCTTCACTGTCATCGAGTACTGTTGGGACTAAGTCGCCTTCTGGGCGAACATACCCTGGGATCCAACCTGATTCAGGATAAACAGTATCAAATATAAGGCCGTTATTAACCGTTGCTTCTTTGCTGTCTTGGGTATAGCGAGCGCCTAGTGTCATTGACCATTTATCGTCAAAGTCATAACTACTTTGAATGTAGGCTGCTTTGCTAGTGGAATTGCTGCACCCACTTACTTCACGAGTAAGACCCGGTGCGCCAAGGCTTTTACCAAGCTCTTCTAAGATAGCTTCAAACTGACCACACGACTGGCCATCATAGTAGTACAACCCAGATACCATTTTGTAGTTATCACCTTGATGATTGAGTTGTAACTCATGAGTAGTTTGCTCATCATCATAAATAGCGGGAACATCAAAAATGCGGATCGAAGTATTATCAAAATCAATATTTGTTGGCGAGTAGCTTTCGCGGCTAGCACCAATGTACTTCAAGCTGGTGTTGTTACTCATATCCCAGCGTGCTGTTAGGCTATAGCCTTCAAGCTCTACTTTGTTCCATGTTGGCATGCTGGTGTAAGAGTCGTATACGCTATCTGGCACAGGTGCATCAGTGAGTAAGCTAGGTAATAAGCGGTAGCCGCCTTTAGCGTTAGATTTATCTTCGGTTTTATCCCATGCGAGTCTAAAAAATAGGTCGTCGGTGGGTGTGTACTCTAAGGTCACGCGTGCGGCGGTGACGTCTTTGTTATAGTTTTCACGGTCTTGATTATCAAGGTCAGAGGTTAAAAACTCACCAAAACCATCTCGATTTAAAGTGGCAAAACCGAAGCCAACATAGAGTTTTTCATCAACTAGTGGCAGTTGTCCGGTAATTTTTAAATCTTTTTGATTGTGGCTACCTACAGTGCCTTGCACGTTGAGTGTGGCATCGCCACTCATTTCTTTAGTCACATATTTAATTGCGCCACCAATGGTATTTTTACCATAGAGCGTGCCCTGTGGGCCGCGTAGTACTTCAATTTGTTGTACATCGAGTAAGTCCAGTACTGCACCTTGTGGGCGCGCTAAATATACGTCATCAATGTAAATCCCAACGCCGGGTTCATAACCCCACAGTGGGTCTTGTTGGCCTACACCGCGAATAAATGCCGTGATGGTTGAGTTGGTACCGCGGCTGGCTTGCAGTGTAGTGTTAGGTGAAAACTGTTGCACTTCGGTCATCACGCTAATGCCATTCTCAGCAAGTTCTTGTGCACCAATAGAGGTCACTGCCACAGGGACTTCTTGCAGGTTCTCTACGGTTTTACGTGCGGTTACTTCAATGCGTTCTAATTCGCCTTTGGCCTGAGTGGTTTGCTCGGCGGCAATACTGCTGGCACTTAATAATGCCAGTGAAACGGCGAGAGTAACCGGTGTAATTTTTTGATTGAGCTTAATCATGGTGTGTTCCTGTTTTTGTTGTCTTTGTTGTCTTTGTTGTCTTTGTTGATTGCTTAATTGCTCATGTCACCTGCATTTAATGTAGAAGATAGTTGCGAAAAAGGAATTAGTACCATAGTGCTATACGCCCTCAATATCTTGACTTATCTAGCTTTTAAGCCAAATTTAAACGATGTAGTACCTTAGTGTTATGTCATTTTTATTGTTTTAACGTAAGACTAAATTCAATTACTGCGATGTCACCTCATCTGTGTAATAACAATAATTATAGGAATGTCTATGCTGAGCATGATAGGGCTGTTAGGCGGTTTAATACTGCTGATTATATTAACGTTGCGTGGCGTAAACTTGTTTATTGCCGCGCCAATCTGTGCACTGCTGGTTGCGCTAAGTAGTGGGATGGCGATATTTCCAGTAACGGCAGAGAGTAACTTTATTACTGCCTATATGGATGGGTTTGCTGGCTTTTTAAGTGCATGGTTTTTTATGTTCTTACTCGGGTCGTTATTCGGTAAGTTTATGGAAGACACCGGCGCGGCAGATAGCGTAGCAAGCTATATAGTGGGCAAGTTAGGCATGAAACATGCGGTACTCGCAGTGGTTATTGCCTGTGCTGTACTTACTTATGGCGGCGTTAGCGTGTTTATTGTGGCGTTTTCGGTCTACCCGATGGCGCTGAGTTTATTTAAAGATGCTGATTTACCCCGGCGCTTTATTCCTGCCACGTTAGCATTTGGTTCGGTGACATTCACCATGACCTCGGCAGGCTCACCTGAAATTCAAAACTGGATACCGGTTAAACACCTTGGAACATCACCTTATGCCGCATGGGAAGTGAGCTTAGTGGTGGCTATTTTTATGGCGATAGTGGGTTACGTTTGGCTTAACAAAATGATTAAAAAGGCGGTTTCAAACGGCGAACGATTTGCTGCTCGTGATGATGACCCGGTGATCTTAGAGCGTGAACGACCGCACCCTATTACTGGGGTTATCCCGCTCATAGTGGTATTGCTTTTATCATTTATGTTGCACGATATTTTACAACAGACTGCCTTGATAGTAGCGCTACTCGGTGGTGTATTAAGTATTGTAATCATCAACTTTAAATACTTTCATAACATGGCTAATGCCATCAATGTTGGGACCACGGGCGCTTTGGTTGCCATTGGTAACACAGCCGCCGTGGTCGGTTTTGGTGCGGTGGCTAAAGTGTCTCCTGCATTTATTGCAGCGGTTGATCTAATGACCCAAATGCCCGGCAATGAGCTTGTTGGTGCAGCGGTGGCGGTGAGTGTTATTGCTGGCTTAACTGGCTCTGCCTCGGGCGGGCAAGCCATTGCACTGCCACTTGTTGCCCCAGGTTATTTAGATATGGGCGTCAACCCTGAGCAATTACACCGTGTAGTGGCAATCAGCTCCGGCGCACTCGATAGCTTGCCGCACAATGGCTATGTAGTGACAACAATACGCGCAATTTGTAAAGAAACACATCAACGGGCTTATTGGCCGCTGGCTGCATTAACTGTGGTTATTCCGCTTATTGGTGTCGCATTAGCACTGGGCTTATTTATAACTTTTTAAGGAAGGGCAATGAAAACAACATTAATAATTATCGGATTGCTTTTATTTTATACGAGTGCTGCGTTTAGTGCAGACAAAGCTGCACCCATGCTGGTGGAAAAACAACATTTTACCAGCAAAGATTTTACCACCGTATCAGGTAAAACTATCGCCAAAGTCGATATTGGCTGGGAAAGCTACGGCAAATTAAATAAAGCCAAAGATAATGTGATTTTAATTACTCATTATTTTTCTGGCACCTCTCATGCGGCAGGTAAATATAACGCTGATGACGCTTTACCAGGGTATTGGGATGCGATTATTGGCCCAGGCAAAGCCATTGATACGAATAAGTATTTTGTGATCAGTTCTGATACTTTAGTAAATGCCAATTGGCATGATCCAAATGTAATTACAACGGGCCCTGCATCAATCAATCCTGCTACTAATAAACCTTACGGGCTCGACTTTCCTGTAGTGACAATTACTGACTTTGTAAATGTGCAAAAACGGTTACTCGATAGCTTAGGTATCAAAAAGTTACATGCAGTGATAGGCGCATCAATGGGGTCATTTCAGGCGCTTGAGTGGGCGGTGCGTTACCCAGATCAGGTTGAGCGACTTATTCATGTGATTGGTGCAGCAACCATGGACGCGTGGACAGTAGCCGCACTCGAAAAATGGGCATTGCCCATTCGGTTAGACAAGAATTGGCAGCAAGGTAATTATTACAACAAAGAGCGCCCGCTAGATGGTTTGGCGGCAACTATGCTGAACATTACTCAAGATGCGATGCACCCGATTATTTATAACGCCAGTTTCCCTAAATTTACAGTGCTTGACCAAGGAGCGTTGAATGATATTCGCTCCTTGCCACAGCTTAGCCAAACATTAGCAACACGGGCTATGGCTCGCGCGAAAACCCAAGATGCTAATCACGTGTTGTATTTAGTACGTGCATCACAGCTTTTTACCGCGGGTATGCAAGGTGATTTAACGAGTGCACTGAAAAACGTGAAAGCAAAAACCTTACTATTGCCTGCAACAAACGACTTATTACTGCGCCCTGAAAATATGCGAACGGTTTATAAAACCATGAAAGCAGCAGGTAAAGAGGTTGAAATTTCAGAGATTGAAGGCGGCTGGGGACATTTAGACGGCATTTTTTCTATCTCACCAAAAGCTCAGCTTATCAGTGACTTTTTAAAGGAGTAATCGCATGAGTAAAACGGTATTAATTACAGGGGCTGCAAGTGGTATCGGCTTTTACATTGCTGAGCAACTAGCCAAAGCGGGTCATCATATTATCGTCACTGATTTACATCAGCGCAGCGCCGAACAAGCTGCAGCTAACATTATTGAGCAGGGGGGTAATGCGCAAGGCTTTGCATTAAATGTGGCTGATAGTGATGCAATAGAGGCGTTTTTTAATGAATTTAAACAGCCGGTTGATGTATTGATCAATAACGCGGGCATCCAGCATGTAGCTAAGCTTGAGGATTTTCCTGCTGATAAATGGCAGTTTTTACAGCAAGTGATGCTAGTTGGGCCAGCGATAATGACCAAAGCGGTGTTACCGCGTATGCGGGAGCAAGAGTTTGGTCGCATTATTAATATTGGCTCTATTCATGCGATGGTGGCGTCTAAATATAAGTCAGCTTATATTGCTGCTAAGCATGGTTTAATTGGCTTTGCTAAAACCATGGCGCTGGAAACAGGGGATGCCAACATTACCATTAATACGGTATGTCCGGCGTACGTAAAAACGCCGTTAGTTGAGCAACAAATTGCCTCGCAAGCTAAAGAACACGGTATTTCAGAGCAACAAGTGATCGACACTATTATGCTTGCTCCCATGCCTAAAAAGTCCTTTATTGGTTTGGATGAAATACATCATACAGTGGCATTTTTAATGGCCGATGCGGCACGTAATATTACCGCACAAGCAATAGCGATAGATGGCGGCTGGACAGCACAATAGGAGGGACTATGGCAGGTTTTGATAAAGTAGTAGCTAGTTATGATGAGGCCATGGCTGGCCTTAAAGATGGCATGACAATTATTGCCGGTGGTTTTGGTTTATGTGGTATTCCTGAAGGGCTCATTGCGCAAATTAAACGCCAAGGTACGCAAGATTTAACCGTCGTATCAAATAACTGTGGGGTTGATGGCTTTGGCCTTGGGGTGCTGCTTGAAGATAAACAAATTAACAAAATGGTCGCCTCTTATGTGGGTGAGAACGCGTTATTTGAGCAGCAATTACTCAGTGGTGAGCTTGAGGTAGAGCTAACTCCACAAGGTACATTAGCTGAAAAAATGCGTGCTGGTGGCGCGGGTATACCTGCATTTTTCACCGCAACCGGAGTGGGAACCCCTGTGGCTGAAGGCAAAGAAACCCGAAACATTAATGGCCGTGATTATTTACTAGAACCCAGTATTACCGGAGATTTTGCCATTGTAAAAGCGTGGAAGGCTGACCGCTACGGTAATTGCATTTACCGCCATACGGCGATGAACTTTAACCCCATGGCCGCTACAGCTGGGAAGATAACCGTACTCGAAGTTGAAGAAATCGTAGAGCCTGGCGAGCTTGAACCAAGCCAAATTCATACTCCAGGTATCTATATCGATAGAGTAATAAAAGGCGAATTTGAAAAGCGCATCGAGAAAATCACTACGCAAGCGGCAACGCTTTAAGGAGTAAATAATGGCGTTAACACGAGAGCAAATAGCAAAGCGCGTAGCGATGGAATTACAAGATGGCTACTATGTTAATTTAGGAATTGGAATACCTACGTTAGTGGCGAACTATGTGCCTGAGGGTATTGAGGTAATGTTGCAATCGGAAAACGGATTGCTAGGTATGGGGCCATATCCAAGTGAATCGCAAGTGGATGCCGATATGATCAACGCAGGAAAAGAAACCGTTACGGCGGCGAAAGGCGCTGCCATTTTTAACTCTGCAGAGAGCTTTGCCATGATCCGCGGAGGTCATGTCGATTTAACTGTGCTCGGTGCGTTTGAAGTGGATCAAAATGGCAATATTGCCAGTTGGATGATCCCTAATAAGTTAGTTAAAGGCATGGGCGGCGCGATGGACTTAGTCGCTGGGGCAAAAAACATTATTTGCACCATGATCCATGCAAACAAACACGGTGAGTCAAAGCTTTTAACTGAATGTAGTTTACCGTTAACAGGTGTGGGGTGTATTAATAAAGTGATTACCGATTTAGCCTTATTAGAAATTAAAGACGGCGCGTTTCATTTGTTAGAGCGCGCCCCCGGTGTAAGTGTTGACGAAATAAAAGCTAAAACACACGGGCATTTAATTATTCCTAAAAACACGCCTGAAATGACAATATAGAAACTCCCCAAAAAGGTTATCAATTAAACCTGCGCATATTTGTCGCTTGAAGGTGCGACAAATATGCGGATTGGACAAAACGCGACGTTGTAATAACCTTAGCGATTAGGTAAGGCGTTTAAGTTTACCTTAGGTGCTTTACTTGCTGGGCGCTCAAACTCGCTATGCAGTTTTGTTGGACCTGTAAAAAAGCCTGTGTTGCGTAAGTAAAAGCCTGCGTTTTCAGTGCCACCTTGATAATCCATTCGAGATTGCTTGGCGGCAGTTGCATCATAGGTAAAACGTGCTTTAGTCAGTGCATGCCATTTGCCATCAGTATCCCTGAGCCACTGATTACCGTATAACGCTTTGCGCTCGTATTGTCCTGCATCTGGAATGAAATTCTCTAAGAAGCTGTGTGGTCTTGCTATATATGTATTGGTATTGGGGCGCCTGAAAGAAGCGATGAAGAGCCACTTTTCAGTTGTAGGATCGTAAAAATATGCGCTGTAATCGGTTTTATTATTAAGGTTTTCAGTCGGGTTTACTTTTAATAAAAAACGATAGGTTTGCTCTGCCTGCCATGGGAAAACGAGGTAACTTTGACCGCCAGAGCCTTCGTTACCAAATTTACCTGTGTATACATTGTTGCCTTTTGCTAAGAGTTGAATTCTCATTTCAACAGGGATAGCGGTTGGATCATCCGTTTGAAATGGGCTCCACACTGAAAACAAAACTCTGCGTTCGGTTTCAGAGTTAACCTGTATACCAAAGTACCCCTCAGCAAAGCCGTTAGCCATAAAATATGAGCCCTGATGATCATAGCCTTTTGGTACTGTGAGCTCAGAGTAAAACCATTGATAGTCTTTTGAAGCATCATCTATAGGGTAATTTAAATGTACTGACGGACCACGACGGCCCCAGTAAATATCGTCTTTGACATATAAAGGTGCGGCGATGTTTTTATCTAGCGTGATAATTACCCCTTCAATATCTGCAAAGGTACTTGCACTTCGAGTGAGTCCACTCAATATCAGCTGCTGGTAGCCTGCATCAGTTGGGTTAAATTGCCCTAGATCGATATCTTGGAATTGTTGATTTGTGAGCTTTATGATCTGGCTTTGCTGATTAAAAGTGACTTTTAATTGGCTGCTTCCGCCAGTAACTTTTGCACGTATTTTTAAATTGAAAGGGGCGTTTGTTGGCAAATAAAAGTAGTGGCTAATTGGTACTGCAGGGTCTTGCCAGTGAGTAATTCCTTGGTCACTGAGCAGGCTTTTATTTTCTACAATGCTATGGTTGGTGGCACTATTGCCATAGCTGGGAATGAAGTAGTCAGTGGTTTGATTTGCTGCGACTAAGGGAGAAAGTAAAGCGCCCAATAATAAGCTAACAAGTAGTAAAAATCTCATAGTATGTTCCATAAAAAAAGCGCCGATAAACGGCGCTAATCAGCTTAAAATGACGCAGAAAAGCCTAAGCTAATCGAGCGGCCATAGCGCGCCAAGCGACGAATTTGTTCTTCAGTTTTAACATACGACCATTGTCGCTCGTTTGTTAAGTTAGTGACGCTTAAATCAACGCGCATTTTTTCAGTAATGTTGTAGCTTGCACTAAAATCATACTGACCATAATCGGCCGCCCACTCAGGTCCGCCCCATGCATCTGGGTATACTAAGTAATCATCACGCCAGTTATAAGCAATACGCGTTTGGTAATCACCTTTCTCATAATAAATCACTGCATTATAAGAATGTTCAGACATGCCAACAAAAGGAAGATCGTTTAGCTCTTCATCATCATAGCTACTGTCTGTGTAAGTATAGTTTACTTGTACACCTAAGCCATCAAAGGGGGCAGGAAGTACTTCATCAAACGATTGTTGATAAGCTGTTTCAAAGCCTAAAATGGTTGCGCCTTTTTCTGACGTTGGTGAGATTTTAGTAAAAACAGGCCCTTCTACTTCAACGCCATCTTTAAAGTAATTACCCACTTGCGCTGTGCCGACACGGCCACGAGCTATGACAGATTCTATATCTTTATAATACGCTGCAAATGTTAGGGCGCCATAATCAGAGAAGTACCATTCAATTGTACTATCAAGCTGGTTTGCTCTGAGTGGTTCAATACCAGGGTTAGAGGCATGGTACTCAGCATTGTTAAAATCTAAGTAACTATAAGGTGATAAGTAACCAAGGTTTGGCCGTGTGATCACTTTTGCGGCACTAAAGCGATACAATAAATCGTCGCGTAAGTTAAGCTTGAAGTTTAAGCTAGGTAGTACGTCGGTGTAGCTTTCATCTGTTGTTGAGCGTGCATAATAATCGTCAATATCACCATCAACACGATAGCTTAATGCACCGTCTTTTTCAGTCACATTGTAGCGAACGTTTTCAACATCAAAGGTATAGCCATCCGATGTGACAT
The DNA here is from genome assembly GCF_054960735.1 of Pseudoalteromonas sp. RWi3. Classification (NCBI taxonomy): domain Bacteria; kingdom Pseudomonadati; phylum Pseudomonadota; class Gammaproteobacteria; order Alteromonadales; family Pseudoalteromonadaceae; genus Pseudoalteromonas; species Pseudoalteromonas sp. RWi3. The sequence continues at coordinate 97,540 of NZ_JBHNYL010000006.1, forward strand.
CGGTTTTAATAACGCGTACGCCCATATTGAGTGCAAAAGGGAATTGACCGATATCGCCTTGTAGGTTTGTTTCAACAAAGGCCGCTAGGGTTTGCTCTGTTAATGCAAAGGAGTCTTGCGGGCTGTTTTTTGCAATAATTTTATCTTTAGCGGCTTGTGGGTTAATTGTTTCATAAAAAGCATAAAGCTTATCGTAATCAAAGCTGGCCCATGGATCTGGGTGCTTGCCTGGTTCGCCATCTAAGAAGTTATCAAAATTAGCTGGGACTAGCACATCAGCAGGTAAGCGGAATAAACTTAAGCCGCCAAGCTCTTCAACACTAGAGTCATCAAAGCTATCGTATTCAGAGTTTTTAAAGTAAGCACCACCATTACTAAACATGGAGGCATTTTTAGATTTAAATACGCTGCGCTCTTTCGTTTGTTTGCCGTAATGTAGGCCAAATTGCACATCTTTTACTAGCTCAAAAGAAGGAATATAAGTTGCTGCGAGGCGTACTTCTTCGATTTTGTCTTTCACATCGGTGCCAGAGTTATAGCTGTAATGCGCACCAAAAGGTTGCTCTGAGCTAAGCGCTGGTGTCATCGTTACATCTGGTAGCATATTACTGCCAGTTTGGTCGATGGTGATGCCATCAACAAAACCACGGGCTACAATAAAGCGGTTATTACCATTGCTAACATTTTTAGCTTGTGATTGTGAGATATCTAGATCAACAGTTAAGTTATCAGTGGCATACCAAACAGTATTGAAGCCCCATTGCCATGTATCGGTATTGCGCGGTACGGAAACATTTAAAAGCTCGGCCATAGCGCCATCAACGAGTTCTACGTAATTTGCATTGCCATCTTCATTAAACTTTACCTCACCGATTGCCGGAATGCCGGGAGTCCAAGACTCATCGTAGGTCACAAAGGAGATTTGGTATTGCTCACCATTGGTTTCGTATTGTGAATACATACTATCAAAGTTCACATCAAACTTATCTGATGGGCGCCATTGCAACGCTAGACTTGCGCCAAGACGTTCGCGTGTATCTTGCCAGTTTGAGTAGCGCACGTAGCCTGGAATTATAGACGGATATGATTTTTCATTGTCCTCAAGCTCACCATTGCCATTACTATCGATTGGAATACGAACGTCTACGTTTTCATCAGGGTCATAGAAGCCTTGACCTTCGTATGAATCAGCACGCTGTGTACGCTCAGAGTAAACAGCAGTAAATAATGCGCCAAAGGTGTCATCAAAAAATGTATCGCTAATTAAAAAAGATGCTTGCGGATTTACATCGCCCGTTCGTTCTTCATAAATGCCTTTGGCACTGCCTGATAAAGTAAATCCATCTAAATCAAGCGGTTTACGGGTTTTAATATTGATGACAGAGCCTATGCCGCCTTCTTGTGTTTTACTTTGTGGAGATTTATATACTTCGAGGGATTGGACAATTTCTGGGGCGATTAAGTCAAAATTAAAGTTACGGCTGGAATGCTCTGATGCCATGCGCCGACCATTAACGGTGGTCACGTTATAGTCACCACCTAAACCCCGCACGGTCACGTTTTGCCCCTCGCCACCGTTACGGGTAATTGCAATACCTGTCATTCGTTGTAGTGCTTCTGCAATATTTTGGTCTGGGAACTTACCGATATCTTCTGCAACGATGGCATCCATAACCCCAACAGCTTGCTGTTTTAAATACAGGGATTCTTTAATACTTGAGCGAACACCTCTGACTTCGATTACTTCTACTTGCTCAGCCTCGGCTTCTTTTTCCGTTTTTTTATCTTCTTCAGCAGCCAAGGTTGTGCCACTGAAAATGGCACTCATGGACAAAAACAGGGTGGACAGTTTTAGTTGTGCTTTCATAATAGTTACCTGTATTTTACTTGTTGATGGTTGTTTTTTTATTGCTTTACTTAGGGTTAGGCGTACTGGCAGTCGTTACCTACCAATACGCTTTATTTAATTACGAAATAATGCCAAGTGGCTTGGCTTGTTGCCAAAGTCCACGAGTGAAATCCGGGAAGTCTTTGCTGTTACTGCGATCGGCAACCGAGTCAACAGAGAGTGGAAACACTGCTGACCACGCCGCAGCGTCATATACATCTTGATCAAGCGGCTCGCCATTGCGAAGGCAGAAAATAATGCGCCAAAACATAAGGAAGTCCATACCACCATGGCCGCCGTTGCGCTCAGCTTCTGCGCCCATTTTTTGCCAAAGCGGGTGATCATATTTGTTATACCAATCTGCCATATCGTAATCCCACTCGTGGTAGCTTTTGCTGCCACCTTGCTCAAGCGCAATACGATTAGGGAAACCAGCAAATACGCCATTGGTACCTTGAATTAGGTTGTGACGAGAGTAAGGGCGCGGTGTGGTTGTATCGTGTTGCACCATGATGCTGCGACCTTTCACCGTTTTAATGATGCTAGTATTCATATCGCCAGCGACATAATTCAGCTTGTTGCGACCATGATCTGCTGGAAATTCTTTTTTAGCGTATGCTGCACGACCCAATGACGGTGAGCTCATTGATGTTATGTAGTCAAAACGATCACCGCGATTAATATTCATATACTGTGAAACGGGTCCCAAACCATGGGTAGGGTATAAGTTACCGTCAACCGCGGCGTGCCAAGGCGTGCGCCAAGAACCTGTTTTATGGTCAATCTCTTTCATTTGCCAGCGTAATTCATGGATATACGCTGCTTCACCATGGAGCAACTCACCAAAAATACCTTGGCGAACCATGTTCAATACCATGAGCTCATCACGTCCATAGCAGACATTTTCCAACATCATGCAGTTTTTTTGCGTTCGCTCAGAGGTATTAACTAGTTGCCATGCCTCTTCTACAGTAACGGCTGCGGGCACTTCAACAAACGCATGTTTACCACTTTCCATGGTCGCTACTGCCATGGGGGTATGCCATTTCCAAGGCGTTGAGATAATAACGATATCAATATCTTGGCGCTCTAGCATGCGAAGGTAATCATGATCGTCTTTGCCGTAGGTATCTGGCTTTTTAAAGCCTTTATCGACCACTATTTTTACTGCTCTATCTACAACAGCCTGATGGGTATCGCAAATTGCTTTGATTTCAACGCCGTCTAAATGACAAAAATGTTTAACGGCACCAACACCTCGCTCACCTACACCTATAAAGCCGACTCTTACCACATCCATTTTAGGTACGGTTAAGCCTAGCGTTGAGCGTCCTTGTGTTGCGGTTTTTAGCATTGAGTTGGCATTGGTTGTGGAAGTGCAACCTAACGCGGCGCTTGTTGCTGCAATTGCGGCCATAGATTGAAGGAATCGTCTGCGGTTGAGATCGCCCATAATAGTGCCCTTATGTGTTTATTATTTGTAAATTTGTTTTCACAGGCTTTTATTTGTACACCCAAGAGAATGTCAAAGCAAGGTAAAATTCTTTCATTTGCTTTCATTTTTGTGGTGCGTTAATTTTTATTTATATTTTAATTGTTTTAATTCAGTGCTTTAGTGTTGTTTGTTGCTAATAAATAAAAAATGTAAAAAAATTGAATTGAAAGTAAGTGAAAGCTGCGTACAATGAATGAAAGTAAATAATGAAAGAGAGCGGGCATGCTTAACACTATTGAAAGACGTCATGAAATTGTGCAATTAGTTTGTAAACAAGAGCGCGTACAGGTTCCTGAGCTTGCTCAGTTGTTCGGTGTATCGACAGTTACTATTAGAAACGATTTAAATGAACTGAATGAAAAGGGTTTGTTAGTGCGTTCTCGAGGTGGGGCTGTGATGAGTAATCGCCTTACGCAAGAGTTGTCATTAAAAGAGAAGCACGATGCAAACCGCAGCATTAAAGAGCGTTTAGGTAAATTTGCTGCCAGCTTAATTAAAGACGGTGAATCGATCATTTTAGACTCAGGGACTACAACTGAAGAGGTCGCTAAAAACTTAACCAACCATCACAGTGTAGTAGTGATGACTAATGGGTTAAATGTCGCGCACTCGCTGCTAAATGCACCATCGGTTGAAGTATTGATGACCGGTGGAACGTTGCGAAAAAAATCATTGTCATTTTATGGTCGCCAAGCAGAGCAGCATTTGCAGCAATACCACTTTGATAAATTAATTTTAGGTGTCGATGGTTTTGAGAAAGACATCGGTATTACTACGCATTTTGAATTAGAAGCTTTATTAAATCGAGTGATGTGCGAAGTATCGAGAGAAATAATCGTTGTTACTGATTCGAGTAAATTTAATCGAAAAGGAGTGCATAAAATAATTTCTGCCAGTGAAGTAAATACAGTGGTGACAGACAGTGGGATTCCTACCGATATTAAAACTGCTCTTGAAAGTGCTGGTGTTCAGTTACACATAATCGACCTTTAATTTTTATAGTACAAATATCAATCTAAAATAACCAATACAGAGGCTTGCAATGACGATATTACAGCAATTAATCGCAGCGAATAAACGGGGTGAAAGGCAAGGCATTTATGCCGTTTGTTCGGCGCATCCATTGGTGCTTGAAGCCGCCATATTGCAAGCCAAACAAGACAATAGTTACCTATTAATAGAAGCGACTGCTAATCAGGTTAATCAGTTTGGCGGTTATACAGGCATGTTGCCTGCTGATTTTATGACGTTTGTTGAGAGACTTGCGAAAGAGCAGGACTTTGCGATTGATAAACTGATCCTCGGTGGTGACCATCTAGGTCCGGTATGTTGGTGCGACGAGAGTGCTGAAGCAGCAATGCACAAGGCGGAGCAATTAATTGCTAGTTATGTAGCGGCAGGGTTTAAGAAAATTCACTTAGATACCAGCATGCGCTGCGCTGATGATGACGAGATTTTAGCAGATGAAACGGTAGCAATACGAGCGGCTCAGTTGTGTGCAGTGGCTGAGAAAACAGCAGTCGATACATTTGGCCACAGTGATTTGGTGTATGTTATAGGCACTGAGGTGCCACCACCTGGCGGGGCTGATGAACACATAGATACGTTAGCCGTTACAGATACAAAACATGTTGCAAGCACTTTAGCATTACATCATGAAGCTTTTTTACAGCTTAATTTATCATCGGCATGGCAACGTGTTGTTGGCCTAGTTGTGCAACCGGGTGTTGAATTTGATAATACGCAAGTATTCGATTATGTCAGCAGTGCTGCACAACAACTTAAACATTATATTAAATCTGTAGATGGTATTGCTTTTGAAGCACATTCAACTGATTACCAAACACCGATCGCATACCAGCAGTTAGTGAATGACCACTTTGCGATTTTAAAAGTAGGCCCAGAGCTTACATTTGCGTTACGTGAAGCATTATTCGCATTAAGCCATATTGAAGATGCACTAGTAGATACTGAGCAGTGTTCGCATTTACGTACAGTCGTTGATGCTGATATGCAGCAGTACCCAAAAAACTGGCAGCGCTTTTATCAAGTTGAACAATCACTGCAGCAGTTATACCGTCGCTTTAGCTTTAGTGATCGCATTCGTTATTACTGGGGAAAACAAGGCAATCAAAGTGCGGTTGAAAGGTTGTTTTACAATTTACAACAACAGCCGATCCCATTGCCATTACTAAGCCAATACATGCCATTACAGTATCTTGCTGTGCGAAATAAAACACTTGAAAACAACCCTAAAGCCTTGGTTATTCATCACATAATGCAAGTAACCAGTCGCTACGCAGACGCGTGCTTTAAACAATAATAGACGTAAGTGAGGTAGCAATGTCGAGTTATTTAGCAATTGATAAAACCCTTTTAGAATCTAGAAATAGCGCATGGACAGCAAAAGAAATTATGCAGCAAAGCAGCTGCTGGCGAGAAACACTGACCATTGTTGAGCTTGCGCGTAAACAACTGGATAGTTGGCTTGCTAATATGTTGGATAAGCCTAATGCACAAATAATTTTTACCGGCGCTGGTACATCTGCTTATGTTGGAGAGGCGGTTGTTGGGTATTTAAACCAAAAACTATTAACGCCATGTAGAAGTGTTAGTAGTACGGAGTTAGTTGCTTGCCCTGAGCAGTACTTACAAAAAAGTAAACCAACTTTACTTGTGTCTTTTGCGCGTTCGGGCAATAGTCCGGAAAGTGTTGCAGCTGTTGATGTGATAAATAATTATGTGAAAGAGTGCAGCCATCTTTTTATAACCTGTAATCCAGATGGTGCACTGAATCAACAAGCAAAAGGGCATGAGAATTATTTTTCGCTATTGATGCCACCGCAAACGCTCGACCAAAGCTTTGCGATGACCAGTAGTTTTACTTCAATGTTGATTGCAAGTCTTGCGGTGTTTAGCGATGTGGATAACGCAGTGTCGTTGATGGCTGATTGTGTTGAAAAGAATATTCCACAACAACTTACTCAATTAAAAACATTAGCTGAGTTGCCTATGCACCGTTTAGTTTATTTAGGCGCTGGATCGTTAAAAGGCTATGCGCAAGAATCAGCTTTAAAACTACTGGAATTAAGTGCAGGACAGGTGATGGGGTATTTTGAATCTCCACTTGGTTTTCGCCATGGGCCAAAATCTTTGGTTGATGACAAGACGTTAATTGTTTTATTTGGCTCAAACAATAAATATACAAAACAATATGATATTGACCTGTTTAATGAGTTAAAAGACGATAATCAAGCACTTGCAGTTCATGCGTTAGCCTTGCCAAAAGAGGCTTCTGGTGAGCAGTTAGATGATGTATTTACTGGCCTGTATTATATGGTGTGTGCGCAAATAATATCCTTTTACAAAGCGTGGCAATTAGGCATTACGGTAGATAACCCATGCCCAACCGGTGAGGTAAACCGAGTAGTGCAAGGAGTAACTATTTACCCATTCCTGCAAGGTGATATTAATGACTAAGCAGTATATTTATGGCATTGATATAGGTGGCAGTAAAATTGAACTTGCCGTGTTTGACGCTTCATTAAATCAACTAGAATCCTGGCGAATTGCTACACCGCAAAGCAGTTATCAAGACTTTTTAAATGCATTAGTAGAAATGATTTTAAGTGCCGATGATAAATATCAGTGCCGTGGTGCCGTAGGGATTGGTATGCCTGGGATTATTAATGCAAAGCAAGAAGTTTTATCCGCGAACGTGCCTCATGCAACAGGTAAAAATGCAGCACACGATTTAGCAAAGTTGATAAATCGACCCGTTGCTATCGAAAATGATTGTCGTTGTTTCGCCCTTTCTGAAGCGCAAAGCTCTGTTGGTTTGCAAAGCACTCGTGTATTTGGCGCGATCATTGGCACAGGTACTGGTGGCGGATTATGCATTGATGGTGAACTGTACAAAAGTGCGCAAGGTATTGCTGGCGAATATGGGCATTATGCGCTTTCTGCCGTGTTACAACAAAAATACCAATTACCGATTCTAAAATGTGGCTGTGGCTTAACAGGATGTATTGAAAGTTATATCGCAGGCCCTGGTTTAGCGCGAATCTATCATCACTTTTCAGGCGAAAAGCTCAGTACTTATGAAATTGTGGAAGGTTTGCGAAAAGGCGATGTACTTTGCCAGCAGAGCTTTGCATGCTACCTAGATTTATTAGGTAGTACCTTTGCGGCCATTATCATGGCGTATGACCCTGAACTCATCGTTGTTGGTGGTGGTATGTCGCTGGTTGAAGAGCTTCTCGGTAATTTAGAAGCGGCAATAGTGCCGTATGTTTTTGCTGATATTCGTGTACCAAAAATTGTGTTGGCTGAGTTTGGTGATGCCAGTGGTGCCCGCGGTGCTGCTATTTTAGCTAAAGCGCAAGTTGGAGCATTATCATGACAGAGTCGGTATTTTACGTTAAGGCAGATGCTATTTATTGCCAAGAGACTGTACTCAAAAACTACCTAATGTTAGTTGTTGATGGCTGTATTAGTGGCTTTACAGAAAACCCTAAAGCGGGTGTGCCAATTCATGATTATTGTGATGCTGCAATTATTCCTGGCTTAATAGATTTACACATTCATGGTCGCGAAGGTTGTGATGTAATTGATTGTAAAATGAGTAGTATCGAGACTATCTCATGCTCACTTGCACAGCATGGAGTAACTGGGTTTTTAGCTACAACAGTGACAACTGACTGGCAGCAAACTCTTGATGCGATGGCTGTAATTGGTCAAGCGTATACACAGCAACCTAGCGGTGCGCAAGTACTAGGTGGTTATAGCGAAGGTTTGTTTTTTAGTGAAAAGCATAAAGGTGCGCATAACCAAGACTATTTTTTAGAGTTATCGCAGGATCATTTAAAGGCAATGATTAATGCCGCCAACGGTAGTTTAAAAGTGGTTGCATTAGCCCCGGAAAAGCCCGGAGCCAATGCATTAATAAAATACCTGACAGCGCAAGGCATTCGGGTAATGCTTGGTCATTGTGATGCTAATTTTGAGCAAACACAGCAAGCTCTTGAGCATGGTGCGTGCGGTGGAGTGCATGTTTTTAATGGCATGCGCGGCATTCATCATCGCGACCCCGGTTGTGCTGGCGCGGTATTGATGAATGATAACGCTATGGTAGAGGTTATTGCTGATGGTGTGCATCTTCATCCAACTATTTTACAGTTAATTTATAAGCTAAAAGGCCCACAAAAAATCGCACTGATAAGTGATTGCATTAATGCAGGTGGGTTAATTGATGGACAATATAAATTGGGTAAAATGGATGTCTTTGTTAGTGAGGGAGTAGCAAAAACGGCATCAGGATCACTGGCAGGCAGTACTTTAACGCTTGAAAATGCAGTTAGAAATATGCATCAATTGGGTTGTATCGACTTACGTGAGGCACTCAATATGGCCAGTATTGTGCCTGCTAGATTTCTTGGTATGGCGGATAAAGTGGGTTCGCTTGAAAGCGGTAAACAAGCTAACTTTGCCATTTTAAAAAGAGACTTTACAATTCAAGCAACTTATATCAAAGGGCAGCAATGTTTTTAAGCAATAGGAACTGAGCGAAAAAACAAGGGCTTTAGCGAAGATATATTGTTCAAACTCACAAGAAAGAAATATTTTCTAGAATTGATTGCATTTTAAGCGACTTCTATGGTGATGTTCGCTTTAAGTGATGTTATACTCCCGCCGAATAATTTTTCGACTTTATTAAGAGTAAAATAATGGCAGATTTATCGAAGTACAGAAACATTGGTATTTTCGCGCACGTTGATGCGGGTAAAACCACGACTACTGAGCGTATCCTGAAGCTTACAGGTACTATCCATAAAACAGGTGAGGTTCATGATGGTGAATCTACTACCGATTTCATGGATCAAGAAGCTGAGCGCGGTATTACTATCCAGTCTGCGGCAGTAAGCTGTTTCTGGAAAGATCACCGTTTTAACGTTATCGATACTCCTGGACACGTTGACTTCACAGTTGAAGTTTACCGTTCACTTAAAGTATTAGATGGCGGTGTTGGTGTATTCTGTGGTTCTGGTGGTGTTGAGCCACAATCAGAAACTAACTGGCGCTACGCGAACGAATCAGGTGTTGCACGTATTATTTTCGTAAACAAATTAGACCGTATGGGTGCTGATTTTTACCGTGTAACAGCGCAAGTACAAAAAGTACTTGGTGCGACTCCACTTATCATGACTTTACCAATCGGTATTGAAGATGATTTCGTTGGTGTTGTTGACGTTTTAAACAAACAAGCATACGTATGGGATGACACTGGTCTTCCAGAAAACTACGAAATCACAGACGTTCCTGCAGACATGGTAGAAAAAACTGAAGAATACCATGAGATGCTTATCGAAACTGCTGTAGAGCAAGACGATGACCTAATGGAAGCGTACATGGAAGGTGAAGTACCTTCAGTTGAAGATATCAAGCGTTGTATCCGTAAAGGTACTCGTGACCTTGCTTTCTTCCCAACGTTCTGTGGTTCTGCATTCAAAAACAAAGGTATGCAATTAGTACTTGATGCTGTTGTTGATTACTTACCTGCACCTACAGAAGTTGATCCTCAACCTCTTATGGATGAAGAAGGTAACGAAAACGGCGAGCATGCAATTGTATCTGCAGACGAACCTTTCAAAGCGCTTGCATTCAAAATCATGGATGACCGTTTTGGCGCATTAACTTTCGTACGTATCTACTCTGGTAAGCTTAACAAGGGTGACACAATCCTTAATGCGTTTACTGGTAAAACTGAGCGTGTTGGCCGTATGGTTGAGATGCAAGCAGATGAGCGTAAAGAGCTTACTTCAGCACAAGCGGGCGATATCATCGCTATCGTTGGTATGAAGAACGTGCAAACTGGTCACACTCTATGTGATCCTAAGCACCCAGTAACTCTAGAGCCAATGGTTTTCCCAACTCCAGTAATCTCGATTGCTGTACAGCCTAAAGATAAAGGCGGTAATGAGAAAATGGGTGTTGCTATCGGTAAAATGGTTGCAGAAGATCCATCTTTCCAAGTTGAGACTGATGAAGATTCAGGCGAAACTATCCTTAAAGGGATGGGTGAGCTTCACTTAGATATCAAAGTAGATATCCTTAAGCGTACTTACGGCGTAGACCTTATCGTTGGTCAGCCTCAAGTTGCTTACCGTGAAACTATCACTCGTGAAATCGAAGATAGCTACACGCATAAGAAACAATCTGGTGGTTCTGGTCAGTTCGGTAAAATCGATTACCGCATCAAGCCAGGCGAAGTGGGTTCTGGTTTCGCGTTCACTTCATCAGTTGTTGGTGGTAACGTACCTAAAGAATTCTGGCCTGCAGTTGAGAAAGGCTTTAAGTCAATGATGGGTGAAGGTGTTCTAGCTGGCTTCCCAGTACTTGACGTTGAAGTTGAGCTTTTCGACGGTGGCTTCCACGCCGTGGATTCATCTGCAATTGCTTTCGAAATCGCTGCTAAAGGCGCTTTCCGTCAGTCTATCCCTAAAGCGGGTGCACAACTTCTTGAGCCAATCATGAAAGTTGACGTGTTCACACCTGAAGATCACGTTGGTGATGTAATCGGTGACCTTAACCGTCGTCGTGGTATGTTAAGCAATCAAGAAGCTGGTTTAACAGGCGTTCGTATTAAAGCTGACGTACCGTTATCAGAAATGTTCGGTTACATCGGTTCACTACGTACAATGACATCTGGTCGTGGTCAGTTCTCTATGGAGTTCTCACACTACGCTGCATGTCCACAAAACGTAGCTGACACTGTAATCGCTGCAGAAAAAGAGAAAAACGCTGCTAAGTAATTAGCACTTTCACTCTTTAAAAAAACCCGCACTTGTTGCGGGTTTTTTGTTTTTATAAAACGGCTATATAGGTTAGCCGTTAGTCAACTTCGGTTTAAGTCATAAGTAGGCTGTCTCAAATAAAGATACACATTTTATTGCTATCCATTATTCGTTGTTTTAATCCTAAGTATTAGCGATTACTGCATATACTAAAATAATATAGATATATTTTTATTATTAATTCTATGTATATTAAATAGTTACTTTAAATACTTTTGTTCTAGTTAAAAAGTGGGGTAATTACTCTTGTTTAGATTTCTGTTATAGGTAAAATTACGCCTTGTTTTTCTAAAATCAGTACAAGTTAAGGCACCTTTTTAATAAAGGGGTGTGCGTAAAGGGACCGCAATGAATGTAGTAAAAATTTCACCTAATTGGACGTTACAACTAATTAAAGTTAGCTTGGCTTTGTTTATCACCTATATCTTGAGTGCAGCCACTGCAATGGAGTTCAAGTCTGTAAGCATCATTATTTTACCTCTATTTTTGATAATCAGCTTTTTCAACATTATGCAATTAAGGTTTTTACATTGCTATAAGGCTGGGATCAACTATTCTCGCGGAGTTGGAAAGCAGTACATAAATTCAGATGAAATTAAAAATCTAAGCTTTAAGCGTTTTGGGGTTATAACAGCTTTTAAAGTTGTGACACATTCAAACAAATCACATCGTTTTATAAATTGGCAAGTATCAGAAGAACAAAAAGAAGCGATATGTAACTTGTATGAAGGGAAATGCATAGGAAATATGGGTAGTGCTTAATTACCTGTTGTGTAAACCCTATAAATAACAAATTAATTAAGTAACCTGTTTACCAGAGTTCTGGTTAAGTAAATGCCACTTTAATAGCTAAAGTGGCATTTTTTGTATTAGCTCATTACTTTTTAACGCGTCGGCGAGTTAAAAGTGGCAATGCTAATAAGCTTAACCAACCTAATGAGCCGGAATCATCTTCGTCATCAGCTTCATCATTATTTATATTGATGAAAACTAATTGTGCAGCAGATAGGTTGCCAGCACTATCTTTAGCTTGAACCATTAAAGTGATCTTACGCTCAAATTCGTAATCAAGCCCTGCAGCAACAATTAGTTGGCCTTGTTCATTAATAGTAATAGCTGAATGTCCTGATACAATAAACTCAACCACAGGCGTGTAATCACTATCTGCATCTGTAAATTCAAGCTGCCCAATAACGGTACCTATAGCTGCACTTTCGATAACATTAAAGCTTTGTTCTGGCGTTAATACAGGTATTTGAGGTTCCGGTGTAGGCTCTGGCTCTGCAACAGAATTTATATCAATAAGAACTGGATCATGATCAGAGGCGCGATAAGCACTTTGTGAATAAAGACTCGCTACTTGCGTATCTGACTTATACTCAACGTTGTAATCTAAGCTGATAGGCTCGTCAGCATTAATGTGCCAATCGGTTGCAGCTACTACTTTATCAAGCAAGCTCTGTGTTGCTACAGCGTGGTCTAAGCTACCTAAGCGGCCAGAGAAGCTGTAGGAATAACCTAGAGTATTGCCCTCAATTTCAGCGACAACGTTTTTATAACCTTTATCAGCGAGCGCACGGATGGGATCTTCCATCGCGTAAGCATTCATATCACCTACTAGGATAATATCTTCATCTTCAATACCTGTAGGTTTGCTGTCTAACCAATCAGCAAATGAATTTGCACCAGCAACACGAATTTCGTTCCAACACGCTTGGCCATCACCTTGGTCTGCATTGTTGCCCTCAGCGCTACCGCAGCCGCCTTTAGATTTTAGATGTGCAACAGCCACAGTAAATACTTCACCCGAACTAAGAGCTTCAAAGCTTTGCGCGATAGGTGCACGGTTGCTGTAATCAAAAGGGTACTCAGAAGTTGTTGCAGCAGTACCTACTTCTTTTATCATGTTTGAACGATAAATCAGTGCTGTTGTAATGGCATCAGTACCAATTTGATTCATATTGAAATCAACAAAGGCGTATTCATTAGTGCTATCTGCGTCATTTAGTGCAGACACTAAACTTGCTACGGCACTTAGTTCACCGAAGCCATCATTTTCGATTTCCATCAAACCAATCACATCAGCGTCGAGCGCTGTGATTGCACTGACTAGTTTAGCTTCTTGACGAATTAGTTCTTGCTCAGAGTCCGCGCCACGGCTAGTTGGGAACCCACCACCTTGACCGTCACCATTAAAGTAGTTTAATACGTTGAAACTTGCGATACGTAAGTTAGCATCGCTGTGAAGTGCTGGAGCCTCTGTTCGTGGGTTGGTAGCAGTAAATTCAGGTTGAACTGTTGGGTGAATGCGGTAGCGGTTGAAGCTATAGCCTAACACACCTGTGATTGTGTTTACTGAATCACCTAAACGTAAGGTATTGTATGCGTCTAAGCCAACACCAGGGTAAGAAATAGGATCAAGGTTTTGCTTAGTTGATCCATCATCAAGTAGGATTTGCTTTTTCTGGTTTTCAGCTTCAACAGCGTTAGCAGCTTCACCAGGAAGAGCGATTTGTGTACCTTGGTATAGGCGCTCAGTGGCTAAATCTACTTCACCATAGCGACCTAAACCATAGTTATTTGTGACAACTAAGGTTTGCTCTAAAGTCACCAGCATACCTTCGAAGGCTTCTAAGTCGGCAACATCTGCAACCGGTAATGAAATTTTTGTAGCCTTTGTTGTCAGGCCTGAAGCGCAGATCTCTACTTGGCTTACATCGCCAATTTGGGTTGCATTATAATACTCAGCAACACTGCCTTTAACGCGAACATGGTCTCCCACAGCCACATCAGTATCTGAGAAATACACAAAGATACCTTCAGATGTGAGAGCGTTAGTATCAACATCAGCTTCAAGAGATGAAATAAAGAAGCCGTTCAGTTGCTCGTCACTTTGAAAATCTGCAGTAACGACACCTTCTAATTCGATTTCTTGATTGAGAAGTGGGCTGTCACCGCCTTCGCCTTGAATTGCGTTTATAAGAGTTTTAGCTGCGCCACATTCTAGTGGAGTAACTGGATCCGGATCGGGTGTAGGCTCTGTGCTTTCACCATGAAAACCAATGCCCGAAAAGTCATCTTTATCAAACTGTTCCCATTGTTCACTTGGGTCAAAAGCTGATGTTGCATCAACGCGACCCATTGTAATATCAAGTTTACGACGCAAAGATTTATCTTTTGTAGTTACGCCTCCAGCAGACCACTCTTTACCCGGGTCAACGCCTAGTTGACCAAAGCTGTCTACAATAACACCGTCTTTTGTTAGCACGAGTGCATCGTCGCCATTAAAGTAGGTTACCGTTGCTTCAGTGTCCGCTTTTGCTTTTAGTTCGTCGACAGAGCCTGCGTTTACAATGACATAAGTACCATTAGCTGGTAAGGTTCCTGATAGGTCAAGGGTGTTATTTGGGCTTGCTAATTCACCGTTACCGTTTGAGTAAAGGCTGATATTATATCCATCCAACGATAATTCTGTACCTGAGTTATTATAAAGTTCAACGGCTTTATTGTTGGAACCACCTTCAACATATTCAGAAATAATCAGATTAGCTGAGGCCGGCGCACTAAGGCTTGCAAAGACAAGCGCCAGTGGCGTAAGAGTTGTTTTTAACATTATTATTTTTTCCCGTGTATTGTGTCCCAAATGGGACAAACAGTGTAAGGAAAATTTATGACAAATAAAATAATAATTGTTAACGAAATGGAAATAAAAAGGGCGTTCTAGCCCTTTTTATCAAACATTAGTAGGCAGGCATTTATTTCTTGAGAAGCAGTGCCGCTTGTTTAGCAAAGTAAGTGAGAATACCGTCTGCCCCAGCACGTTTAAACGCCAATAGCGATTCCATTATAGTGGCTTCCTCATTAAGCCAGCCATTATTAATTGCGGCTTTATGCATCGCATATTCACCACTAACCTGGTAAGCAAACGTAGGAACGCCAAACTCATCTTTAACTCGGCGAACGATATCGAGGTAAGGCATGCCAGGTTTTACCATAACCATGTCTGCTCCCTCTTGTAAGTCCAGCGCAACTTCACGAATTGCTTCATCGGAATTCGCAGGATCCATTTGATAAGTTTTTTTATCAGCCCCTTTTAAGTTGCCTGCAGAGCCAACTGCATCTCTAAATGGACCATAGTAACTAGATGCGTATTTAGCTGAATAGGCCATAATTCGAGTGTGAATAAAACCATCTGCTTCGAGTGCTTCACGAATAGCGCCAATACGCCCATCCATCATATCTGAAGGGGCAACAACGTCTGCGCCAGCTTCTGCATGCGATAACGCTTGTTTAACTAATATTTCGGTGGTGACATCATTAATCACGTAGCCTTCATCGTCAATGATGCCGTCTTGGCCATGAACGGTAAAAGGGTCTAGTGCAACATCGGTAATTACACCCAGCTCTGGAAATGATTCCTTCAAAGCACGAACAGTACGTTGTGCTAGACCATCATCACTGTAAGCCTCTTCCGCTAAAAGAGACTTTTTATCAGCAGGAGTCACAGGGAAAATAGCGACTGCAGGCACACCAAGCTCAACAAGCTCTTTTGCTTCTTCGAGTAATAAGTCGATAGATAAGCGTTCAATTCCTGGCATTGACTCAATTGCTTCGCGGCGATTTTTGCCTTCAAGTACAAATACTGGGAAAATGAGATCATTCACGCTGAGTTGGTTTTCAGCCATCAAACGACGAGAAAAATCATTGCGGCGCATTCTGCGCATCCGCGTGTAAGGGAAAAGATCAAGACCTGATTGGGCCATTATTTGCTCCTAGTCTACTATTGGAAAACTAACTACACGATTTCTGCCGGATTGTTTAGCATGATATAGTGCCTTATCAGCGCAGTCAGTAAAAAATGCTGGGTTGTTAATATCTTCGGCAATTGCGCTATAAACACCGGCGCTAATTGTAAATGTAATCTGAGTATTAGCCACAGTGATTGTTGAGTCCATAATTGCTATGCGGATATTATTAGCTATTTCAAGCGCACCAGCCTGAGGTGTATTTGGTAAAAGCACAACAAATTCTTCACCGCCATAACGAGCTACTTCATCAAGCGGGCGTTTTAATTGGCTTTTTATTAAATCAGCAACAGCGCGAATAGTTTGATCACCTATTAAGTGGCCATAGTTATCGTTGATCGATTTAAAATGGTCAATATCCAACATAATGATGCTTAAAGGTGTTTGTTCTCTACGTGAGCGACGCAGGTCCATGACTAATTTTTTGTCGAAGTAACGACGGTTTTTAATTTGTGTGAGGGGGTCTTCCATATTGAGCTGTTCTAGTGCACGGTTCTTTTCTTCGAGCTCGCGTAAAGTTACTTGTAGCTCAAAAGTACGCTCTTCAATGTTAGCCTCTAAATCTAGCCGTGCTTGCTCTTGCAGTTCAAGGCGTTCTTGTAGCAGCTGATCTTGTGCTTCGCTTTGTGCAATTTTGGCGTGCTGTGCGGCTACTTGTGCATCACGTTCAATTAGAAAATGTTTTATCGTGGCAAAGCTTAAGCTTAATGCGCAAATTAAAAAGCTACCAAACATAAAGGGGAGATTGCGAGAGTCAAAATCTAAAATGCTAAATACAACAATGTTTATGTACAGCAAAAATGCGCAATAAATGATGGCACCGACTAACAGGGCACTTAATGGTTGGCTGCGTTTGTACTTAATGTTCATAATGATAACGGCAATATGCATCAGCATTATTAGTATACTCGCTATTAAGCTATAAATAATAATAACGCTTGTAGGGAGCAGCCACATAACAAAAATACTTATAAGTAACAGGTTATTGCACCAGGTATGAAGAGTATCTATTAGCGTTTTTAGTTCACTTTTAAGCTTTTCAAGCAGTGGTTTAAATAAATAGCAAACAACCAGAAGCAAGCTAGGTATAGCAACTTGCTGAAGGCTCGGTAGTGAAGGGTGAAAGTAACGGTAACCAAAGCCATATAGATAGATAAGCAAAAACCATAACGTAAGTAATATAGCACCGCTTAACGTAAAATAATGTTTTCTTGAGAAGGCAAATAATACAAAACAAGTTAGCGCTAGCGATAGAATAAAACCCGCAAGCAAACCATATAAAAGGTTGAACTTACTTTTGTATTTTAAATATTCATCACTTTGCCATAGGCTCAATGGTGCCCGTAAACCCGCTTCATTTTCAATTCGCAACAGTAATGCTGATGTACTTTTTGCAGGCAAAATAAGCTTAACCAACAAAGACTCATTTTTTATTTGTCTGTTTTGCAGGGGCAATGCATCGCCAATTTCTTTAAACAATACAATGTCATTATTATGGTATTGGTAAACAGATACTTTATCTAACAATGGGTTATCGATAGACAATATAATTGGCAACTCAAGGGGCTCTTGATTTGTTAAATTAACGCGCAACCAAGCGACTTTCTCAGACATACCTAAATTTAAAATTTTATTATTTATTGGCTGCCACCGCGTGGCGATCTGAGCTTGTTTTAGGGTAAGTGGTTTGCCAATGTATTCAAATGGGATGTCTTGTAGCTTTTTAATATCTTTATCGAGAGTGATGTCAGATGCAAACGAGTAAAGCGAACTAAACAAAACTAAACAGTAAAGTACCCTCCAAGCAAACGTCATTATTAGGCCTTATGGCTGAATAACTGTTGAAAATTAAGTGTAGTTTGCTTTGCGACGGTTGCAAATTCTAACCCCTTTAGGTCTGCAATTGTTTGGCATACATAAGGAAGGTAGCAGGGTTCATTTCTGCGTGATTTGGGTTTTGGTGTTATTGTGCGCGGAATTAAAAATGGCGCATCTGTTTCAATTAGTAGCCGTTCTAATGGGATACTGGGGATAAGCTGCTGCAATGCTTCACCACGGCGTTCATCGCATACCCACCCGGTAATACCAATATATAATCCAAGTGATAAATACTGCTTAAGCGCATGCTCATTACCCGTAAAACAGTGCAATACACCGCGTACTTTGTGCTCTTTAAGAATCGATAGCATATCGTCACTTGCGTCTCGCTCATGTAAGTAAACTGGCATATCGAGCTGCTCGGCAAGCTTTAACTGACGAGAAAAAACACTACGCTGGATGTCTCTTGGTGAAAAATCACGGTTATAATCTAAGCCACATTCGCCAATGGCTACAACTTCAGGGTGCTCAGTCAACATGCTAATCTGCTGTTCAAGCTGAGAATCTGCGGCTTTAGCATCATGTGGGTGGACACCTGCGGTGGCAAGTAAACTATATTTTTTTGCTAAGCGTAAACCTTGCTGACTGCTATCTATATCACACCCAATCAATAGCATTTGCGAGATATTTTTAGCGGTTGCGCGGGTAATGATGGCCTCATGCTGACTATCAAATTGATGGTTCGTAAGGTTTACACCCGCATCTATCAACCGCTCACTCATTAATTTGTTCGCTTCACGCGAATTGAACGATTTTGCCCTTCTTTTTTCAGTAAGAATGAATTGAACATACCGCGAACAATAACAACTGTGTCGCCAGCATCAACACGTAAGCGATCAGAACCAATTTGACGCCATTGCTGGGCGTTATCTAATGTTATGATTAGCTCACCATAAGGGGCTTCTTTAACGCTCGTTACGCTTGCTGTAATTTCATCATCATTAACCTTAACGGCTTCTTTGTGTTCTAGGCCAAAGTCATCATTTTTTGTTTTGACAATTTGATTGTCCGCAGCAGCTGCGCTCGCCGCTGTGGCCGCAGGCTTGGTTGCAGATACTTGTTTTTTTTCGTTATTGGGTCTACTTAATGATTTACCGGCCATCGTGTTGTCATAACACAATAGGCGGTTAAAATCATTTTCAACAAATGTACATGCTTGCAGTGCTTGAACATTCACTTCATTAGCGTATGCCGTTGAGATGCTTAATAATGCAACTAGTGGTACGAGTTGTTTTTTCATTTATTCCTCTGACTCATCTTGCTGAGGTTTAGCGCTATAAAAAGCGGCTAAAATTAACCCCAATTCAAATAACAGTAGCATAGGAAATGCTAATAATGTTTGCGATAGTACATCAGGTGGCGTTAAAAACATTGCCACCACAAATACACCCACCACAATATAAGGTCGTTTTTCTTTTAAGCTTTGAGTGGTTGTTGCACCACTCCAACATAACAACATAATTGCTACAGGTATTTCAAACGCTACTCCAAAGGCAAAAAATAGCTTTAAGGCAAAACTTAAGTAACTACTAATGTCAGGTGCAAGCGTCATCATCTGTGGGCCAACACTGGTAAAAAACCCCAGTATAATAGGCAGTACTACGAAGTAACAAAAGGCAATGCCGCTATAAAACAAGATAATGCTCGATGCCAAAATCGGCATTAACATTCGTTTTTCACTTTTGTACAAACCTGGAGCTATAAATCCCCAAATTTGATGTAAAATAAACGGAATCGCGGCAAATAAAGCTACAAAAAGTGTAAGTTTAAATGGCGCAAAAAACGGTGCTGTTACATCGGTTGCTATCATGGTTGCGGTACTGGGTAAGTGCGCAACCAAAGGAGCAGCAACAAAGCTATAAATATCATTCGCAAAGTAAACAAACGCAATAAAAAATAATAAGATAGCCAACATAGCTTTCATTAATCTATTACGTAATTCTATTAAATGACCCACAAAGCCAGATTGAGTTTGTTCGGCCATTGTTACTTGTTACCTATTAATTGACCACAGATCGCAAAAAAGATTTCATTTTTGTTCATCAATATTCACTTTATCTGTTTGCTCAGAAGATGTTTTTTTATAACTGTGGGTAACAGAGTCAGCAGCTTTTTGTAACTCATCGACAGAATCTTTTAACGCAGGACTTAAGTCTTGCATGCTTTGCTGCTCTGCTTTTTTTAAGTTTTGGTGTAGTTCATGTACACGAAGTTCTTCATTTACTTCTGCTTTGACCGAATTGGCCAACGATTTTATAGTTTTAATCCATCGACTTACCGTTCTAATAGCGACTGGAAGCCGCTCTGGCCCAAGAACTACAAGGCCAACGATTAAAACTATAACAAGTTCCCACATGCCCATTTAGTTTAAGCCTTATGGTCTTCTTTGCTTTTTTCAGCCGTGTCTTTGTTTTGCACAGAATGATTAGCTTGTTCTATATTATCAGCCGTTTTAGTTTGTTCTTCTTCAGAGACTGCTTTTTTGAAGCCTTTTACTGCGTTACCTAAATCACCACCAATACCACGCAACTTTTTAGTACCAAAAAGTAATACTATGATTGCTAAAACGATTAACAATTGCCAAATACTGATACCACCAAAACCCATGACTTACTCCAAAATTTATTGTCTTGTTAACGCTGATTATACTCAGCAATATGTAAATAGCACTTAATTTATGCGCTTCGCCACGCTAAAACAAAGCCAATTAATGAACAGCTTGCTGCAATACTGCTCGCAATCAAATCGTTTTGCAAATAACACAAACCCGATACCACCATTACAGCTCCTGCAAATATACTCATAATAAGTGGCTTGTGTGACACTGGTGCAGCTGGCGGAGACGAGGCTTTATGCTGCTGTTTTAAATTGTGATAAATCAAATCAGGAAGTTCAGGCATTTTCTCCGCCCAAAAGGGAAGATTTGCATACATTTGCTTGAGTACTGAAAGTGGGCCTACTTGCTGCTTAACCCAATCTTCTAAAAAGGGTTTCGCTGTTTTCCACAAATCTAATTGTGGATAAAGTTGGCGCCCCAAGCCTTCAACATACAGTAAGGTTTTTTGCAGTAGAACTAATTGGGGTTGAACCTGCATATTAAAGCGACGAGCGGTATTAAATAGGTTGACTAAAACGTGACCAAATGAAATTTCAGCGAGAGGTTTATTAAATATAGGCTCACAGACAGTACGAATAGCAAATTCAAACTCTTCAACACAGGTATCTTTTGGCACCCAACCAGAGTCAACATGTAACTGAGCAACCTGTCGGTAATCTCGATTAAAAAATGCAATAAAGTTTTCTGCTAAATAACGTTTATCTTCTTTATTTAGTGTGCCGACTATACCGCAATCAATACCAATAAACTTAGGGTTTTCAGGCGTATCATAAGAGACAAATATATTGCCTGGGTGCATATCCGCGTGAAAAAAGCTGTCGCGGAACACTTGCGTGAAAAAAACTTCAACCCCGCGTTCAGCAAGGAGTTTCATGTTAGTATTTTGCGCCAATAATGATTCAGTATCGGAGACGGCAATACCGTATATGCGCTCCATAACTAAAATGTTTGCCCGGCTATAGTCGCTGTAAACGTAAGGGATATAAAGTGAATCAGAGTCTTCAAAATTGCGTCTAAGCTGAATTGCATTGGCGCCTTCACGCATTAAATCGAGTTCATCAAGTAATGTTTTTTTATACTCTTTGACAACTTCTACAGGGCGTAGACGCTTTGCTTCATTTACCAGCTTTGCTACCACCTTAGCAAATTTTTCCATTAAGGCTAGATCGGCATCAATTTGTACTTTGATATCTGGGCGAATAACCTTAATAACGACGTCTTGTGGTTGGTTATTTTCATCAATTAGCGTAGCAGTATGTACTTGTGCGATAGATGCGGAGGCAAGAGGGGTTTGCTCAAAATCGCTAAAGCACTCACTTATATCGTCTATTTCCAGTGCACTTTCGATAAGTTGTTGTGCAAGTTCGCCTTCAAAAGGTAACACTTTATCTTGCAACAAGGCTAGCTCTAAGGCGATATCATGCGGCAGTAAATCACGTCGCGTTGAGAGCATTTGGCCAAATTTAATCCAAACAGGGCCGAGCTGTTGCAATGCTAAACGCAGGCGTAAACCCGCTGGTTTTTCTTGGTGTTTGTTTTTTAGCCAAAACAAACAAGCGCGACCCGCTTTTCCGTACCAAGGAATTTTTTTGGGTGGGATTAACTCATCTAAACCATAATTAAGCAGGGTTTTGGTAATGTAATAAAGCCGAGCTGCAGACACAAAAAATCCTTACTGAATTGAGTGGTTTTGGAGTAACCGGTTAATGCGTTGTTCTAGTTGAGCAACGTTACCTTTTAGTTGACGGGTGTGCTGTTTGAACTGTTCAAGTTCAATAGGATGAATGGTGACTTTTAGCTCATCTTGGCACAACTGACTGAGTGTTGTGGCGAGCTTTTCATCAGCCGCTTGACCTTTTTGCTGCACGTTTTTTAATGATAACCATAATTGCTGGGCAGGGGCGTCGCCTAAATAGCGCGAAAAATGCTCCGGCCAATCTATATTCATCGTTGCAAAGGCATTACTAAAGCCTTGTGCGATATTTAAATCGCCTTGAAGGTCCAACTTATCTTGGCGGATAAGCTGGGTCAGCATTGTGGGGTTTTGTAATGCCATTAATGTGTCAATATCACCGCTTATCATGCAGTCATATTGGTTTTCGACGGTGCTGTAAAGGTGTAGTTGTTGGCCTGAAAAAACCAGTAAAAACCGTTGTTGCCAATCGCGTATTTCAATCAGCAGCTGCTTATGCGCAATCGGTGCAAGCTTATCTATTAAGGTGCTGTCTAGTTTTAAGCTGGTATTTAAAATACGTTCTACTATTGCAACTAAAAAGTTAGTAAACATAACAACACCTTAATTCGGTTTTGGCCGATTTATATTTTAATATTTAAAACCACGATGCAGAGCAACAATGCCGCCTGTTAAGTTCTGATAAGTAGTTTGTTCAAAGCCAGCATCATTCATCATCTCTTTTAGTGTATCTTGGTCAGGATGCATACGAATAGACTCAGCTAAATATTTGTATGATTCACTATCATTTGCGACTAATTTGCCCATTGTGGGCAGCAGGTTAAATGAGTAAAAATCATAGGCTTTACTAAGCACTTCATGCTCTGGCTTGGAAAATTCTAAAACCAATAAGCGTCCACCTGGTTTTAAAATGCGATACATTGAGCGCAATGCTTTATCTTTATCGGTAACATTACGAAGGCCAAACGCGATGGTGATCAAGTCAAAGCTGTTATCTGGGAACGGTAATGCTTCAGCGTTCATTTGCACGTAATCGATATTACCTACGAGGCCTAAGTTATGCAGCTTTTCACGACCGACTTTGAGCATAGAAGAGTTTATGTCACCCAGTACTACTTGGCCTGTTTCACCCACTAGTTGACTAAACTTAGCGGTTAAGTCGCCTGTACCACCTGCTAAATCAAGCACGTGGTGGCCTTTGCGAACACCTGAACTGGCGATAGTTTGTCGCTTCCATAAACGGTGAATACCAAAAGACATTAAGTCATTCATCACATCGTATTTAGCCGCTACAGAGTGAAATACGTCGGCAACCATCGAGGCTTTGTCGGTTTCAGCTACTGTTTGATAGCCAAAATGCGTCGTCTTTTGTTGATTCTCGTTCATGATAAATCTCTTTCTTGATTATAGAGACTAGTGTACTTGATAGTGGCCCTGAGGTGCAATTTGATTATGGAAAAAATGCTTGTGGATCAAGGTGCAGATCATTGACCTGCGATAAAGCTGCTTTGCCCCAATGAACGCGCTTTATGCGCTGCGTTAGATGCTTTTCGCGCGAGTTTATTAAAGTCTTTTTCGTCACTGTGCTTTGCGATGCCTAAAGATAAGTCTATTGTGGGTAATTTAATCCCGCTTTTAGAGCTTACAAATCGCAGTTTTTCCACGCCGTTACGGACCTTTTCTGCGATGACGTTAGCCGTTTCTGGGTCTATATCAGCTAACAAAACGGTAAATTCAGCTTTTCCTGTGCGCCCTGGTAAGCCACTTTCAAATACATACTTTTGAATTTGCTTGGCTACTTTGTTTAAAATAACTTCGCCTATCATGTCACCATAATTATCAATAAAGTGATCTAAATTATCTATTTGAATTGCAATAGCACACACCGATTTTTGTTGATCTAACCATAATTGAGTTTGTTGGTTAAGGTAGTGACGCTTGTATAAGCCAGTTTGCTGGTCGGTAATATGTTTTGTACGCAGTTGCACAAGTTGTTGCTGAGTCTTTTCTTGAAGTCTTTTAGCTTTAATAAGTTCTTGTTTAAACTGTTGATGCTGAGTAAGCAAGTGAGCTGTATGTTTACTTAAGATATTTAATGCATTGCGGCTTTGCTGAATGTTTTTTTCATCTAAGGAGTGAACACAATCACTAACCTGATTGGCAAAGCGCATTATATCTTTTTCTGTTGAGTTTGCGCTACGTGATAACGAGCTTATTATTCCATCAACATTTCGCACCATGGATGTCTCGGCTTGGTGAGCTTTATCCATATAATCAAAGTACAACTGTTCAATGTAAACACAGTCAATTGTTTGCCCAAGGGCTAAAGCACGATCAATGGTTGCATTTAATTCTGTATTAGCTTGGCTTATGTAGGTATAGACAACGTTATAATTTAGCGGCGACGGTGGTAATGCGTGATGCTCTAAAAAGATACACACTTTTGTCATTTTTTCTTGAGCAATAGCCATGGAGTCATGGAACATCATTTATTTATACCAACTAAATACGCAAAATAGCTAAATTAACTTCCTCGCTCCATAAGGCATCAGTGCTTTCCTAGCATACGACATTCTCACTACATTAATCTGTATCACGCCTTTTTAAAAGTAAAAATGTGATTTTTGGCACAGAAGCATCGATTTTTTTTGCACTATCGCCTGTTTTATCATCAATAATCAACTACTGATTAAGTACTAGACATAGTGCGGTCAATATTTAAGCGTCGACTTTGGTCGCATTTATTTTGGTAAAACTCTTGGCTTAAGGTAATTTAAACACCACGTAATGATTGCAGAACTTTAAGATGAAAATGAATACTAATAAAAAACCAAGCGGCGTATTGCGCCACTCATTATTGAGCATTGCATTTGTCTGCTCGCTTAGCGCCTGCCAAACTACCACGGTAGATACCGATCAGCAGTTTACTACTGTGGCGCAATCAATCGTTGATTATCGCCAGAGTATTAGCCCATTTAGTAGTCCCGAGGGGGTTGATGGTTACTTACTAAATAATTTAAGTGCTGAATTTTTAGAGGCTAAATATCAAAAAAATACTGCACTTTTGGCACAGTTAGATGCGATTGATGTAAACAAACTAAGTGAAGAAAACCGTATAAACTTAACTATTATACGTGCTCAAGTACAAAACAGTGTGGATGAATACATATTTAATAGCCATTACATGCCGCTTACCTCGGAATATGGTTTTCACTCAAGCCTATCATTCATGGTGTCGCAATCTGATTTTAAAACGTCGGCAGATTTTCAGCTATACCTAGAACGTTTGCAGCAAGTTCCTCGCTTTTTCAAGCAGAATATTGGTTGGATGCGTAAAGGTTTAGAGGTCGGGCTAACTCAGCCTAAAGCTGTATTACAGGGTTATCAAGACTCAATCACTGCCTATATTGTGGATGATGTAACGCAATCAGAGTTTTATAAGCCATTTTTAACTAACACCGCAGGGCTATCTAATAGTGAATTTAGCGCGCTGCAGCAGCAAGCAAAAAAAGTAATCAAAGAGCAAGTGATTGGTGCTTATAAAGATTATCTGACTTTCTTTAATGAAGAATACCAACCAGGTGCACGCAGTGACATTGGTATTTCGTCTACACCTAATGGCGAAGCGTTTTATGCTAATCGTGCAAAGTACTACACCACCACCGATATGACGCCAAAAGAAATTCATGAACTGGGCTTAAAAGAAGTTGCGCGTATTCGTGCTGAGATGGATGAAGTTATTGAACAAGTTGGCTTTGAGGGCACATTCGCCGAGTTTGTGCACTTTTTACGTACCGACCCACAGTTTTATGCAACTACGCCAGAAGAGCTATTAAAAGAAGCATCTTACATTGCAAAAAAAATGGATGCGCAGTTACCAAAATTATTTCATACCTTACCGCGTTTACCATATGGTGTTGCTCCAGTACCTGCGAGTATTGCACCTAAGTACACAACAGGTCGTTATTCTGGGTCACGTCGTGATGATCAGGCTGGCTACTATTGGGTAAATACGTATGCACTTGATAAGCGTCCTTTGTATGTATTAGAAGCACTGACATTGCATGAAGCTGTGCCAGGTCATCACTTACAAATTGCCTTAAACGCTGAGTTAGAATATTTACCAAGTTACCGCCGTGATGCGTATTTATCAGCGTTTGGTGAAGGTTGGGGGTTATATTCAGAGTACTTGGGCCTAGAGGCTGGTTTTTATCAAGACCCATACAGTAATTTTGGTCGCTTAACCTACGAAATGTGGCGTGCAGCGCGTTTAGTGGTTGATACAGGTATGCATATGTACGGCTGGAGCCGTGAGCGTGCGATGAACTTTATGAGTGAAAACACAGCACTTTCACTGCATAACGTTAAAACAGAAACCGATCGTTATATTTCATGGCCAGCACAAGCACTGTCATACAAAATTGGTGAGCTGACGATTAAACGTTTGCGTAAAGAAGCTGAGCAGGCTTTAGGTCAAAACTTTGATATTCGTGAGTTCCATAATCAAATTTTGCGCCATGGCTCGGTGCCACTTTCTGTATTAGAAGAGCAAGTTCGCTTATACATTCAATCTGAACTGGCTAAATCTGACGCATAACGTATGTTGCAGGGTCAGTAGTGCAATGCTACTGACCCGGATGTGGCCCCGAAATATTAATTTAATAAGCTGATTAACAAAGCAAAAAAGTCATCTTTATCGTTACAGCCTTGAGCATTTATCATTAGTTGTTCACCAAGAATAAGAGTTTGCTGCTGTACTGCTAAGCGCGCTTTCTCGTCTTTAATCCCATCAATGTCTGCAACATGAGCCAAACCTATTGTGCGACGAATGAGTTCTGCGCCACAGTATCCGACAGCATCTTGTAGTACTTGTTGCAGGTAATAGCGTGCAAATTCAGGATTAGCCAAACTTGCATCATTACTATACTGAGTAATGAGATTAATCCATTTTTGCTCAAATAAAGTGTAACAATCTTGTAGGCAAGTCAGTAAGTGAGTTTGATATTGGCGTCGCTTAGCCAATTCAGCTATACGTGCGTTTTGCGCACAATAGTTTAATAAGATGTTACCCATAAACGAACCGATATCAAAGCCAACAGGGCCGAAAAACCCAAACTCAGGGTCGATTATCTTTGTTTTTTGTTGATTAACAAAAATGCTGCCGCTGTGCATGTCACCATGTAATAGTGTCTGTGGGCATGCTAAAAACTTGGCTTTTAACTTTGCTGCGGCTAATTTAAGTGCTGAGTTATTGCGTATGCTGGCAACATGTTCGCTAAGCTCTGTGGGGAAATTATTACGCTCATGGATAATATAGGGGTCACTAAAAAATAAATCTTCGGTGATTTGGCACAACTCTGGGTTACTAAACTGACTCACTTTCGCTTTTTTATCTTGTGCGGCTAGATAAAAATCTGAGTTATAAAAACCGGTATAGCTTAGGTAATTTGCTATATGCTTTGCAAGTAAAGGAAACTGCTCAGCGTTAATTTGCGCGCCACGCAATATTTGTAGGTGGCCTAAATCTTCAAGCACAGTAAGGGCAAGTTTAGGGTTGTAATGCACGACCTGGGCAGTGTGCTCTGAGCAAATAGCACCGTGGTTAATGAGTACTTCAGCCTCAATGCGGGCGCGGTCTAATGTAAGTGGCCATGATTCTCCAACACAGCGAGCATACGGCAGTGCTTGTTTTAAAATAACACTATTATTGCTTTCATCACTTATTCTAAATACCAGATTTAAATTGCCATCACCAAACTCATAAGCTGTAAGCTCTGCCTCTTTTTGAAAACAATTTAGGCCATCATTTTTAATAAGGTGTTTAATATAATCAACAGCGTGCTGGGCATTAAAAGCAAAGTACTCGGCCATAAAAGAATCTCATAAAATAAGCAGGTTCAGCATTCTATACTCTCAAACGTTTAGATGTCTACACTTCTTGGTTGTATGGTTTAAAAACTGCTGTAGAATAAATAGCAGCAAAAAACATTGTCAGGATTAATCATGCAAGATCTCATCGCGAGCAGTTTAAAATATCAAAATAATACATTAAGTGTGTTAGATCAGTATTTATTGCCCCACCAGCAGGTATGGCATGTGTGTGCTGATGTGGCCTGCATGCGGGATTTAATCTTAACCTTAAAAATTCGTGGCGCACCGCTGATTGGTTTAGGTGCAAGTTTACTGATTGCGCATTTAGCTGAGCAAGGGGCTGAAAAAGCTGCATTGGCAGCAGCGATTGATGAGTTAGAAGCCACAAGGCCAACGGCGGTTAATTTAATGCACTGCATGGCAAAATTGCGTACTGCCTTACAGCAAGATGACTTTGTTACCGCGATTGTAAGCAGCGCGGTTAACTTATTTAATGAAGATATTGCCTTGTGTGAAAGTATGGCAAACCATGGTGCAGCATTGGTGCAAAGTGGTGATAATATTCTTACCCATTGTAATACCGGGGCGCTTGCTACTGCAGGAATTGGCACAGCTTTGGGTGTTATTTATAAAGCCCAGCAGCAACATGGCAATATTCATGTATGGGTTGATGAAACACGACCATTATTACAAGGCGGGCGACTAACCGCGTTTGAACTTGAACGCTGGCAAGTACCTTACACGCTGATTTGCGACAATATGGCGGCAAGCTTAATGGCTGCAGGCAAGGTTGATAAAATTTTTGTTGGGGCTGATCGTATTGCTGCCAATGGTGATTTTGCCAATAAAGTCGGCACGTATAATTTAGCCGTGTTGGCGCACTTTCATAACATTGAGTTTTATGTCGTTGCACCGCTTACTACGCTCGATTTAAATACAGCATGCGGCGCAGATATTGAGATTGAGCAACGCAATAGCGCAGAGGTGCGCGGTGTTAGTGGTAGTTTTGGTGAGGCACTGTGGGCACCGAGTAATGCCCAAGTGTATAACCCTGCATTTGATGTAACCCCCGCTAAGCTTATTACTGGTTGGGTGTTAGATACTGGCGTGTATCATCAATCGCAAGTGCTAGCGGGTGAATTAAAAAAGCTGATCTAGCCTTTTTTCGCCACATATACCCAAGCATTACTGCCGGTGCTAAATAGCTCCTCGACACGAACATAGTCATCGACTTCGTAGCTATCGGCATTCGCTAGTTCTTGCTCGGTAATGCTAAAAATGGTGCCTGTGACGATGTCGGTTGTTTGTCCTGTTTTTATTAAAGCGGGGTGAAACCGTTGGCCACTGCTTTTTAGCACGGCGGCATCAGTAATTTCTACTTCACCGACAATATACCCAGTAAGCTTTGCCGGTTCGCCTTGGAGCAAACGACCAAAGGTGTCGAGTTGTACTTGCTCAAGTTGCAGTGTGCCGTATGAAAATAGCTTCTCCATTTAAACTCCTGTAGATGCTTAATCTAATAACGGAAATTGCTTAGCAATCTCAGACTCAGTACTTTGTGCCACCCAGCCTTCAGTGTTATTAAATAAACGAATAGCGGTAAATTCAGGATCGCTGCCCATATCAAACCAATGTGGAGTAAGCTCAGGCACTGAAATTAAATCACCTTGCTGGCAAAGCACTTGATAAACCTTGTCATTAATATGCAGGCAAAATAGGCCTTGGCCCTTAACAAAAAAGCGTACTTCATCTTCACTGTGGGTGTGTTCGAATAAAAACTTAGCACGAAGCTCTTCAGCTGCGGGGTTGCCTTTTGCTAACGAAATTACATCAACCGTTTGATAACCACCTTGATGTTTTAAGCGCTCTATATCGCTGCTGTAGGCGTTAATAATATCATCCTGACTGGTTGTCTCGGTAATGGTTGCGTTTGCCTGCCATTGTTCAAATCGTACATTTACTTTATTCAGCTCAGCGGCAATTTGTGCTGCATTTTGGGTATCTAATAATGCATTAGTGCCGTTACAATCGGCAAAAATAGTCAGTTGGCTCATGCTAAATGCTCCGCAGTAAATTGGCTGAAATCGTTAATATAATTATGTGCAGGCGAGCTTGCTTGACCATCACGAATTAAATGCAAGGTTTTTAAGCCTGCACTTTTGGCGGCATCAAGCTCTTCAGCAACATCACTTAAAAATAATACTTCATTGGCGACAAACGGTAGTTGCGAAATAATATTTTCATAGGCGCTAGGTTGTTGTTTGGCTCCTACTTGGGTATCAAAGTAATCAGTAAACAGTGGGCGAATATCACCAAAATCTGAGTATTGAAAAATTAATTGCTGGGCTTTTACTGAACCCGACGAGTAGACATATAACTGTTGCCCAGCTTGTTGTTGAGTTTGCAAAAATTGATAGGCATCGTGATATAAATGGCCAGTAAAATCGCCATTTTCGTAGCCAGTTTGCCAAATTAGCCCTTGTAGCTGTTTAAGTGGGGTAATTTTTTTATCTGCAGCTATCCATTCGAGTAACGTATTAATTACGGTGTCTATATCTGCATTTGGTTGATCAATAAGTGTCTTAACTGCATCAATTTGTTCAGCAACTATAGTATGTTGCTGGTTGGCTGTTACAAATGTTGGCAATTGCGCTGCGGCATAAGGAAAAAGCACCTCTTTAACAAATGAAATACGGGTGATGGTGCCTTCAATATCAGTTAATATTGCTTTGATCATAATGCGACCTCTGTGTGAAGACCTTCTAATTTTAAGCGTTCTAATTCGCAGCTAAATAAAAACTCTAAGCCTTCTAATTGGCGGCGTACTTCGCGTATGTCACGGCCAACTACATACAGGCCGTGGCCTCGAATAAGCACACCGTGCTCAATAGGGGTATGCAGATTATGATCACTGACTAATAAGCTTAAGCGGTCAATATTTTGGTCGTTATCAAAAATAGGAATGCTTAAAACCTCTAAATGCGAGCTTACGCCTCGCAGTGACTTTTGCATCTCATAACCTTGTAAGTTTAAGCTGTGGCCTTTAATAATACGAGATAAAACCGTCGCCGCGACAGAGTGAGTATGCAAAACAAAATTAGCGCTAGGAATTAACTTATACATACTTAAATGTAACTCAGTTTCAGCTGAAGGTTTAGAGCCTCCAGCTTGTCTATTCCCTTGATGATCAAGCTCAATAAAGGTGTGAGTACCTAGCTTACCTTTATCGAAGCCGCTGGCAGTGACAACAAAACCTGTACTGGTGCGCGCTGAAAAGTTTCCACCGGTTGCGGGTACCCAGCCTTGTTGGCTGATCCATTTTCCTGCTTCTATAAGTTCTGAAATAGCGGTATTGTTATGCATATATTCCTCGAGCTACCAAAGTTATTTAGACGGCTATACTTCTGCTATTCGCAATGATAGCATCGCTTTGGGTGCAAAACCATCATTAAGGGTAACCAGTGTTTGAAAGTAAATTGCCAAATTTAGGCACCAGTATTTTTAGTCAAATGAGCGCACTTGCAAATCAGTTTTCGGCGATAAATTTATCCCAAGGGTTCCCTGAGTTTGATGCGCCAGAGCTGCTAAAAAAGCAGCTTAATCATTATGTACTCGAAGGAGTCAATCAATATTCACCATCAAGTGGAGTACCACGGCTACAGCAGCAAATTGCTAAATTAATAAAGCGCAAATACAACGCTAATATTAATGCCAACGAGCAAGTTACTGTGACGTCTGGTGCTACCGAAGCGCTGTTTGTCGCCATTCAAGCAATTGTGCGTAAAGGTGATGAAGTTATTGTATTTGATCCTGCCTACGATTCGTATCAACCAGCCATTGAGCTTGCAGGTGGTCGCGCTGTACATGTTGCATTGTATGCGCCTGATTACGCAATTGACTGGTCAGTAGTCACAAATGCAATAACCACTAACACCCGCGCAATTATTATAAATACACCCCATAACCCAAGTGGTAAAACGTTTAAACAGCACGATATAGAGGCACTCAAAGGGTTAGTACTTGCGCATAATTTGTATGTAATAAGCGATGAAGTGTACGAGCACATTACGTTTGATCAGCAACCGCATTTAAGTGTACTGCGTGATGATGTGTTATTTGCTAAAAGCTTTGTAATTTCAAGCTTTGGCAAAACGTTTCACAGTACAGGGTGGAAAATGGGTTATTGCATTGCCCCAACTGAGCTTGCGGTGGAATTTCGAAAAATTCATCAATACGTTACTTTTTCAAGTTTTACCCCTGCGCAACATGCGTTGGCTGATATGTTAGAACAGCAAGGTGAGCATGTTGATGAGCTCAGTGAATTTTACCAACACAAGCGTGATGTGCTGAGTAATGCCCTTAATGATAGCCGTTTTACTATTTTACCTAGTGAAGGCACTTACTTTTTATTACTCGACTACAGCGGTGTTTCAGATTTAAATGATGTCGAGTTTTGCCAGTGGTTGGCAGAGCAGGCCGGTGTTGCCGCCATCCCGCTTAGTGTATTTTATGAAAAGTCCAGTAATGATAAGGTCATACGCTTATGTTTTGCTAAAAATGAAGCTACACTGATCCAAGCTGCGGAGATTTTATGTCAACTTTAACCATCGCTTCTATTCAAACATCACTAAATTGGCTTGATAAAGCAGCTAATTTGGCAGTATTTGACGATAAAATTGCGAATATTGATAATGCGGTAGACTTGATTTTGTTACCGGAAACCTTTGCCACTGGCTTTGCAATTAGTCTAGATTGTGCAGAGCCCGAAAATGGTAAAGTTCTTAATTGGATGATTGCGACAGCCAAATCAACCAATACGGTGATAGCTGGCTCAGTGCTGGTGCAACAAGGCGATAAAAAAGCCAACCGCTTTTATTGGGTTTGGCCTAATGGAGAGGTGAAATATTACGACAAGCGCCACTTATTTTGTTTAGGTAAAGAGGGTGAGTTTGTTAAAGCGGGTGCGCGGCGCGAAGTGTTTACGCTCAATGGTTTTAGGATTCTACCGCAAGTGTGTTACGACCTACGTTTTCCGGTATTTCAGCGCAGCCGCAATGATTATGACGTGATGATCAATGTGGCTAATTGGCCTGCAGTAAGGCGCAAAGTGTGGGATACCTTATTAATGGCGCGAGCGATGGAAAATCAATGCTATGTAATTGGTGTTAATCGTATCGGTGATGATGGTAATGGTGTGGCACATAATGGCGGTACCGCAGTGTATGACTTTAAAGGGGATGCATTGGCGAAAGCAGCAGACGATAAAGTTGACATTTTGATCACCACTATTGATAAAGAGCCACTTAAGCAATTTAAACAAAGCTTTCCTGCGCATTTGGATGCGGACGGATTTAGTTTGGACTGCTGAAATAAAATGTTGCGATACACTCCGTAGCTTGGGTTGAGTATTACGAAACCCGAGGAAAAAAGAACACCGCGAATAGGACGATTTTTGCGTAGATTCTCATCCTCCTTCAGCCATTTTTAACAACAAAAAAAGCCCCGCAATAAATTGCGGGGCTTTCTTCGTTATTAAATGGCGGAGAAGGAGGGATGGGCTTGCTTACGTCCATGTAATCAATCGCTTCGCGACGCTTGCAGCGGCCCCAAATGTTCCTGACATTTGGTCGAACCCTAGTCGAGGGTTCTCACCCTCCTTCAGCCATTTTTAACAACAAAAAAAGCCCCACAATAAATTGCGGGGCTTTCTTCGTTATTAAATGGCGGAGAAGGAGGGATTCGAACCCTCGATAGAGCTACAAACCCTATACTCCCTTAGCAGGGGAGCGCCTTCGGCCACTCGGCCACCTCTCCGGCGCATAAACTGTCATTTTGATGATCGAGTGAACCACCAAAAACTAATAATGGTGGAGAGATAGGGATTTGAACCCTAGAGGGGCTATAAACCCCTGCCGGTTTTCAAGACCGGTGCATTCGACCACTCTGCCATCTCTCCGTTGGGAGAGAATAATACGCAGGTGATTGGGGTGTGTAAATAGGAAAAAGATCGTTTGCTGGTTTTTTGTTCTAAAAGGTGCGTTTTTTTATAAAAGAGGAGGTTTTTAATTGTTTTAAGAAGAGGTTGCAGCAAACGAGGGAGCTAAAGAAGTATCTTCGTTTAGTGGTTGGGTGTTTGCTGCACCGCTAAAATAATCATGGTTGGGTGATTATTTGTATTGTATTACGCCGCCTAGCGCGAGTGCTTTACCGTACTGGTTAAGTCGCTTAAGTATTTTTGCTTTGCTATTGGTTGGTTTTACGGCAACATGGGCTGCTGTATTTTGATTTAATGTATTTACTGTGTTCATTACTTTTGCTCCGGGTTATGTCTGTTTTGAAAACGTGGCTATTCTGACGTTTAATTGCACAAAAATAAAACGATAAAAAGTAAGGTGGCCAGATAAAAATAACTAATGCATTTAGGGTTTATTAACTTGGCGTTAAGTTTTTTATTTTGTAGTTGATTGCATGGTTATGAATTTTAAAATGATATAAGTTATTTTTTTACAGTAGCTTAAAGTGTTTTTTATTTTTAATATGCATTTAGTTTTGAATAAAGTGATTAATTATTCAGATTAATTTATTTTTTGTTTGATGTTGTTTTGTTGACAGCTTAATGGATATTTAACCAATGCTAATAATAATAAAGCCAAGTACGAAAAAAAAGCACAAAAAAATGTTTACTTGGTTATATGAAGAGTGCGAAAAACGGCAAATTTATGTTGATACATTTGCAACTACAGGGGATTTTAACTTTGATTGTGCAAAAATAGTGCAATTAGCTAAGCCGCATGTGCGTGCTGTTGTATTAGGGGGAGATGGTACGCTTCACCTTGCTGTGAATGCATTACTTAAAACGGGTTGCTCTTTGGCGTTATTGCCTTTAGGTACGGGGAATGATTTCGCAAGAGGTTTTGCATGCTCAAAAGAAGCGTGGCAGCAAGCTGTGTTTGCTGCACAAGAGCAGGCAATTGATATTGGGCAAATCAATAACCGCTACTTTATTAACGTGGCGGGTGTTGGGTTTGATGCGCATGTTGTTAACGCGTTACAAGATAAGTCTAATTTATCGTCTTTGGGTTACAGTCTCGCAGGCTTTCAGCATTTATTAAAATATAAACCTAGCAGACTGAATGGACGTTTTGCTGATGAATTAATTGAGCACAAAAATTTGATTACAGTGTTTGCGAATCACCGTTATTTTGGTGGTGGATTAGCCATCGCACCAAAAGCGCAAT
The DNA here is from genome assembly GCF_054960735.1 of Pseudoalteromonas sp. RWi3. Taxonomy (NCBI): domain Bacteria; kingdom Pseudomonadati; phylum Pseudomonadota; class Gammaproteobacteria; order Alteromonadales; family Pseudoalteromonadaceae; genus Pseudoalteromonas; species Pseudoalteromonas sp. RWi3. The sequence goes on from NZ_JBHNYL010000006.1 coordinate 132,878, forward strand.
TATCGGATGGAAAATTAGAATGCTATGCCATGCCTGCACATGGATTGTTTTGTAATTTATATAGTTTTATCCGCTTGATGTTAGGCTGTCATCATACAATACGAGGTTTGAATTATCAGCGCTTGGATAAAGCGTGTATAACAAGTGAGGGGTTACCAATAGAAGCTGATGGTGAGCTAATAGGTGAAACACCTGCAACGATTACGGTACACCCGCAGGCACTACGATTTTGTGTGCCTTCAGAAAATAAAAAAAGCACCTAACAAGTAGGCGCTTTGGCGTTAGTTGCGCTATTGCGCATTCTAACTGGGGATGGAGCTTTTTTGCTGAATAGCTCTTGCTGCAAAAAAAGCGTTAATTTTTTTAGTCGGCGTCAGTACGATAGCGTTGCCAAGCAATACCAAACTAAACCCTAAAAAGGTATTGGCCTGCCATATAAAGCCTTCAAATAATGTACTCAAAGTTACTGCTACCAATGGAAACAAAACAATAACGTAGCTTGCTCGCTCTGGACCAATATTTTTAAGTAGTGCGAAATAGCAAGCAAACGCGATAACAGTGCCAAATACGGCTAAATAGATTAATGAATACCAGTAACTCGCTGGTGCTGAAAAGCTCATACTTGCATCACTGACAAGCAAGTAAACAAATAAGCCAACTGCGCTGTATAGCATACCCCAAGCATTGCCTTGCATTACGCCAATGTGTTGTTTGGAGTTTCTCACGCTCACCATATTACCCAATGAAGCCACAAAGGTACCTGTGAGGGCAAGTAGTAAACCGACCAACACCTCATTATTCAGGTTGAACTGCTGCAGCTGTGGCCAGAATAAGCAAGCAATACCTATTACCCCTAAAAGGGCACCGAAATATATACGTTTAGCGATCGGTTTGCCAAAAAATAAGCGCGTATTGATAATATTCATTAATAACAGTAATGAAAAAGCGATTGACGCCATGGCTGAAGTTAAGTGATTTTGCGCCCAGTACAACATTAGGTAATTTAAACCAAAGTTACACAAGGCTAATAAGACAAAGAATAAATGATCTTTTTTGGCGTATTGCATGGGTAACTTTTTAACGCTTACCCAACACCACATTAAAATAGCGGCAAGTAAAAACCGATAAAACAGCGATGCTTCAACGGCGACATCACCTAATTGAAATTCAATAGCGAGCCATGTTGAGCCCCAAATGAGTACAGTAACAAGATAAAGCGCAATACTTTTCATGGCATTGTTCCAGGTTGATGGAGGGTGTAGATTAAGTGTGTATTTTAGAGCGGTTGTGTATACTTAACATACACAGAAAACCATAAATGTAACCTATACAGATTTTATGGCTATCAGGGTTAAAAAGGATCAATGCTATGTCACTAGTGGTGAGTAAAGGTAATCAGGACTTTTTATATCAACAAGTAATGCAGTTAGTGCGCGAGCTGAGTGATCAAGGTACGTTGTTGCCTGGTGAGAAGTTACCTTCGTTGAGAAAAATGGCAGATAAACTCACTGTCAGTATTCCAACCGTTAAGCTTGCTTATCAAACGCTTGAAGCTCAAGGCTTAGTCGAGGCACGTGAAAAATCGGGTTACTTCTTAAAAGCAGCCGCTGTTCAACTGGCAAGACCAAAGCGGATCAAATTAAGCCGAGAACCGGTGTCGGTAAACATGCAGGTATTGATTGAGCAAGTCTATGATGCTATTCACAAAGCGGATGTGGTGCCTTTTGGTATTGCGAACCCTGTAGCAGCAGCACCAACAGATAAAATGCTAGCACGCACAATGCGCCGAGTTATGTCTATGGCAGGCAGTAGAGCAATTAACTATGGAGCAATAGATGGTTACGCACCGCTAAAAAAACAACTCATTCATCGTTATTTAGATTTTGGTATTGGTATAGATAACCAAGAATTAGTGATCACCAATGGTGCACAAGAAGCCTTATCGATCGCGCTTAAATGTGTTGCTAAAGCAGGAGACGTGATTGCGATCGAATCTCCTTGTTATTTTGGTATCATCGAGTTGATCGAAAGTTTGGGCTTAAAAGCCTTGGAGATCCCTTTATGTCCAGATGACGGGATCTGGCTTGATGATCTCACTCAGGCGCTGAATGATCACGATATTAAAGCATGTGTTTTTTCAACTTCGATTAATAACCCTGTCGGCAGTTTTATGCCCAATCATAAACGTAAGCAATTGGTGGAGCTATTAGAGTCACATGATGTTGTGTTGATTGAAGACGATGTATATGGCGACTTATACTTTGGCGCTGAGCGTGGTACACCTGCGCAAGCATATTCCAAAAAAGGATTAGTTATCACATGTGCTTCATTTTCGAAGACCGCGGCACCCAGTTATCGAGTTGGCTGGCTCATTGCAGGCCAGTTTGCGCCAAAAGCCCGCCGTTTTAAGCGAGCATTTAGTTGCTCCACCTCATTGATCAATCAGTGGACGCTGTATGAGTTTGTTGCCAGTGGCGAGTATGAGCGTAATTTAAAGCTGCTCAGGCAAAAGCTGCGTAGTAATAAAGAGCGAATGATCTGGTGTTTGCAGCAGTCGTTACCAACCACTGTGAGAATTAGTGATCCGCAAGGAGGGTGCGTGATCTGGATTGATTTAGGTAAAGATTACGACAGTGTTAAATTGTTTCATTTAGCATTAGATGAAGGGATCAGTATTACTCCTGGTTACATATTCTCAGCGACAAACAAGTATCGGAGCTGCATACGACTAAGCTATGGTTTACCTTGGAGTGAGCGCTTTGAAAACGCGATTGCGAAACTCGGTGAGTTGTTACATTTAGCGAAGAAATAAAAAAGCAGCAATGGGGTAAAACCACATTGCTGCTAAAGGGATATCAAATTTTTAAATAACAGTTAGTTATTTTGTTTATAAGTGAATAATTGGTAGCTTTTAAGCTCAGGGACTAGTTTTACAAGTTGTTGCTCTTGCTCTGCAATAGTTGAAAAATTTCCGCACAATGCATCAGCACGTTTTTCTAATTGATCCGCTTGTGCCTGAACGCGCTCTTCAATTTGTGAGCCCATATTTTCCATACGTTCTTCAAATGCTTGCATATCACCGCCAGAACCCATTAATTCTGAACCAAGAGCCATTAAAATACTGCCCATTGATTGCATCATGGCTGATTCAACAGCGCTTTCAATTTGTTCATCAAAGTGGTGTTCAAAGTTTTCACCAAACTCGTTAAAGCTTTGTTGGCCCATTACAAATGCGCCTTGCTGGTAAAATGTGTCTTCAACTTCAACTTCAATGTCAGCCATAAGATCATTAATGCTATCAAAACCTTGGATGTTAAAAGCATTGGCTACTTCTTCAATAGCTACTCCCGCGATTTTTACACCATCAAGGGCAATGTTAGCGACTTCTGGTAGCTGGCTGCGTAAACTATCTGAGTAATTAGTAATAGCTTGACGCTGTTGGCTGTTCAATTGCATTGTTTGGCCGTTAATCACTAAATCGGCATTTCTGGTAAAGACCATCTTTTGATTATCAGCGGTAAAAATCTCAAGTTCGCTTGGTAAAATTCTTACATCGTTTTGAAACTCGACTTCACACGAATCACCACTAAATGAGATGTTGGTATCGTGATCATCATGTGCCATTGCGCCTGTAGCAATAAATAAAGAACCGACTAAAAGTAACTTTTTCATTTTTGTAATCCTGTTAACTGTTGTTTTTAACGATTGTGTAATTAGTAGTTATCAAGTTTGGTGCCAACTTTTTATTCTTTACTAAACATGGGTTTATGTTTTTTGTGGTAGGTGGGTGATAATAATAATCTTAAATAAATAGCTACATTTTAGTTATTTTGACCAACATTTATAAAAGTATAAAAAATACTTATCGTATCGATAAAAAACTCTCACTTTCCAGAATTCAAATTTAGCGCTATTTATTCACATTACTGACATATCGCCTTTGTAAGATGAGGCTATGGCTTTACTTTGATGTTTTTTTATACAGCTAAATAACATCAAACATTTTTAATTCTGCCAATGACAGTAATCACACTGTTTTGGTCTAAAACACTTTATGGAGTGGGTTGTGGGTAAGACATTTAGTTACGATGCGCTAGATGACGATTTTGTTGAAGATGAGTACGAAATGGTTGGGCGTAATCAGCACGACAAGAAAAAGCAAAAGGTAAAGAAAAAGTTGGAAGACTACCTTGAGCAAAAACGCTTACGAAAAAATTTAGGTGACGAAGACTTTGATGAGTACCTAAACGATTAAATTAAAATAAAGAGGCTTTTGCCTCTTTATTGCTTTTTATAAACCTAGCGCTTTAATTATGCTGTTTTCAATTGCTTCTGGTTTAGTAAAGGGTGCAAAACGTTTAATTGCTTCGCCATCTTTACCGATTAAAAACTTAGTGAAATTCCACTTTATTTTGCGCGTTATAAACCCTGGCAATTCAGATTTTAAATGCCTAAAGACAGGGTGAGCATGCTCGCCATTTACATCCACTTTGCTCATGATTTGAAAATCAACACCGTAATTTAGTAGGCAACCTTGCTTTATTTGTGTTGCATCTCCGGGTTCTTGTTTACCAAATTGATTGCAGGGAAAGCCAATAATAACCAAACCTTTTGAATGGTATTTTTCATGAAGGGTTTGCAGTCCTTCGTATTGAGGAGTAAAGCCACATTGGCTTGCGGTATTAACTATAAGCACAACTTTATCTTTGTAGTCATTAAATTCAACTTGTTGCCCTTGTAGGCTAGTTGCGCTGAGTTGGTAAAAATCTTTCATAATGAACGCTTATTATTGTTGTTGATTAAATTCTATCCTGAGTAGCTAAAGACTTAAAGAATAAAATTTAAGCATTGTTAAAGCTGACCAGCAAATGCTCTATTAAAAGTCTGACTCGGTACGGCATTAAATCTTTACGGGGGTACACTAGCCATGAGGCATTATCACTGACTTGAAACTCATTAAGCAATGTAACTAATTTACCCGATGCCACATAAGGCTGCACAATATCGCTCGCTAAATGTGCAATCCCCAAGCCAGCTAATGTTGCATTGAGCAGTGCTTGAGGGTGATTGCTACGCCAGTTTCCATTGACTTTTACTTCTTTGATATCACCGTCAAAACTAAATCGCCAACGTTTGTTCATAGCAATCAGGCAATTGTGATCAATCAGTTGTAAGGGGGTCTGTGGTGATGTATTGGCGGCTAGATATTCAGGGCTAGCTACTAAGGTCATTATTCGTGGGCACAGAGGGCGAGCAATTAAATTAGAGTCTTGCATACGGCCAAAGCGAATGGCTAAATCAAACCCTTCTTCCACTAAATCGACATTGCGATTGTTAAAGTCCATTTCGACTTCCACCTCAGGGTATCGTTTTACAAATTCAACTATTTTGGGTGCCACTTTGTTTGCAACAAACTCACCGGCACCAGTAATACGAATTAAACCTTTAGGCTGCCTTTGTTCCCCTTGCAGTTGGGTGTTGGCATCGAGTAACTCTTGTTTGATTGCTTTGAGCTTTATTGCATACTCTCTCCCTGCATCAGTGAGGCTGATTTTGCGGGTGGTGCGTTGAAATAATAGTGAGCCTAAGCGGTTTTCTAATTGCTGAACCTGTCGACTTATATGTGAGGTTGAAACGTCCATCGCCTTTGCTGCGTTAGTAAAGCTACCATGCTCAACTACATGTAAAAACTCATCTAAACCTTGCCACATTATTTTATCTCAAAAGGTAAGTAATATACATATATTGCATTAATTATTGCAGCTGTGCAAAAGTGATTGCCCGATTGCCGTCTTTAATTAAAGACTCAAATGCCTACAATGAATGAGTTAAATAATTTCGCTCATCTAAATTGAGCCTCTTCAAAGCAATGGAGCAAGCATGTTAAATTTTAGTTTTGCTAACCCGACCAAAATTCATTTTGGTGAACAACAAATCGCGAAAATTAAAAATGAAATCCCAGCAGATGCTAACGTATTAGTGACGTATGGTGGCGGAAGTATTAAAAGTAATGGTGTATACGACCAGGTTGTTGAAGCACTTAATGAACATACTTGGTTTGAATTTGAAGGCATAGAGCCAAATCCAAGTTATCAAACATGTATGAAAGCCGTTAGTGTAGTAAAGGAAAAACACATTGACTTCATTCTCGCTGTGGGTGGTGGTTCAGTCATTGATGGCAGTAAATTTATAGCCGCAGCAGCAAATTATGATGGTGAGCCGTGGGATATTCTTGCTAAAGGGGGGATAATTAAATCAGCCATTGCTCTGGGTGCAGTGTTGACGTTACCGGCAACCGGTTCAGAATCAAATGGCAATAGTGTTGTTTCGAATCTTGAAAGTCACGATAAGCTACCATTTGCTAGTCCATTAGTGTTGCCAAAATTCGCAGTACTTGATCCCGCAGTTACTTACTCATTACCAGAGCGCCAAGTTGCTAACGGTATCGTTGATGCATTTGTGCACACTATGGAGCAATACTTAACCTATGATGTGGGTGCTAAGTTACAAGACCGTTTTGCTGAAGGTATTTTAATGACGCTGATTGAAGAAGGCCCTAAAGCATTTAGTGATCCTGATAATTACCAAGTACGTGCAAATGTTATGTGGTCAGCTACGATGGCGCTTAATGGTTTAATTGGTGCTGGTGTACCACAAGATTGGGCAACGCATATGCTGGGCCATGAAATGACCGCAGTATATGGTCTAGACCATGCGCAAACACTTGCGATTGTTTTACCACGAATGATGGCTGAACAAAAAGAAACGAAACACGGTAAAATTTTACAGTATGCGGATCGTGTTTTAGGCCTAGATATTAGTGATGAAGAGCAGGCAATAGATCAAGCAATTGCTAAAACCGAAGCGTTTTTCCATAGTGTTAATATGCCAACACGCTTAAGTGATTATGGCTTAGGCGCAGAGGTAGCAGATAAAATTGTAACTCAGCTTGAACGCCATGGTATGACTGCTTTGGGTGAACGAGAGCAAGTCACATTAGATAAGAGCCGTGCTATTTTATTAGCCAGTGTGTAACACGCGCTTAGCTTAATATTAAAAATAAACCCATACCAACCACCGTGGTGTAATAAATGTTGTGTGTTTTATAGGCCACTATAATCGCTGCAATTGCTGCACTTAGGTATGGGTTTTGCCAATCTAAATTAATCCCTTCATCATTCACAAACACAATTGGCACCCAAATCGCTGTTAGTACAGCGGGAGCGCTAAAACTGAGAAACTGCTGCATTTTAGGGCCTACCTTAAATGGTAAAGCGCTGTGTAAAAATAGATAGCGAGTAAAAAATGTAATGCAGGCCATAAGTAATATAGTGGTCATCATTGGTTATGCTCCTTTTTTGTCTGTAAACGACTCACAATGTAACCTACGGACATTGCCGTTAAGGCCGCTGCCACAAGCCAAAACTCAAAATGTAAGCTTTTTAAAATGGTCGCAATAATACCTGCAGTAATTACTGTAAATAAGGTGGCAAGATTTTTAATGCCAGGTATCACTAAAGCAATAAAGGTTGCCGCGATTGCAAAATCTAATCCTAAGTTTGTTAAATCTGGTAATAAACTGCCTGCCACAATGCCAATAAGCGTCCATAAGTTCCATGCTATATAAAAACTAAACCCTGCACTTAGGGCATAAATTAAACGTGTTTGAGTTCGATATGCCTTACGGTGGTGAGAAAAAGCAAACAATTCGTCTGTAAGTACAAAACTCACTGGTAGTCGCCACCGTAGCGGTTGATCAATCACTTTGTGGCGCACAGCCAAGCCATATAAAAAATGACGAGAGCTAATGATAAACGTGGTAAATAGAATCGTCAGTAAGGGTGTATTACCTGCCATCAGTTCAATAGCAACAAGCTGTGCCGATCCGGCAAAGACTAACAGCGACATAGCTTGAGTTTCAAACGCGCTAAAGCCATTTTGGACTGCCAGTGACCCACATAATATTCCCCAAGGTATTACCGCTAGACATAGTGGGAGCATGTCTAAAAAACCTTTTAGTAAGGCGCGCTTTGTGTTTAGTTTCATTGTTATTATATTTGTCATTCAATTAATACTTGTAGTCTGCCATAGATCAATTAACTCTGAACAGTAAAGATGGTAACTTAGCGAAAGTTTAGTAATTGATGTTTAAAGAGGTAAGTATGGAGAAGCTTAAGGTGTGGGATGGCTTCATCCGCAGTTTTCATTGGTTGCTCGTTGTAGCGATTGCGACGCTGTATTTTAGTGCTGAAGAGGGCATGATGGAATTACACTTTATCGCGGGGTACTTCACATTAGCTTTGCTGTTAACTCGGTTGGTCTGGGGAGTAATTGGTAGCCAAACTGCAAAGTTGAGCGCTCTATTGCATTCACCCATTGCTGCGATAAAGTCATTCAAGATCGGTGATACTAAGCCAGGACATGGAGCAGCTGGTAGCTATATGGTTATCTCATTTTTTATTTTAATTTTGACACAACTAATTAGCGGTTTGATGACCACGGACGACATTCTAACTGATGGGCCTTTGGTGCAATATGCCTCTAGTAATGTGGTTGAGTGGGCTGGTTGGATTCATCATAATAACTTTGATCTGCTGTTTTACGCGATTATTTTACACGTTGTGGCCATTATTATTTATCGTATAAAAGGCAAGCAGCTGGTTAAAGCAATGATCACAGGTCGAGCTGAACAGACACAATCAAGTGATGATGCTGAAGTTGTTAAAGCGCCTTGGTTCGCATTTATTATTTTTGTAACCTTACTCATTGTGTTAATGGCAACGTGGGGCGTTGAACCATTAAGCTATTTGTTTAGTTGAGCAAAAAATCGAGAAAAAAATGGGGCCTTATTGGCCCCGTTTTTTGTAGAGTCCGTATATCTTAGTCTTTAAAAGATTTATGGCAATCTTTACAGCCTTTAGCCCAAGGACCAAACGCTTTAGCAATAAGTTTTTTGTCACCAGTTTGTGCAGCAACAGCTAATTTATCAGCGTATTGTTGAAATGAAGCTGCTTTTTTCATGAACGTTTCGTTATCGCTCCAAATTGCAGGTAAAGCAGACGTATCGCCCTTATCTGTACCTGCACCAAATGCTTCCCATGGCATTTTTGATAATGCAGCGGCGTTATTTGCGCGGTGTTTAAAGCGCTCGGCGTCAAACTCTACTTTGCCTTTGAGCATGTCACCCATGTCACCGATTTGCACGCGAATCATTGAGAATGCTGCTTGGCGGTATTCAATGGCGTCGTTTGGGTCTTCAAATGTTGCGTTAGCTGATGCACCCAGTGTTAGGGTTGATAGTACCGCCCCTAAAAAAATATGTTTTAATTTCATTCCTTTTGCCCCTTCAGAGATAATATAAGCTGTATCGACGTAGTTTTATCTTAGCTGTGATGATAATACAAGTGTATTGCGGTTAAACTTAATCGCGCTTTAACCGCTGTATTTTTATTAAAAGTTGATATCAGCTTTTAATCATTGATATCAACTTTTAATCATTGATATCAACTCTTAATAATTGATATCAACTCTTAATCATTGATATCAACTCTTAATCATTGATATCAATATCAGCAAATATCATTCCTCTGCGCATGCTGCGTGTGGCTAAGAATACTTCACCTAGTAACGACATAAATGCGCAAATCAACAGCGCCATAGCACCGACAAAACAGCTACCAATAGTAACGCCGAGATTAACAGCTTGGATATGAGATAAAAACAATAACATAACCACCGCGCATACTAGCACTGCACTTAATACGCTCAAACTAAATGCCACATGTATACAGCGAGAGCGTTTGAGTAGGGCTCTAAGCTCAGTAGTAAGCGATATATTAAACTCTTCGTCGATACTCACTTTCAATTTTCGTTCAAGTTGCCTAGCACGGTCTGTTATGCGAGCCAAACGGTTAGAAAGTACACCTAACGTGGCTGCAATACCCGTAATTAAAAAAACGGGCGCTACCGCGGTTTGTATTACTTTGGCCATTGTTAATATGTTGATAACTTCTGAGTTCATTTGTTTCCTTAAGTGGTACGGTTAACAATTGTCTACTTTATTATTTACAATCTTTCACAATTCGTTTTTTTTATTTATTTTGTTTTAAATCAGGTTCTTACTTTCTCTTGCTGGGGCGTTTGTTCTTTGTTTGTAATTCATTTGTAACTGTGTTGTTGCCATTTTCTGTGCGGTAGTTTTATATTAGGCAACAGTATATGTTTATACTCACGGTAGACAACATAAAACATAACATATCCCAGGGGAAATCATGTCTAAGAATTTAATAAAAAGAACCGCAGTTGCAACAGCTGTCACCAGCGTACTTATTGCAGGTGCTGCGAATGCAAATTCAATTAATCAATCAGCTTTAAAGCATCAAGGCTATACACCAATTTCTCAAGCTGACGTAGCTGATAAAAAAGAGCCAACGTCTTTCCTAGTGGTATTAAAAGCAACCACAGCTGCAGATATGATGGAGCAAGGGACTTATAGTGTTTCGAGTGCTCGTGCAAGCTACGACAACGTTCAAACCCTACAAAGCCAAGTTAAAGATGAGTTATTCTCCCTTGACTTAAATGTTAAAATTCTAGGTGAAACTAAAATACTAGCACCGACCCTTATTATTCAAGCAAGCCCAGGTGCACTTGAAAAAATTAAAAACGATCCGCGCGTAGACCGTGTTCTACCAATGTTTGACTATGACCTACATGTTGCTGCTTCAGCAGATTACATTAAAGCGACTCCAGTAGTTACTGGCGGTATGTATACTGGTTCAACTCAAAAAGTAGCTGTGCTAGATACTGGTATTGATTACACTCACGCAATCTTTGGTGGTGCAGGTACTGTTGAAGCATATGATGAAGCGCAGTCTGATCCTACTATGGTAACATGGCCACAAGGTCAGGTAATGGGCGGTTACGACTTTATGCGTGACGACGCTGATCCAATTGAAAATGACCCGGAAACCCCCACTGAAGAAGACGCGCCTACAAGCCATGGTACATCGGTTTCTCACTCTGTAACGGGTATTGCCCCTGACGTAGAGCTATATGTTTACTCAGTATGTGGTGGCGGTTGTCCTGGTGCAGCACAATCTGCAGCACTTGAAGCGGCAATGGATCCAAATGGTGATGGCGACACATCTGACCATGTAGATGTAATTAATATGTCTTTAGGTGGCGAATTCGGTGATACTTACATCGGTGGTGGTACTCAATTTTTAATTCAGCAAGCTGTTGAAGCTGGCGTAAACGTTGTTATCTCAGCAGGTAATGATGGTGATAACCCGTTCCGTATTGGTGGCCCATCAACAACGCCTAATGCACTTTCTGTAGGTGCAATGACTCACCCTGCGAATGATATTGGTGTTGCATCTGGCACAATCGCTGGTGAAGAAACTATAATCCAACCTTCAGGTTTTGGTCCGCAAACAGCGTTTGAAATGACAGAAGTTGACGCTGAAGTTGTTTACCCAGAAGCGAACCAAAATGGTTGTGAAGCATTCGCTGATGAAATTGATTTCACAGGTAAAGCTGTGCTAATCGACCGTGGCGCATGTGCGTTTACTCAAAAAGTACTTAACGCGCAAGCGCGTGGTGCTGCATTTGTATTCATCGCGAATAACACGGATGACGGTACACCTGCACCAATGGGTGGTTTTGATGCTGATGTTACTATTCGTAACGTAGGTATTAACTTTGCCGCAGGTGCCGCGATGAAAGCGCAGTTAGATGCTGGTAATGCAGCGACTTACAGCATCATGGTTGAGCGTAAAGTAACAGCCGGTGCAGTTGCGTCATTCTCATCACGTGGTCCATCAATGGATGGCTTATTAAAGCCTGAAATTACAGCGCCAGGTACCGATATTATGGTTGCTGCAACTGGCACGCAAGATGGTCTTGCACCAGCAACAGGTACTTCGTTCTCAGGTCCAATCACTGCAGGTGCAGTAGCACTTGTTCGTGAAGCTCACCCTGACCGTAACGCGCTTGAAATCAAAGCAACAATAATGAATGCTGCAGACCTTAACGTTACTGTTGACCCACTTACAATCAACCCTGATTCACCACTTGCGCCTATCAGCTTAATTGGTGCAGGTTTAGTTGATGTAGAAAAAGCGGTTAACCTACCGGTTGCTGCATGGGTTGTGGATGACGAGTACCAAACAGCTCAAGCTGCATTGTCATTTGGTCTTGAGCGTATGACTGAAATGAGCAGTTTCACTAAAACTGTTACATTGAAAAACTTCTCTGACGAAGATAAAACTTACGACCTTCGTATTGAAGAGCGCTTCATGAATGATGCTGACTCAGGTGCAGTAAGCTTTGATATCCCACGTAGTGTTACGGTTGCTGCAAACGAAGAAACCACATTTGATGTAACTATGACAGTTGTTCCAGCGATGTTGCATGACTGGACGTTGGAAAACCCATTTGATGCTGATGATTTAGCTGCACGTAGTCCTTCTTTAACAATGGCAGAATTTGATGGTGCATTAGTATTTGATGATGTTTCAACAACTGATACTGACCATGATTTACACGTTGTTTACCATGCACTACCTAAAGCAGGTGCCGAGCTTGAATTTGCTTATGAAGAGGTTAATGGCGTTGTAGAGGTAGTTGTAACTAACGTTGGTTCAGCATCTGCTTACCCGATTGCAGAAAGCGTTATCGCAACAAGTGAAGAAAATGCTGAAGCAGACTTCGATATTTTAAGTACTACATTTGCTGCTTATACGTCTGAGAATTGTGATTCTGGTGTATTTATTACCTCTTCAATCCAACTACGTGACGAAATTACTCATATGCGCCAAGTTGGTGTTCGCATGAACTTAGACACTGATAACGATGGCGTATATGATCACTTCATGATGAACTTAAATGATGTAGGTCGTTCTGCAGCAATTCCAGGTCGTAGCCGTACATTAATAGGTACAATAGATGCTGATGGTAATGACGGATGGATGTGGGGCACACCTATGTACCATGCTGCAGGCGAAGACACAGTGACATTCTCTGGTTGTAGTGAGTTAATGGGTTTAGATGCAAGTATGCTTGGCAGCCAAATTAATGTTCAGGCTTCTGTTGGTTACCCAAGCTATCAAGCTGGTGTTTACTTTGAAACTGACAGTGTTACGGGTTCTACAGTCTTTACCGGAGCTCCTAGAGTTGACCTAGTCTCGACTGAAGATTCAGAAATGAAAGTATCAGAGCTTGCTCCGGGACAAAGTGCGGTATTCAGAGCTGAAAGCGATTTTGCTCTTACATCTGCGAATGGTACAGATGTCTACCTTAACAGTATTACTGAAACTGCTGAGGTGCCAATGGTGCCAAATATTGTAGCATCTGAGCTTTCTATCAATGAAATGGCACTAGACGGTATTACTATCGGCCGTGTTGAGTTTGTGGAAGAGCCAGCGCTTCGTATTACAGAATACACAGTTGTTGGTATGTCTGCACCTGGCTTGATGGTTGATGCAGAAACTGGTGATATCATGGTTGAAGACAGTAGCTTGTTAGATTTTGAGTCTGAAGTTAAAGAGATTATGATCACTGTTAAAGCCACTGATTTGTTAGGCACTGAATCAGAAGAAGCTGTTATCAAAGTGATGATAACTAATGATGCTGATGAGTTACCAGTTGTAACTCCTGGGCAAAAATTTAGTGTTATTGAAACTGCACCAGAGGGCACAGTTATCGGTATGCTTGACCACACTTTATTTGAAAGTGCAGCAACAATGGTTTCTGGTGGTAAAGTAACTAATACTAATGCAGTTAGTATTAACGACAAGGGTGAGTTAGTCGTATCTGGTAGCATGAGCTATTACGAAACACCTACCATTGCTCTTGAAGTTATGTTGATGGATGATAGCGGTCTTGAATCAGAGACTGCAACGGTGATGTTAAATGTGACTGCCGATCCTAAAGCACATGCTCCTGTTATCGAGGGTGGTCAACAGTTCCGTACTGATGAAAATGTACCGCTTGGTACTGTTTTAGGTCAGCTTGTATTTTCTGACCCAGATGCTGATATTTCGCCAATTACTCGCTTTATTGTATCTGGCACTACTTTAGTTAAAGTTGAGTTAGATGGCTCAATTGTAACCATGGGTGAGATTGACTATGAGTTTGACAGTGAAATTGTTTTCAGTGTTCAAGCAGAAGATAGTAAAGGTTACGTGTCTAAAGCGGTAAGTGTTGAAATAGATGTTAACAACCTACGTGCAAATGATGACGATGACAATGATGAGTCAGGTTCATTAGCTTGGTTAACACTACTTGCTGCACCATTTGCGTTTATGCGTCGTCGTAAACAAAAATAAACTACAGCACTAAAATTTAACTTTTAAAAATACCGCCAACTGGCGGTATTTTTTTTTATACGAGGAGTTTTTGTAACATTTATTGTTTGTATGTTGTTTTTTTGTTTATTGCTGGTGTAGTATTCGGGACTACTGTTCCTGTATTGGAACAATAAATAACAATAATCTCACCAGGGGAATTTATGTCTAACAAGTTAGTTACAAAAACCGCTTTATCGATTGCGGTATCATCAGCACTAATAGCTACATCAGTTAGCGCTAAAACAACAAATGAAATTGCTGCATTAAATAACTTTGTCTCATCGGCTTTGAGCCAAGCAGAACATGTAAAACAAGAGCCTTCTGCTCATATGATTGTTTTAAGAGCTACAACAGCTGCAGATCTGATGGCGCAAGGTACTTATCAAGCGGGAGACAGCAGAGCGTCAATCGCTCAGATTGAGCAAGTACAAACTCAGGTTAAATTAGAACTAAGCAGCCTCGACTTTGACGCAAAGGTAATAGGCGAAACAAAAGTATTAGCTCCAACGTTAATTGTGCAAGCTAGCCAAAATGCATTACAAAAAATTGCGAAAGATCATCGAGTAGTAAAAGTTTTACCTATGTATGACTATGAGTTACATGTTGCTGCAAGTGCCGATTATCTAAACGCTTCACCGTTGGTTAATAATGGTATTGTGACAGGTAAAGGTCAAAAAGTGGCAGTACTTGATACTGGTATTGATTACACTCATCAGGTTTTTGGAGGTGCAGGAACTATTGAGGCGTACGATGCAGCTCAAGCAGATCCAACTTCAGTAGCATGGCCGCAGGGCATAGTACAAGGCGGTTATGATTATATTCGTGATGACGCAGATCCAATTGAAAATGATCCCGAGACACCTACAGAAGCAGACGCACCGACAAGTCACGGTACATCAGTATCTCACTCTGTGACAGGTATCGCTCCAGAGGTTGAGCTATACGTGTACTCTGTTTGTGGTGGTGGTTGCCCAAGTGCAGCACAAGCTGCTGCTCTTGAGTCAGCAATGGACCCAAATGGTGATGGTGATATTTCAGATCGTGTTGACGTTGTAAATATGTCTTTAGGTGGTGAATTTGGTGGCACTTACACTGATGGTGGTTCGCAGTACTTGATTCAAAAAGCTGTTGACTTAGGTGTCAATGTTGTAATTTCTGCTGGTAATGATGGTGATCACCCATTTAGAATCGGTGGTCCATCAACGACTCCTAATGCATTATCAGTGGGTGCAATGACACACCCGACTTTAGAGCAAGATATACTATTAGGTAGTGTCAATGGTGAGAATATCAATGTAGGCGCTGCAACTTTTGGCTTAACAGGTGAATTTAAATTTAGTCATGAAGATGCAGAGCTTGTATACCCGGACGCAAATCAAAATGGTTGTGAAGCATTTGGTGAAGAGGTTGATTTTACAGGCAAAGCAGTAATTATTGACCGTGGTGGTTGTGGTTTCTCTGTTAAAGCGTTGAATGCCCAAAATAATGGAGCTGCATTTATTGTTATAGCTAATAATGTACCTGGTGTCGCACCTGGTATGACCGGTAGTCCTGGCTCCGCTGAATTAGTAACAATTCGTACTGTATCCGTTACACAAGAGGTTGGCGAGCAATTGAAGGCTGCACTAGAAGTCGGTGAGCAACCATTATATAGCTTCGAAGGTAAAGTTGATAATATTGCTGGTGCTGTTGCAACCTTCTCATCTCGTGGCCCGTCTATGGATGGTTTGTTAAAACCTGAAATCACAGCTCCTGGAACCAGTATTATGGTTGCCGCCACAGGTACGCAAGATCAACTCGCTCCAGCATCGGGTACTTCTTTCTCAGGTCCAATTACTGCTGGTGCTGTGGCCCTTGTTCGTGAAGCGCACCCAGACCGTAATGCGTCAGAAATTAAAGCAACATTAATGAACTCGGCAAATTTAAATGTTACAAACGAGTCTCGTAATGCTAAGCCTGACAGCGAATTAGCGCCTATCAGCATGATTGGTGCAGGTTTAGTCGATGTTGAAAAAGCGGTGAATTTACCTGTGGCTGCCTGGGTCAGTAACCCAGAGTACAATACTAACCAAGCGGCACTTTCATTTGGTCTTGAAAGTATGAGCGAGGTGACATCACTCACTAAAACCGTCACAGTTAAAAACTTTTCTACGCAAGAAAAAACATATAACTTACGAACTGAAGCACGCTACAGCAACGATGAAGACAGTAGCGCAATTAGTTGGGAGCTACCTAAAAATGTAACCGTTCCTGCGGGTCAAACAGTAGAGTTTGACGTAACATTAACGGTTGATCCTAGGAAACTTCCTGCGTGGGGACTTTCAAACCCTTTCTCTGCACAAGATATCGAAGAACGTAGTGGTGAGCTGACACTTGTTGAGTTTGATGGCGCACTTGTATTTGACGATGTTGATGATTCTGAATCTGATCATGCTCTTCATGTTGTTTATCATGTATTACCTAAAGCGGCCTCATCACTAAATGTGGCGGCAGAGGTTGTGGGCGATGAGATGCAACTTGTTGTTGAAAACACGGGTGCGACGACAGTATCTACACTGAGTGAAAATATAGTTGCGGTTGGTGAAGAGAAATCAGCTGTTGAAGCACCATTTAATATTTTATCTACAACATTTAATATTCTGCCTTTAGAAGCGTGTGAATCGGGTATTTTAGTTACCTCTTCGATTCAGCTTCGTGATGAACTGACGCATGTGTTCCAAGCAGGATATCGCTTAGATATCGATACGAACAACGATGGTTCATATGATGTATTAATGCAAAACTACAATGATCGTGGTCGTAGAACAGCATCGCCAGGTCGCTCACGTACAGTAATTGGTTCTATTGATGTAGATGGAAACGAAACGCTGCAATACGTAACCCCGCTGTACCATTCAGCAGGTGAAGACACCATTACATTCTCAGCATGTAGTAACATATTAGGCTTAACTGCTGATAATATCGGTGATACGTTAAATATTAAAGCATCTGTTGGTTATGCGAGTTACCAATCAGGCGTTTATTTTGAAACTGACAGCCTTGTAGGTAGCACGCCATTTAATCAAGTGCAGCCGGTTGCATTAACTACAATAGATGGAAGCGACACTCCTGTTCGTTCTCTAGCGCCAGGCGAAAAAGCGATTGTTAACGCTACAACACCGTTCGCTTTCACTGCGAATACATTGCAAGATGTTTTAGAAGTAGTGACAGCTGAAGATTTAGTGTTACCAAGCAGCACATTACCTGTACTTGAAAGCACTGTTTTTGAAGTAGCTGAAAACTCAGAGAATGGTCATGTGATTGGTCAACTTAATGTGGTTGAATCAGACTTTGATTTTGAAGTTTCAGAGTATTATGTCCAATCACAAACGCATCAAGGATTTGGTGTTAACAACGATGGCCAAGTAACGGTTACTAATAGTGACCTTGTTGATTTTGAAACAGGCGCCCAGACAGCAGAGTTAGTTGTTGTAGCTATTGACATAAAAGGTCAAACATCAGAACCAGCTTTAATAACAATTAACATTACTAATATTGCAGATGAAGCTGTTGAAGTAACGCCAGTTATCAATCCTGGGCAAGTATTTTCAATTGCTGAAAACGCGATGATTGCAACAGAAATTGCACAGTTGAGCTTTACTGATCCAGATAACAGCTCAATTACCATGTTTACAATTGAAGGTAGTGATGCAATTACTATTGATAACACAGGTATGTTAAGAGTTGCACAAGCACTAAACTTTGAAGAGCAAAGCACCGTTGAACTAACGGTTGTGGCAATTGATGAAGACGCTAACCAGTCTGCTCCTGAGGTAGTAACGATTAATATCCTTAATGTTGCAGATGAAGGTGATGAAGTTACGCCTGTAGTTGAAGCTGGCCAAACCTTTAAAGTGCAAGAAAATACTGCTGTAGGCACCGTTATTGGTCAATTAAGAGCGGTTGATCCGGATACAGAGGTGACACCAATTGAAAGTTTCTCTGTAGAAGGTCATGATGGTTTTGAAATTGATAGCTTAGGTCAAATTACTGTTAGTGGTGCAATCGATTTTGATGTCGAGTCAGAAATCACACTAAAAGTGACCGCTGTAGATAGTGCTGGAAATACATCTGAAGCGGTTGATGTTGTTATCACTGTTACTGAAGATGCAGCAGAAAATACACCTGTTGTTGAACAAGGTCAGAGCTTTACAGTTGATGAAAATACACCTTTCGGTACAGTTATCGGTTCATTAAAGTTTAGTGATCCAGATGCTGATACTTCGCCTGTTACTAAGTTTATAGTATCAGGAACCGATCGTGTAACCATTAACAGCGCAGGTGAGCTTGTTGTTGCAGGTGAAATTGACTACGAGTACGAACGTATGTTTACGTTTAATGTTGTTGCAGTAGATTCTGCAGGTAACAGCTCAGAAGCTGCTACTGTTGAAGTTCGTGTTAAAAACGTTGTTGGTAGCGATGATGATGACAACGACGGTGATGCAGGTTCATTAACTTGGTTAACATTACTTGCTGCACCATTTGCGTTTATGCGTCGTCGTAAACAAAAGTAATTGCAGACTAGTAAATTAGTTATGTTTTAAAAGGGAGCTTCGGCTCCCTTTTTACATTGCTTTACAAACATATATAGGTAAGTCAGAAAGATTTATATATATTAGCCATGGTGGAAAAATAACAATACTTAGGGAAATTTATGAAACCAATACATTCTTTTGCACTGGCTGCATTATCTATTGCCGTACTTTCTGGTTGTAATAAAGCACCAGAGCAGAGCTCACAATCAACTTCGATGACAGCCACCAGTGTTGCTACTCAAGCAGCAGTAAAAGCGCCTGTTGCAAAAAAAGTACCTCATGAAATGACGATTCATGGTGATACACGCATCGATAATTATTATTGGATGCGTGATGATGAGCGAAAAGAGCCTGCTGTAATAGCGCATCTAAATGCTGAAAATGCTTATACTGAGCAGCAGCTCGCGCACACAACACAGCTACAAGCAACGTTATTTGAAGAGCTCAAAGGGCGTATTCAAAAAGATGATGATTCAGTGCCAACAAAGAACGGAAGCTACTATTATTCATCGCAAACGCGTGGCGACAACGAATACCCGACTTATGTACGCGCTAAAGATGGCAAAGGTACCGAGCAAGAAGTTATCTTAGACGTTAATGAATTAGCGATGGGCCACGATTACTATGCCGCAACAGGCCTAACAGTTAGCCCCAATGGGAACTTACTTGCATATGGTGAAGACACGGTAAGTCGCCGTATATACACTATTTTAGTCAAAGACTTAACCACCGGCGAGCTACTTGAAGATAAACTCGAAGGGACTGACGGTGATGTGGTGTGGGCAAACGACAATAAAACGTTTTATTACATTAAAAAAGACTTACAGACATTATTAGGCTATCAAGTTTACCGCCATACGCTTGGCACTCCACAATCACAAGATGAGCTGGTATACGAAGAAACTAATACCAGTTATTACACTGGCCTTGGCAAGAGTAAAGATAAACAAGAAATTTATATTTGGCATGGAAGTACTAGTGCATCAGGTGTCTCAGTGATTGATGCCAATAACGTTAAAGCACAGCCCAAGCGCTTGATTGAACGTGAAGAAAACCTAGAATACGATATTGCTAAACACGGTGATTGGTATTACATCGTGACTAACCTAAATGCAGTAAACTTTCAGTTAATGAAGGTGCATAAAGACAAAGCGAACGATAAAGCGAATTGGCAAACGGTTATTGCTGCGCGTGATGACGTGAAGTTAGAAGGTATCGAGTTATTTGCCAATCACCTTGTTTATAAAGAGCGTGAGATGGGGCAATCTCGCTTAACTATCCGTAATTTAACATCGGGTGATGAGCAAACTCTGGGTTTTAACGATAGCAGTTATATGATTCATGCTTACGGCAATAATGAACTAGATAACCCTAGTTTACGTGTCTACTATGCAAGCATGACTACGCCTGGTACCTCTTATGATATTGATTTAAATAGCACAGAAAAAACCTTATTGAAGCAACAAGCCGTAGTGGGTGATTTTAATGCTGATAATTACGCATCAGAGCGGTTATTTATTACTGCTCGAGATGGCGTGAAAGTGCCAGTGAGCCTTGTTTACCGTAAAGATAAATTCAAAAAAGATGGCACTAATCCGTTATTGCAATATGCGTATGGTTCGTACGGTGCAACGATGGACCCGCGCTTCTCAAGTTCGCGCTTAAGTTTACTTGATCGTGGTTTTGTATTTGCGATAGCCCACATTCGTGGTTCACAAATGTTGGGCCGCCCTTGGTATGAAGACGGAAAGTTACTAAATAAAAAGAACACATTTAATGACTTTGTTGATGTCACTAAAGGGTTAGTAACTCAGCAATATGGTGACGAAAACAACATATTTGCCATGGGTGGCAGTGCGGGTGGCTTACTAATGGGCGCCGTGGCGAACCAAGCGCCTGAACTGTATCAAGGTATGGTTGCTGCTGTACCGTTTGTTGATGTAGTGACAACTATGCTTGATGCAAGCCTTCCGCTGACAACCAATGAATATGGTGAATGGGGTAACCCAAACGAGAAAGTGTATTATGACTATATGTTGTCTTACTCACCGTATGATCAGGTAAGCAAACAAGCCTATCCAAATATGCTCGTTACTACGGGCTTGCATGATTCACAAGTGCAATATTTTGAACCAGCAAAGTGGGTTGCAAAGCTACGAGAGTATAAAACAGACAATAATAAGCTGCTATTCAAAATTGATATGGAAGCAGGGCATGGCGGAGCATCGGGGCGTTTTAAAAGCCTACAAGATACTGCGTTTAACTATGCGTTTATACTTGATTTAGCGGGTATTAAGCAATAGTCAAAACGGTTATCAATAAAGGCGTGATTTGACTCATGCCTTTATTTTTTGCGTTAAGTAAAACCTAAACTGCGTACCCTTGCCTAGTTCACTATGTACATAAATTTCACTGTCCATAAGTTTGAGTAACCCTCTGCAAATAGCCAGACCTAACCCCCCTTGCTGGCGTCCCGCTTTATTTGAATTTCGACCTTGGTAATGAGGTTCGAAAATAGCAGTCAGTTCATCGTTATTAATCCCTACCCCAGTATCACTCACATCGACATATAATTGCGATGTATGCTTTTGACTAACGCGTATATTAATACTATCACCTTGATTAGTATGGCGTATGGCATTGTCGATTAAGTTGCTGAGTACTCGATCAAGCTTTGCAATATCGGCAACCACAGTAAAATCACAAATAGCAGGCTCGACTCCTAAGCTGATCCCCTTACTTTGAGCCGATAGACTAAACTTTGCAATGCAGTCATAAATCAGTTCACCTAAATTAAATGTTTCTGTTTTAATTTTTACTTGGCCATTTTCAAGATTTGCTAACTCAAAAATTTGCTCAATTAACAGTTTAAGCTGATGGCAGTTATTATTTGAAACAGCCAAGTAATGCTGCCGTTCTTGAGTGGATAAATGTCTTGATGGACTGGTAAGCACTTCTAAAAAACCTTGCAAAGAAGCCAGTGGTGTACGTAAATCATGTGACAAATGTGTAAGTAACTCTCTTCGGCGTAAGTCACTTTGTTGCAAGGCTTTAAACTGTTCGTCGATACGGTTTAACATCGCTTGTATGCCTTTGCTTAAATGGCCAATTTCATTATTTTTATTGCCATAGACTGGTAGTTTAAAATCAGTCAGCTGATAGTTTGCCGCTTCAATGCGACTTATATCATTGGCTAAGCGCTTAATGGGGGAAGTAAAAAACTTAAACAGTAACAACATGGCGATTAATAAAAATAATAATGCTGCTATGAGCCAGATTGCGTTGAGATAAAGGCTGTCATTGGCTTTTATTCTATTTAACGTTGTGTCGTAAGCTTCACCACCAATGATGACATACATATAGCCTTGTAGTTGACCTTGGTTATACACTGCGGCGGCTGAAAATATTTTTTGCTTATTATTATCGCGCGGATCATCACCATAGAGTGGGGTTAATGTGGCGTCATTAATTAATCGCTTTAAAGGAGACAGGTCGATATGCGTGCGTTTAACTTTACCTGCCTGTGCTGAATAGGTCAGTATTTTTCCTTGTGGGTCAACAAAGTAAAACTCAAATGCAGGGCCTAGCAACATCAAAGTATGAAACAGGTTTTCAAGTGCTTTATAGTCATAAATACCCTGCTTAATGAGAGGGTTATCTTGTACTAAGTGCTCAGCTAGGTGTATGTGTAAGTTTTGTTCTGCGTGATGTTGTGAGCTTTGCTCTAGTTGTTTACTCCAGCCGTAAACTAGGGCGCATATAAAACCAAATATGATTACTAAAGACCAAGCCAATTTTTGATACAAAGAAAAATTAAATGTCGTTCTCATTATTTAGTTACTCAACTGACTAGGGTTTAGTTTGTAGCCAACCCCCCACACGGTTTCGATAAAAGGTGCTTGGTGGTGTTGCTCTAATTTTGCACGTAGGCGATTTATGTGAGAATTTACGGTGTGTTCATAACCACTGTGTTGATAACCCCATACTTGATCAAGTAACTGTTGGCGGCTAAAAACATGGTTTGGGTGACGGGCAAAGTAAGCAAGTAAATCAAATTCAGTAGCGGTGAGGTTGATAGCGCGCTTGGCTAAAAAAGCTTGGTGGCTGGCAAATTCAATATGTAACGAACCAAGCTGTATGCTTTTTTCAGAGCTGGTAACGTGTTCATCAACTGCATTTGCCGCGAGTAATTGCGCGCGATGACGTAATTGAGTTTTTATTCTGGCTTGTAATTCACGGGCAAAAAAGGGTTTACAAATATAGTCATCTGCGCCCATTTCAAGGCCGATAACCCGATCCATATCTGAGCTTAGGGCGGTCAGTAAAATCACGGCGATTGTTGGATAATGTTCTTTAACTTTTCGACATAAACTCAGGCCGTCCATTTGTGGTAAATTAATATCGAGCAATAATAAGCCATAGGATTGTTTCGTTATTTTTTTTAAAGCGACTTCACCACTGTCAGCCTGATCGATATGAAGGTTTAGTGGCTCAAGCTGTGTGACGATTAGTTGTCTAATCGCTCTGTCATCTTCGATTATTAATATTTTTTCGTGTTGCATACAGTTATCTCTATGAGAGGGCGCATCCATTCGCCCTGAAATAAATTACTGTGTCCGCGTAATAACCACTTTTGCTAACGGATTATCAAACTTATGCTCACTACTTAATACTGAGCTTGTTAGTCCGTCTTGCTGACTCACCACACCTGGGTGCATAGCAATAACATTTACATCATCTCGAATTTCATTAAAGCCTTCTCCGCTATCCGCTGGGCCGGGAATTGTGCCTGAAGCCTCTGAGTTACTCTCGGTACCAGCATCATAAGCGAATGTGAAGTGTGTTAATGTTTGATCAACTGCTAACGAAGACACATCCATAGCATTAAGACCGGTAAAACCATCATTTGTATTCACCATCATGGTGCTTAGTGATAATTTTAATTCTTCAATGCTGTCTGTGGTTATGGTTAATGTTGTTTCTGCGCCTGGTGCAACAGGAGCATCGCCTGAGATATTAGCAATAGCTGAACCAAATTGTAATAGCACACTATTGTCACCCCCTTCAGCCATTCTCTCTAAGGCTGTTGTAGCGGGGTCGCCAACTTTCCAAAGTGTTCCTTCGGTGTGAGCTATGACTGCAATGGGTGAGAACGGTTGCCCAGCAGTTAGGTTACTCACCTGTAGTGTAAACGAATAGCTGACAGGCTCTGGTGTTGGGGTAACGTCATCATCGTTATCATTTGAATCGCTACAGGCTGCTAAAGTACCCGCAAGAGCAATAATCATTAAAGGTCGATTAAAGGCTAACATAGCATTGCTCCTACTTAACTGTAACGGTTAGTTTGGCTACAGGGTTTAACCATCTGTGTACGGTATTGCTTAAATCACTTGCTCCTGCCGCTAAATCGTCATCACCAAGGTTTCCAGGGTGAATATGAATCATGGTATTGCTATCTGAGCTTGATAAGCCAGTGCCGCCACTGCCTGCATTACCTCCAGGTGCTGCGGGAATACCCGGTGTACCTAGTGCTCCAGAACCTTCAATAACAAGCTCGTTGTTGCCTTCTGTACCCGCATCATAGGCATTTAAATAGACCGAGTAAGTGCCAGCTTGTTTGGGTATTTTCCAACTATTCAGGCCAACGAAACCATCATTAGTGGGCAACAGCATTGCTGTGATTGACAGGTATTCATTCGCTTCAGCCGTCATTAGTGTGGTCATTGTAGATGTGCTTGGTGCTAGAAGCCCCTCAGCTGGGTTGGCTATAACATCACTGCCTGCAGCATTTGCTTGATCTATAAGCGGTGCCAAGTTGCCGCCTTCGGCCATGGTTTGTAATGCTGTTGTAGCCGGCATTGCAACTTCAAATAAGGTATCGTCGCTAGCATGCGCGGTGATTAAAATGGGTGTAAAGTGCAACCCTTGAGTAAGGTTTGTAAGTTTTAAATCAAGTTCTGCAGCCGATAAAGATTGGCTAGCAAGTGCAGTTATTACTGCAACAGTAAATGTTGAGGCTTTCATTGTTAGTTCCTGTTTTTGATGAGTCAGTTTTAGTATCAAATAGCAACATCATGAAAGCCTCACAAAGTTATCACTTTTTTATCACAGGCTACCAACTGACTTTTTGCAGCGAATTAGGATCTTCCCCAATGAGTGTTTTTACGACGTGGTTACTCTCATCCAGCAGGATTAGACGGGGGACTCCTTTGTTAGCATATTGGTTGTAGATTGCGCGCTGTGGGTCAGCAATAAGTGAGTAAGCAATATTATACTCTTGTTTGAACTGCATAAGTGTTGCCGCACTTTCCTCTCGGCCAATAGCAATGATCTGCACTTGTGGATCTTTACTCAATGAGGATTGTTGAAGCTGTTTAATAAGGCGTTGTGAGTCTGAGCACCAAGTGGCAAAAAGTATCACTAGCTTCTTCTTTTCACCGAGACGAACGTCGTTGTTATAAATATCTATAAAATGAGTTTGTGTGAAATTATCGCCTATTTTTAAGTAGGTCTCATAGCCTTTATGAGTAATTAGGATAGGTTGCGTCGTCGATGTGCCGCTAGTCTGTGAGCATGCCGATAATCCGACCAGTAAAATACATATAGTTGCTATACGCATTATGTAAGCTGTCATTACTAAATTCCTTTTTAAGGTGAGTGATTTATAGACATTATGCCCTAAAACGGTCACTATAAACAAAAAAAGGAGATTATAATGGAAGAGAATCAAACGGTTGAACCTGTACTGGCTGATAAAGAACAGCGTACATGGGCGATGCTTTGTCACCTAAGCGCACTGGCAGGCTTTATTATACCAATGGGCAGTGTTATTGGGCCGCTTATTGTATGGTTAATTAAAAAAGAAGATATGCCACTTGTCGCAGAACATGGTCGAAAGTCACTTAATTTTCAAATCACGATGTTAATTGCCTACATTGTATGTTTTATATTAATGATTGTCGCAATTGGCGCTATTTTATTACCGATAGTGGCCATATTCTCATTTATAATGGTTGTTATTGGCGCGATAAAAACCAATGATGGGAAGCCATTTAGCTATCCATTTAGTATTAATTTGATAAAATAAACAACGCAATTTTTACTTAAAACCCAGCGGCAAGCTGGGTTTTTTATATGTATCATTTAAGGCTTGAATGGCTTATTTAACATTATTTTTTACTGCATTTATATCGGCTACCTTATTACCTAGCTCATCTGAAATAGTACTTACCGCTATGATCACTAAAGGCGACTACGTACTCTGGCTATTATGGGTAAGTGCAACGATAGGGAATGTATTAGGCAGTTGTGTTAATTATTGGCTAGGCACACAAGTGATGCGCTTTAAAGACCGTAAATGGTTCCCTGTTTCTCAACAAGGTATTAAGAAGGCGCAAACTCGTTTTCAAAAATATGGCGTCTATAGCTTGTTATTTGCATGGTTGCCAATTATTGGTGACCCTTTGACTGTGGTTGGGGGAATTTTTAAGGTGCGCTGGTGGACTTTTTTATGGTTAGTTACCTTGGGCAAAGGAGCACGCTATTTGGTGGTGCTGGCCTTTGCCGTAGGGTTGGATAACCTGCTCTAAGATTTTCTCCAATCAAGAGTAAGAGATACCGAGTCGGCAAAGCGTAACGCATGAGGTTTATCCACACGTGCTTTTGCATAATTAACACTACTATGACTGTGACATACAGCGAGTATCTCTGCGACTAGTTTTTCCAATAACAAAAAATGCCCATTTTCTACAATGCTTATCACTTGCTTGGTAATTGTTTTGTAGTTTAATGCTTGCTCTACTTCATCGGTTTCACAGGCTTGATCAGCAGGATAGTGGATCTCTAAGTTGATCACTACATCCTGCTTTTTTTCGCGTTCTTCAGGGTTAAAGCCAATAAAAGTGCGCAACCTCAGGTTAGTTACATTTATAATTGCATTAGCCATTCGTTAGCCTTTAATCAATTGTAGAAACTCGTTACGGGTTTTAGGATCTGCTCTAAAGTTACCCAGCATAACAGAAGTGCGCATGCTTGAGTTTTGCTTTTCTACGCCGCGCATCATCATACACATGTGTTTAGCCTCAACAATAACACCAACTCCTTTAGCGCCTGTCACTTCTTCCACTGCTTTTGCAATTTGATGAGTTAGTTGCTCTTGTATTTGAAAACGGCGAGAAAACATATCCACGATGCGTGCAAACTTAGACAACCCAAGCACTTTACCATTTGGTATGTATGCAATGTGGCAGCGGCCAACGAAAGGTAATAAGTGGTGCTCACACATTGAGTAAAGCTCAATGTCTTGAATTAAAACCATATCGTCGGCGTCTGATGAAAACACTGCATTGTTTGTTATTTCTTCCAGCGTCTCACGGTAGCCTTTGGTTAAATACTCCATTGCTTTTGCAGCACGCTTTGGTGTGTCGAGTAGACCTTCACGTTGTGGGTCTTCACCGACGGCACTGATAATTTCTTGATAGCTATTTTTTAGTTCGTTGTGCATAAAGTTCTCAATTTTAATTCGTTATTTTAAATGTCTGCCGCCATCGACAGGTAATGTACGTCCGGTGATGTACTGGCTTTTCAGTAGTAGGTCGACGCTATTAATTATTTCTTCACACCCTGGCTCTATACCCATTAATGATTTTTTAAGGGTTTTGGCGCGGTAAAACTCATCATCATCCTGATTAAAAATAATCAATGACGGAGCAATTGAATTTACTTTTATGCGAGGAGCATACTTGGCTGAAAATGACTTGGTTAAATTATCTAAAGCCGCTTTACTTGCAGCGTAGGCAAGGTGCTTTGGACTACCTGTTTCTACAACATAATCAGTCAGGTGAATTATATCTGCTGAGGTTTGAGTGAGCCGTTGGTGTTCCAATAAAAGTGGCGCGCAATTTAAATTAATTAAATAAGGTGCTTTGGCATGGATGCGCATCATATTATCAAACAAGTCAGCGCTGTCTGGATTATTGGCTTCGCAATCCCAACTTGAGGCATTATGTATAATGGCTTGCAAAGACTCTGTGTGGTTTTTTAACGTTGCGATGAAATCGAATATTGTATCATTACTTTTAAAATCAGCCGGCAAACATGTTACTCCCAACGACTCTAATTCATCTATTGAGCTATGGCGTGTGCGGTAAGTAATGATCAGTTCTTGCCCTGCGTTTCGCAGGTGTTTTGCAAGCGCTAAGCCTATACGTTGGCCTGCGCCAGTTATCAAAATCGGCGATGTCATAAATGTGGCAGCTCTCTACTAAACGCGATGTTTTAAAGTCTAGTCACTATAAACTAAATTACAGTAATATTTCACCTACAGTCTCATAGGCTTATCTAAATTTTTACGAATTAACGAGTTTATTCGATCAATGTATTGAGTATTAATACTTTATTAGCTGGCGTTTATGATGCTTGTAGTAATGAGTGTATACATATGTAAAAAATGAAAAGTGGGCAATTAATAGCATTTATCGTTATTAATTGCCCTTGAAGTGATGTTTACTTGCTATGAGATATTAGTTATTAACACTCATCATAAATGGTTGGGATCGCTTGGCGCTTATGTTGCGTTCGAAGATAAATCGCAATCAATTTTTCACTGACCTCGTCACTGACAGGTTTACCTTCTAAAAAGTCATCGATTTGTTCGTAGCTTAGGCCAAGCGCCTCTTCATCGGTTAAACCAGGGCGATCGCATTCTAAGTCGGCCGTTGGCGCTTTTGTAACTAATAGCTCTGGAGCACCGAGCTCTTTAGCCAGCGCTCTTACTTGACGTTTTGATAGCCCAAATAAAGGAGCTAGATCGCAGGCACCATCACCAAATTTTGTGTAAAAGCCGGTAATGTTTTCAGCACTATGATCCGTACCAACAACCAGACCTTGAGTAAAGCCAGCAATTTCGTACTGAGCTATCATGCGTTGGCGTGCTTTTACGTTACCTTTGATGAAGTCTATTTGGGATTGCTCTGGTAAGGCTTCACCACAGCCTACGATAGCTGCAAGAGCTTGGTCATGCATGCCATCTGCTGCAGGCTTTATGTTTACCGCTAAGCGTTTGCTTGGCTGAATGAAATCAACAGCAAGTTGTGCTTCGTCCTCATCAGCTTGTACCCCGTAAGGCAAGCGCACTGCGATAAATTGATACTTATCAGTGTTTTGTTCTTCATTTAATTGGTTAACTGCAAGCTGACATAAACGGCCGCAGGTCGAAGAGTCAACACCACCACTAATACCAAGTACCAAAGAGCGCGAATGTGCCGCGACGAGTCGATTTTTGATAAAATCAACGCGACGGTTAATTTCATTTTTTATATCTATATTTGGCTGAACTTTCATTTCAGCGACGATATCGGCACGCATTTAGAGCTCCTAATTAGTTTCGGGTTGTCACGGCTATTATGTTATTCATGGCGGCTAATTTAAAGTCCTAAGTGCAGCTTAATTTTTTCAACTTCGGCTTTTAAGTCATTAATTTCTGCCAGTAGCTCATTGATCTCGGTTGCCTGAAGCTGTGGTTGCTCGTGAGTACTTGTAGTGTTTAAAGCCGTCACGTCAGCATTTGTAAATAAGTGGCTGTAGCGGCTTTCTCTTTTGCCAGCTTCTCGAGGGTGTTTGATAGCATAGCCTTTGTTAACGAGGTTATTTAGCGTTGTTTCAACGTCTGCTACACTATTAAAATCCGCTAAGCGATTACTGCGAGTTCTTAATTCGCCCGGTGTCTGCGGCCCACGTAACAGTAAAATGCATATAATCGCGCGTTCTTGCTCGCTAAATTGCAAGCTACTAAATTCGGTATTACAAAATCTATGTGCGTATTTATTAACGCGCCCAGATAAACCTTCATCTAATGTTACTAACCGCAACGCGACGAGTTCATCTACTGTGTCTTGTATTTGCGCTTCGGATAAAGAAAGCACAGGCTCTCGGTTAGATTTTTGATTGCATGCATTTGTCAGGCTATTAAGTGAGAGCGGATAGTGCTCAGGTGTTGTACTTTGCTTCTCTAACAAGCAGCCAATTACACGTTGCTGATGAGTTGTTAATTGCATTATGTATCCTTATTCTTTTTATTTTAACCAGTGTTCGAGCTTAGGGCTTAAGGCATTGAAGTCGAGGGGTTTTGATAAATAGTCATTCATTCCTGCAGCTAAGCATTTCTCTCTATCGCCCTGCATTGCATTAGCAGTGAGGGCGATAATAACAATGTCTTTATATACGTCACCAGCATCCCCGCGACGAATTGCTTGGGTCGCTTGGTAACCATCCATTTCAGGCATTTGACAATCCATAAGTAAAAGCTTGAATGGTGCCTTTGACGTCGCTTTTAACTTTTCGAGTGCGTCTATTCCATTTTCAGCAATATCAAACTTCAAGCCTGCTTGCTTAAGTAGCGCACATGCCACTATCTGGTTTACCTTATTGTCTTCAACTAATAACACTTTGCTTTGTACGTTTTTCGTAGGTTGTATCGGTTCTGGTTGTTGACTGACTGAGAAGTCGTGTTGTTGATGTTCAATAAATTTTTCGTTTGCCAGCGCATCAAACAAGTCAGAAGGTGTCAGCGGTTTAAATATTATGCAATCTGGGACAACAGGTAATTGGGTGTTTTCCTGTGAGTAACTCATTGGTGCCATTAAAATTAATTTTACTTTTTGCTCTTTTATATAGTTCTTTAATGTATTGATAGCAGATTTATCTACAAATAAAAAATACGAGTAATCAACTAGCATGGCGTCAACGGGGTATTCAAATGTCGTAAGGGTATCATTGAGTCTTTGATATTTATCAATGATCCTTGAATGCGCCCCCCATAAAGTAAGCTGCTTATGGGTAATAGAGCTGTTGAGTTGGCAAGTATCGACAATTAAAATTTGCTTGTTTTTGATTAAGTGGCTAGGTAAGTCGTGTGCTGTAGTTAATAGTGCATTTACCCTGATCGAGAATGTAAACGTACTTCCCTCACCATATGAGCTAGTAAAACTGATTTCACCATTCATTAAATCGCAAAGCTGTTTAACAATTGCTAGGCCTAATCCTGTGCCTCCATATTGTCGTGTCGTCGATGTATCTGCCTGCGTGAATGAATCAAATAATGAAAGCTGTTTTTCAGCTTTAATACCAATCCCTGAATCAATTATTGAGCAGTTTAAAAATGTGCCATCAGTAGTTTCAGTTAGCTGGGCAACAACAATTACTTCACCATTTTTGGTAAACTTAATTGCATTGCCTAGTAGGTTAGTAACAATTTGGCGAAGCCGATTTGGATCACTAATAATTTTGCTTTTGCTAATCTTTGTTGCATCTAGAATCAGTTTAGTGTTGTTTTTCTCTGCTTTTAGAGCAAATGATTCCACTATTTCACCAAGCAACTGAGGTAAATTAAAAGGAATACTTTCAATATCTAGTTTACCGGCTTCAATTTTGGAAAAGTCTAAAATATCATTAATAATATTGAGCAATGAGTGACCAGAGGATTTTGCTAATTGAATATGATGACGTTGCTGGGGATCAAGTTGGGTATGTTGAACAATATCAAGCATACCGAGTACTCCATTCATAGGAGTACGAATCTCATGACTCATACTGGCTAGAAACTCACTTTTAGCGGCAGCAGCCTGTTCAGCGGCCTCTTTTGCTGTTACCAGTTGTTGTTCAGTTTCAAAACGTTGTTCGCTAGAGTATAAGCTACCAATAAGTGCTGCTACGGCGAGTAAAAAACTTTC
Organism: Pseudoalteromonas sp. RWi3; assembly: GCF_054960735.1. Lineage (NCBI taxonomy): Bacteria > Pseudomonadati > Pseudomonadota > Gammaproteobacteria > Alteromonadales > Pseudoalteromonadaceae > Pseudoalteromonas > Pseudoalteromonas sp. RWi3. Next base: position 164,528 of record NZ_JBHNYL010000006.1, read on the forward strand.
CTCATTATGTGACCAATTTCGCGTATGATGACAATTTTCAGCAAACACAACTCCAATTGGACTGCTACCACTGACAATTGTCACACTAAGAATTGATTTTATAGCCAGAGGTTTTAAATAGAGTTCAGTCAGTGGAGCGGTCAGTTTATTAGTTTGCGCATCCGCAGCTTTAATAATCATGTGGTTATCAATAGCGTTAAAAAGAGCACTAAAATCGTCTTTTTGCAATGTGTAGAGCAATGAGCTTTCGGGGGCAAACGTACCATGGTAGGCAAAAGAAAGTAACGCATCTTTATTATCATTAAATAACCAAATACTGGCTCTTTGTACATCTAGAGCGTTGCAAATAGAGTGTGTAATTACATCTTTTGATTGTTTTAAGTGGCCGGTCAAAATAGCTTTGTTAACAGTTAAAGAAGCTAAAACTTCATTGTGTAGTGCGAATTTATTATTCTCAAGCTCAGTACATTTACGGGTATTAATATCTTGTAGCGAGCCAAAAATACGCACACATCGGCCGTTTCGGACCTCTGTTTCTCCGTGGACTAACACCCAAACTATATTGCCGGTTGCATCGACTATTTCCAGCTCGGTTTCATAGTTTTCATCGAATTTTATTGCTCGCGTTTTTAATTCTTTTATCTTATCGCGGCTTGTTCCTTCTTTAAAATAGTTTAAATCATTAGGCCAGTCAGGCTGTTGGTCTAGCGGATATTTAAATATTTTTTTAGTGGTATCAGACCAATAGACTTTTTGCGTTTCTAAATTGTATGACCATGCACCAATCTGCGCTAACCGACTCATTGACGATAGCATTTTTTCATTCTGCTTTTGACGGTTAAACATTTCTATGAAGATAGTAAATGCCCAAATTAAAATACCCATAATAATTGCAATAGCAATGCGTAATGGCCAAACAGATGATGCTGGAGGAGCCCAGCCCGTTTTAGGGCTGACATACATAACCCATTCGCCGCCTTGAATTGTTAGGTGAAGTTTCAAAGGGTTGGTATCTAAAATAGCCTCACTACCATAAAAAAAACCACCTTGCAGACCAAGGCCATTACGCCCTTGTATGGCAACATTAAACGTTTTTTCTAACTTTTTAATTCCTGAGTTTAAATACACTTTGTCAATATCTAGCACAACAGATAATAAGCCCCAAAATGTATTTTCTGGGGGTAAAAATACAGGTACTCTGGCAACTAATGCTTCACCTCCTTGTACCAGCGTTAATGGGCCTGCCATCACAATTTCATTGTTATCTCGTGCTCTCAATGCATCTGCTCTTTGTGCTTCATTTTTCAAGAAGTTAAGACCAATTGATTTTTCATTCCCTTTCAGTGGGTAGGTCATACGTATCACCATACCTGGTGCGCCGCCTATATTTCTAAGTTCTGAGGATGTTTCGAAGAGCGGAGCTGCAATTTGTGAAAAGCGCTCTTGCTTGAGATCAGGTTCTGCTGCAACGGCAACAGCTAAACCGCGGACAAGCTGGATGTTTGAAATTAACGTTGATGATAGCTGAGTTCGGTAAGTGTCAACTTCAGAGAGTATTAGTAATCGGTGAGCTTGTGTAGCGCGATTATAATTAATCTGATCAAGTACAATACTGATAATAAATATAACGCTAAGAGAGAGCCAAAATGTCAGCTTAAATCTATCAGCTTGCTTGTGTTCTTTTTTTTGTGGCCGCTGCATTAGAACGTATACTTTTTGAATAGGCTAAACAACTATAGTCAATTTATCATGGAATTTAAAATACCCTAAGTAAATAAATACTGTTATTTCGCCTGAATTTAAGTGCATGATGAAAAATACAATTAATCAATAATTAACATTATTCTTTCATAAAACTATGTGTACTATATAAGCGTTTTCCAGTCGCCTATTATTTAACGCTGCAGCTGGTTTTATAACAAATTAAAAATTATGCAAGGAATTGGGTATGCTAAAAGTTATCAAGTGGTTAGTTCTAACATTACTTATTTTAGGCTTGGCCGCTACTGCGATTATTTATGGCGTGTTGTCGCTAAGCTTGCCCGCGCTTGACGGAAAAGGAATAAGTAAATCCATTGCAAATAGCGTGTCTGTGTCGCGAGATGCTTTAGGCCAAGCTGTGGTTGATGCCAGTAGCCGAAATGATGCTGCGTATGGTCTTGGGTTTGCTCACGGGCAAGATCGTTTCTTTCAAATGGACTTATTACGCCGTAATGCAGCAGGTGAACTCAGTGAATTATTTGGTAAAGCAGCACTCAATTTAGATAAAAAAATGCGCTTTCATCAATTGCGTAAACGTAGCGAAAATATTGTCAAGCAATTACCACAGGCTGATCAGGCTTTACTTAATAGCTACAGTGCAGGTGTTAACGAAGGGCTGGCTCAAGTTGGCTTTTCGGGTTTTGAATACTTATTAACAGGTGCTAAGCAAAAACCGTGGCGTAGCGAAGATAGCTTACTGGTTATTTTTAGTATGTATTTAGATTTGCAGACTGCTACCTTTGAACGTGACCAAGCCTTAATTCAAATCAATGAGTTATATGGTGCAGAAATGCTGGATTTTTTGACCCAACCAAGTCGTTATCAAGCTGCACTGGATGGAAGTACCCTATCACCTTATAAATCAGGTATACCTGCATTACCTAAACAGTCAGATAATGCGTTTAAACAAATAGATCAAACTCAAGAGTTTGGTAGTAATAATTGGGCTGTGTCAGGGCAATTAACAGCGACAGGTTCAGCCATGCTCTCTGATGATATGCATTTGTCTATGGCTGTACCTGTTATTTGGTACCGTGCGCAACTTAATTACCGTAAAAATAACGAAACACATCAAGTAACCGGTGTTTCTTTACCTGGCGCTCCTGCGATTGTTGTGGGGACAAATAATCATATTGCCTGGGGTTTTACCAATGGCTATTTAGACACGGCTGATTGGGTTGAACTAACTGAAAGTAGTAAAACTTGGCAAGAAACTGAGCAAATTGTACTTGCTGATGGCAGTACTGAGCCTTACCAACTAACAATGAGTGAATATGGGCCCGTGCGTGAAATAGATGCAAAGCAATATGCACTCAGTTGGGTGGGTCACCAAAACTATGCGGTGGATATGGATTTACTGCAACTAGAGCAAGCTAAGAATGTTGATGCTGCGTTAGCATTAGCCAGTGATGTAGGTATTCCAGTACAGAACTTAATGGTTGTAGATAGCCAAGGTAACGCAGCGTGGAAAAACATGGGGGCCATTCCTGCTCGTAAAACACCCAGTGATGTGGCCGTGACTGAAAAGGGGTATTCACCTTTGTGGCAACAGAATGAGCAACAAAGGCCTAGTATTAAAAACCCTAAAGATGGGCGTCTATGGACGGGAAACTCGCGTGTGGTTTCAGCGCAAGAACACCAGCGTTTCGGTAACGGGGGTTACGCACTAGGCGCACGCTCAACACAAATAAGAGACAGACTGTTAGAGAAAGATCAGTTTAATGAATCCGATTTTAACGCTTTACAACTTGATAATGAGGCACGGTTTTTAATGCCTTGGCATAAGTTACTCTTGGCGAAGTTAAAGCAGCAACCTGTTAATAATAAGTCTTTTATTACAGCAATTGAGAACTGGCAAGCGTGTGCATGCCCTGATTCAATTGGTTATACGTTAGTGAGGCGTTACCGGGGTGCGGTTATTGATAGCGTATTTAGTGGTATGCAAAATACGTTGGAACACAGAGGTGGGTCTTTAAAATATATTAAACGTGATTTAGAACCTGCTATATGGCAGCTAATTGAGCAACAACCTACGAGTTGGCTTAAACCTGAGTTTAACAGTTGGGATGAGCAGTTAAGTGATGCGTTCACTCAAACCATAACAAGCTTAACTGAGCAATATGGTGAAAATATGCAAAACTGGCGCTGGGGCAATGTCAATGAACTTGTTATAGAGCATCCATTTGCAAAGCAAATTCCACAACTAAGTAAATTTTTAAATATGCCAAAAGCGTCAGGGTTTGGTGATAGCTTTATGCCAGCAGTACAAGGGCGAAGCTTTGGCGCATCACAGCGTTTTATCGCACAACCAGGCCATTTGGAGAGCGCTGTTATGGCGATTCCCGGTGGTCAGTCTGGGCATCCTTTGTCACCATTTTACAGAGCGGGTTTTGATGAATACATAAATGGCGAGCTCACACCATTATTACCGCAGACTATTAGCCACAAAATAGTTATAAGTCCAACCAATCTATAAATACAGTCATTTAGACTGACTTGAGATTGTTAATATAGTCTTGTTCTGGGGTCGCGATAGTTGTTTTATTGCGGCCACTGTGTTTGCTTTTATAAAGTGCTATATCTGCTTGGTGAAGCGTATCGTTGAGCGATGCTAGCGGTCGCCACTCAATTAAACCAAAGCTCATTGAAATAGATATTGTAGGATCGTCGGGGCAGGGTTGAAGGGTATGTATCTTTTGGCGTAGTTGTTCTATGCGTTCAAATGCGGAAGATTCGTCAGTGTTGGTGAGAATAACCAAAAACTCTTCCCCGCCCCAGCGAACTATGATGTCTTTTGGGCTAAGGTATTGAGTAATTGCATTGGCTACGCTCATTAAAATCGTGTCGCCTTTATCATGGCCGTAGGTATCATTTATGCGTTTAAAGAAGTCGATATCACCCATCACAATGCACATTTTGCTATCTGACTCGATGCACTTTTGGCGAGTATCAATAATCAGTTTTCTAGCAAACCGACGGTTATATAATTTTGTTAAATGATCTCTGGCTGCCATTTCTGTAAGCTCTTTACGCTGTGAAATACTTGTTTCACGAATTAAAACAAAGGCATAAATCATAGGTAAACCGGCAATAATAATGTTGCTGATATTTATGAAAGGTATATATTCAGCATATGGATAATTGTATGTGACATCTTTAAAGAAAAAATATAACGCTGCGAATGCAAGTATTAGCGATACGCTATAGATAAAGGCCTTTTTCAACTTTAGCTGGTAATCGACCAGTAGCATTGATGAAATGGTCCATAAATAAAATTGAAATCCGACCTCCAAGCCCAGTGTTGCACACACAAAAACAGAGTGTAAAACTACTTCGATACAAAAAACTCTTAGCGCTAAAGAATTTAAGCCCTGAGTAATCAAAAAAATACCTAACGCCCATGCAAACACACTAAAAATATTAACAGCCGCTAATGTTATAGCGCCAATATGAGCGAACAAAAAAATAAGGAGGATGTGAATAACTAACGAAAAATAAGATACTTTCTTTACGATTTGAAAAATGATTTTTTCAATATCTTGAAAGTCCACCGTGGTATTTTTTGACGACAAAATAACTCCAGTTAGAAAGTGAACTTTTAAAAAAGTATAGGAGATAATAGGCAAATAGAAAGTTTATGCGCAAGCTCCTTAGGCTCCGTTGAACTTTGGGTTTGAAATTTGCTCTAGTAACTTCAAAAAGTACCTGCATCTTAAGTAGGATGCAGTGAAGGAAAAGTAGTTTAAAAAATAGATTTTACGTTAAATTGAAATTAAGCTGACCGCAATATATTGAATAATTACGTACAACTTAAAATAAAAATAGCCAATAATAAGTATGTGTTCACAGAGTTATGTTTATTATTAGCTAATAATAGTTAATTTGAGTCCTCTCGGAGTAGTGTATGTCGATTGAAAAAACCCATCTTGAAATTTGCAATTTAAGCAAAGATCAATACCCACAGATCAAAACGCTCATGGACCAAGCTTACCCCGACTTAGGTGGTGCATGGCCAAGCCATACAATTTTTAGGTTGATTGACCAGTTTCCAGAAGGTCAGCTGGGCATGGTGGATGATGGTGTGCTTGTTGGCATTGCGTTAAGTGTTCAAGTGGATTACAGCCGTTTTTCAAACCCTCACACATATGAAGATATTGTCGATGGCCATGATCGCGTTTTTAGCGATCCTGAAGGGGACGCACTATATGGGCTAGATGTGGTTATTTCCTCATCGCACAGAGGTATGCGTTTAGGGCGAAGACTCTATGATGCGCGTAAGGAACTATGCCGCCAATACAACTTACGCGCTATTTTAGCGGGTGGTCGTATTCCACGCTATTTCAATTACAGTGATGAAATGACACCCACAGAGTATATTGAAAAAGTTGACCATAAAGAGCTATATGACCCAATTTTAAGCTTTCAGTTATCGAATGACTTTCAAGTGAAACGCTTGCTTAAAAAATACTTGCCAGAGGATCAAAACTCCGTTGGTTATGCCACTTTACTTGAGTGGAATAACATTATGTTTGAACCGACCGACACCGTGCTTGAATCAACCAAGTCGATTGTGCGAGTTGGTGCTGTGCAATGGCAAATGCGAAGTGTTGCATCAGTGGAAGAAATGCTTACGCAAGTGGAGTATTTTGTTGATACGGTGTCAGATTATAAAAGCGACTTTATTTTATTCCCTGAATTTTTTAATGCGCCGTTAATGGGGTTAACTGAACAAAGAAACCAAACAGAAGCGATTCGTTATTTAGCAGAGTATACAGAGACCTTTCGTGACGCGATGTCGCGTATGGCAATTGAGTATAATGCAAACATCATTACAGGCTCTATGCCTTTGGCTGAGGGCGACAAGATTTATAATGTCAGCTATCTCTGTCATCGCAGTGGTAAAATAGACGAGCAGCGTAAAATACACATTACGCCTCATGAACAAAATGATTGGGTGATACAAGGCGGCGACAAAATTGCGGTATTTGATACAGACGCAGGCCGAGTAGGTATTCAGATTTGTTACGATGTTGAATTCCCTGAACTATCACGGATTTTGGCACAACAAGGGTTAGATATTTTATTTGTACCATTTTGGACTGACACCAAAAACAGTTACTTACGGGTTCGTCACTGCGCACAAGCACGTGCAATCGAGAACGAATGTTATGTTGTTATTGCAGGCTCTGTAGGAAATTTACCAGAAGTTGAGAGTTTGGATGTGCAATATTCGCAATCAGCAGTACTGACACCGTCTGATTTTTCATTCCCACACGATGCGACATTGAACGAGGCAACACCGAATACCGAAATGTTATTATTTAGCGACTTAGATATGGATAAACTTAAAATCCTTCACAGTGAGGGGACAGTGCGTAATTTAAAAGATCGCCGAGAAGACTTATATGACGTGATTTTGAAAAAGAGAGAAAATTAATGGCTTGGGTATATCTGATTATTGCAGGCTTACTTGAAATAGGCTGGCCAGTTGGATTGAAAATGTCACAAGAGGGTGAAAACCGCTGGTTAGGGATTGCTATTGCAGTGGCGTTTATGGTCGCCAGTGGTTTTATGTTATGGCTGGCACAACGTGATATTTCAATGGGCACCTCGTACGCTGTCTGGACAGGTATAGGTGCCGCAGGCACATTTATCGTCGGTATTTTGTTTTATAACGATGCCGCCACATTTGGCCGTATTGCCGGTGTTCTGCTAATTATAAGCGGCGTTATTACTCTAAAAATTAGCCATTAGTAACTGCATATTCATGCAGTAGGCAGCATGACGAGTATGGCTGCAATGGCAATTAACACAAGCCCTGCTGTATCTTGGCGTTTTAAAGGTTGTTTTAGCCATAAAACAGATATTAGCATAGTAAAAAACACCTCCACTTGACCAAGCGTTTTTACATAAGCTACGTGTTGTAAGCTCATCGCACTGAACCACCCAATTGAACCTATACAGCTGAAAAAGCTCACTAACGAAACCATTTTTTTGTAGCGCCACATTTGCTTGAGCGTATGGGGCTCTTTAATAGCTATATATATCAGCAAAATAACACTTTGCAGACTGATAACAAACAATAGCACCCACGCTGCCGAGTGAGGAAATAAAAGGCCTGAGTTTAAACTTGCCTCACGTACCCAGAGCGATGTTAAAGCGAAGCAGGTACCGCAGGCCAGCCCAAGCAAGGCTGTGCTGGCGTTAAACTGTTTTACTTTAGTGATACCGCTTAATAGCAAGACGGCGATTGAACCCAAAAATACACCCAGCCAACCAAATAAGCTTAATGCTGAACCAAAAAATAGCACGCCTAGAATAGCTGCAACTAGGGCCTCACTTTTAGCAAGCCCTGCGCCTACAGCGTAATTGTTCATTTTGAACAACTTGACCATTAACCCAGTGGCAAGGATTTGCATCACACTGGCACCGACAATAAAGCCCCAAAAAGCGCTGTTAAAGGTTGGCATTGTGCTAGGTTGATAGTGGTACAGTGAATACAGATAGACAGCCGCGATTGGGCTGGCAAGAATAAACCGTGCGAGTGTAACGCCGGCGACGCTCATATCGTTACTTAATTTGCTTTGTAACGCGTTACGCCATGCTTGCATGAAGGCGGCTAAAAAAGTGAAAAATATCCAAGTCATGAGTTAGGGAAGTTAATGAATTTAGGTGGTAAATTAACAGCCACAGTACGATAAAGCCAATCGACTTTAGTGATATACGTTAACTGCGACAATATGCCACAGTTTAAAATGCATTACTCTGGGCTATAGTGAGTGTGATGTTATTGTTAGCCGCAATGACTGGCATGGTATTATGTCAGTCATTGCGGCTTTTTTATTTACTAAACCAAAGAGGTTAGCTGTGTTAAGTTTGAATTTGACTTATCGATAGATAGATTAAATAGGAGTAAACATGACCACGCTACTAATTTGTGCGTTACTAGCAGTACTGATGCCGTATTTAGCAAAGGCCCCAGTTGCAATTGCAATGAATAAGCTTGATGGCTATGACAATAAACATCCAAGGGACCAACAAGCTAAATTAACTGGGTTTGGTGCAAGAGCGCTGGCTGCCCATCAAAACTGTTTTGAAGCCTTAACTGTATTTGCTGTGGCTATAGCTGTTGTGCTTGGCACAGGTAATGTTCATCAAGTAACAGAGCTACTTGCCATAACGCACATTATTGCGCGTATTTTATATTGTGTTTTTTATTACTTAAACTTAGATGTGCTGCGCTCGTTAGTCTGGTTTGTCGGGTTAGGCAGTGCAGTGGCAATGATCGTGGTGAGTATGTAATGTGGCTATGACAAAAAGTGGGCTGATTGTTTAGCTAAAACGCCAAAGCAAGCGGCTTAAATAAGGCGCTTGCTTTGGGGTCTTTGATACGAATGCTTACTTAGAAGCGACTGTAATTTTTTCTACTAAATCTTTTGATTCGTAATTGGCATCGATTGCGAAGTCTAACTGCACAAGTACGTTTTTGAAGCCTGAGGCAGATGGCTTGTATTGCCATTTTTGTAGCGCTCTCTTCGCTTCTTTATTAAATACGTTTTCAGGAGTCGCACTGACCACGGACACATTTTGAGTTTTACCTGTTGAACTAATATCGTATTTCAATACCACTGAGCCGCTAATTCCTTGCTCTGCAGCTTGAGTTGGGTAAAGAGGTTCAATGCGCATAATCGGCGAAATTGAATGTTTTTCGTTTTTCGCTTCTGGCTGTTTCGCTGTTGCAAAACTGCTGAGCATGCCAGCGGCGAAAATAAGTATGGCACCTTTGGCAACCAATGAACTGTTACCTGTGTGTTGAATTTGCTTGAGTCGTTGTAGCATTGTATTTTTATCTCCATAGTGTGAATAGGCCATCAAACTTGCACGTGTATTTGCGGCGCAATTAATGAGGGCTTTACTGTATAAAATTCGTTGTTGAGTACTTTTACTTTTTAGTACAGTTTCGTCGCATGATAGTTCCTGTAGGCGTCTAAAGCTCATATACCCAAGCCATGCTAATGGGTTGAACCAAAAGGCGAATGTAATGGTCAATTGCATCATATTTAGTAAATTGTCAGCGCGCTTTATGTGGACTTGTTCGTGTTCGATGATCATGGCTAATGATTCACTATCTGTGTTGTGTATATACCCTGTAGGTAGCACAAGTTGAGTGTGTAAAAGGCCAATAACCATGGGAGTATCTATTGTATCGCTTTGTAAAATTTTAATATCTGAATAGGTGCCGACAAGTTTACAATTCTCAAGGCGAGTGAGTCTGAGTTGTTTAATAAAACGCCTGTGAGACACCGCTGCAATGGCGGCTAAAAGACTAAAAACCACCGCATACATCAAGGCCCAACTAATACTGAGATCAGCCACCAAGGTTTGGTTGGGTGTGATCAGCATTTTACTGATAGTTGTACTTTGTAATGGTTTTAAATGCGCCGGTAAATTAGTTAGTACCAATGAGATAGGTATTAACAACCATAATTTATAAACAAAGTTGGCGCTTAGCCATTTAAGTGAGTAGCGCTCTAGAATTAATAAGCTCACAACAAGTATGCTTATTAATAATTGCTGATCAATAAGCCAATTAAAGAGTGTTTCAAACATGTGTAATCCTTACTTTTGCTGTTTTTCCCAGTCATCAATTACTTTTTTTAGCTCATTAATATCTTGTTGAGACAGCTGCTCAGATTTTGCAAAGCCGCTAACTAAAGGTGCGATACGACCACTAAAAAAGCGCTCAATAAAATTTTGGCTTTCCTTTAGCGTATATTCAGCGCGCTCCATACAAGGCGTATAAATATACTGACGGCCGTCTTTTTCAAAGCTAAGCGCGCCTTTTTTTACTAATCGACCTAATAAGGTTTTGATGGTTTTTTCGTGCCATTGTTTATCATCACTTAAGCGCTCAATAATTTGGCTGGCATTAGCGGGGTAGCTAATCCATAACGCATCGAGTACTTCAAATTCTGCTTTTGATAATTCAATCATTTAATTGCCTACAAGTGTAATCCTTAACTTAAGACTACACTTGTAATCTATTTTTGCAAGTTTATTTTGTGTTTTTTAATTGCGTTAAAGCGAGGGGGGGTAGCGTGGGCTTATTAGCCTAAAATGTCGCTTTTATTAATTTTTATAAACTGGTTTTCGGGTAAATTTAAATTGTCTAACAGTAATTCACTTATTTGTACGCGGTATAAATCAGTCACTTTGTAACCACAGTAATGCGCCATTTTACGAATTTGTCGATTAAGTCCTTGTTTTAAAATAATACTAAACTGATTGTCAGTGATTTTAGTCACCTCACACGGCAAGGTCATTTGCTTGTCGACAGGGACGCCTGCAGCCATTTTTTCACAAAAATGCGCGTCTAATGTTTTATTCACAGTGACTAAGTAGCGTTTGGGCTGATGAAAGTCAGGGTGGATCAGCTGATTACAAAAATCCCCATCATTGGTCAAAATAAGTAATCCGCGCGAGTCTTTATCTAGGCGACCAATAGGGTAAACACGGGTAAGTTGCGGTAAATGATGAATAAGGCTGCTTGGGTCGTGTTGATTGAGTTTACAATCAATTCCCACTGGTTTGTGGTAGGCAAAGTAGACTAAATCGGCTGGGCCTTTAATGGCCTGGCCATTAACGATAACGCTGTCGTTTTCGTCCACATGATCAATATGATTAGCGGGGCGATTATTAACCATGACTACACCTTCGTCAATCAAACGCGAGGCCTGCTTGCGTGAGCACACGCCGGCATGCGCTATGTACTTTGCGAGTCGAATTTTTGTATCCATGATAGCGCGTAATTAAATAAATTTGGTCGCGATTATAGCAAAGCTGCGTATTGATAATACTAAATATAAAAAGTAGTCACATTGAGGTGAGGCTACCCATTAGGATACCTTATTCAGTCTTTGGCGCAATACCACGTCAATTAAAATGCTTTAATGGTATGGTAAAAAGCCTAATTCAAAAACCCAGAAGAGAGCGACGTTTTCTTCGTTCAACCAAGCCAAGAGCGGCACGCTGCATTAGAAAAAAGGCAGCGCATCTTAAGTAAACAGCCTTATAGCCATTTTTATTCATTGACATTGTGATTTTGGAACTTTAAAAATGTATTGTAATTCGTTACGAGAATTGTAAAAGTAAATTGTACAACCTGTTACTTTACCGCTATCTCCTACTCCTGATGGAATACCCTCAGGGTTGCCAAAACGAGCTGCCGAACCATCTTTGAGTTTAAAATCTCCTAACTGACTTAATTTTCTTAGCTGAAATAGTACACATTCATTATTAATTTCTTGAGGGCCATGCAGTGCTTGTAATAAGGTCTCAATTCTTTTACCTCCAGCAATTCGGGAATGAGCTTTGCTTAATTTCATGCCCAAAAGTGGTACGTTGTTAGCATCCCAACCAATATGATCTATGTTAATAGCCAGTACATCACCAAATGAACTTGCCTCCTCGCTCTCATTAAAAGTTTTGTTATAAACTAAAGGTTGCTCACCCTCAGATATAGCGACACTTGCACTAGCTCCACGATGGGACAAACTCACAGAGCCGCTAGTAAAACGTGCCCCTTGATAAATTCTCTTATGAATGTCAATACCATTACCCAAACCTGTTGTAATTTCAGCCAATGCAAATGTTTCAAGATCCATCATCTTAGAAGGATCTAACAGTGTTGCTAACGCTGAATCTGTTGGGCACGACTGCTCTACTTGCTGAGTTTGGTTACGGGTATTCGAAAAGCCCAAGCGACTTACATTATGACCTGACGTCGATAAAAGTACTTGCTTTACCTCTTCGTAGAAACTAGCCGCTTCTGCAAAAACTTCTTTTTGAGTATTGGTTAATGAGAATGCGGTTACTTTGACATCATATGGGATAAAATCTTCATGTGTAACCCAAAAACCATAAGTTATTCCACTTATTGGATGCACTAAGAAAACTTGCTTATTAGCAGAGGTGCACTGCATGTTATTAGGAGTCATAGGAGTGCTAGAATTTACAGGGTAACAATTTCTTTGAGGTGCATAAATTTTAGCCCTCTGAAAAGCCTTACTCTCAGATGTACAAGTGCTACAAAACTGACCTTTATAGTCTGGTGTGCTAAAATTTGCGAGTACTGGCGTATGGGCCAATGCACACATCAAAAAAACCACTGCTGAAATTACTTTTATCATTTATTAAATTCCTTTTTAAATATGAATAAAAGCCTAAACGAAGAGAAAACTATAGTCAACCCCAGAATAGGTACTTAGGTTCAGAAAGTAATACCAGCAGAAGCCTCAAAATAGTTACAGCGCAATGATGTATCGACTCAATCAAGCGCTGGCGAGTCGAATTTTTGTATCCATATGCCGTATAATTAATAAGCAATGAAAATAGTTGATCGCGATTATAGCAAAGCTGCGTATTGATTACTTGGACAGTTAATTTAACAGTAGGTAGGTTAATATGGGTATTCAATTTTCAGAACTAAAAAAGCATCAGCCATTACAAAAAGTGGTGGTTCATTCACTGGAAATGGCCTTGTATCAAGTGTCTGTTGTCATTAATAATGTTGAATACTATGTACAAGAAAGTAATGGTGAATTTGTAAAGGCAGTCAGCCCATTACATATTCAAAAACGCTTTGAAGATATTGCTTATGCGCAAATGATGCTCAGGCATACCAGCGCTTATGATGAAATGTGTGGTCAGCCGGAAAAAATTTCTAGCAATATGCTTGAAGTTCCCTTCGGACAAAATAACCTGTTTTAACATCAGGTATTTGCTAAAATAGGCCTATTTGGAACGCCCAATGTACCTATTGCATGCTGATAATACTGAGCAATTAAACCAAGCACTGCGCGCTAATATGCTTGAGTTTAATGCTCAACACTTCGACGCAGAGCGCAAAGTTCTCGGCTTTAAATATCTCGATAAACAAAATGAATTAGTTGCCGGTATAAGTGGTCATATATTTGGCAATTGGCTGCTAATAAGTTGGTTGTGGTGTGCTGAATCAGCACGAGGCAATGGCTTGGCTGATTCGTTACTAACATCACTTGAAAATGCAGCAATTGAAATGGGTGCCGTTCAGGCTCAGCTTGATACCTTAGACTTTCAAGCCAAACCTTTCTATGAAAAGCGTGGTTATCAGGTTAAATATCAACTTAATAATTACCCACTCAACGGTACGCGTTACTTTATGGAAAAGCCGCTAGTAGCGGCTAAATAATACTAATTTGAATGTTATTCTTTTGCGGTTAAGGGTGTGCCATCAAAGCTAATTCCTAAAAATGGGGTTGCTTCAGGGGCAAGCATGAAAGTACGTATATTCATGTGGTCATCGGAATTTGGGTTGCTTAGTACATCTTCACGGTAAAATTTACCAAAGCAATCTAAGGTATTTTGTTTACTGAGTTCATTGAGTTTAGCGAAAGCAAATATTTTGCATGAGCCATTATTCTCATTCGCACTACTGACGAGTCCGTGGTTATTAAAATTAGAAGGAGTAAACGTGTAGTTTGTATCAATTACTGCCATAGTGTCGGTGAATTCGACATTTTGCGGGTCATTGGCAAGACGGGTTAAAAAGTCGTTGAGTGTCATCATTATCCTTAATTTATAATTTCTCTAACTCTAGCTGATTTGCTTGCTGATTAATATTAAATTTAAAATGTTGTAAAAAATTCATACCCAATAGACCATGATCTGTGTTTTGATTAATAGTCAGAACCTCAAAATCAGTCAGTACTTGTTGGCCTATTTTAATGGACTCAATCTGATAACGCTTTGCAACAGTTTTCCCGTTTGCAGTATCGACTGTGATAGTGCCTAGGAAATCAGGGATTGGATAAAGCGAATTTATAAATGACTCAGGCAATAAAGTAATACTCGCTCCGGTATCAATCATCAGTTGAGTATTTTGATTGCTATTAACAACTATATTCAGTAAATAATGTGCACCACGTTTTATTAATGGCACATGATCCACTTTCGTATAAGCATTATTTATTGAGTCTTGTAGTGCATTAGCGTGTGTTTTATTTGGGTGACTTTGAGGCAGTCTATCTAAGCTACTTTGTGCACTGATTAAATCACCTAGCTGATAATAAGCATTTGCTTGTGCTATTAAGTAATCAGAATTATTGCTTGTGTAGTCTAGCCAAACAGTCGTTTCATCTATCAAATTTTGCCAAGCTTGTTGCTCAGACAGTGATTTTATTTGTGCTAAAGTCAACTGGTTTATTCGCATCGTAACGGTGGGTTGTTCAATTTTATCAGCCAACGGCTTTATATTAAAAAGCGCAGCGATTGCTTGGTGAGTTTGCTGATTTTTAATTAAGCGTTCAGCATCGAGTTGCAACATTTTAACGTCATATGGAAAACGGTTTAAAAATATATATAAAAAGTCTTCGCTTAGATTGAGCTTATTATTACTTAGCCAGCTACTCACTTCCTTTAGCCATGAGGAATGTAGTTTTTCGGCTTGCAAGGGGTGTGAATCTATTAATTGCTCATAATTAGCCACCGCTGCACTAAACTTCTTTTGTTTAAAGAGGATATTTATTAGTTGGTAAGGGCTATTTGCTTTAGTTTCAGTTGTTTTGGCAATTGTTTTTTGAGTCACTGGCAAGGGAGGGGTTGCTTCACTTTTGATGTTTTCAGGCCATAGCAGATAGATATTTAGTGAGACAGATAGCAGTAATAAAAAGCTGACTAGTTTATTTAAAAAACCCCAAGCCATACTTTTACCTATTCCTTTAAAAAATATTTAAGCGCATCAATTGATGCAATCTCTACATCAGGTAAGCCTCGGTATGCATAACGAGCTTGCTGATCGTTTAGCCACAGTGATTGACAGCCCGCGTTGTGCGCGCCATGAACATCTGTATCTAAGCTATCACCGATATGCAGTATGTGTTTTGGCTCAACGTTTAGCTGTTCGCAGGCTTGATCAAACATAGTTGGGTGTGGCTTAGCTTTACCATGAAGACCTGCTTGTAAAACAAGTTCAAATACGCCATTTAGGTTAAATCGTTCAACCTCGACA
This sequence comes from Pseudoalteromonas sp. RWi3, assembly GCF_054960735.1. Classification (NCBI taxonomy): domain Bacteria; kingdom Pseudomonadati; phylum Pseudomonadota; class Gammaproteobacteria; order Alteromonadales; family Pseudoalteromonadaceae; genus Pseudoalteromonas; species Pseudoalteromonas sp. RWi3. The sequence continues at coordinate 180,336 of NZ_JBHNYL010000006.1, forward strand.
TTACCGTTTGTAATAGCAATGAGTTTATACTTTTTAGCTAACTGAGCGAGTAATGCTAACACATCATCACTGACCACTATTTGGCTACGCGCGTCAGCAAACGCTTGGTAAGCGCCGCTAACATGTTGCTCAAGTTGCGCGTCTTGATAGCCTAATTTAGCCAAGCCAAGTTGTAAGGTGTCTTTTCGCCACTGGGTCACGTTATCAACCAGCGCAGGATTTTGCTTAACAGCTTGCTCTCTACAGTATTGCCAATAGTGGCGACCTTGCGCTTGCCAATCAGGTAACGCGTTTAAATAATCAATTTGTGCCTGCACAGCTGCTTTAATAATAGGGTGATTATTGTAAAGTGTGTCGTCTAAATCAAAACTGAGCACTTTTACTGGCGTAATGGCGCGGTTAAAACGGATCATAAAATTCCTCGTTAGTCTGGGTCGTGTCGCTTTTTAGCGCGCGGGTGCGTGTTGTCGTACACCTTAGCCAAATGTTGAAAATCTAGATGAGTATACACTTGAGTTGCAGATAAGCTGCTGTGGCCTAATAATTCCTGAACTGCGCGTAAATCACCTGATGATTCAAGAATATGAGAAGCGAAGGAGTGGCGCAACTTATGAGGGTGTACTTGGCTGCTAATACCTTGTTTAATCCCCCATTGTTGCATACGTAATCGTACCTGTCGCACTGATATTCGGCACTTTTTACTGCTGACAAACACCGCAGGCTCGTCTGGATTAGCAAATTGTGGTCGCAGTTTTAGCCATAAATTTAACGCGGTTAGTGCTTTGCCGCCCACCGGTAATAAGCGTTCTTTGTTGCCTTTACCACGAACCAATATTTCACCTTCGCTGCGGTTAATATCTTGCATGTTAGCGCCAACTAACTCGCTGATACGAAGTCCTGAAGAATACATCAGCTCCATCATCGCCTTATCGCGGATAGCGAGGGGGTCATCATCATCGATTTCTAGTAGGCGTGCCATTTGATCAACATCGAGATTCTTTGGCAGAGGCTTGGCAAACTTAGGGCCTTTAATTGCTTCAGCAGGATTGTGATAATGGTTTTGTTGGGTGATTTTTTTTGATTTTAGAAATTTATACAGGCTGCGAATACAGCTAAGCTTTAAACTTATTGTACGGCCACTGAGCTGTTTACTGCGCAATGCCATGCTGTAGCGGCGTATATGCTCGCCTTGAACATCCTGCCAACTCTCACACAGTTTACTAAAATAGTGCGCAGCAAATTGCAGCTGGCTGGTATATTGGCTAATGGTGTGCGCTGAGTATTGCTTTTCAAACCGTAAGTAATCACTAAACAGTTGAATAGGGGTGAGCCATTGCTCGCCTAAGTGGTTTAAACCAGGAGGTTGCTCCTCGCTCATGCCAATTCCAGTTGGAGTTCCAATAATCTAAGTTGCAAAGAGCGTACAAATTCAAGCACAAAAAAGCTGTCTTTGGCTGGTTCAAAGTGATTTGCATCAAGGCTACCAAAGGCAAGTATGGCAACAGGGTGTTGGTTGTTACCAATTAGGTACAAAGCAGTTGATTGAGTTTGCTCAGCAAATAATAAGTCTCGCTCTTGCTGGCTAACTCGGCCAAGGTAAGTACCTGTGTCTTTTAGTCGATGTTCGATTAATTCATCATATTTAGCTTCATAGCGTACTAAATGACACTCACTGATTGCAGGGTTGGTGCAAATGATATTTCGCAAGTTAGTCGCTAAGGTTTTAAAATCGTAATTAGTCCAAAGTTGACGGTGACATTGGCTAAATAGACGATAAATAGACTCGTTTTCAGTTGCTTGTTCAATCAGTTGCTCAATTTGTGCTTTTAGTTTGGTATTGTGTTCACGCAACTGGCGCTGCTGAATATGCACCAGCGAAGTCGCTCCCTGAGCTTTTTGTTGTAGCTCTAACTGGGCTAAAAGGTCTGGATTTTGCAGTAAAAAATCCGGGTTTTCAGCTAAAAAGTCGCTAACTTGTTGTTTTGATATTTTACTCATAAGGCAACTTGTCCATCAAATACGTGTTCTGCAGGGCCTGTCATTCTTACTGGGTGCCCTTCACCTTGCCAACGAACTTGCAAGCTTCCGCCCGGTAAATCCACTTGTACTGTAGTTGCTAATTTACTTTGCACTTGGCCGATAACCATGGCTGCACAAGCACCTGTACCACAGGCGAGTGTCTCGCTTACACCGCGCTCCCAAACTCTGAGCTTAATGTGCTCTTTGGAAATAACTTGCATAAAACCCACATTAACGCGTTGCGGAAAACGCTCATGATTTTCAAGTAGAGGGCCTAGTGTATTCACGTCGGCAGTTTCTATATCGTCGACCTCAAGTACGCAATGAGGGTTACCCATCGAAACCGCACCACTAAATACGGTGTGTTCTTCGGCGCGAATAATATAGGTGAGCTCTCGTTTGCTGGCTTTGAGTGGAATTTTATTCGGCTCAAAATTGGGGTGGCCCATATTAACGGTAACTTGCCCATCTTTTTCAATATAAAGAGTCAGGTTACCTGACTTGGTAGATACGGTGACTTTATGTTTATTGGTTAAACCTTTCATGCGCACGAAGCGTGCAAAACAGCGAGCTCCGTTACCACACTGTTCAACTTCGTTGCCGTCAGCATTAAAAATACGATAATGAAAATCGAGATCAGGAGAGTAGGGCGCTTCGACCATTAACAGTTGGTCAAAGCCAATGCCAAAATGGCGATCTGCCAGTTTTTTGATTTGATCTCGTGATAAGAAAACGTTTTGTGTAATGTTATCAATTACAACAAAATCGTTGCCTAGGCCGTGCATTTTAGAAAAATTAACTAACATAGCGCTCTAATTCGGATTTGCTCTGCGCTAATCATGCCACAGAGCAGCCGGGTTACAAAAAGTTTATGGTAAAATTTTCTCGCCTTGCCATAGGCTTTCAATTGTTTCACGCTCGCGGATTAGATAGCTGTGCTCACCATCCACCATTATCTCAGCTACACGTGGCCTTGAATTATAGTTTGAGCTCATCGTAAAGCCGTAAGCGCCTGCGCTACGTTGGGCAAGTAAATCGCCTTGTTGCAGAGCAAGCATGCGATCTTTACCTAAAAAATCACCTGTTTCACAGACAGGGCCAACAATATCAAAGTTACGTGTTGGTGTGTCATCTTTGCGAGGGGTTACCGGGACTATATTTTGCCAAGCTTGATAAAGTGATGGGCGCAACATGTCGTTCATACCGGCATCAACGATGGCAAAGTATTTGTCTTGGTTTTGTTTGATAAACTCAATTTTAGTAACCAAAATACCAGCGTTTGCAGCAATTGCGCGGCCAGGTTCAAATATAAGCTCTAAATCTTGGTAGTTTGCTAAACGTTCAGTTATCTGCGCTACATATTCACTTGGGTGGGGAGGTGTTTCTCCATTGTAAGGCACGCCTAGACCACCACCGATATCAATATGACTCAGTACGATACCGTTTTCTTTTAATTCATCAATCAGTGTTAATACTTTATTTAAGGCTTCTAGAAATGGCTTTATCTCAGTGAGCTGTGAACCAATATGGCTATCAACACCGATTATTTTAAGGCTGGGTAATGAGGCTGCGTATTTATATACACTTACAGCGGTAAGAATATCTATACCAAATTTATTTTCTTTTAACCCTGTTGAAATATAAGGGTGCGTTTTAGCGTCGATATCTGGGTTTACACGAATTGAAATAGGTGCCATTAGATTAAGCTCTGTCGCAACCTGTGAAATACGGTCAAGCTCGGATACAGATTCAACGTTAAAGCATTTAATGCCAAGCTTAAGTGCGTAGGCTATTTCATCTGCGGTTTTGGCAACACCTGAAAAAACTACCTTGCTAGCATCGCCACCGGCTTGAATAACACGCGCTAACTCACCTTTAGAAACAATGTCAAACCCTGAACCTAAGCGTGCCAATATGTTTAATACGGCAATATTTGAATTTGCTTTAACCGCATAGCAAACTAAGCTTTTATGGTTTTTAGCAGCGTGTGCAAAGGCCATATAATGTCGTTCAAAGGTTTTACGTGAATACACATAGCATGGAGTACCGTATTGTTCAGCTAATGTGCTGACAGCGATGTCTTCAGCGTGAAGGTGATCATTTTTATAGTCAAAAAAGTCCATCTATTGATCCTGTTTCGATTGAGTGGGTGATGCAGAAGCTTTGCTTTGTGAAGACATAGGTTTTTCTTGAATATTTTTCTCTACTTCATCATCAGGTAAGTACAAAGCGCCACTTTGTCCACAACCCGCTAAAGTGATGAGTAATACACCCATAGGAAAAAGTCGTTTTAATTGTTTAAGATGCATCTCTTTCATTAGATTAATCGCGTTGCTGGCTTTATAATCGCAGATTAACAGAATATCTAAAAAATGCAGCTATTCGCGGATGATTTTATTCCTGTTACACTACCTGCATGCAAATTGTACCCAATGCCGTAAAGGAAATAATAATGACAGACCATGAATATCACCAATTAGCCGAAGCACTTATGTTCACAATAGAAGAGCAAGTTGATGATTGTGAAGCAGATCTAGATTATGAATCTGCGCAAGGGATCTTAGAAATTATTTTTGCTGATCGCTCTAAAATAGTGATTAATAAGCAAGCACCATTACATCAGGTGTGGGTGGCCACAAAATTTAACGGTCATCACTTTGAGTTACAGGGTGATAAGTGGATTGATAATCGTTCAGGCGCTGAGTTTTGGCAGTTCATGAACGATGCCAGCACGCGCCAAGCTGGGCAAAAAGTAGAGTGGCAATCAGAGCTATGAGTTTAGAATTTGTAGAATACCCGGCAAAAGCAGCCCACAAAGCAACCATTATTTGGTTGCATGGCTTAGGTGATTCTGGAGAGGGATTTTTACCCGTAGCTCCACAATTAGCATTACCTGATGAACTAGGTGTTAGATTTGTTTTTCCGCATGCTCCGGTGCAACCTGTAACGATTAATGGTGGCATGGCTATGCGCTCTTGGTACGATATTAAATCGATGGATTTAGATAAACGTGCTGATGAAGCGGGTGTACGTGAGTCGGCAGAAAAAGTTGAGCAACTTATAAAGCAAGAGCTTGAAAGTGGTGTGCCGGCTGATAAAATTATTCTAGCTGGTTTTTCGCAAGGCGGCGTAATTTCACTACACTTAGCGCCTCGGTTAACACAAAAATTAGCAGGGGTTATGGCCCTTTCAACTTATATGTGTGCACCTGAGAAACTGTCAGGTGAAGCGAATCATACTGATTTAAATGTATTTATGGCGCATGGTCGTCATGATGATGTTGTACCGCATAGCGCGGGTCGTAATGCGTTTGACGCATTATCTGCACTGAACATGGATGTAAGCTGGCAAGATTACCCAATGGCTCACCAAGTCTGCGGGGAAGAGCTAATGGCAATCCGCCAGTGGTTAATTGCTCGCTTAAGTTAATGATTAAAAGCATGAGGCTATTATGAGTCAAAAAATCGTGATTACTGCAAGTATGAATAAAGCGGCAACAGATACGCTACCGTCCGTGACTTATCAATGGCATTGGCGGCGTATTGCTACAGCCATGCTGTTTGTCTGCGTTCTTTTGGTCGTGCTTGTTTATAGCCTTATGGGTTCAGTAAATGCTGAACAAAATGACTTACCTACTGACAATATGCGCGAAACGAGCCCACAACTTAAAGTTGAAGAAGCTGAGCCTATGATTGTAGAGCAATCATCTACAACACTTGCATCGAATGACAACGCAATAGAAGTTAGTGAGCCTCCCATCGTAAGTAACTCAGATACTGATTTACCACCAATGCAGGTGGTAAATAATGTAAAAGATGAGCCATCGGTGTTGTCGGAGCCGCAGATTGAATCGCAAGAAATTGCTGAGCCTGGTACTGAGACCCAATTACCAAGCAGCAACCAAGAAAGCTTTGCAGAAACAGCGCATATAGCAAGCGTTGCAATTGGTGCTAAAATAGACACAGAAAAGGTGAGCCGAGCTGTACTTACTCGCAAGGTCGTTGAGCGTGAGCCAGTTAATGTTTTTAAAGCTGACATTCGATTAACTGAGTTTACCGATACATTGACTTTCTTTAGCGAACTTAAAAATTTACAAGGCCAAAGTATCAGGCATATTTGGCGTTATGATGATCGAGTTATGGCGAGTATTGAATTGAAAGTGACCACACCGCGTTATCGTACCTACTCAAATAAACATATTTTACCTGAGCAAATTGGATACTGGCGCGTTGACGTGGTTGACGAGCAAGATCATTTATTGGCGGAAAAAGAGTTTCGTATTTTAGCTGATTAGGCCTTACGTTTGATTAGCAAAAACAATTGGATTTATTCATGACAAATGAAGTAACTGAAAAAAAACATATTATTCGTATCGCCACTCGTAAAAGTGCATTAGCACTGTGGCAAGCTGAGTTTGTGAAAGCACAACTTGAGCATTTTCATAATGACTTAACCGTTGAGCTTGTGCCTATGTCGACTCAAGGTGACATAATTTTAGATACACCATTGGCTAAGATTGGTGGTAAAGGCTTGTTTGTTAAAGAGCTAGAGCAAGCAATGCTAGATGGCCGTGCAGATATTGCTGTGCATTCAATGAAAGATGTACCTGTTGATTTTCCTGAAGGCTTAGTGCTGCATACGATTTGTGAGCGTGAAGACCCCCGCGATGCGTTTGTTTCTAACTCGTATGGCAGTATTGATGAACTTCCACAAGGCGCTGTTGTGGGTACATCAAGTTTACGTCGTCAATGTCAAATTCGTGCTCGTCGCCCTGATTTAGATATTAAAGACTTACGCGGTAACGTTAATACTCGCTTGGCAAAGCTAGATGACGGCCAATATGATGCCATAATCTTAGCCGCTGCAGGCTTAATTCGCCTCGAAATGCATGACCGAATTAAAGCATTTATAGAGCCTGAAATATCATTGCCTGCTAATGGTCAAGGCGCTGTAGGTATTGAATGCCGAGATGACGATGACGTGACGAAAGCTTTACTTGCGCCGCTTGAGCATAATGAAACACGTATTCGTGTAAATGCAGAGCGTGCTATGAACCGCCGCTTGGAAGGGGGATGCCAAGTTCCTATTGGTGCCTATGCACTTGTTGATGGTGAAAAGGTTCACCTTCGTGGTCTTGTGGGGGCCGTGGATGGTAGTGAGATTTTACGCGCTGATATTAGTGGTCAAGCCGTGGATGCACAGATGCTAGGTACTCAATTAGCTGAGCAGTTGCTTAGTATGGGTGCTGATAAAATTTTAGCTGAAGTATACAGAGACGCATAAATGTCACATATCCTGATAACTCGGCCACAAGGAAAAGGTATTGACCTTGCCAAGCAACTTGAGCAAGCGGGTTATCAGGCGACTTTGTTTCCTGTTTTATCAATTGACTACCTTGAGCCAAATAGTGCGCAATTAACGCCGTTGTTAAATGCGGATAAAATTATTTTTATTTCTCAAGATGCTGTTAATGCATTACTGGCACTCAAACCTGATATTAATACCAAAGCACAGTTTTACGCCGTGGGTGAGCAAACAGCCGATGCCATTTGGCAAGCGTTTGGAGTGCGCGCTGCGGTGCCAAAAACTCATGATTCTGAGGGCTTATTAGCGCTTAATTCATTGCAACAGGTTGCACAGCAAAATATCGTATTAGTGAAAGGTAAAAAAGGTCGGCCAACTATTGCAAATGCACTCAAAGAACGAGATGCCTTTTTAAATAGCTTAGTGGTTTATCAACGTCAGCCTGTTAAAGGTGCACAGAGTGACTGGCTAGACCACTGGCAAAGTATTGATGTTGAAGGTATAGTTATTACAAGTAATGCGGCTGTTGATGCAATTTTTCATCAACTATCGTCAGCACAACTACAATGGTTAGAACACTGCCAGTTTTATGTTGCCAGTAAACGAATTGGTGAATATTTAAAGCAACATTTAAGTTCGGCAAACATACACATTGCTGCAGGCGCAAGCGATAGCGCGATGTTTACCTGCATCAGCCAAGGTAAAACTATGAGTGAAAATGCAAAGCCATCGGCCTCTGTTGAGGTGAAGCCAGCTGCTAAAGCGGCTCAAAAGTCAGCCTCTACTTCTGCTGAAAAACAAGAACCTGCCATGAATCAAAACAATAAGAGAAGTATTAGTAAAACAGGGAGTTTAGCGCTACTGATCTCCTTAATTGTCGCCTCTGGTGTGGGGTATCAGTTTTATCAGAAACTAAATACTGATCAGCAAGAGAATGTAATTATTGAGCAGTTAAAGTCAAATAACGAGATCTTAAACGCTGAATTAGTGGCTGTAAAAAGTGCGCAACAAACATTGCAGCAAGCATTGTTTAACAGTGAAAACAAAGTGACAGCGGCGCTTGAAAAAAATACAGCACAAACTCAACAGCAGTTAGAAAGTGCTTTACAGCGTGCAGAGCAACAGGCATATAGCCTGAACCCTCAGGAAGTCACTAGTTTGCAACGAATGGCTGAGTTTAAGCTGTGGGCAGAGAAAGATTATCAAGGGGCAGCTGCAGTATTGTCTCGGTTAGATTCTTTGCTTGCGGAGCATCCAGGTACAGGTGCTATTCGCCAAGCTATTCATCAAGATTTACAAGCCCTTAGTAGTGTACAGAGGGTACCTGTTGAAGCAATTTACTTAAAATTGCACGGCCTTGTTGAGCAAGTTGAGAATCTGGAATTCAATGCGGTTTCTTTACCTCAAGAGGTGGTAAAAGAAGAGCAACATGCGTTGAGTGAAAATGTGAGCGATTGGCAGCAAAATTTAGCCAACTCATGGCATCAGTTTAAAGATAATTTTATTAAAATTCGTCAGCGCGAAGGGATGGCCATTGAGCCATTACTAACCGAACAAGAGCGGCATTTAATTCAGCAGCGTTTAAACTTGTATTTAACACAAGCACAAGATGCAGTTTTAGCTAAGCAAGCAAGCGTTTATTTTACCGCACTTAGCCAAGCAAATAACTTAGTTAACGCGTACTTCAAGCTTGATCAGCCCTTAACAAAAAGTACCGTTAAGGCACTGGATGAGCTTAGTAAAGAAAGTTTGCAATTTAAACAGGATATTGCATTAACAAGCACCGAGCAGGTCAAGGAGTGGGCAAAATGATCCGCTTAATATTGGTTATTTTAGCCATTGCTATATTGCTTGCTGTATCACCTATGCTAATTGGTGAAGTGGGTTACGTGTTAGTCTCATTTAACCAAACAACGATTGAAGGCTCTATCGTTGCGTTTTGTGCCACCTTTATCGTTATCGCATTGGGGTTATATTTAGCCTATAAGCTGATTCGCTACGTTTGGTCATTATACAGTCGTACTCGGCATCGTTTTTTCGCGCGAAGCGAAGAACGAAAACAAGCGGCTATTGAACAAGGTGTATGGTGTTTAGTTAATGGTGATTATGAGCAACTAGAGCTTGCGCTAGACAATAATAGCGTCACCGAATCTTGGCAGGATTTGCGCTACGCCATGTTAGCCAAAGCCGCATTACAAGAGAGTAATGCAGGCAAAGCTATTTCTTATTTAGATAAAATTAGTCCAGCCAATCAGCTTAAAGCAGCTAAATTATGGCTTGCCAGTGGCGACAGTAGTACTGTTACCGGTGAATTAAAAGAGTTAGCGGAGTCAAAGAAAGCCAGTGCATTAGAGCTTAAATTGTATGCTGAAGTGTTAGTTCAGCAACAAAAATGGTCTGTGCTTGAACAATTTATGCCTCGTTTATTGAGTAAAAAAGCACTCACAGAAACTCAATGGCAGGCATTGTTTAGTGCTTATTTTAATGCTCAATCAGAGATGGTTGATAAATATCAATCGCTCAGTAAAAGTTTGAAAGTGAAAGCACACTTTGCTTATTTGTCAGCTATGGCAAGAGCGGGCCGTTTAAGTGAAATTGAACTAATATTATTAAAAATGCTGAAAAAGTCAGATGATCAGCACCAGTTAGCACAAATACTCAAAGTATCAGCGCCAGGAGATGCCTTAAAGTTGCAAGCTAATTTGCAAGATGCATTGAAAAAAGATCCTGATAATCAACACTTATTGCTGGCGTTAGCATGTTTAGCAAATGCTCACGGTGAGTATGATTTAGCTGCTAGAGTGTTTGATAAAGCATTGGCCCCTGATAACCAGAAAGATTATTTAATACAAGCTCAACTCAGCTATAGTAAAAGTGCACAGCCTCAAAAGGCGCTTGATCTATACTTGTAACGTATCAACGGCAAAGGAGCGCCAGATTTTGAAGAATACATTTGTTTTAACCTTCAGTCTGGCGGCTGCTTACTTTTGTACCGGTTACCTGAGTAACTTTTTACTTGCCATTGACGGCTATGCTGTCGCTTCTTGGCCTCCCTCAGGTATTGCCTTAGCTGGTTTGTTATTGTTTGGTTATCGAGCTGCTTTGGGTGTATTTATTGGGGCGATATTGACCAATTTAATTCATCTTAACGGTGTTTCAGATATTCTCCAATGGCACGTGTTTTTACAAGCTACCTGTGTCTCTTTTGCTGCATTATTACAAGCCTTGGTTGGGCGTTATTTTATTATAAAAGTAATAAAAGCCCCGCTAGATTTATCATCACTGCAACGCAGTGTTCAAAGCTTAATTGTCGCTGGGCCTGTTAGTTGTGTAATTGCAGCTGCAATTGGCACGAGTTTATTGATGATTAACCAGGTTATTCCTGCACATGCCGCACTCAATAATTTTGTAACTTGGTGGATTGGTGACAGTATTGGGGTATTAATATTTACACCTCTCTTACTTGCTGCTTTTAACTATGAAAGAGCGCGCCATCGATTACAAGTTATAGTGCCTGCGATTATCATATATGCTGTGATCAGTGTTAGTTTTTATGCCGCTGCTAGTTTAAAAAAAGACAAAGATATTCAAAAGAAAGAAGCCAAAATTGCTGAGGTGCAATCAGAAATTAACTACAAAATAAATGAAATTGCTGGGCACTTAACTTTGCTATCAACGTTCTTTGCAAGTAGTAATGAAGTTGGTCCAGTCGAGTTTAAGCGCTTTACCTCTAAGTTGCTTGAATATAATAAGGAAATTCTCGCGTTTAAATGGGTTCAGTTAGTTGAAATTAATCAGGTCGAAAAATTTGAAAAAACACTATCAACCATCTTTCCTGCGGCTTTTATAAAAGAAAAGTCCCCTCAAATGTTTTGGCAAAAAGCGGTTACACGACCGACTTATTACCCCGTACATTATGTTCAACCATTACATGATAATGAAGATCTAATTGGGTTTGATATGGGATCGGATAAAACTAGAAGAGACGCGCTATTAATGTCAAAAGCATTAAATGAGCTTGTAATAACTAAACCAGTTCAGTATTCTCATTACGGGAATGTCGTTTTATTCTTTATACCTGTTTTTGGCGACCTAGATACGTTAAATGATTATAAAGGGCATGTTGTAGGTGTGGTCAGCTTAAGTGAATTTGTTGGCCGATTGCAATTTAACCATTATGAACAAGTGAGTGCGAACTTTTATGATGTGACTGATAACAAAAAGAGCATCATTTATGAAGACTCAGCAAATAGATTAAATATACTAAAAGAGTATCAACTGTTGATAGGTAAGCGCCTATGGCAGGTTGAGCTAGTAGCACCTAAGAATCAATCCTCATGGTTACCTTATTGGTTGGCACAAATACTTGGGATGTTATTTGTGTGGTTGCTAATTACCTTTTTAATCTCGGTAACGGGCACCAATATCCATGTTAGAGAACAAGTAGCTAGACAGACCCGCATACTGCGAGAAGAAAAGCAAAAAGCAGATGAAGCAAGCCAAATAAAAAGTCAATTTTTAGCGAATATGAGCCATGAAGTCCGAACGCCAATTAATGGCATTAAGGGATTGCATTACTTGGCGTTGCAGCAAGATAACTGGGAACAAGCGAGACATTATATTGAGCAAGCGGATGGCGCATTAAATGTACTATTACGAGTGTTAAATGATGTGTTAGATTTCTCAAAAATGGAAGCGGGTAAGCTTGATTTAATGCAGGAGCCAATTTCCATCAACCAACTAATAGATGAAATATTCAACCTAGTTCAATTTGATGCCGGAGTTAAGTCCTTGGCTGTTAATTTACAGTTGGATAAAGATGCCGAATTAACGCTAAACACCGATCCTATTCGCTTGAAACAAGTATTACTAAATTTATTAAATAATGCGATTAAGTTTACTGCTTCTGGCACGATTACTATTAAAGTCTGGCAGCAAGCACAGAATACTTTTTTTAGCGTCAAAGATACTGGGATCGGAATTAGCCCAAGTGCTCAGCAGCAGTTATTTCAACCATTCGCACAAGCAGATAGCTCTACATCGCGAAAGTTTGGTGGCACAGGCCTTGGATTAAGTATCTGTAAAAAGTTAGTTGAGATGATGGGTGGCGAGATTTCACTGTATAGCGAGGAAGGTCGCGGTGCGAAATTTACGTTCTCATTGCCGAACAACTCCCCTTTGCCAAAAGCTGAGAATTTTCAGCCGATATATAATAATCTTGATGTTGGTAGCCTATCGTTTGCTGATACGAGAGTATTATTGGTCGAAGATAATCCTTTAAACCAGCATGTTGCATCCGCAATCCTTAAAACGAAAGGGGGCGAAATTGACATTGCAAATGATGGTTATGAAGCTATTGAAAAAGTGACACTGAGTAAATACGACTTAGTACTTATGGATATTCAAATGCCAAATATGGATGGGCTAGAGGCTACTCAGGTTATTCGCAACGAGTTAGGCATGACTGAGTTGCCTATTATTGGTTTATCAGCAAATGCGCATGATGAAGACATTAATAAAGCGTTGAATATGGGAATGGATGGGTATTTAACAAAACCAATAGAAGCGGACAAGTTGTTTAAAACGATTTGGCACTATATGCCCAAACCACCTCAAGATGCATAATTCAGCGTTTCACAGGGGCTTAATATCAAGGCGTTATTTTGCAAGAACGGCACTCCCTTTTACAAAAGTAACAACGATGAGAGTAAGTGCCTGTGAAACGCCCTGCAGGTTGGTTTAAAAGCGATTTTAACAATAGAACCACTATTTCTTGCAATCAATGCCTTGCCTAAATCGCTTTTAATTCCAACTGAAACTGCCACCTTGAGGTGGATTGGGTATATTACTCCCAGTGATGACAAATGACCTCTCTATTAGAAACAGAGTCAGCTAAACTTGAATTACCGATGTAAATGCGTATGATCCGCGCAAATTCAATAGACTGAGCACTAATTATGATAAATAAAAATCTTCCGTTGCTAGATATTCATCGCCATCTTGATGGCAATGTACGTGCGCAAACAATTTTAGAACTAGGGCGTCAGTTCAATATTGAATTACCTGCAGACAATATTGATGCGTTGACCCCACATGTTCAAGTGATCGATCCTGAACCAAACCTCATGGCTTTTTTACAAAAACTTGACTGGGGAGTCACCGTGTTGGGCGATTACGATGCGTGTCGTCGTATCGCTATTGAAAATATTGAAGATGCTCAGGCTCAAGGCTTAGATTATGTAGAATTGCGCTTTAGCCCATATTACATGGCACAGAGTCAAGGCTTGCACCCTCAAGGTGTCGTAGAGGCTGTTGTAGATGGCATTAAAAGCGCCACCCAAACCAGTACTGTTAAAGCAAACCTTATCGGAATTATGTCGCGTACTTATGGCACAAAAATTTGTCAGCAAGAACTTGATGCCTTATTGGCGTTTAAGAATGACTTAGTTGCTGTTGATTTGGCTGGTGATGAAATAGGTTTTCCGGGTGAGTTGTTTGTAGAGCATTTTAAACAAGTATCAAATGCGTATTTAGCTGCAACAATTCATGCGGGTGAAGCGCTTGGTGCCGAGAGTATTTGGCAAGCGATTAATCAGTTGGGTGCAAATCGAATAGGCCATGGTGTTAAAGCAATTGAAGATCCTAAGTTAATGGATTACTTGCGTGATAACCGTATTGGTATTGAGTCATGCTTAACCAGTAATATCCAAACAAGTACCGTTGCTAGCTTGGATATACACCCATTAAAACGCTTTTTAGATCATGGTATTTTGGCAAGCATTAATACAGATGATCCTGCAGTTGAGGGCATTGAAATCGAGCACGAATACAGTGTTGCAGCACCTGCAGCCGGTTTGACGCAAGCTGATATGGAAAAAGCCCAAGCAAACGCGTTACAAATCGCTTATTTGAGTGATACTGACAGGCAGCAGCTAAAACAAGCTGCCGCTGCACGTTAATTAACAGCGGCTAGTAGGCGCGCTTTATTGCGTGCCTAATGTTCTTGGCAGCTAATATAATTATCATAGAGTGCTTTTAATATATCACTTCGACCTATCATGCCAATAACTGTGGTCCCATCTATAACAGGGTAGTTTTTTGGTTTTCCTGGCTGCATTTGCTCTGCAAGCTCAATAATATTCATGTCGCCACTGACTGTGACAACATCAGTTCGCATTAACTGAGATACTTTAACTACACCATCACAAAAGTAACTGTTTTGCATGAGTGGTTTTAATAACTCCTGCTCAGAAATAAAGCCCACTAAACATTTATTGTCATCAAATACTGGCGCACCTAGTAACTTAAACTTTTGCAGCTCGGATATGGCGGCGGTCATTTCAGTAGTCGGGGTGATGTGTGGCAACTTATGTTGCATAAAGTCTCTTACTTTTGTATTTAGCATTTGGGTCTCTCCCAATTATTAAGTTACATAAAGTATGGTTAATGAATGGGATTTTGTGAAATTGTTTATGTTGATTAACGTGATAGGTTTAAACAATTAGTTATCAGTTTTTATTGTATTAACTTAAATATAGGTAAGCAGTGAAAGAGGGGGAGTATTTTGAAAATGTAAAAGCACCGTGCGGCGCTTTTACATTAATAGAGTATTATTATTTGATAAACGCGAATGCATCAGCGAACATGTTTTCGCGAATAGCACCGTGGGCAATAAAGTCATCACGTACGATACCTATCATATCAAAGCGACCAGCCATATAAATATCGTATGGTTCAAGTGAGGCGATATCAGCCATTACTGCTTTATGCACAAATCCCGTGTGGCCGTTCCAGCTATCGCTAGGGTTTTCAACAACAGGAATAAACTTAAAGTTTTCACGGCTATCAGCCCATGCTTGCATTTCAGTGTGGGCGTATAAAGCAGACTCTTCACGCACGCCCCAGTAAAATAACACAGGGCGATCACAGCCTATTTCACTTAAATGATCAGCCATTGATTTAACGTAAGAAAAGCCCGTGCCACCGGCAAGTAATATTATTGGGCGTTCACATTGTAGGCGTAGTTGTGAAACACCTAAGCCAGTTTCAATGGTGACTGTTGTATTGCTTTTGTGTGCATCACGGAGGTGCTCAAGTGTTTGCATTGCGTATGAATCAGCAGCTGACGCACCTATATGTAGCTCTAGCTCATCACTTTGTGAAGGGCGGCTAGCAATTGAAAACGCACGTTTATCTTTTTCACCTAAAACGACTTGCAAGTATTGGCCAGCTTCAAAAGTAACGTTTTCAACTGGCTTCAAAACTACTTTGTTAACAAATTCAGTTAATGGGCTGATAGCAATAACTTCAGCATGTAATGTTTGCATGTTTTACCTTAAATTAGCGGAGATGCACTTTATTTGAGCAATAGTAGCATATCCGCACAGTGAGTTTACAGAGTTAGAGAATATCTAGACTATCCCAAAGTTCATCAACGCGGTCTTTTGTTTCTTGATTCATCACAATCGGTTCACCCCATTCTCTATCGGTTTCGCCAGGCCATTTGTTTGTTGCATCCATGCCCATTTTTGAACCTAGACCAGAAACAGGAGAAGCAAAATCAAGATAATCAATCGGAGTGTTTTCAATGAGTGTTGTATCGCGAGCAGGGTCCATGCGTGTTGTAATAGCCCAGATAACGTCATTCCAATCGCGGGCGTTGACATCATCATCACAAATAATAACAAACTTGGTATACATAAATTGACGTAAGAAAGACCATACGCCCATCATGACTCGCTTAGCATGACCTGGGTATTGCTTTTTCATAGTCACAACAGCCATGCGGTACGAGCACCCCTCAGGTGGCAAATAAAAGTCTACAATTTCAGGAAATTGCTTTTGTAAAATTGGTACAAAAACTTCATTTAGTGCAACACCTAATATTGCGGGTTCATCAGGCGGACGGCCGGTGAAAGTACTGTGATAAATAGGATCTTTACGATGAGTCATATGCGTGACGGTCATCACAGGGAAATCATCAACTTCGTTGTAATAACCCGTGTGGTCACCATATGGCCCCTCAGGCGCAGTTTCACCTGGCATGATATAGCCTTCAAGCACGATTTCGGCGCTTGCAGGGACTTGTAAGTCATTAGATACTGATTTTACAACTTCAGTTTTACTACCACGTAGTAATCCAGCAAAAGCGTATTCGCTCAGAGTGTCTGGTACTGGGGTAACGGCGCCTAAGATAGTAGCCGGATCTGCTCCTAAAGCAACGGATACAGGGTAAGGTTGGCCTGGGTTTTCTTTACACCATTCTTGAAAATCAAGTGCGCCACCACGGTGCGATAGCCAGCGCATAATAATTTTGTTTTTACCTAATAACTGTTGGCGGTATATTCCTAAATTCTGGCGTTTTTTATATGGTCCGCGGGTAACAGTTAATCCCCAAGTAATTAATGGGGCTGCATCACCTGGCCAGCAATGTTGAATAGGCAGTTTCGTCAAATCAACATCATCACCCTCAATAACTACTTGCTGGCATACTGCTTTTTTCACTTCTTTAGCAGGCATGTTTAATACTTGTTTAAACACAGGAATTTGACCAAGCGCTTCTTTTATTCCCTTAGGCGGTTCAGGCTCTTTTAGGAACGCTAAAAGTTTACCTACTTCACGAAGTTCGCTTACATCATTTTGACCCATTCCCATAGCAACGCGCTTTGGTGTGCCAAATAAATTAGCTAACACAGGAATGCTATGCCCTTTTGGGTTTTCAAACAATAAAGCGGGGCCTTTTGCACGTAATGTACGATCTGCAATTTCGGTCATTTCTAAGTAGGGATCAATTTCTTGGTGGATACGTTTTAATTCACCTTGCTTTTCCAGTAAATCTATAAAATCTCGGAGATCTTTGTATTTCATAATTGGCCGCTTTAAGGTTAAAAATGTGCTTTGCATTATACCCAATAAAGTAGGTTAAGCGAATTATACTAACTCTCTCTAATAGCTTAATTTAAATGGTATTAGTTATTCTTACCAAACATTTAAGTTATCGGTTTCATTACATTTTTATGTGTATGGGCTATAGTTGATTTAGTTGTTTTTTGTGAGTTTTCAATTAATGGGTGGGTTTATCTTAAAAGTAATACTTAGGTTGTGGTTAGTATGTGCTTTTATGGTGTCATTGAGCAACGTGCGGGCAGAAAATCTATTAACGCATGTGATTGATGGTCAAATCTTTGCAGATCACAGTGCTGTAATGCTGGTTATTGAGCCTCGAACAGGTGATATTGTATTTGCTAATGAATCAGCGGCAGATTTTTATGGCTATAGTATTTCGCAACTACAAGCGATGAAAATTCAACAAATAAATATTTTTACCGAACAGCAGGTTGCACAAGAGCGACAAGCGGCATTAAATAAAGGGCAAAATTACTTTGTTTTTAAACACCAATTAGCCAGTGGTGAAACTCGCACTGTGAGTGTTTATTCGGCTCCATTTGAACTTGATAATAAACGCCTTTTGTTTTCTGTAATTCATGATATTTCTTCCCAGCGGGCCCTTGAAAAAGAACTCTGGCATTACCAAGAAAATCTCGAGGAGTTGGTTGCAAGCCAGACAAAAGAAATAGAAAAAAAGCGCACTTATCAATTTATTTTATCCGTAATCTCAATCGTTTTACTTATGGTCTTACTTGCTATTTTGACTGTGTTAGCAACACGCTTACGGTCCGCAAAACGGACAGCACAAAAAGACAGCGCTACATTAAAAGCTATTTTTAATGGTATTGATGACTTACTGATATTCACAGATACCGAGCACACCATATTAGATGCCAATACAATGGCAGCACAAAAGCTAAGTAATGAAGATGAACTTAAAGGGAAAAATATTTACACCTTTGTCGATAATGTCTCTGCTATTGGCCAGCTTGATAATGAATGTCAATTTAGTGGTGCAAAAGGCACTTTTTGGGGGGAGGCGAATGTCACTGCCGTGATGGATGAGGCTGATCATAAAATTGGTGAGATTCACTTAATTAGAGATATTACTCAAAAGCTGAAAATACGTCAGCAACAACGTCTTGCCAGTACTGTATTTTCTACCACCAATGAAGGCATTTTGGTTTCTGATAGCTTAAATAAAATTCAAGCAATTAATAGCGCATTTACACAAATTACAGGTTACCAAGAAAGTGATGTGCTGGGCGAAACACCGGCAATCTTAAGTTCTGGCCGTCACAAGCCTTCGTTTTTTCAAGCGCTCTATGCGAACCTCAAGGAAAGTGGCCACTGGGAAGGTGAGGTATGGAATCGTCGCAAAGATGGCAGTATTTACCCATGTTGGCTAAATATCTCTGTTGTGTTTGATGAAGAAAAACAAATCGAGATGTATGTTGCTCTGTTTAACGATATTTCTTCGCGTAAAGAAAGTGAACAAGAAATGTGGTTGCAAATCAACTTTGATAATCTAACCGGGCTCGCCAATCGCTATTACTACAATAATAAACTTGATCAAGAGATGATCCGCGCAAGTACAGAAAAAACGCGCTTAGCGATTTGTTTTATCGACTTAGACCGCTTTAAAAATGTTAACGATACTTTAGGGCATAACAGTGGCGATGTGTTGTTGCTTGAGGCTGCAAATAGATTAAAAGCGTGTATGCACAGTACTGATTTAGTGGCACGTTTGGGAGGAGATGAGTTCGCTTTATTACTCTCGGGTAGAAATAATCTAGTTGATATTGAAAGGGTTGCGAAAAAGTCCCTGCAAGCATTGAGTTCTGCATTTAAAATAGGTGAGCATGAAGTTTTTGTTTCCGGCAGTATGGGGATCACTATTTATCCTGATGATGGCGTAGAACGAAAAATATTATTACGCAATGCAGATAGTGCAATGTACAAGGCAAAGGAGCAAGGTCGTAACTGCTTTGAGTTCTTTACCCGAGGAATGCATGAGCAAGCTACGGCTCGAAGTAGGGTTGAGAATGCCTTACATAAAGCACTGTGTAATAATGAGTTTACTGTCTATTATCAGCCAATCATAAGTAATGACAGGAAAACTATTGGATGCGAAGCGTTACTAAGATGGCAAAATCCTGAACTTGGCAACGTATCTCCCGCCGAGTTTATTCCGATTTGTGAAGATTTAGGACTGATTGTTCCCATTGGTGAATGGGTATTAAGGGAAGCGTGTCGAGAAGCCGCGAAGTGGTGTAGTCAGTTTAACGGTCAGTTTTTCGTCACGGTGAACTTTTCCAGTGTACAGTTTGTCCGTCAAGATATCGCTAAGTTGGTCAGTGATGTATTGGAGGAATGTCAGTTATCAGCAGATTGCTTAACTTTAGAGATCACTGAAACTTTACTTGCTGAGAATAGCGCTAATATTCTACAGCAGTTGCAAGCGATTCGTAATTTAGGCGTCGGTTTAGCCATTGATGACTTTGGTACGGGTTATTCATCCTTAAGCTATTTGAAGCGGTTTCCATTAAGTAAGTTAAAAATAGATCGTGAGTTTATTAAAGATTTACCAGATGATAAAGAAGATTGCGCGATGGTGAGTGCTATTATCTCTATGGCAAGTAATTTACACTTAGAAGTCGTTGCTGAAGGTGTTGAGACTGAGGAACAGCGTGTATATTTATCGGCATTGAATTGTGATTATATTCAGGGCTTTTTATACAGTAAACCGCTCCCTATGAACGAGTTTGATAACTACTTAAAAAACCTGAACCCTGGAGATTAGTAAATGTATTTGTGATTTAATATCAATACGTTAGTGTATATATTAACCAAAGTTCAGGCTAAAAACATTTATTGAGCAGTAACCACCTATTGTTTTGTACATAGAAATTAAATATATGTGCACTACTTTTCATGCTAAAACTTGAAACGCTCAACAGCACTTGTTAAAGAATGTGCTAGCTGATTTACATCTTCGCTTTGAGTCGCTAAAGATCCTGCATGGTCAGCATTGCTCTGTGCTTGATCTGTCACCGTGTTCATGATGTGTTTTATTTCATTACTATCATCCAGCTGGTGCTGTGAAGAATCGGCAATTTGCTGACTCATTTGGTTAACTGCCACTAAAGTGCTTTTTATTTTATCGACTGCTTGCTTTAACTCACTGCTATTAGTTACACACTCAGCAGCTTGTTGCTGTCCGTCATTAATCTCACTCTGTGCCGTATTTGCTTGTTGTTGCAATGTTTGAATCATTGTATGAATTTCGTTTGTAGAACTTTGCGTACGTGCCGCCAGAGAGCGTACTTCATCGGCGACAACAGCAAATCCTCGGCCGTTTTCCCCCGCACGCGCCGCCTCTATGGCAGCATTCAATGCAAGTAAGTTAGTTTGTTCTGCAATGCTGCTAATAGTATCGACAATTGCCCCGATAAGCTGCGTGTGTTGTGTTAATTCTTCAGTACTGTTTACAGCTTGATCTAAACGCGCCAATAGTGCTTGTATTCGCTGACTGTTTCTATCAGCAATTTGATTCACATCGTTAGACAGTTGCGATGCATTAGCTATTTCATCTGACGTGCTTTGGGCTTGCTCATTAACGGTTTGTGAATTATTTAGCATGGTTTGTGCAACGCTTGTGGCTTGTGCAATTCGCTCAAGTTGTTGTGCTGCTGCAACAGTCATTTGTTGACCTTGCGCACTTGTTTGAATAGCAGATTGATCAAGTATGTGAGCATTGTCACTAATATCTGAAAGCAACTTACCTAAGTCATCGCTGAGTTTGTTTATATTAGACAATAGAGTGCCAAACTCATCATCACTTCGAGGGTGTGTACGTTTGGATAAATCACCCGAAGCTATTCTTGCCAGTGCTTTGTTGACTGCGTTTAAAGGTTTAAGCATGGCACGGGTTGTAAGCACTGAAATTAGAGCAGCAAATGAGAGTAAAATAATACTAATAATAACTGCCAGTGAAGAACCTGTACTAATGGTTGACTGAGCGCTTTTTTGTAATGAAGCAAATCGTCCGTCAGCTAATTGATTTAGTTCGATAATGAGTTTTTCAGTTTCTTGGAATTGCTGTTGAAAATTATTAAAAGCATTTTCAGCGTCTTGACGGCTCGTCAAAATAGTTTCTTGTGGTTTGTAAATAGTGACAAGCTTTTCATTTACTCTATTCATTTTCTCAGTTAATGCTGAAAAATCAGCAGTACCGTTAAGCTCGCTTGCTTGCCGCTTCAAGTAGGTAAAGTTTGATTGAACATTATCGAGTAGAAAACTGGCATCCTGCTGATGTTCATTCAATGTTGCTAATGAACTAATATGCTTAATACTTTTCAAATTATTACTTAAGGTAAACAATAAATCGTCAATACGTGTTGCTGTACCTACCATGGCGTCAAGAATAGGTTGTTGTTCTCGAGTAACTTGTAATAGTTCTAAATCGAGTAAATCGTTACTCAACGATGTTATTTCTTCTATGTATTGTGTGCTTTGTGAGGCTAGCCTTGATACTGCATTCAAGCCACTTTCTTTGGCGCTAAACATGGCTGTGTTGGTTGTGATTAAACGCTGGAATTCATCATTAATTTGAACAAGTAGTGATTGCATCTTTGGTTGATCTTGTAGTTGCAACTCAAGAATAGCAAGCTTGTCGTTAAACAGTTTTTGTTCATTACCAGTTTGATTTTGTTCGTGACGCAATTTTGCAATTTTGCTTTGGCTAAACGCCACAGCATTGAATTTTGTGATTGATAAGAGCGAAAGTTGTAATGCGTTACTTTGTTGTTGGACGGGAACGGCCAGCGTTTCAATATCCGAATTGGCAACACTAATTTTGCCGAGTGACCAGTAAAAAAAGCCACTACTTAATAGCATTAGTACACCAATTGCGGTGAAGGCAAATATTACTTTGTATTTAATAGCAATTGACTGCATAACTAACTCATTTCAACAGATTTAATCATTAGTGTAGCAGTGTTTTCTTAAAAAATAAGATTACCTATAAAAGGCATTACTTGAGATTACAGTGAACCTTATTACCATCAATAATTAACACGGCTTCATTTCCTTTTGTCCAAAACAAGACTTCCTCACTATTAAATTTGACACCTGATGCACTGCGCTGCCTAGTTAGTTGGTAGCTTTTGTTAATATAGTGAAGGGTTGCACTTTCAGCATCGTGGCTAATGATAGTTGCCATTTTTTGATTGTCGCAGGAGTAGACATTTGTGTGTGCTTTTTCAGAGCAAGCGCTTATGGTAAGTAAACTAATGGTGAATAAAATCACTTTATACATAGAGGGTTCGCCGGTTAATTAGAAACCGCTATAGGGTAGCAAATGAAAATTAACCGCTGGTGAAAGTACATGTTTAAGCTGTGTTGAAGTTAAATTTTTTGCGCGTAAGGGTCTCACACAACAACAGGTCCTGAATGAGGAGTTAGTGTGAGCTTGCATTTTCCGTTGCGTGGGCGATTGCTAAGAGGTTCTTATTTAATAATGTAAAATTAGTTTATCCAGAGTGACTGACTAGTGCTTGGCGCACAAAGAGGGCTATACACAAACAGCAGTGATCACCTAAGTGAGATTATGGTATTTCACATGAGCTATGAGTATTACAAGTATGTAACTGTGTGTTATGTCTCACATGTGTAAAAGCGGCATAAGTCTTTTAGTTCTATCTTTGCTTTTCGGTTACCTTGAGCTGCAGCTTGCTGAAACCAGTAAATAGCTTTATTTATATCTTTAGTGGTACCTTGCCCATCTTGGTACATTTGTGCCAAGTTGAGCTGACCCCACTGAGAACCCTCTTCAGCGGCTAACGAAAAGCTCTTAAATGCGTCTTCGAATAGATCATCTTTGTAATAATTAATCCCTTGTTGATTATGCTCATTGAGTTTAACTCCTTCATAAAGCGGTTTTGGTCTTGGGGGAAACATTACAAAGCCACCATATAAACTATAAGCATGGGGGCGAAGCACATTATAAATAACGCCTTCATCAACCATGCGTTGAACCTCAGTACGCGGTAACGTTAAAGTTTTGGAAGAAAAGTAATCTCTTTGTACAAGTAAACTCGTACGCATTGCCATTGTGATACCGCGATCATGCTTATAACGGTAGTTACTAATTTGAAAGGTGATATATTTATCATCAAACTCAAGTATTTGAGCGATCTTTAAATTTTCTGGGCGTAGGGGTTCTTGGGCAAACTTATCTGCTTTTACTAAGTAAGTATCATAGGCTTGTGGAGCATTAATGATCGCTTGCTGTTGAACTGCTTGAGCATGAAAATGAGCATAAAAGTATAGTAAGAATAAAACGATTAATATCGAGCCTATAAAGTATTTCACTAATGATAGTAGCTCGAATATTGGTAGCTTAGTTAATGACACAGGCTCACTGTGCTTACATTCGTTGCATTGAAAATGATACTGCCAAGTTAATGGGATGATAGGCACGATCGCAAAACGCAAAAAACGGCTGTTATTTTTTAATTGGTAATCGTCGCTTTTACAGTGAGGGCAGGTTGTGGTTTGGCTGAATGACGATAATGTGTCGCAGGTATTAAAAAGTAGCATAAACGCCCTCCTAGCTTTTTTATTAAATTAAAACAAACAAGGGCGTATGCAAAGTACAAAACTGTAAGAAAGTATGTTTACTTAGCTTATTTTTTTACAGGCTTTGGTTTGATTGTGGTTTTGGCATCAGCAGCCATAAACGCAAATACAGCGTAAGCGGCAGTATTTTGTTTAAGCTTAGCAGGATCGACTTTATCTAGAGTATCATCTGCTGTGTGGTGATAATCAAAGTAATCAGTGCCATCTTGATGTAGATCGAAAATAGCTGCGCCGTCTGTATTTCTAAGCGGTATGAGATCTGGACCGCCTCGAGCACCATTTTTTGCAATGTATTCTACATTCAGTGCTGAAAGTTCTTTCGCTATTGCACGTACTACAGGTAGTGATTCTGCTGATACGTTAGACTCAAACCCATACACTACATCTGCACCAAAGTCTGACTCTGCAGCTGCTACAATGTTTTTAAGCTCATTAGCATGTTGCTTAAAGTAGGCTTTAGCACCCCATAACCCCAGCTCTTCAGCAGCAAATAACACTACGCGAATACTGCGTTTAGGGCGTTTAATTTCACTAATATGTTTAGCCGCAGCCATAGTTAATGCGACACCCGCACCATCATCAAGTGCGCCTGTGCCTAAATCCCATGAGTCTAAATGACCACCGATCAACACATATTGCTCAGGGTTTTGTGTGCCATTAAATTGGCCAATGACATTATAGCCAGTGCCTTGACCACGATCTTCTGTTTGTACATTAATATTAACAGTGACATTTTTATCAAGCGCAATAAGACGAGCAATTTGATCAGCATCAGGGTTAGCGATAGTGACATTTGGTATCTTAGTCACTCCCTCTTTATAATGGCTACCACCTGTATGAGCAAAGCGGTGTTCTGCGGTACTAACAGAGCGCATCATATAGCCAATCGCGCCTTTTTTCGCGGCTTCTACAGAACCTGTAGAGCGTGCACGAACAGCCGGGCCATACCCGTTACCATCAATGTGGCGATTCATACGGTAATTAATGTAGGCAATCTTACCTTTTAGGCTATTTTTAGGTGCTGCTATTAGTTCATCAAGGGTTTCAAATAATACCACTTCGCCAGTAATACCCTCTTTAGGAGTACTGACACTATGGCCCAGTGCAGTTAAGTGCAAAGGTTGCTCACTAGGCGTTAAGATTTTGCCACTTTCGCTAAAACGACGCCATTCAGGAAATGTAGCCTTTTCCAGCCATACTTTATCAAAGCCTAGCGCTTTAAATTTAGCCTGCGCCCAAGCTACGGCTTTTTTATCGTTTTCAGTGCCAGGTAAACGCGGGCCCACTTCTGTAGTAAGTGATTCTAATAATTGATAGCTTAAGTCACTATTGCTGGCACTTTGTCTTAATTGTTCGACTTGTTGTAATTGTTTATTGGTAAATTCAGGTTCTGCGGCAGCGGCTAAAAAGCTACTCGCAAGTAGTATCCCGATGATGAGTTTTTTCATTATTGACCTTGGCTGTATTTTCACGAGAGCGCTATTAAAGCATTTAATGTAAAACAGAAAAAGCAGATACGATAAAAACCGCTTATCTGCATCTGTTTGACGATAATATCGTCGACTCAATGGTAGCAATTTGTATATTCTGCTATTATGCAGCATAACTAAGCTGGGCTTTTGCAACGGCTTTTAATGTTTACTTTTTGCACTGGAAATTACTTTGACTGCTACAGCTTTTTCATCTCTTTCTTTACCTTCTGGTTTGGTCGATAATTTATCTACTTTAGGTTATAGCCAAATGACGGCTGTTCAGGCACAGAGCTTACCGCCAGTACTTGAAGGTAAAGATATCATTGCGCAAGCTAAAACGGGGTCGGGTAAAACCGCGGCATTTAGCTTAGGAGTGCTGGCTAAACTTAACGTAAAGCGCTTTCGTATTCAGTCTTTGGTACTTTGCCCAACAAGAGAACTTGCTGAGCAAGTGGCTGTTGAAATGCGCAAACTCGCCAGGGGTATTCATAACATTAAAATACTTACATTGTGTGGTGGTGTTTCAATTGGCCCACAAATCGGCTCGCTTGAACATGGTGCACACATTATTGTTGGCACACCTGGTCGCGTAGATGACCATATCCGCAAAGGCACTTTACGTTTAGATGATGTAGAAACTTTAGTGCTTGATGAAGCCGATCAAATGCTCGACATGGGCTTTCAAGATACGTTAGATGCAATTATCGATTGCATACCACAACAGCGTCAAACACTGTTATTTAGTGCGACTTTCCCACGTGCGATTGAAGCGGTTGCAAAGCGTGTTTTAACTAACCCTGTGATGGTAAAAGTTGAAGAAGAGCAAGAAAAAAGCACCATCAAACAGTATTTTTATAAGATGGATAATAACAAGCAGCGCTTTAATACACTGAAGTTGTTGTTGTTAAAGTTTCAGCCAACAAGCTGTGTGGTATTTTGTAATACTAAGGTTGAAACACAGCAAGTGTGTGATGATCTCGCCGCTGAAGGTTTTAGTGCTGTGGCTTTACATGGTGACTTGGAGCAGCGCGATCGTGAACGAACACTCATTCACTTTGCTAATAAAAGTGCCTCTATTTTAGTGGCAACGGATGTAGCTGCTCGTGGTCTGGATATTGATGATATGGATATGGTTATCAACTATCATTTAGCCCATGACTCGCAAACACATGTTCACCGTATTGGTCGAACTGGCCGTGCGGGGAAAAAAGGCATTGCGTGTTCAATCTATGGTGATGCTGAGCAGTTCAAGGTGGCGCAAATTGGCGACCATTACGAATGTGATTTTTTGCCGGAACAGCTACCACCATTTAGCTTGCTAGAAAAACCACCGTTTAAACCGGAAATGACCACACTAATGATTGACTCAGGTAAAAAGCAAAAAGTGCGTGCCGGTGATATTTTAGGTGCGCTAACAGGTAAAGAAGGTATTGCAGGCCGCCAAGTGGGTAAAATTAACGTGCTTGATAACGTGGCATTTGTTGCGGTCGAACGCAATTGTGCAAAACCAGCATTACGTAAATTAACTGAAGGTAATATTAAAGGGCGTAAAATCCGCGCTCGTCGACTCACTCGTTAATTACTTATTTATCTATTTGAGCAGCTAGCCTTAAGCTGCTCATATTCTTCTCGAATACGTTTAAATACCTCTTCATCTTCTGAGGATTTATCTGGGTGATATTGAAACGCTAATTGTCGCCACCGCTTTTGTATCATTTTCAAGCTTGCTTGCTCATCCAGTTGCCATTGTGCAAGAATTGCGTTGCGTTGGCATATGTTTATTTGGGGCTTTACTGGCGCTGAGGCTTCAAAGTTTTGCCAAAATTGATTTAATAAAGCATCCACTTCATCGGCTGACGTGTCATAGTTTTGCCAATCTAAGTAATAGTCTCTTAAGGGATCCGCCTGGGTAACTGTGTTTTCAATGGATGTGTCTTCTAATTTAATATGCAAACTTGCAATTGATAAAGTTTGGGCAGGAGCAAGTTGCTGCTGTAATTGAAACAGTGCGTTCATTATTAAAAAGTTGCGTTTAAATAAATCACGAGAAGGATCCTTATCTAGCGCAGTTATGATACCGCTTTCTAATAACTCCAATGCTAAAGTATGAACCTTCCATACCTGCTTTGTTAATAGTCGTTCAAAAATCTCATCTATAAGTGGGTTAAGCATTGTTTGAACTCTAGATAATAGTGTATCTTGATGTAATGATTATATACACATGCTACTAGAGTTGTCAGTTAGCTTTCAAGTGAAGTATGTGTCGTTTTAACGGATTCAAATACCAAGGACACATTTATGTTAGGTAAGTTTAAGCGGCTACTCTTTATTGCGTTTATTACTGTACTTGGCGTGGTATCTCATGTCTGTTCTGCGCAAGCTCAAGATCCCTTACTTAAGCAATTTAATCAGGTTGATGACTGGCAGCAAAAGCAAAAAATAGCCAACAAGTTATTTTCAACAACACAATTAACACCACAACAACGGTTAGCTATTTATAGTACGATGGCTGAGCGCGCATTTACAGAAAACGATTACTCATTGGCACTCGATTTCTACCAATCTCAAGAGCAAAATAGCAATATAAACGACTCTCCAGAGCAATATTTTCGATCTATAAAAATGCAAGGTGTGGTGTACTACTATCAGGGGTTAATGAATCAAGCGATTAAAGAGTATAGCCGTGCCTTAGTGATTGCAAAGCAGCTAAATAATGCATTAAAACAGGCCAACTTGTTAAGCAATATTGGTTTATCGTATTTTGATATGTACAACATGGAGCTTGCATTAGAGCATTATCAAAAAGCAAAAAACATTTATGAAACGAACGGGAATGCACAAGATAAAGCGGACATACTGCATAATATTGCTGGCGTATATATAAAATTATCGCGTTATGACTCGGCGTTAGAATTTTATCGTGAAGTGTTAGAGGTATTTCAACAACTCGATGACAAAGATGGCATTGCTCAAGTCTATGGAAACATGGGAGTGGCTTACGTTGAGTCAGGGCGTCATCAATTAGCATTACATTATTATCAATTAGCTTTACGTTATTATCAAAGTATTGATGATGCTTATCAACTTTCCACTCGCCATAAAAATTTAGCCAACTTAAACCTTAAATTAAATAAAATAGACACAGCTTATTATCATGCGCTTGCAGCTAAAGAATTTGCAGTTAAAGCTGATAATAAGACTCTCTTATTGACTGCATTAAATGTTTTAGCAAAGGTTCAGTTAGTCAAAGGGGATATCGAGCAAGCAAGAGAAAATTTAAACGAGTCTTTTGCACTTGCTAAAAAATATAATAATGAGATGTTGGCAAAGGACGGATTAGGCATAAGCTCGCTTCTACTTGCAAGTATGGGTAATTATGAGCAAGCAGTGGACTTACACGAGCAATTTGTTGAGTACCAACAAGGTATAAAAAGTGAAGAGGTTGCAAAGGCGTTGACTGTATTTCAAACACAGTTTAAAGCGAATCAACTCAATCAAGAAATCGTGCAGTTAAAACAAGAGCGAGACTTACAAGAACTGAAAATAGCAAAGCGTTCGCAGCTCGCTATGTTACTGGTAATAGTAATGGTACTTGGCTTAATTTGCACCATTGCATTGTATCGTCGAGCGATAGAGAAAAAGGCTAAGATTCAATTAGAAGAACAAGTTGAACAGCGCACACAGGAATTGCAATTTGTAGCACAAGAGTTGCGTTCAGCCAATGAAATTAAAAGTCAGTTTCTTGCCAATATTAGTCACGAAATTCGCACTCCTTTAACAGCCATTCTTGGGCAAACCGATGATCTCATCAATGGGTTATACAAACCAAGCGAGTTACAAGATGAGCTATTAGTTATAAAAAAGCATAGTGATCACTTAAAAGATTTAATAAACGATGTGCTGGATATTAGTAAAATAGAAGCTAATAGATTAGAGCTTCATTTAACTAAGTTTGATCTCGTTGAGTTGGTGAACGACGTATATGAAATGTGCCAAGCTCATGCATCTCAAAAAGGCTTAGGATTGACATTTGATAACCAATTAGAACACAGCCATTGGGTTAAACTCGATTTAATGCGTGTAAAACAAATATTGATTAACTTATTAACCAACGCAATAAAGTTTACTCATCAAGGGAGTGTAAAATTACGATTGAGCCAAACAGAGAGCGGGGTGCAGTTCAATGTGGTTGATACGGGTATTGGTATGAGTGTTGAGCAATTGAAAATGGTTTTTGAGTGTTTTCAACAAGGCGATAATACGATCAGCCGTCGTTTTGGAGGGTCGGGATTAGGGTTGTCGCTATCGCAACAACTAGCAATGATGATGGGCGGATACATCAGTGCACTAAGTGAACCTAATAAAGGCAGTGAGTTTATTTTTAATCTGCCATGTAAACAAAAGAGCGCAGCCCCTTTATCGAGCCCAGTGATCAATAGTGCTGAGCATGTTCAACTTCAGGGCAAAGTCGTTTTAGCAGAAGATCACCCTGATAACCGCCGTTTAATCACGCGCTACCTTACCTCTTTAGGGCTTGAGGTGATTGCTGTGAGTGATGGGGAACAAGCCGTTGAGCAATGTTTACAACTGTATCCCGATATTGTTTTGCTGGATATTCAAATGCCTATTATGGACGGGCTCACAGCTCTTGAGCTATTACAGCAATGTGGCTTTAGTAATCCAATTTACGCTTTAACTGCTAATGCTATGAGTCACGAAGTTGATAATTATATTGCTAAGGGCTTTACTGGCTATTTAAGTAAGCCTATAGATAAAGAAGTGTTTTATAGTACGTTAGCCAATCAGTTAGCAAAGAATAATAAATTGCCCATAAATGAAAGCAAAGTCGACATGACGGATTTAACACAAAGCTTTATCAGCAGTTTTACCCAAGAAGCAGAGTCACTAAATACTCATCTTGAGCAACGTGATTATCAGGCGCTACAGCAAGACAGTCATCGTATTCTTGGTGCAGCCCAAATGTTTGCTGTTCAGGGGGTTATTCAACCAGCTTTAAATTTAGACAAAGCATTATTGAAGAAAAGTGCTCCGTGCGAGTTCGATAAAATAGCTCTATTAACGTCTGAGCTAATTAATGCATTAGAATCGCACTCGTCAAAATAGCTCTATCTCACTTTCTTCTGCTGTTTCAGTAATAGTTTCTTCTTTGTGAGTGCGCTTTCTCGGTTGTGTATCAGGTGCATAATTACTAACAAGGAAAAAACTAAATTTCTCTTCTAGGCTGGTGGCGAGTAAATGTAAGTCGTTACTAGAAACAGCTTGTATTTTAGAACTTGAAAGTGCGTCAGAGTTCAGCTCGACTAACGAATTGATACTTTCTTGTGACTCATCCGAAAATTGTTTCTGATTGCTCACCTGCTGATTAATAGAGTTTGACATTTCGCTAATCTCAAGCACAGCAGTTTCAATGGCTGTAATTTCACTACTTGAGGTTTTAGTGAGAGATACCGTCTGTTGTGCTTCATCTAGTGCTGTATTCATTAACGTATGAGCTAAGTCAGTGCTATGTTGGATTTTACTGACCATGGCGCTCACTTCTTGTGTCGATTTACTCGTGCGTGACGCTAAGTTTCGTACCTCATCAGCAACAACAGCAAACCCCCGGCCTTGTTCACCAGCTCTAGCAGCTTCAATTGCTGCATTTAATGCGAGTAGGTTAGTTTGCTCTGCAATAGCATTAATGACCTCAATAACCGACCCAATATTATCACTGTCTTGCTTTAGCTGTTTTATATGTTCACTGGTTTGTTCGATATTACTTGCTAATGTGAGTAAGCTTGCTTTGCTCTTATCTGAATCAATACGCGTTTTTTTTACTGACTCTGTTGCATTCGCAACTGAGGTATAAATTGTTTTTACGTTAACCCCAAGCTCACTCGAGGTGTTAAGCATTTTCTGAATCGTTTGGGCAAGATCTTGACCATGTGAATATTGAATTGTGGCTTTTTGGGTCATTGATGCATAGGTATCTCTTAGTTCATCAGCCATAGGTCTTAATCTATTAGATGAAATTTGTAGCTCTTCAAAAAGGTGCTCAATCGTTGTTAAGCTAGCGTTGAGTGCTAAGCAAGAGGATGGTATTGAAGGGTCACTTTCGTCAAATCGAAAAGTAAAGTTAATACCGTCTTTACTAACTAAGTTCTCCATTAATGATTTTAGATACCTATCTGGAAGCGCTAATCTTCGTTTAGTAAGTAAATAAAAGAAATACACAGGTAACAGTACAGTTAAATATAGAGCCATAATAGCAACAGAGGACAAGTTAAATGAATAACAAGTGAGGCCAATACTGATAATTAAAAAGCACTGAAGGGCCATGAAGCTTTGGGTAACTGTCATTCTAATTTTCCTTTGTAAAAAAACTATCGACCAACTAACTCTTCGAATATTTAGAGTTGGTTTTAAATAAGTATAGTTAAAAAAGGCTGAACGACAAAAAATGTTTCACTACATTCATGAATTTCAAGATATTGTGGGATATTCACTCTGCTTTGAGTGGAGGATAAATAGAGAAGGTATAGTAGGTTGATAAAAACAAAAAAGCTCGCCATTAAGCGAGCTTTTCAAAAGTATACTTATGTCTACTGACGTCTCATAGAGTCAAAAAACTCATCATTCGTTTTGCTCATTGATAGCTTATCAATTAAGAATTCCATTGCGTCAATTTCTGACATTTCATGAACAATCTTACGCAAGATCCACATTTTCTGTAGCTCATCAGGTTTTGTTAGCAGTTCTTCGCGACGAGTACCTGAACGATTAAAGTCAATCGCAGGGAATACACGTTTTTCAGCAATCTTACGGTTTAGGTGTAATTCCATATTACCGGTACCTTTAAACTCTTCGTAGATAACTTCATCCATCTTAGAGCCTGTATCGATAAGTGCTGTTGCGATAATAGTTAAGCTTCCACCTTCTTCAACATTACGTGCCGCACCAAAAAAGCGCTTTGGTTTGTGTAACGCGTTGGCATCAACACCACCAGTAAGTACTTTACC
This sequence comes from Pseudoalteromonas sp. RWi3, assembly GCF_054960735.1. Taxonomy (NCBI): domain Bacteria; kingdom Pseudomonadati; phylum Pseudomonadota; class Gammaproteobacteria; order Alteromonadales; family Pseudoalteromonadaceae; genus Pseudoalteromonas; species Pseudoalteromonas sp. RWi3. Next base: position 212,680 of record NZ_JBHNYL010000006.1, read on the forward strand.
TGATGAAGGAATAACTGTGTTATAAGCACGTGCTAGACGAGTGATTGAATCTAATAAGATGATGACATCTTTTTTGTGTTCAACTAAACGCTTTGCTTTTTCAATCACCATTTCAGCTACTTGTACGTGACGACTTGCTGGTTCATCAAATGTTGATGCGATAACTTCACCTTTTACTAGGCGTTGCATCTCAGTAACTTCTTCCGGGCGCTCATCGATAAGTAAAACCATCAATGTTGCGTCAGGGTGGTTATGGGTGATTGATTGAGCAATGTTTTGCAGTAGCATGGTTTTACCCGCTTTCGGCGGTGCTACTAACAATCCACGTTGGCCGCGGCCAATAGGTGATGCTAAATCAAGGACTCGTGCAGTAATGTCTTCGGTACTACCGTTACCACGTTCCATACGTAACCGTTCGTTAGCATGAAGTGGAGTTAGGTTTTCAAAAAGAATTTTAGTACGGGAGTTTTCTGGTCTATCAAAGTTTACTTCGTTTACTTTTAGTAAGGCGAAGTAACGTTCACCGTCTTTCGGCGGTCGAATAAGACCCATTATAGAATCACCAGTACGCATGCTAAAACGACGAATTTGGCTAGGTGATACATAAATGTCATCAGGGCCGGCTAGGTAAGACGCTTCTGAAGATCTTAAGAAACCAAAACCATCCTGAAGGATTTCTAATACGCCACCGCCAAAAATATTTTCTCCACTTTTGGCGTGGGCCTTAAGGATAGCAAAGATAATATCTTGCTTTCTTAAGCGGGCTACGTTTTCGAGCCCCATGGACTCAGCTAAGGCTACAAGTTCTTTTATAGACTTGTCTTTTAATTCGCGTAAATGCATATTGGTGGGTTCTTTATTACAGTTATCATACTCATATAATCGATATTGATTAGTGAGAGAGGTTCGTTGGTAAACTAAGGATTAGTTGGCTTTATAAATTAGCAGTTCACTGGCTCAGCGTCCAGTCTTTATACAAAATAAACGTAAAAAAAGGGCGTATTGCCCTTTTTTAATGGGTATTAGATGTTGTTTTCTAAAAACTCAACAAGTTGTGTTTTAGAAAGCGCACCAACTTTAGTTGCTGCAACTTGACCATCTTTAAAAAGAAGTAGTGTCGGAATACCACGAATACCAAACTTTGGTGGCGTCCCCGCGTTTTGGTCGATGTTTAATTTACCGATAACAACACGACCATCAAACTCGTCAGCTACTTCATTTAGAATAGGGGCGATCATTTTACAAGGTCCGCACCATTCTGCCCAAAAATCAACTAATACAGGCTTGTCTGATTGTAATACGTCAGCTTCAAAGCCATCGTCAGTTAATTGAATAATTTTCTCGCTCATTGCGCTCTCCGATAAGTTAGGCGAATTATTTAATGCGTATTTAAACACTCTTGTTTCTTATTGCAAGTTTAAACGTTATGCTTAAACGCTATGACTAAGACACATTTGACCGATAAAAAGTTTTCAGACTTTGCTATCGCACCGGAAGTGGTTACCGGTTTAACCGAGAATGGGTTTGAATATTGCACACCCATTCAAGCAAAATGCCTACCTTTTATATGTGATGGCCGCGATATTGCGGGTCAAGCACAAACAGGTACAGGTAAAACATTAGCTTTTTTAACAGCTACATGCCATCGGTTATTACAATCTAGCAAAGCACCTAGTAAACATCCAAGAGCCCTGATCATGGCCCCGACTCGGGAGCTTGCGATTCAGATCCATAAAGATGCTAAAATTTTAGCGCCACACTGTAATCTTAACTTAGGTTTAGTATATGGTGGCGAAGATTATGAAAAACAACGTGCGCAGTTAGAAAAAGGCGTAGATATTTTAATTGGTACCACTGGTCGCCTTATCGATTTATACAAGCAAGGCTGCTACACCTTAAATGAAATTGAAGTTGTAGTGCTTGATGAAGCCGATCGCATGTTTGATTTAGGTTTCATAAAAGATATTCGATATATGTTCCGTCGTATGCCTGATACTTCTGAGCGATTAAACTTACTTTTCTCTGCGACGTTATCATACCGTGTGCAAGAGTTAGCATTTGAACACATGACTAATCCTGAGCATGTACAAGTTGAACCAGATGTAAAAACAGGTAAGCGAATTACTGAAGAGCTATTCCAACCATCTCAAGAAGACAAGATTAAGTTATTACTTACTTTAGTTGAAGAAGAATGGCCAGATAAAGCGATTGTTTTTGCAAATACCAAACACAGCTGTGAAACAGTGTACGCATGGCTTAAAGAAGATGGGCATCGTGTTGGCATGTTGACTGGTGACGTCAATCAGAAAAAGCGCCAATCAATTTTAGCTCAATTTACTAAGGGTGACCTTGATTTCCTAGTTGCAACAGATGTTGCTGCACGTGGTTTACACATCCCTGAAGTGAGTCATGTATTTAACTTTGATTTACCGGATGATTGTGAAGATTATGTTCACCGTATCGGTCGTACTGGTCGTGCTGGTGCATCAGGCAAAGCAATTAGTTTTGCGTGTGAGCAATACGCATATAATCTGCATGAAATCGAAGAATATATAGAACATAGCATTCCTTTATCACATTATGATAAAAGTGCATTGCTTGATGATTTAACAAAGCCTACTATTCAAAGAAAGCGCAACTATTCGACAGGCCCTCGTAATCGTAGTAATAACGGCGGACGTAGACCAAACAATAGTTACCAAAAAGCACGGTCGTAATTTACGACCGAAGTAGAGTCGTAGTAGTAACTAGAGGTTTTTGAACGGTGGGGCAACTTAAACCGCAAAAAAATGTTTATGCAGTAATTGATTTAGGGTCAAACAGCTTTCATATGCTGATTGCTAAATCAATTGCTGGTGGCCTGCAAACTATAGGTCGAGTTAAACGAAAAGTCAGATTAGCGGCAGGGCTTGACGAGGATAATTTGTTAAGCGCTGAAGCTATGCAACGAGGCTGGGAGTGCTTGGCTCTTTTTGCCGAGCGTCTTCAAGATATTCCCAAAGCTAACATAACTATTGTTGCAACTGCTACCTTGAGGCTAGCAACCAACGCTGATGAATTCAAAGAAAAAGCAGAGCAAATTCTTGCTCACAAAATTAATGTAATCAGTGGCGAACTAGAAGCCCGTACAATTTATAAAGGTGTCGCGCATACCTCCTCTTGCTCTGGACGCCAGTTAGTAATTGATATAGGTGGAGCCAGTACCGAGGTAGTTATTGGCAAAGGATTTGATGCACTGCATTATAAAAGTCTTAACATGGGCTGCGTGACATACCTTGAACGTTATTTTAAAGATTGCAAACTAAGCGATGCAAATTTCAATAACGCAATTACAGCAGCAAAAGAAGTTATTGCTGAAATTGCTTCTAGTTATAAAGCAGCAGGCTGGGAAATAGCCTCTGGTGCATCGGGTACAGTTCAAGCAATTCAAGAAATCATGGTTGCTCAATCACTGGATGAAACATTAAGTCTCGACAAATTACTTGAAATTAAAAAGCAGTCAACGGCCTTTAACACAATTGCTGAGCTTGATTTACCAGGTTTGAGTGAAGAAAGAAGGTTAGTTTTTGTTTCAGGCCTTGCTATTTTAATCGCCTTATTTGAGTCCCTTGAAATTGAAAAAATGGGACTAGCAGGTGGAGCGCTCCGCGAAGGTGTTTTATATAGCATGATCCCTGAGTTTCATAATCATGATATTCGCAAGCGCACAGTAGATGCATTTATGAGTCGTTATCATGTTGATCAAAAGCAATCGAATCGTGTTGCTGAGTTGAGCAATTATTTAGCGCAGCAGGTCAGTGAACAATGGCCAGTGTTAGAGCAAGGTGGATGGGCGCTATTAAAAGCCATTGCTCAGCTGCATGAAATCGGTTTGCTAATTGAATATAAGCAATACCAAAAACACACTGCTTATATTTTAGAAAACACCGATATGCCAGGCTTCTCTCAATCAGAGCGTAAAATTATAGTTGCAGCTACCAATGCGCATCGTTCTGACTTGCAAAAAGATGCATTTAAATATTTAGGATGTCATCAGCAATTAGCACAATACATAACAAGGCTTATTAGAATTGCAGTAATTCTCTCAATGCGTCGGCAAGACGATGTCTTACCTAAATTAAGTTTAACTGCTGATAATGAGGTGTTAATCCTCTCTTTTGAAGAAGACTGGTTAAAAGCGCATCCGCTAATGGCAAGTGAGCTCCAGCTTGAGTCTAAACAACAAGCAAAAGCAGGGTGGAAATTTTTAGTTAGATAAAAAAGGCTCGTTAGAGCCTTTTTTTGTAGTAAAATACCGCACTTTGTTTTAAAAATGTTCAAACAATCCTTTTTTTCAAAAAGATCGCAAAAAAGGGTTGATCTGTTTTTGGATCTCCCTATAATGCGACCCCACTGAGACGGCAGAGCGCAACGCATAGCGGGGCATGAGCTAATCACAGAGTTAAATAAAACTTCGGTTTTAAATCTTCTTAAAAGAAAATTTAAAATTAAGTGTTGACTCGAGAAGTTAAGGATGTATTATACGCATCCCTAGCGACAATGTCGCAACGTTCTTTAACAATATAAAGCAATCATCTGTGTGGGCACTCGTACAGAT